>JADFIR010000010.1 GCA_022566535.1 Planctomycetota bacterium
CCAACACCGCCATTCAATCGAACAACAATGCCCGGGACGTCGGCAACAACATCGTCAACGGCGGGAACCTGCTTACCGTCTCCGGCACCAATGACCTCACCCTCAGCGGTGTGATCAGCGGCACGGGAGGATTGACCCTCGATAGCAGCGGCTTGCTGACCTTAGCGGGCGTCAACACGTACATCGGCGATACCGAAATCAACAGCGGCGAACTGATCCTTGAGGGATCGGTCGCCGGCGTGATCAACGTCAATGACGGCGGTACCCTCAGCGGTGGCGGCTCTCTGGGCGGTACTATTGCCAATCGGGACGGCGGCACCATCTCGCCCGGCGACGGCATCGGCACGCTCACCGTAGGCGGAAGATACGAACAACTGGCCGGGAGCACGCTTCTCGTCGAGCTGAACGCCGACGATGGAAGCTCCGATCTGCTTGAGATCACCGAGGACGCGACACTGAACAGCGGCAGTGTGCTGCATGTCGTACCTATCAAGGGTTCTGTTCCCCAAGTCGGCCAGCAGTTTGTCATTCTCACCGCCGGCCTCGGCATTACGGACCTCGGCGTTGAAGTGATCTGCCCCGACCGGTATGACGTGTCCGATGACTTCACCAACGGCGACACCACTTTGTCGATCACCGTCCTAGCGCTGTCATGCGTGGGCGATCTCACCGGGCCGGGCGGTGTGCCTGACGGCTGCGTTGACGCCTTCGATCTCGGCGCGATGCTCGGAGCGTGGTGCTCCGCCGTCAACGATCCGAACCCGCCGAGCCCGCCGTGCGAGAACTGCAGCCCCGCGAATCTCGCCCTCGCGGACATCTCCGGTGCGGCCAATGTGGCGGATGGTTGCGTCGATGCGTTTGATCTGGCGAAGCTGCTGGCCGCGTGGTGCTCGTTCCTCGGCGGCAACCCCTGCGGCACATGCTTCCCGTAGGTGCGCGGCGCCCTGCCCACCGGACTTCAACAACGATGGCACCGTCGGCATCCTTGACCTGCTCACGCTAGTAGCCAACTGGGGGCCGTGCGCGTGAGCGTTGCGGTCGCACGGGGGCTCCTGCGGCCACGGATCTGCGGCAGGCGCGGCCACCTCGGCAGATGGTGGCTGAGGTTCCAAGCTCGTCGGGCGGCGTAGTCTGGGTTCGATGGAAGACTTGCGCCCTAGCGGATTGAATCGGGCAGCGTGCGCACCCAATCCAATCCACTCTTGAGCGAGTGATGCACCAGCGTCAAAGTATCAGTGAGCTCTTCTTTCCAGGTTCTCGTCAAGGGTCGCAAGCCTGAGATCTTCGCGCGCATCAGCAACGCCACCTGTGTGTGCCACTCCAGACGGCGCCACTCAATATCGGCACCGCGCCGTGAGCAGTAGGCGGCAAGCAGCTCTGCCAAGCCGCCCAGGACAGTGATGCCGATTTGCGGCCGGCGAATCGCCAGAAAGCGCAGATGCGCGAGCAATCGACCCAGATCAAACATCGGGTCTCCAAAGCTCAGATCATCCCAATCGACCAGACCCACCTGGTTGTTGGCCACGAGCAGTTGATCACCAAACAGATTGCCGTGTAGCGGGACCCGTTCATCGGACGAGGTTCGCGGTCTTCGCTGGTTCAGCTCAGCCAACGTTTCGTCGACTTCCTGAGCCAGATGTGGAAGCGCAACCTTCACATCACGCATCGCCTGAGCGAGAGCCTTCAGCTCGCTGACCGGCCTCCAGGAAGAGAAGGGGTCGACACTAGAGGCGTGCAGCGAAGCAATCGCGCGCCCGACTCGTTCGTACGCGTCGGTCTGAGACGCGTTGACAAGTGTCGTGAAGGACTCGCCGGGAACAGTGTCCATCACCAGCGCCCGGCGGCGCGAGCTTGACACAACGAGCTTTGGCACCGTGAAATCCAGATTCTGCTGTGATGCCGCGAGGTTAATGATCTTTAGATTCGCCTTGGCGCGGTTGAAGGCGCGCGGCTCGTAGACCTTGATGTACAAGGGCGCCTCGGTCAGATGCGGAACCGGAGCCAACCGGAACAACGCGCGGCGCCGCGGAACGTAGCGTATGAGCTGGGGAAGCGCCGGTCGTATCGGGACCACGTCCGGGCAGAGGCCCTGCTTTCTGGCGAGCTTCCTGAGGAGCTTGCGGAGCTTCTCGGGGTGAAGGCCGACCTTGGCCGCTCGAAGCCGGGGCGCATTGGGCAGCGACCACGCCACCGCCCGCTGGTCGGGCAGGAGGAAGACGGCTGGCCCGGCGCACTGCAGCGCGTGCTTTGCATCGGCGGCTTTGATGCGACCGCGTGCTTGGGCAGCCGTCCGGAAGACCTGCACAAACAGGTGCTGGGTCATCGTCGGTTCAGTGGCGCCAGGTTCTGCTGCGGCCACCGCGATAAGCAGACGTGCTCGTTGATACGGCTTGTAGTGAACCTGAACGACCTTGGCGGTACATACCGTCGCCGGCTCACCCGCCGCTAGCCATGCCTTGCGCACCGCCTCCAAGAGCACGCTCGGTTCGCGCAGCGACGTGACTCCGGCAAGAACAGGATCACCAGGCGACGGCTGCTCAACCTCAGACCTGGTCGAGGATGTTGCGCGTGTGAGCCTACTCTCGGTGAAGGCGCGCATACCCTACCTCGCAGCACCAAGCAGGCGCTCGGCGCCGACGCCGATTTGTCTGCCCAGCCAGGTCATAGCGGCCGATGTGGCCTCACCCGGGTTGTAAAAGAGATCTCGCACCATTGCACGTCGTTCATCGGAGTGGGCCATCGGATTGCACAACGAAGATTCCACCAAGGCGACAATGTCATCCCCGTCCCGGGCAACGATCCCGCCGCGACGACCCCAGCGCTCCAGATCAAGCATCGAATCCTTTACGGCTCGAGCGCGTTCCATTAGCTCCGGTACATCGAGATAGATCATGGGCCGATCCAGTAATGCAAATTCGTTCGTGACCGAGGACGCGTCACTCATCAAGAGATCTGCGCTGAACAGCAACGGAACGACGTCAAGCTCCTGGACGACCTTGCATTGATCATCTTCAAACTTGCGGAGGCGATCGCGCCAATCGATCTGCCTGTTCCTCGGATGATCGTGCAGCTTGATAAGCAGATTGTAGAGTCCAGTGCTCTTCAACTCACGGATGACCTGTTCGCCGGTTCTCTCAAGGGAATTGTGCTTCTGTCCGGTCGGAGCGTAAAGAATGATGGGGCGGGTACGATCGAGACCGTACCGATCAAGCACCGCCTGGCGATCCAAATCACCGTTGACCAGGCGATCCGTCTTCATGAACCCAATGGGAAGGGCGCGGGCGTCGTTCTCTTGAAAGAGACCGGCTTCCACGAACCTCCGGTGCATGTATGGGCCGGCCATGAAGTAATGGTCACACGCCATGTTCGCCGGCCTCACCGCACGGTTTCGAAACGAGATGCCGTGGAAAATCTGTATCCGCGTGTCCACCCGTCGCGGCAGAATCAGCTTCGAGTTCGCCGCAAAGAGAACATCGAAATCCTCGTTTGCAAGCTCCTCAACCGTCAACATGCGAGATTGCGGGATTCCAAACGGCGCGTACATGGCCTGCACGTCGTACGCATAACCGTCGGGGGCCTTTTCGCGCAACCCCCCGGACACAAAGAGCTCGACATCCGGGAGCGCAACCAGGCGCTCGTAGAGCGGTCGAAAACAGACGAAGTGAACGTGGGCGTATCCGGAGAATAGGACTCTCACGGCAGGTCTCGTGCCGGCATGGCAGCGCCGTTCGCGCCGGTGGGGCCTTGCGCGGGTAAGGCGGACACCGCGTGAGGAGTTGTCTTGCGATCCAGCCATGACGAGCCGTGGAGCATGATCGCCGGCAAGGTGTCCTGCGCCGCGACCTGAAGATCGCTCGGGAAATCGATCTCGGTCCATGGCAGGCCGGCGATGTCCACAGCGCGAATGGGAACCCGTCGGGCTAATCGGTCAACGGCGGCGGGCGCCCAGTCCTGTTCGGCGCCGGAACGAATCAACCAGTCTACCTCCTGGAACAGCAGGCGTGCACCGATGCGGTCGAACTTCAGCACGCCGACGTTCTCGCCGTCGACACGGTCGGCTTGCAGTTCCTTGCCCAGCGCATGCACGATTTTGTCTCGAACACTCACCTTCATGTCCTCATCATCGACCCCGGATGAACTGTCGAATGCAAGGGCGCATCCGTGGGCAGCCACTACTCTTTGATAAATGTCGATATGCGCAAGCACATCGCAGTTCATGAGGGCAAATGATCCGGTTACCCAATGTTGGGCGAGCCAGAGTGAATAGAGGCTATTTGTCTCGTCATATCGTTTGTTGAAGATGCAATCGCACCGATCGCCGACGACAGCGCGTATCTTCTCATGCTGGTAGCCGACGACGACGACGATGCGATCGATACCCAGATGCTGAAGAATCTTGAGCTGCCGTTCGATGAGCGATTCGCCGCCCACGCGCACGAGGCACTTGGGTGTGCCGTTGGACACCGGATCGAGGCGCCGTCCTCTGCCGGCAGCGAGAATGACGGCCTGCATCATCGGGTGCTCTCCGTCGTCTGAAGCGCATGGCAGTGCGACTCGTGATCGCTCCTCCATTGAACCGGAGACCCGTCAAAGATAATCAACCTATCACGGAGTTCGATCACGCGATCAAATCGATCGATCGCGATTGGCTCGCTCAGAGCCAGGACAACAGTTCCGGGAATCTTCGAGCTGGTAAGGGCAGTGATGAGATCTGCTGCGAGGCTGAGCGGCAGTCCCGCGCCCGGATCATCGATCAGCCGCAGCGAGACATCTTGATTGAGAAACTGAGCGAGCGACAGGAGTCTACGCTCGCCGGCAGAGAGATCCGAGGAGGCCAGGCGGCTGTTCAGACCATCCGGAAGGGACGCGATGATCGAGTCGATCGATCGGCTCAAGTTCGTGGAGAGATTCGTGATTCCCGCCTGGTCGCCGTGCCCCAGCAGGTGGCGAAGCTTTCGAGCACGCCATTTCGCGGGGTGACTGATGTAGGCAGCCTGCGTCTCCAAGCTCCGGACCTGCGCGGCATCGAGGCGGATACCGTCCCAAAGAACGCAGCCTGCTTCGAGCTCGTGCCGCCCCGCCATCGTTTTCAGCAACGTCGATTTGCCGGATCCGGTATCCCCGACAACCGCCACCCGCTCGCCGGCATCGATCGAAAGATCGATGGGACCTAGCCGCGGCTCTCGTTGACGCGCCTTTGAGCCGATCACAGAAACACCGATCAACTGGAGAGATTCGCTCAGTGGACCGAGACTCGGGAGCACCGCCTCCGTCCGATCGACGTGACGGTGATCGCTGACAACCTGAGCGAGGCGATATCCTGCCGCGAAGAACTTGCCTGAACGAGTTCCCTGACGGGCGAGTCGGACGATCGGCCCGCGCATCATCAACGCGTACATCATGAACAGCAGCATGTCTGAGGCCGTCATCCGATGGGCTTCGACGGCGCCGCTGCCGAGCACAAGCGCAACGAGCACGGTTCCGCCGAAGACGATGTAGGTCGCCCACGTGGCCTTGCCGGAAGTGCGGGTCACCGACGCTTCGTGTTCGCCGCTGGAGCGATTGAGCCTGCGAAACTGCGCCTCGTCGGGTCGGCGGCGCAAGCCGTGCTGGATGGTGTCGGCGAGCTCGCCCTCTTTCTTTCGATTTCGAAGAGACTTCCGAAAGACCGAGGTCGCCCCGGCGGCGGTGATGAGGAACGTAACCGTTGCGGCGCCGGCAAATAGCCAGCCAAGCGTCGGGTTGAGCACAAACAAAACAATGCTGACGCTCACGAACAGGACAACATTCGTCGCGACATGGACGAGGAACCCCTTCAGCCCGGTTTTCAGGCGAGCGGTGTCCCCCACCAAGCGCGCCACCAGGTCTCCAGGCCGTCTGCGAGCGATCGAGTTCGATTGCGTCGCCCGTGCGAAGGCATCGGCCCGGATGTCCTTCACGGTTCCGATGCTAAACCTGGCAAAGTGCAGCCTTTCGATGAAATCGCAGAGACCGAGAATGAGGAGAATGGCGAAGAACGCCGCGCCCATGGCCAGGGGCGCGGACACGCCTTCCGGGACATTGGATAAGAGAAACGGGGCTTGGGCGCCTTCGGACGGGATCCATTGTTCCGCCAGCGCGCGCAGCGGCCAGGGGAGCGCGAGCCGCGCCGCGACCACGAGCAGGGCGGCTGCCAGGCCCAAAAACAACGGCTGCCAGTGACGGGCGCCGTACCGACACAGCATCGACCCGACAGTCCGATATTTTGCGGATAACGGAGTCGGCAGCCGCGCCGGTCCGATCTTGTCTTGGTTTGATGCACTCATCGCTGTGACGCCTCGACCAGAGAATGCCACCAACTCGCAGCATTGCAACCCGTGGCGGGCAACCACTATCTTCCCACATCTGCCTGTGATTGCTAGGAAAAGTAGATAAGAGGATGCCCGAAATATAAAAGACATCTCTTCCGGGGCTGCTGATCTGCGACCGGCAGGCGGCCCATTCATGGCCGGACGGGGCCGCTACGCTCGCTACAACGGCCCCGGCCTGGGATTACCCTCGGAGCCTCAAACACTGGGAAATTCAGGGATCTGCAGTATCTTGGGACCTCCTCCTGCGATATCCTATACACCAGATGGAATTGGCGCTTCCCGGCGGTCCGCCGAATCCGTTGATGTGAGGTGGTGGGTGCGAGTCCAGGAGAAAGCCCATGCATCGTCTGGTCCAATCCTTTGTCGTCCTCAGTGTGCTCAGCCCCTCCATCGCAAGAGCGGCTGATGTGATCTTGAACGAATACAACGCGGTTGCGTCCAACAAATGGCTTGGCAACCCCACCTCGCCTGAATGCGTCGGGCCAGGTGGGTTTGGGTGCTCGACAAAGGAGGACACCTTCTTCGGACGCGTCATGGGGAACGGTGGGAACTGGTTCGAGCTCGTCGTCATCACCGACCACGTCGACATGAGGGGGTGGAGCATGGACTGGGAGGAAGTCGACAACCTCAAAGAGGGGACGATTTTCTTGAGCGAAGATGTGTTATGGTCGGATCTCCGCGCCGGAACGATCATCACGATTACCGAATTGAGTACGGCCGAAGGCGGACTTGACACCGACACGAGCTTCGATCCCTGTAACGGCGACTGGTGGATCAATATCAATTCATTTGACACGACGTACGTCCCCAAGACGACGACCAACGTGCCCGGAGACGGATCGGGCAATTTCTCAGTAGGCAACGGCGATTGGCGGGTAACGATCTTCAACAGCAGCGATGCCGTGATATACGGTCCAGCGGGTGAAGGCGCGCCTGGTTACTCTGGGACCAACGTCAACAGCCGGGAAATCCTTCGGTATCAGGACGACCCCAGCAACTCCACTTTGCCCAGCGGTCCGTACGACGATGGGACCCGTAGTTCCTTCGGCTCGTTCAACAGCTGGTCGAATGAGTTCTCCTGCCGAACGTATCAGAACCTCGATGCGCTTCGTGACGAGCTCGTTGCCACCGAATGCAGGATGTGTCAGCGCATCGTGCTGAATGGGTACAATGCTGTCGCTGACGATCTATTCCTCAACGGCGGGGACGCAAAGTCGGATTCGGACGGAGGTCAGGCGTCGGATGTGTTCTTCGGCCGCGTCCTTGCTAACGGAGGTGATTGGTTTGAACTGGCCGTTATCGAGGATCACCTCGATATGCGCAACTGGTCGATGATTTGGGAAAGTGTCGATAGCGGTGCAAGCGGAACCATCGTGCTGAGCAATGATCGGTTCTGGTCGGATATCCGTAGCGGCGCCATCCTGACTTTCATTGAATGGACCTCCCCACAAGGTGGACTTGACTCGGACACGAGTTTCGATCTGGGCGCCGGCGACCGGTGGATTAATATCAACACGTTCGACACGACCTACGTGAGCATGACGACGAGTAATCTCAAGGGACATATATCCGGTCAGTTTGACGTCGATGCCGACAATTGGCGGCTCATGCTCGTGGATGAACTGATGACGCCGGTCTTCGGCCCGGCAGGCGAAGGCTCGATCATGTATTACCAGGATAAAGTCAGTAACCAGAACATCTTTCGGCTTGAGGAAAGCCCGTCGTTCCGTACCACACCGCTGAGCCCATACGATGATGGGGCGAGCTCGAGTTCCTTTGGGGCTGGCAATCAGTGGACGCTGTGCCCGAGCGGCGTCATCCAACAGCAGGATTTCAGCGCGTTGCCCGATTGCCCCGCCCCCAGCGCCGCCGATATCTCTGGTCCGAGCGGCCCCGGCTTCCCCGACGGATGCGTTGATGCGTTCGACCTCGGGACGCTTCTGGGTGCGTGGTGCTCCTCTGCGAACGACCCAGACCCGCCCGGCGACGTAGACCCGCCCTGCGAGGGCTGCACGGTGGGGATTCTCGGAGGATTCGCCGTCGCGGACATCTCCGGCCCGGACGGCGGACCTGACGGGTGCGTCGATGCGTTCGACCTGGCGAAGCTGTTTGCCGAGTGGTGCTCCGTTGCCGGTGGCAATCCGTGCGGCACCTGCTTCCCGCCACCGTGAGGTCTCCGCAGGCCACTTGCCGTGGTGAAGGGCGGACACGCCGAGTCCGCCTACAGGAGGTGCGCGGCTCGTCAGGTTGTTCCACTTGAGCCGCAACCGCTCTAGGACGACTCTATTGTGCGTAGGGGCGCGGCGACGGCTCGATGACGATCTCAAGTCACCGGCTCTCACCGCGCCTCGATGGAGTCGGGATGCGGCAACAGGGCGACTTTCACCGTTCCCTTTTCCACCAACAGTAGCCCAACCAAATATCCATCAGCGCGGGCTACCACACAGGCCCCGTGCCAGGAGTCATCCACAGTTACCGCCGGGTCAACCACCCAGAGGTCCTGCTGCTGCGTGAGGCGGGCGGCGGCCAATGGCAGTGGTGTCGCGGTGGGGTCCCCGACCGCCAGACAATCCTCGGGCTCCCGCGCCGGACGCAGACGGTCCGATGGCCAGCTCGCCGCCGCCACCTGAGCAGCAATCACCGCGAGACCGCCATACTCCCAGATTGGTTCGGTATCCAGCGGCAGCTCAGTACCGGCAATCTCCAGCACGATCGTCTCGCGATCGGCATCCTCATTTGGCCGAAGCAGGTCAGCCGGACCGATCAACCCGTGCGGCATTTGCAGGACCCACCCCTGGCGCGAGCGCTCGCGGCCGATCCACCAGCCCTGCGTCCAACCAATCGTGGCCCGCAGGGGGTTTGGAAGGGGAGCCCCCGGCGGCAACATTGAGCTGCCAATGACCGTCAACGGCTGCCACTCGAGCCAATCCTCCGGCGGATCGGCCTCAAAGGGGAATCTGTGGCCGGTGCGAACAGCGTCTCCGGCCTCCGGAGGCGTAGCCAGGGCCACAGAGCCCCTCAAGAGCGTTTCCAACGATCGCACTTGTAGCGACAGCCCTCCGAGGCCGAGCTTCGCCTCGACGCCGCCTGTGTCCCAGAAGCGGGTGTGCTGCCGAATCAATTGTGCAAACGCCCTGCCGATGTGCACTCGCGCCTCAATGGCGCCGCCATCGCTGGCCAAGCCCACTGACAGCACGGTGCCCACTCGGACCTGTCGGTAGGTCACCCGGGCTCCGCGTCGGAGGCTGCCCTGCTGGCTGGCGTGGAGGATGATTTCCAGATCACCCGGCTGAACAGTGTGCACCACAGGCGGGTCGGCAAGGCCTATGAAGTGGCGCCTACGGGGTCCGTCGCCGGGCAGCACCGCCAAGTAGCGGGGTCCGATGAGCGTCTCCAGGCCCGCCACCCCGGCCAGACCCAGTTGGGGACGAACGACCCAGTACCGGCTGCCCGAACACGCCAGTCGGTCCGCCTCGGTGTGTAGAGCCGCGGTGATCCGTATGCCATCGAGACCTTCAGCCAGTTCCACCCGCCGCACTTCGCCGACTTTAATGCCGCGATATCGCACTTCATCGCCCGGTTCGAGCCCGAAGCCCTCAGGCAACTGCACCGTCACGGTCACGCCCCGCCCGGACCACGCGTGATAGGCGAGCCATCCGGCGAGCAGAAGCGCCGCCGCCGGCACCAGCCATGCCGCCGACACCCGCCGTTGCGGCCTTAGCACCGACTGGGGGAGCGGGCGTTGGGTTTCGATTGTCTCGCCCTCACTTTGCGGTGCATCAGTCATGCTTGCGGCTCCCAAAGACTGTGCGGATCAAACGAGGCAGCGGCCAACAAGCTCAGCGTCACGCACAACGTGAACGCCAGGGCCGCCGGTCCCACGCTGACCTCCACCATATCCCCGAGCTTGAGCACCGATACGAGGATGGCGACCAACAACACGTCGAGCATGCCCCAGCGACCAGCCCACTCGACCATGCGGTACGTCAGGGCCCGATGATGGCGTCGAAGCGCCGACCCGCCCATGGAGAGTACGACCAACGCCGCCAGCTTCAGTACCGGAAACACCATTGAGCAAAGCAGCACGACCAGCCCGACGATGATATGGCCGCGGCTCAGCAAGGTGCTGACACCTTCAACGATGCTCGCTTCATGCGCGTGACCGAACTTCTCGATTCGGATGAACGGCAAGCTCACCGCCAGTGGATAGAGAATGAGGGCCGCGGTGGCGATGGCGGCAGTGCGGCTGTTACCGGCCAGGCGCTTGGCCGGGGTTCGCAGGGTGCTGCCGCAGCGAGCACAGCAGGCCCGCATTCCCGCCGGCACGCCCGGCATCGTCTGCACCAGCCCGCAATGCGGGCAGCTGCGTAGCCGCTGGGGGGTAACCGAGTCTTCGAAGCTCATGGTCGGCATTCCGTGCTCCGACGCAGACACTACCCCAGATGCAGGATCAGTCAAACAATGCTCGCTCTGTCTCACCCAATCATTCTTGTGGTCCTTGGAGGTCTTCTTTCACATCCCAGTAGATTCGATTTGGCTGGCAACTGCACCGGCGGCCATTTCATCCGCGCACCCACAGAGCGGCGGAGGCCGGCATGTGGGTCCGATGTCCGAGCATCGATCCGACAATACTGATTGAAGCCGCACCTGACGAGCCCCGACTTGTCGGGACGAGGAAGGTCCGGGTGTGGCGGACATCGAGCGGTCAGTACCCGGGTCTTCCTCGTCCGCGAAGGCGGACCCGTCAGCCCCGGCTTCACGGCGAACCCGTCGGCCCCGGCTTCGGGCGGCTAGACTAATGCCATCATCGCGTATGGAGCCGGCGCCTGGTCAGGGGGCGACGGTCATTGGGACCCAAAGGCCTGACGACAGACCGAGACTGCCTTGCCGGCGGCGCGACGCAATCGTGCTGCCGGACGCGATGAGCATCGTGCATGTCGATCTTTCCGCTGCCCGTCTTTGAGGCGGACGCCGATCCTCGCCATCGTGACGCGATGACGGACGAGGAGATCTATGCGCGGCTGGAGCCGCCCAAGACGATCGTCGTCAAGTTCGGTTACATGAAGCTGGTGGCGGAGTTTCCCTACGACGGCGACGCCAAACCCGGCTGCGGCTCCAAGCTGGCGGCCCGCACCCACCGCGGCACCGAGCTCGTGGAGATGCTCACCACCACCTGTGAGAACGCCGGCTGCTCCAAGTCCGTAACCCGCCAGGAAATGATGGAGTTTGTTGAGAACTCCGGCGGTCGAGACTTCCCGTTTCATACCCAGGGGCGCATCCTCCGCCTAGCCACGATTGAGGACCTTAACAAACAATCGGCGCTGGAATCGAAGAAAGCGGAGTACATCAAGAGGTGCAAGTCGCTCATCAATGAGCTCGCGCTGCCCATGAAGCTCGTTGAGGTTGAGCTGATCCTCGGCGAAGAGCTGCTGACGTTCTACTTCATGGCCCAAGAGCGGGTGGATTTTCGCGAGCTGGTGAGGCAGCTGGCGGGTGCGTTCAAAACGCGAATCGAGATGCGCCAAGTGGGGGCTCGGGATGAGGCCCGGCTGGTGGCCGACTATGAGCGGTGCGGCCAGCACTGTTGTTGCAAGAACTTCCTGAAGGTGCTCAAGCCCGTGTCAATGAGGTTGGCCAAAGAGCAAAAGGCCACGCTGGACCCGCTGAAGATCTCCGGCCGGTGTGGCCGGCTGATGTGTTGTCTTCGCTACGAGGACCAGACGTACAAGCAACTCAAGGCAAACCTCCCGCACCGCAACGCCCGAGTGGGTACCAGCGAGGGCCCGGGGATTGTTGTGGACAGCAAGATCCTCGTGCAACTTGTGTTGGTGCGGCTGGAACATGACGACCGGGAGATCGCGGTTCCCGTGGAGGAGCTGATAGATCCCGACCAGTGCCCCCGGCCGGCCGCCGATGAGAAACCCCTCGAATCGGATCGAGAGGCCGACCCGCTGCGAGGCCTTCCAGTGGCGGAGGTGGAAAGGCGGACCGACGACCAGAAGCGAACCAGGCGCCGTCGTCAAGGGCCTGGGCGAACCACGACGCAGCAGCAGGACGCCTTCCGCCGGCGAAGCGAGGCGAAGGAAGGTTCACAGCCAGGCCCCCCGCCAGCAAATGAGGCCGACAGCTCAGCCAAGCCAAAGCGCCGCCGCCGGCGCCGCCGCCGCCGCGGCTCCGGGCCAACCGGCACGCCGTAGCGCCACCCACATCCGCCGCGAGCATGGGGTCCCCTTGTCGGCATGCGCCCAGACGCCTCCTGCCGGTTCATGCCTGGCCATATCAACCCGCCCCGGTGAGCAGGATTCTCGTACCATCAAGTGATGTCAGACACACGGCTCTCCACAGAAGATCGGCACCAGGGGTCGGCAGTGGAGACCGCTCAGTCGCTGATCGTTGCGTTCGTGCTGGCGATGACCTTCCGTGGATTCGTCACCGAGGGATTCGTCATCCCGACCGGCTCGATGGCTCCAACCCTCATGGGCCGACACCTGCTGCTGCATTCCGACCAGACAGGGGTGACCTATCCCATTGATACAAGAATAGGAAGGCGGAACATACGGACCGGTTACGATCCAATGCTCGGGAGGAACTATCCGCTCGACAGCATCAACATCAGTGCTCACCGGCCAAGAATGGGTGACCGCATTCTGGTGCTCAAGTGCTTGTACCCGTTCGCTGAACCGCAGCGATTCGACGTGGTGGTGTTCAAGAACCCGACCGACCCGGACGGCGATGCGGAGAACTACATCAAGCGGCTGATCGGCCTGCCCAACGAGGCGATCTGGTTGGTGGATGGTGATCTCTTCGTGGGATCGGCCGACGATCCGGACAACTTCGACGCCTACGAGATCAAGCGCAAGCCTCTGCACCTTCAGAGGGCTGCCTGGCAGCCGGTGCACCACAGCGACTACATTCCGATCCGTCCCGAGCGGTTTCCACGCCGCTACTCGGCGCCCTGGTTCGGCGAGAATTGGAAGACAACCAACAGTAGAAGCTATCGATGCGATACGGTTGAGCCCTCGACTCTGCAGTGGAGCCTCCAGCAGATCGCACTGGACGATTGGGTGCCGTACAACATGCTTTCATTTCGTGGCTCGCGGCTCTATCCCGTGAGCGATCTGCGCGTTACAGCAGCCATCTTGCCCGATCAAGCTGGACTGGAAACGACACTGGAGCTCGAGACCCGAGGCCATCTCTTCCAATTCGTCCTGACGCCGTATGACGAAGTAATGTACGAGGCCGTCGTGCGAATGCGGCCGATTGACGAGTCCGACGAATGGGTACTGGACAGCGGGCTGATCGTCGCGCCGAAGCCCGGCCAAGTCTTCAATATTGAGTTCTGGCACGTTGATCAATCGATGGCCATCTATTTCGATGGCAATCGTGTTGCCTATTGCGAATATTCCTGGCCGCCGAGGCGGCGCCTGGAGTTGGCCTATGGCGGAGACTACGAGACCGTGATAGGGAAGTTGCCAACCATCACGCCGACGGCGCCATCGCTGCGCTGGGATTTCCGGGGCTCGCCGGTCACTTTGCACCGCGTCCAGGTAGATCGTGATCTGTACTACCGTCCGGAAAGGCTTGACCCGACGAAACAAAAGAACGACCCTCAGATTGACGGACCTGCATTCGGCACGCACCCGGACAACCTTGCCATCCTCGGGCCGGATCATTTCTACATGCTGGGCGACAACAGTCCGGCCTCCTCCGACTCGCGGCTCTGGGGCAGACCGCACCCGTTGGTCGCTAAGCAGATCGACGACAGCCCGTTCGTGGTGAATCGGAAGCTGCTGCTGGGAAAGGCGTGGGTTGTGTATTTCCCGGCACCGTACCCGGTCACCGAGGGCGGTCGGGGCGTGATCCCCGATTTCGCAAGACTTCGCTTCGTCCGTTGAGCGTGCAGCTTCACTTGGCAGGCGCAGACTTCAGCGTTGGCTTGGTTTTCAACGAGAAGACACTTCGGCGAAGGTCCGCTCGGGCTGAGGCCAGACGCTGGCGCACATTTGCGATCTCAGGCACCGCTCGATCGGAGAGTCCATCGAACGCCCCCGACTCGATGGCACGGCGAACATCCTGGGCCTGTGTCAGAGCCAGGGTCAGGTTTTCCAGCGAGATCACGTCATCGAGCCCTCGCAGTGAATCGCGCGAGTTGGATTGCGCCAGCTTGCCGCCGTCCGCAGGCGAAGCACGGACGATGAGCATGTACAGCAGTTGATCCCCGTCGAGACCGCGGACCAACTCTCGGGCACGCGGCGTGTCCTCGCCAGAGATTCGGGGGGCGCTGGACACAATCCACTTCTGGACCTGTTCGCGGGCGCTGGTGATACCGGCGATGTATCCGAAGGGATCCTTTCGACTCATTGTCTCGACCGCGCCAAGCAGCGCTGATCGCTGCGTGTCGGAGAACGCATCTTGGGCCAGAGCCCAACCGGCCAGGGCATCGAGGGCGGTGAACATCACATGCGAGACCAGCGAGGCGGTGATGACCTTGTCGCCGGCAAGATGGGCGCTCATTCGATAACCGATCACCAAGCGATCGGCGGCGGCGGCGGTCTCACCTCGCTGCAACAGGCGAACGGCATCAGCCAGCAGCAGACGCACCGCCTCGCGAATGCCGGGGAGATAGCTCGGGATGGCTGAGGGTCCGCCGCGACGGGCAATCGAGAAGTCGCAACGGGACTTCTGTGAACCCGCGCGCAGCGTCTCGACAATAGCCTGCGCCTGGGTCAGGGTCTCTGCCCGCTCCTCGCCGATCGGCTGTCCGGGATCAGCCACGACAGTGCGAAACTGCTGCCGGCGGGTCGGCTCGATCGTGTTGAGCATCTGGATCGCTCGCAGGTACCACACCGCCGCGTTGGCGAGTTCAGCGGGCGTGGCGGCGCCCGAGATGATGGCCTCCAAACGGGCCGTCCGCTCGGTGATCAGCTCCTCAGCCTGGATCATCCGTTCATAGATCTTCGAGTAGGCCGGCACCAGGATCACCGCCAGCAGCCCGTGATCGCCGCGCCGGATCTCTTTGCCGATTTGGTGTAGCTCGAACTGCGCCTCGACCGGATCACTCATCGAGAACACCTCGACCACGCGATCCATCAACCGTTCGACCTGATCCAGGGCCCCCTCAAACTCGGTCTGATCCACCATCGCCAGCTCGGCTATCATCGTCAATTCATTCGACTCAGAGACGAACTGATCGAACATCCGGAGGCGATCGGCGGGATCGGCGTATTTGTCGCGCAGCCACTCCACCACAAAGTCCTTCTCTGTCTCTATTGCCCCGACGAAATCGAAAGGGTCGTTGGAGCCAAGCGTCTTGATCGCCTTGAGCAGCTTGGCGCTATCCGCTGATGTAAATGCCCCGCGGTCGAAGCCGATTTGCGTGATGCCCTCCGCCGCGCGAAAGAGCGCGTTGCCGACAAGCGAGCTGATCACAACGCGGTCTTCGCCGACGTGGCCGGCCAGACGGTAGAGCGTGGCGAGTTCCGCCGCCGCCGCTGAGGTGTCGCCGTCGTGCAGACGCACGATCGCGTCAGTGCGGATCAATTGGGTGATGTTCCGCAGTCGCCCCAAGTGCGGGAGTGTAAGCTCAAACCCCTGGCCGTAGTCGAGAGCAAAGTCGCTGTAGGCCCGTCGTGAACCCTTGCGGGTCATCCGCAGGATCGGCTGGGCCTGGGCCAGCGCCAGGCGAAGCTCATCCGTCACGACCGCGTGAGGATTGGACCAGTCGTAGGCGTAGATCGTGTCGAGGATCTGCGGCGGCAGCGACTCGAACCTCTGAATCGCCTTGGCGTACCAGGTCGCGGCGTTGTCGGGGTCGTCGCTTTGCCCCCAGGCTCCGGCGGCGGGAAGCAATATGAGCAGGCAGACAAGTGCTCGCATGACACGGACCTCACCTTGCCGCCCAGGCTATTCCGCCTCGCATCGGCGGCGGCGGTTGACACAGCTGGCCTGACGGGCCAGTTTACCCGGCATGACTATACCCAGATTCGTTGCATACACACCATACGCACCCGAGGCATCACCGGAGGCAGCGGCTCGACGGTTCTACGAGATTCTGAGCTTGCGCCGCACTGTCCGTACGTTCTCAGATCGACCGGTGAGTCGCGAAACGATCGAGAACATCATTGCGGCTGCCGGTACCGCGCCCAGCGGGGCGAACAAGCAGCCGTGGCGGTTCGTGGCGGTGCAGGATTCGGCCCTCAAGAGGGAGATCCGCGTCGCGGCCGAGGCCGAGGAACGCGAGTTCTACTACCGCCGGGCCAACGAGGCCTGGCTACGCGATCTGCGGGCGATCGGGACCGATGAAGACAAACCGTTTCTCGAAATTGCCCCTTGGCTGATCGCTGTGTTCAAGTTGATGAGGGACGACAGCCCGGACAGCGGATCTGATCAGGTTTATTACGTCAACGAGTCCGTGGGCATCGCCGTGGGCATGCTGCTGGCGGCAGCGCATCTCGCCGGTCTCGCCACACTCACCCACACGCCCAGCCCGATGAAGTTTCTGGCCAGGACTCTCAAGCGCCCGGCGTACGAACGACCGTATCTGCTCATCCCGGTCGGATACCCGGCCGCCGGATGTGTTGTCCCCGACCTGCAGCGCAAGCCACTCGAGGAAATCATGGTTGTGGATCGCTAAGTCCACAGCTCTTTGGTTGATCCGCTGGTGGAGCGGGGGCCCGGCCGGCTCAATGTGGAAGTCCTGCGAGAAAACGCCGAACATACCGGTATATGGACTGGCTGCTCTACGTTGTCGCTGCGATGTTCTTGCTGCTCGGGGCGGTCTGCATCGTGCTGGTGATCTTCCAACTGCCGGGCGTGTGGATCATGCTCGCCTTGGCGGGGATCATCGAGTATTGCGATCGGTTCTATTTGCCGCTGGACGATCAGCAGACCTTCGGATGGTGGGTGCTTGGGTCGTGCGTGCTTCTGGCGGTGATCGGGGAGGTCGTGGAGTTCGTGGCTGGGGCGCTGGGGGCGAAGAAGGCCGGCAGCAGCCGGCGGGGCATGATCGGGGCGCTCATCGGCGGAATTGTCGGCGTGTTCGTCTTCATGCCGATGCTCTTCTTCATCCCCGTCTTCGGCCCCCTGGTCGGAGCGGTGCTGGGAACATTCATCGGCGCAGTCGTTGGCGAGCTCAGCGCCGAGCGGACAACAGTCACCGGGTCGATCAAGCCTGCGATCGGCGCCACGATCGGTCGTGTCATCGGCACGATGAGCAAGCTGGGCCTTGCCATGGCGGTTTGGTTAGTGTTGACCGTCGCGGCGTTCTGGCCGTGAAAACAACCGAGCGTGGCCGTCGCGAAGCCTCAACCGGCCTCGATCCTCCAGCCTCCGCTAGATCGTTGATTCGGTGACGCGCAGGATCTCTTCGACCGTGGACTGGCCATCGGCGACCTTCTTGAACCCATCCTCGCGGAGGGTCACCATCCCGCGCTCAGAGCAGAGTCGGCGAAACTCAACCACATTGGGGTTACGCGCGATGGCGTCGCGGATGAAGTCGTCTAACAGAAGCAACTCGTAGAGGCCGAGTCGTCCGCTGTAGCCGGTCTGGCGGCAGCGCTGGCATCCCTTGCCAGTGACGGTCTTTGAGGTGGAGATGCCATGCAGCTCCAGGAATTCAGCGATCTCGGGCTTGACGGGACCTTCTTCGGTGCAGTGCTTGCAGATACGGCGCACCAATCGCTGCGCCAGCACGGAATTGACCGCCGCCGCTACCAGGAACGGCTCGATGCCGATATTGATCAGTCGCGTGACCGATGCGGGGGCGTCGTTGGTGTGCAGCGTGGAGAGCACCAGGTGGCCGGTCAGCGCAGCCTGAATCGCGATCGTGGCGGTCTCCATATCCCGGACTTCACCCACCATGATCACATCGGGGTCCTGTCGCAACAGCGCCCGCAGGGCGGCCGCGAAGGTCATGCCGATCTTTTCGTGCGTTTGAATCTGCGTGATCCCGGGCACGTTGTATTCCACCGGGTCTTCCACGGTCGAGATGTTGAGCTTGCGTGTATCCATTTGCTGAATCGACGCGTAGAGCGTGGTGGTCTTTCCAGACCCGGTGGGCCCGGTGACGAGGATGATTCCATGCGGCTGGCTGACCTGATTCTTCCAGATGGTCAGCGTGTCCTCCGAGAACCCCAGCTCCTCAAGCGGCACGTTGATGGACCGCGTGTCGAGGATACGCATCACGGTCTTCTCACCATTCGGCGTCGGGATGGTCGAAACGCGCAGATCGAGCTTGCGGCCGAGGACCGTGACGCGGATGCGACCGTCCTGCGGAAGCCGGCGCTCGGCGATATCAAGGTTGGCCATGATCTTGATGCGCGAGGTGATCGCCGCGTGCATTTTCTTCGGCGGACTCATCATGTCGAAGAGCACGCCGTCAATGCGGAACCGAACCTTCAGTGTCTTCTCGCCCGGCTCGATGTGAATGTCAGACGCGCCCTCTCTCATCGCGGTCTGGATGATGTGATTGACGAGGCGAACGACCGGAGACGACTCAGCTTCCTCGAGATCCTCGTTCTGAGCCTCCTCTTGAACAACCTCGACGTCGTCCTCCTCCACGTCCACATCGCTGAGGATCTCATCGACATCGTACGATTCGGCTTCCGCCTCGGCCTCGGTGAGCGTTTCGACGACGCTCCGGATGTCCTCGCCGGTCACCAGGACGTGCCTGATGGACGTCACGCCGAGCTTCCGTTTGACATCGTCAAGCAGAAACACATCGTGGGGGCTGGCGGTGCCGACGACCATTCGTGTGCCTTCACGTCGAAGCGGGAGCACCAGATTCGCCTTGCAGAACTCTGCCCCGAGGCGATACAGGGCCTTCTCGTCATAGGCATCCGAACCATCGCTTTGCACGCGCTCGAAGGGCAAGCGGGCCAGGTCCGCCACCACCTTCTGGGTGGCAGCCTCGTCAACACCCATCTCGTTGAGAACCTGAGCAATGTTCTTCCCCGGCGTCTGCTTTATCACACGCTGGGCGTTGGCCAGCTGTTCCGCATTGATGATCCCACCTTCCAGAAGCTGCGCGCCGAGATCTTCATCACTCCGTGGCGTGTCGTCTTGTGGAGTGTAAAGCTGGGACAGCGCTGCCGCGTCGCCACTTCGTCGCTGGCGGGCATCGCCTGCGGGAGCTTGGGTGCGGAAGTTCCCGACCTGGCTAATGTCGGTGAGGCCCGCCCGGGTTGGGGGATCGGGTGATACCGCGGGTGAAGACTCCGGCGGGGCATCCGGGGTCGCCGGGTCGAGGTCAGCTCGCAGATCATTCAGATCGAACTTGCTCACGCGGTCTTCCTCTCGCCGAACGTCTCCGCAATTCTCAGGATTAACGGTCTTGCTTTAGATACAGGACGGTCTCGACGATTAGTTTGAGGTCGGTGTCCTCGGCCACCAGCGTAATCGTGTCGCTGGTGATCTCCACCACTCGAAACGCGATGCCCTGGTTCTGGACCGCGATCATCTCGTCCAATCGAACGAATCGACCGTTGACATTGGCCAGAGGATTGCTACCCATGATGATGGATTTGAGGCGCAGTTGACCGGCGGCATTCTCAATCTCAGCCCGTTTCCTTGCTAGACCCGTCGTATTGCCCGGCGTACCAGGAGTCATCCCAGGTTGCACCAAGACGAACGGATTGCGCTGCACATCGGAAAGGGCGACCTGCTGGCTGGTGTAGTCGTCATGAATCACGTCCAGGACCGAGCGGTGCTTGGTGACGAGATCACCGCCGCTGGTGCCGGGGTTGGATGAAGCATCGCCCGACACCGTTCGGAGGAATTTCTCAATCGTCTCTTCGGTATCGGTGTTGCCGCCGCCCGCAGCAGACACCTTGGCCAGGGTGTGCATGGCGAACAAACCGCCAATTGACAAGCCGACAACGAGGATGAGCACGAGCGCGCCCGTACGCCGCTTCTTTGCCGATCCTTCCTTGGCGAGTACGTCCACGCTCGGATCGGCATCGAAACCGCCAAGGTCCCCCGGGACCGACTCTCCCGGGTCTCCGCCAGTATCGCCGGCAGATCCCATCTGATCGGAACTATTGAGGTCGTTGTCGCTCATCGCGATCGCTCCGCTAGGTGGCCAGACGTTCTCGATCGAGGTTCAAAATAGATGCTGAGTAAAAACTCGGCCTTCATCATGCCGGGGGCGCCGTTGCCCTGATCCGGCCGGCCTGGTGCGGCAAGCCGTTCCAGCTTCATTCGATGGATGCGGGTGATTCTCGGTAGTTTCTCTAGCTGCAAGAGGAATTCGTAGAACCCGTCGAACTCGCCTTCCATGATTACTTTTAGCGGCTGCTCCATGTACAAAGCTGCCGGGACCGGCCTTTCGCTCTTGATTGACTTCACCGTGAGGCGCCTGAGCTTTGCCAGCTCCCAGATGTCCTGAAGAATCACCTCGACGTCCTGCTGCGAGGGGAGCTTCGCTTCGATGACTTTAACAGCCTCACGGCCCTGTTCGATCGCCAGGCCGAGGTCGTCGATCTTGTCGGCCACCTCGCGGAGCTTCCTCAGTTTGGCCTGCTTGATCTCAATCTCAACGTGCGCCTGGCGAATCTCAGCGTTGCGCGGCTTGAACACATAGAGGTACGAGGCCACCGGCACTGCAAGAAGCACGATAAGGAAGATCAGTTCGCGGATTCCAAAGCGCATCGTCAGCCTCCCTCCCTTCCGCCAGGCCGTGCGGACGCTGTGTTCTTCGAATCGGGCGAGGTGAATTCCAGCTGGTCGCTCATCGGATTCCTTCCCCGGGGCTTGATTCGTGGCTGCACCTCACGGACGTCCATCTCAGGGTTGAGCGTCATCCGGATTCTGAACTCACGCAGGCTCTGCTCGTCGAACGTCTTTTCCTCCGAGTAGTCCAGGATCACGTCCTGGATCAGGGGATACGCGTTGAGTTCCCCCATGTATCGCGAGACCTCCAGATCCGTTGGAGCAACACCGACCATGGAGATCGAAACCTTGTAATGAGGTGCCTCGATTTTCTCTTGCTCCTCAGCGGCCTCGGCTCGGGTTTTGGCTCGCTTGGGCCGCTTCAGCCGGCCGGTTCTCCGTCCTTGCGCCGGCTCTTGGCGACTCTTGACTATTTCCGATCGTAGCTCGAACTTGAGCAGACCTAGACGCGGAGGCATCCGATTGATCAACTCCGCAAGAAGGATGCTGCGCGGCACGCGCTCGACTAGCGCCGCGGCCAGTTCCGCCTTGTTGAGCATCTGGTTCTTCTGCCGCTCCAGTTCATTGAGCCGTTCGATCTGCGCAGCTGCCTCTTGATATTGAGAGTTGATCGATGCCTGGGCGGCGTTCACCTGCGTCCACTGTTGGTTCGTGAACAAGAAGGCTGCAAACACCGCGACCATCACGATGCCGAAGAGCGTGAGGCTGACGACGTTAGTGCGGCGATCCGCCTTCTGGTCAAGATAATCTTCCGGCAGGAAGCTCGTGTTGCTCATGCCGATGGCTCCTTACAGATCTGTTGGCGCGGTGCACATACCGCAGGCCACCGCCCAGCCCGGTTGTGGCTCGCGAAGGTCAAGCCCGGGCGTCCGCTGTGATTTTGCGCAGACCAGTCTGGCCATGGGGTCACCCAACTGCGCGGGCAGGCGCAGTGCCCTGGCCACGTGCTGACAAAGCCCCACGTCCCTGGCTTCTCCCCCGACGAAGATCATCTGATCCACCGGACGGTTGCGAAACAGACTCTGGTGGTAGCGCAGGCACATCGACAATTCGTCGGCGACCGCATCGGCCGATGAGGAAATTTCGAGATGCAAACCTGCCTCGGAATCATCCTGCGCCACCAGGGAAGTGAGCTCGGGAGGCGTAGCGGCGACGCGCCGCTCCTGCGCCACCCCAACCGGCGAGGATACTTGGTCGGTCTGCGCCTCAGTTGCTGGGTCGGTCATCGCCGTCGCGACCGCTAAAGACTCGGTCGGTGCGATCGAATCGACATCCTGCTCCGATCGGGACAACGATGCCGCGGACGGAACTTGCCCCGAGAGACGATGCTTCCTGGCACTTGCGACATCGCATTGAAGCTTCTCGGCAATCCGCCGATCGAGCTGTTGACCACCCATGTGGATGCATCTGGCGAAAACGATCTGCTTGCCGTGGGCGATCGCAACCTTGGTGGATCCCCAGCCCAGGTCAACGTATAACGTCGTGAGGTTCGTGTCCTCCTGACGGCAATGCAGGTAGTCAAACGCGCGCACCATCGCGATCACTCCACTTTGCACCCCGACCGTTTCCAGCTTGCATTTCTTCAGAAGCTGGACGTATCGCATGACCGTGTCCCGGCCGACGGCGATGCAAATCAGCTCCGATCGACCCTGGCCTTCACCGTGGACCTCGGCGACCGCGACTGTTCGGAGCACCATGCCGTCGGCAGGCAACCCGAGTTGGGCTTGGAGCTGCGCCTTGATGAGATCGTCGCGATTGCCGCCGTCAGCACCAGCGATCTGCATGTGCTGGATGAACGTCTGCCCGCTGGGGACTGAGCAGATCGTTCGCTTTCCCCTGAACTTGCCCTTGGTGAGCAGCTGTGGAAGCTGCTTCTCGAAGAACTTGAATGTTTCGTCTCTTTCGGCGCGAATTGAATCGGGAATCGGTAGCCCCGCCGCCGCCAGGAGCGTTGCCCCTTCACCCGGACCGATCTGCAGCATCTTCACCGATGCCGACCCGAAGTCGATCGCGATCGGCGAAGGCTGGGCCGAGAACATCGAGAACCCCATTACACGACTCCGAGGCTTGCGTCTGCCGCAGCGGACCGCGCGGCCATGACCTGTCCCATCGTCCCCATGCAGGGGCGGGTTGAGACGGCGACCCAGCGAACAACGAGCAAATCCACGCCGCGCCCAAACAGATCGCCTTTGAATCGGGTGCGGACCGATAACAGGCCGGAGAGTTCAGAAAATTGGGCTCGTTTCGATGTCGCGGATCGTGGCACGACAGGAATCACCGGCGAGGAGCTCAACCAGCACGCAGCGTGCTCACCGCGATGGGCACCGCCTCCCCCAGTGCCGTGAGGCCTTTCGGAAGATTCCACGCCTGCCGGAGGCGATCCCCCGTGGTGTTGCTGACCGATCGCAGCTCCACCCCCGGCACGCCGAGGCGGCGCGCGGCATGCACAACGGCTGCGCCTTCCATCGCTTCGGCGATCGCACCGGTGCGTCGAACCACCTCTTGGGCGGCTGCATCAGTTCCTGAACAGGTGGCCACCGTCGCGATTGGTCCGCAACGAAACAGCAGCGATAGACGCGTTAGCGCCCGCTCATCGACCGGCACCGCATTGCCGGAAAAATCACCGAGCGCGAGGCCCAAGGCCGAGATGTCTGTGAACCCGGACGGGGTGAGCAGGCCTTCCTCCGCATACACGCACCGACTGGCGACCACAACGTCGCCGATCGACAATCCGCCGCCGGGAAGCGCCCCCGCAACACCGGCGCTGAGCACCATGTCAAATGCGCCGTCTCGAATAATCGCCTCGGTCGTCGCTGCCGCGGCATTGGTTCGCCCAACTCCGCCGACGATGACCTTAGAGTGATCAATCGAGCCGACCGCATCGGCCTCCGCCTGCACTGATGTCACGATCAATACCCGCATGAATCAAGCGATCGCACCCAGATGTTGCGATATCGCACGGGGTCGCCGTGATCCTGCAAGGGAATCGGCCGGCCCTCACGCCCGATCCAAGGGTCCCACGACGAGCCGTCGAACAACATGACGGTCTTTGCATCTTGCACCGGCGGAGCCGGCTGAGAGGTGCACCCAGTAACGATGAGCACACCAGCGGCAGCCGTACACCAACGTCCGTGCATCTTCACCGGTTGAAATTCTCCTCGACAAGCAAGCCGGATCTGACGAGTCCGCCGTGGCAGACGAGGAAGGTCCGGGTCTTTGCGCTGTATCCGAAATCCGCGACCTTCCGCCCGCGGCTACTGTCTCTGTCGCTCGCGCAGCATCGTCGCCAGATCGTCCAGCTTCACGTTCTCCTGTTTTCCGCCGTCGAGATCCTTGAGGACGACGTTGCCGTCTTTCAGCTCATCACCGAGAATGACCGCATAGCGCGCTCTGGCCTTGGCCGCCTCACCAAGCAGCTTGCCGACGTTGCGCGTGGATCGGTAGCTGTGGCGAGCGTGCAAACCTTCCCGGCGAAGCTTCGCGACCAGCGGTCGAAACTGCTTCTCGGCTTCGTCCTTGCCCGCCGAGATGACGAACGCATCCGGCCGGGGGGCCCACTCTTGGGCCGCCTTGAGCAGCCCGCGATCTTCCAAGACCAGTCGCAGAACGACATCGCCCATCGCGAAGCCGCAAGCGGGCGTTGGTGGTCCGCCGAACATTTCAACGAGATTGTCATATCGTCCGCCACCCGCAATGGCCCGCTCCTTGCCAGTCGTTTCGTGGATCTCGAACACGGTGCCGGTGTAGTACGCCAGCCCGCGCACGACATTCAGATCAAACTCGCACCAACGAAGAACCGTCAACGAAGCGAGCGCGTCGACCAGTTGCAGCAAGCGCTCCGCCGCCGACCCATTCTCCCGGGGCGCCTGTCGAGACTGCCCCTGCTCTTGGGCACGTATGGCATCGTTGATCACCCCGCTTTCACGATCGATCACATCCTCGTACTGATCGTGATCGAGCCCAATCGCCCGACACTCCGTGTCAAAGGCAGCCTTGGGCATCCGTTCCTTTCGATCGAGAAGGAGCATCGCGGGTTCGATTTGCTGTTGGTCGAGTCCCGCGCCGCTCAAGGCACCTGCGACCAACTCGCGATGACTGATC
Source organism: Planctomycetota bacterium (assembly GCA_022566535.1). Taxonomy (GTDB): domain Bacteria; phylum Planctomycetota; class Phycisphaerae; order Phycisphaerales; family SM1A02; genus JADFFQ01. The sequence goes on from JADFIR010000010.1 coordinate 25,119, forward strand.
TTGACGGTGACATCCTTCGAGGGGATGCCGAGCCGTTGAATACTCTCCACTGCCACGGCGATCACCTCCGCATCTGCGTCCGAAGAGTCATCGCCGATGATGTCGAGATTCCACTGTATGTGTTCGCGCAATCGGCCGCGCTGGGGGCGCTCGGCCCGAAAGAACGGGCCGATCGAGAACCATTTCGTCGGGTTGGGCAGAGACCCGGCCTGGGCGGCGTACATGCGGGCGAGCGTCGGGGTGAACTCCGGGCGAAGGGCGTAGTCCACGTCGCCGCCGGCCCGGCGAAAGCTGAACAGCTCGGACACAATGTCCGGCCCGGACTTGACCGTGTACAAATCCAGGTGCTCAAATGTCGGTCCATCAATTTCTTCGAACCCGTGGTTGATCGAGACTTCTCGCCAGACGCTCTCGATGTATCGCCGGACGGCCAGGTCCTGCGGGTAGAAGTCGCGCGTGCCCTTTGGGGGCTGGAATGTGTGGGTGCGGGCAGCCATCAGCGAGCAGTGTAGCGATCTTGCACCCAGCGAGCCGTCCGCCGAGGCGGATCCCCACCCGTGGCTTCCGGGCAATCACACGCCGATCCGTGACGGTTCAGCCACGGCTGTGGGGACACGGCGGCTCGCTCAAATCACCAACACTGCAGCACCCTTGATCGCATCGTGCTTGAGCGCAATCAGCGCATCGTTGGCTTGGGCTAAGGGGAACGTCTCGACGTGCGTCTTCACCCCCACGCGTGCGGCTTCTTCAAGAAACGCCCGGCCGTCAGCACGCGTGTTGTTGGCCACACTGCGGATGACGCGCTCCCAATAGAGGTCCCGGTATTGGAGCGACGGGATCGGGCTCATGTGGATCCCGCCCAGGACGAGGCAGCCGCCGCGGTCCAGGGCCTCCAGCGCCGCCGGGACGATTTCCCCCGCAGGGGCATAGATGATCGCCGCATCGAGCTTGACCGGCGGTTGATCGAACGTATCGCCCACCCATGCGGCGCCGAGTTCTTCTGCAAGGATCTGATGCCGCTGGCGATCACGCGTGCAGACGAAGACCTCTGCTCCGCGGCTTCGCGCGATTTGGATACCGATGTGGGCCGCCGCCCCGAAGCCATACATACCCAGCCGCGCACCGATCCACTGCTCAATACCGGTCTGCTCCAAACAGCGATAACCCACAATCCCCGCGCACAGCAAGGGCGCGACCTGATGATCGTCAAGCTTCTGCGGCAGTGGATAAACGAAGTCCGCCGGGGCGACGACATATTCGGCATACCCGCCGTCGCGAGTCCAGCCGGTGAACTGGGCATGTTCACAGAGATTCTCTCGACCGGTTGAGCAGTAACGGCATGAGCCGCAGGTGCAATGCAGCCACGCGATACCAACGCGATCGCCGATCGCGAAGACGCGAGCGACTTCACCAAGTTGCTCGACAATGCCGACGATCTGGTGGCCGGGGATGATCGGCTTCTTCTGGCGGGACTGATCGAGTTCGCCTTCGACGACGTGCAAGTCGGTCCGGCAGACGCCACAGGCGCGGACCCTGATGAGCAAGTCCTCGGGCGTCGGGGTCGGAGTCTCGACCTCCGTAAAGGCCAGCGGCCGATCACGCACCGGCGCCGGCTGATGAAGCACGCAGGCCTTCATGGCCGTTCATCGTACCGGGTGGCATGAGCCGCTGGTGAACGACCCGGACGTTCCTCGTCCGCCAGGGGGCGGACTCGTCAGGTCCGGCTTCCACGCCGATTGCCTGATGCCGAATGCCTCTGTTCTTACCACTCCGGGCCGGAGGTATATCGGCCGAACACGTCGGCCATCGCTTGCACCATCTCGCCAAGGGTGCAATTGGCGGTCGCCCCATCAATGAGCGAAGGCATCAAGTTCTCATCCTTGCGGGCTGTATCGCGAATCGCATCAAGCGCTCGGGGCGCTTGGTCGTTGCTTCGCCTCTTCTTGAACTGGGCGAGTCGCTCGCATTGATCGACCTCGACGTCGTGTGGAATCTGCAGGATCTCGACCTGCCGGTCCTGGTTCCCATCGGTGTAGGCGTTGACGCTGACGATGGTGCGGTCGCGCGCTTCCATTTCTTGTCCGAAGCGGTAGCTGGCCTCGGCAATGGCCCGGCGAAAATAGCCCTGATGGATGCCCTCGACGACCCCGCCCATGTCGTCGATCTGCTTGATGATCTCGTGAGCGTCCAATTCCATGCGATCGGTGAGCGCTTCGACGTACCACGACCCGCCAAGCGGATCGACGGTGCGATGCACGCCGGTCTCGTGGGCGAGGATCTGCTGGGTGCGCAGGGCCACGCGAACCGCGGTCTCGGTTGGCAGGCCTAGGGTTTCGTCCAGCGAGTTAGTATGCAGGCTCTGACAACCGCCGAGCACCCCCGCGAGTGCTTGGTAGGCCACGCGGACCACATTGTTGAGCGGTTGTTGTTCGGTGAGCGAGCAGCCAGCGGTCTGCACGTGGGTCCGCAGGAGCCAGGAGCGTGGGTCTTTCGCCTTGTAGCGATCGCGCATCACGGAGGCCCAGATCCGTCTCGCCGCACGCAGTTTGCAGATTTCCTCGAAGAACTCGTTGTGGCTGTTGAAGAAGAAGCTCAATCGGCCAGCGAAGGCATCGACCTCAAGCCCGCGATCGCACACCGCTTGAACGTACTCCATGCCATCGCGAAGGGTGAAGGCCAGCTCCTGGGTGGCCGTCGAGCCGGCTTCGCGGATGTGGTAGCCGCTGATGGAGACCGTGTTCCACCTCGGCGTGTGACGGGTGCCGAACTCGATCGTGTCCACCACCAGCTTGACCGACGGCTCCGGGGGATAGATGAACTCGTTTTGGCTGTGGAACTCCTTGAGGATGTCGTTTTGCAGAGTGCCGCCAAGATTCGCCCAATCGATTCCGCGCTGCTTCGCCATGGCCAGGTACATCGCCCAGATAACCGCCGCCGGACCGTTGATCGTCTGACTCACCGTGACGTCGCCGATGGGAATGTCCGCATAAAGCCGGTGCATGTCGTCGATCGTGTCGATGGCCACACCGCATCGGCCGACCTCACCGGCCGAAAGTGGATCATCACTATCGCGGCCCATAAGCGTCGGCAGGTCGAACGCCGTGGAGAGCCCTGTCTTGGCCGTGGTGCCGGCGGCGTTCGCAAGCAGATATTTGAAACGCTGGTTCGTGTCGTCCGCGGAGCCGAAGCCGGCAAACTGGCGCATGGTCCAGAGCCGACCGCGATACATGGTTTTGTGAATGCCGCGGGTATAGGGAAACTCGCCCGGTGAGCCGATTCGCTGATGAGGCGCGCGGGCATCCGCCGTCTGGACGCTGTGGGGCCCGTAACACTCGTCAACCTCATACCCTGAGATGGTGACGGATTGGGGATCGACCTTGGCGTTCGGTGCAGAGGTGCTGAGCTTGGGGTCTTGGAGTGTGCTCATGCAACTATCGTAGCGTGGCCGTGGCCGAAGACGCAGGGAATCAACGGCGCAGCACCAACCGAAGGTGGCGAATCGTCCCGGCGCGCCGGGATCCGCCGTTGCGGTCACCACCGTTCGGCAACAGGTGTCCGTCTCCGTGGCCCGCGGTCTAATCGTCGTATATTGTCCGGCCGGCGTCCGGTGGAAGTTGGCCCCCCTGAGGCGTCCACCACGCCGCCTCGCCTTGGGGCTGATCCGAGCGCAGCGCCTCGTCGGGTGGGGCGATGGCCATCTCCGGCGCTTGGCGGAAGGTCACATCGATCCGCCGACTCGCCGCCGCGGGGACCGTCAGGGCGTTGCGGAGCCGGCCGATTCGGGTTCCGATCTCGAAGATCTGGTAACGCATCAGATCAGGCGTGAGCACCGAATCGTCTCCTGCTCCGACTACGAAATCGAGCGACAACTGCTTGCCAACCGGAATCTCGATCGAGAAGATCGCCTCCTCGGTGTTGGTGTCAACGAGTGTAATCGTCGTCGGCCTGGATTCGATCGAATAGTATGTGGATGAGCCGCCGGTAAAGGGCAAGAAGCCCCCGCCCGGAGCATGGCAGCCGAACAGGGCCATGGCACCGGCCACACACATCGTCAGTTGCTTGGTGAACATCAACATGCGATCTCCCCTGGTCCTTGCGTTTTGCGACGGCTTCGAGCCGGCGGTCCTGGGCAAGCCGTTCGCGCCGCCCCGGGCTCCAGCCAAGCCCGCCCATGAGGTATCGGCCAAGTTCAGCCTGGGGTGCGGCCAAAAGCCATCCGAGTTCGCGTGCCGATCCGACGCGAAAGGCTTGCCCAGGAGCATCAACCGCCCGCTGACCCGTTGCGCCGACAACTATGAGAACGCCCGGTGGTGCCGGTAAAGTGTAGACATGACCAATCCCCTTGAGCCGCCCTACCGCATCGGCCACGGTTACGACCTTCATCGTCTGGAGCCGCTGGCCCCGGATGGTCCAGGCCGGCCGTTTGTGCTTGGGGGTGTGCGGTTCGACCATCCGCTGGGTCCGGTCGGCCACTCCGATGGCGATGCGGTCTACCATGCGGTCACGGATGCGATCCTGGGCGCGTTGGCCCAGGCCGATATCGGCGAGCTGTTTCCCGACACCGATCCCGGACACGAAGCCGCTGATTCGTCCGAGTTCGTTCGCGAAGCGGCCAGCCGGATGCATGCTTGCGGCTTCGCGCTGGGCAACCTCGACATCACCGTCGTCTGCGAACGGCCCAAGATTGCGTCTCGCAAGGCGGAGCTGATTGCGAACATCGCGAAACTGTTGGATTGTGATCGCAACAGGGTGAATCTCAAGGGCAAGACGCACGAAGCGGTTGACGCGGTCGGCGAAGGCCGGGCGATCGAAGTCCACGCGATTGTCCTCCTCCTGCGGCGCGAGGTGTGATCGTTTGGCGATAGTATTCGTGGCTCACGATGGATGACGAGGAACAACCCTGGAGCCGATGTGTCGTACGGTAGGTGGGCAGAGATTCGAGGCTTCCCTATGGTCATTGAGCTTGCGATCTCGATGCTACTGTGGACGCCCATCGGATGTGCGACAGGTCCGGCGCCGGTCACCCGCCCAGCGCGCGCGCCGGACCCGGTTGATGAATTGCTTGAGAAGCTCGAGCGCGCTGCCGATGATCTGCGCGACTTTGCGGCCGACATCCGGTACGACAAATGGGATGCCGTGTTGGAGCGCACGGAAATCCGCACCGGCAAGGTGATCTACCAGGTCGATCGGGCCGACGGCTCAAAGCGCTTCGCGATCCTGTTCGACACGCTGATCATTCCCCCGCGCAGGGAAGACCGCCGAGCACACTTTATCTTCGCTGGGAGCTGGTTCGTCGAGATCGATCACGAAGCCAAGCAGTTCATCAAGCGGCAGATCGTCGCTCCGGGCAAGCAGTTTGATCCGCTCAAGCTCGGCGAAGGGCCGTTCCCCTTGCCCATCGGGCAGCCGAAGGATGAGGTTCTTGCGCGGTTCGACGTGCAGTGCATCGACGTTCCCAAGGAAGGCTTGCTGAAGAGCCTCAGTGACGTCCACGGCCTCCTGCTGGTTCCCAAGCCGAACACGCCGGAGGCACAGGACGTTCGGGAAATTCATCTGTTCTACGATCGCCGGACGCTACTTCCGGCGGGGATCAACGTCCTCGAAGTCAACGGCGACCGCAAGACGGTGCGATTACGCAATCTGCGGCGCAACCAGGGCGTCGATGAGGCCAAGCTGAGCATCGAGACGCCAGATCCCAAGCAAGGATGGCAGATCGACGTTCGCCCCTGGCGGCCGTAGTGAACAAGCTGGCCGCGGCGCTCCCGATCAGCCCGGCGACGCCCCGGGCACGGCAGTGCTGGGGCGGACCGTGCCCGGCTCATCGGCCCACTTGGTGTCGAGGCTGTATACGTTGTAGTTGCGAAGCTGCGGCGAATAGATGTGCAGATTGATCAGGTCTTCACCCGCCGGTTGGATGTTGGCGACCTGATGAATGTCCGCCTCTCGTGATGCGCAAACGTAACCCGGCTCGCGATGCTCCGTCGAGGCCGGGTAGATCAGCCCGGACGGCGACCGTTCAAATCTGGTCTCCGTGGCGACCCCCTCGATGACGCAAAACGCGCAGCTTGATCCGGCATGATCGTGGATCGGCGTGCGCTGGCCGCTACGCCAGCACAGGCAGACCAGCTCGTACCAGTCAGTTTCTCTGACAAGGATTCGACTGTAGCCGTGCTCGCCAAATACGCAAGCCGGCGCCAGATCGTCACGCGTCAGGTCGAGTTCGGCCAGCAGTCGACTCAATGTTGCCAGATCAGCCCGCGTCCTGAGCATGTCCAGATATTCCAGCAGCGGGCGAAGCTTGGGGAATGAGCCTCTCGTCGCTTTGGGTGCTGTCGCCGGGTTCATGACATGCTCCTGCTTGGCCGGAACTCCCCATCCTATGGTTTTATACCTATCCATCGCCGGAATTGGAAATCGAACGACAGGCATTTGGTTGGCCTAAGGTGAATCGTAGACACCAAAATCGGGATGCGGCGTCCAAACAATTACCGATGAAGGAGTTGTCAATGACCGCCCAAAGATGGGTCACACGCGCAAGTAACCTGCGGCTTGTCTTGGCAGCCGGGGCCGGTCTGCTGTGCTGGGCGGGCCGGCTGGCACTTGCCCAGCAGGGGCCGCTGTTGGTCCCTGAACATGTCGAGCTTCACGCGTCGGCGCGAGCCGCCATCAACGCGGCGTGGTTGACCGAGGCCGAGCGAAGACCCCTGCGCGTGTTCCACGGCGTTTGGGGGCAGCGCGATCTGGACACGCCTCTGGCTCGGGCCGTCGTTGCGCTGAACGCCTGGGACTTCGACCATCCGGCTCTATCCGATGAGTCCGTGGCAGCGGAGATCCGAGCGGAGGCGGAGCTTCACCAGGGCGAGCTTCGACGGGCTCTTGCGCTAGCGGACGGGCTCGAGTCCAACCGCGCGGCCCGCATCCGCGCCGAGGCGTACGAGGGCCTCGGTGACCATGACGCCGCCGACCTGGCGGTTGAGGCCCCGGTTCGCCAACTGTTAGAACTCAGATTCGAGGATCCAGCCGAGCTCACCGAAGCTGTCGGGGCGCTGATCGTGCGAGCCCGGCTTCGGGGTCAACCGGCCCATGACTATCACACGATGATGACCCTGCTGAGCCGGGCACATCAAGACCTGGACCGTCTCTATTGGCCGGCGAAGCTGGCGGAAGCTCGGCTGCTGGTCGACAAGGACAACGAAAAGGAAGCGGTCATCGCCCTGCACGAGACGTTGGAGCTCAATCCTCGATGCGCGGAGGCCTGGTTCATGCTCGGCCGGATCGCCCTGAAACGATTTGACTTCGCCTCCGTTCGCCTCGCTGCCGACAAGCTGCGGCAACTCAACGGGCAGCATCCCCTGGCCGAGGTGTTGCTGGCTGAGTCGCGATTGATTCAGGATGACCCGGACGGCGCGATGGACCTGCTCCTGCCGCTGGTGGGTCGCTGGGGGAAGCTGCGGCCGGCACTGGCCCTGGTGGCGGCGAGCGAGGCCTTGCGCTACGACGAGTCGGCGATGCACGCGGCGCTGGATCGCTATGAGCGCCTCTCGCCGGGGAGCGCCGTGCACTATTTCATCGTCGGACGGCATCTGGCCGTCAACCGCCAATATGAAGCGGCGGCCGAGATGCTCGCCGAGGCCATTCGCCGCCAGCCAGCCTGGCCGGCGCCTCAGATTGAGCTGGGCCTGATGCAGCTGCAATCCGGCCGGGACGCCGACGCTCTGGCCGCGCTCGAAAGCGTTGCCCAGCTCGATCCGTTCAACAAGCGAGCCGCCTACAGCCTGTTCCTGCTGCGGGAGTTGGCCGGGTACGAGCGAATCGAATCAGAGCACTTCGTGATCCGCTACAAGCCCGGCATCGACCAGGTGACGGCCCGAATGATGCCCGAGCCGCTGGAGCAGATTCATCGCGAGGTCTCGGCCCGCTTTGGCCACGAAACCAACCGCAAGACGATCATCGAACTGCTGCCGGACCACGAGCGTTTCGCGGTTCGGGTCACGGGAATGCCGTGGATCCATACCATCGCGGCCAGTACCGGGCCCGTGATTGCTCTGGAAGTTCCGCGAGAGGGTCTGCCCTCAAAGCATCAGGGGCCCTTTGACTGGCTGCGGGTGATTCGCCACGAGTACACCCACACCATCACGCTCAGCCAGACTCGCAACCGCATTCCTCACTGGCTGACCGAAGCGGCGGCGGTGAGCATGGAGAACGCTCCGCGCGACTACGAGACCTGCCGGATGCTCGCGAACGCGTATGAGTCGAGCACGTTGTTCGACCTCGACCGGATCAAATGGGCGTTTGTGCGCCCGCAGCGCCCAGGAGATCGCGCTTTGGCCTACGCACAGGGGCACTGGATGGTCCAGTACCTCGACCAGCGCTACGGCGAATCGGCGCTCGTGCGGTTGCTTGGCCTGTATTTCGACGGTGTGCGGGAACAACAGGCGATGCTGGCGGCACTCGCGGTGACGCGCGATCAGTTCTTCGAGGATTTTCTGCCCTGGGCCGGTGAGCAGGTCATGCAGTGGGGCCTCGCGCCGCAACCTTCGCTGGAACAGTTGGAGGACGAGGTTCGTTGGGCTGATCCCGATCTTGCCGCGGCGATGGCGGCGTCTGGGCAGGCTCGACTCGATGCGATCGTTGACACGCTCACCGAGCGCATCGGCCGGCCGGGGGGCTCGCGCTCGCGCCCATTCACCGCGGACCGCTGGCCGAAGCTCATTCGCCCTCGGGTGGACATCGACGGCGCCACGCTCGCGGCGTGGCTTGAGCAATACCCGGATCATCCCGATGTGCTGGAGATGTATCTGCGACGCCGTATCGAGCAGACCGGGTCACCTGATGCCTCGCTGGTGCCCTGGCTGGAACGGTATGCGAAAGCTCGGCCGGTCGATCCGTTTCCGCACCGCAAGCTCGCTCAGATCTGGCTCGAAAGTGATACGCCGACGCAGGCGATCCCCGATCTGGAGCGGCTCGATCGCGCCGAGCAGAAGACGCCGGTGTTCGCGGTCGAGCTCGCCAAGCTGTACCGCCGCACAGGCCAACTGGACCTGGCCTTGGCCAAGGCGACCCGGGCCCTGCAGATCAATCCCTATCACGCGCCCAACCGTGAACTGGCCGCGGCGATCGCCATCGAGGCCAACCAGCTTGAGCTTGGGCGTGAACACATCGCCGCCTTGACTCTCATTGAGCCGGATCGTCCCCAGCACCGCAAGCGGTTGGCGGCGATCGATCGGCTCATTGAGAAAGGCCGCCGGTGAGCTGAGCCGGTGCGCTGGCTACAGGCCGGCCGGCGAGCCTTGTCAGTGATTCTTTGCCGCTCGTCGCATCACCACGTCCATGAACGAAGGGAACATCGTCATCACGGCAGCCACGGTCCGAACGGTGTGGCTGGTCCACACTTCCGGTTTCGGCCGACGAAGGCATCGAACGATGGCCCGCGCCACTCGCTGCGGTGACTGGACGAACCCTCGCCGAGCATGGTCAGGAACGCTTGCCCGGCCCGCCTCGCGGCCGCTTAGCCGCTGGGCGACCTCGAAGAACTCGGTGGCCGTGGTGATCGGGTACACACTGGAGACGTCGATCGAGTGCGGCTCAAGCTCGATCCGCATGGCCCGGCAGAGGTGTGACTGGGCCGCCTTGGTCGCCGAATAGGCGCTGTACAAGGGCAGGGTGAACTTGGCCAGACAGCTTGAGCACATCAACAGATGCCCCGGGCGGTGCTCGGCCAGCAGTCGCTGCGCGGCTTCATTGAGCAAGTCCGTTGCGGCGAAAAAGTTCACCTCGAAAATGTGCCGCAACTGCTCTTGGGAGACCTCCACCGCCGGCTTTTCCAACCCATATCCGGCGTTGGCGAAGACGACATCGAACCGGCCGAAGCGCTGTTGAGCCGCATCCAACATGCGAGCAGAGATACGCTGGTCAGTCACATCCCCGACGACGACTTCTGCTTCGGCCCCAGCGTGCCGCACCTGCTCGGCGACGGCGTGTAGCTTCTCTTCTCGACGGGCGTTGAGGAGCACGTTCATGCCGGCCTTGGCGCACTCGATGGATGTCGCCGCCCCGATACCCGAGCTGGCGCCGGTGATGATGATGACTTGATCGGTGAGAACGCGGCGCATGAACCGGACCATAGCACGTCAGCTCATGCCCCGCGAGTTGGTTCGTTGCAACGTTGCGATCTATCCTTGAAGTTTCCCTGCCAAGCGAGCGACTTGCAGTTCGACACGTTTGACCTCGCGCAGGATTGAGTTTCGATTCATCTGCATCCAGAACCATATCTTCATCATCGAGACCGTGATGAAGCAGAGCACAACGCCGAGACCCCACAGGATGTGTTCGCGCGTTTCTTGTGCCTTGAAGAGCTGAATGATGCCGAAGACGCTCGCCGCCATGAACACAAAGCTGCAGAATATCGCGAGGAACGTCAGCCACTTCTGAGTGCCGCGGAAGGTGTCGAATACCATTTCCGTCATGGACTGATCGCCATCAAACTCATCGGCGAGATCGGTATCGGTCGCTTCCAACGCCCGTCGAATTTTCGCGTCGATGTTATTCATGAGTCTGTCCTTTCTAACAGCTCCTTGAGCTGTTGACGCGCGTGATACAAACGTGACTTCACCGTGCCTGCGGGTATATCAAGCGCGACGGCAATTTCCGCGATTCCCATACCATCGAGGTAGTGCATGACCAGGATCGTTTGCCGGTCGCCGGACAACTCGCCCATGGCATTGTGAAGTCGCTTCACGTCGTCGTTGGGTTCATGAGTTGATTCGAATTCTCGCTGTTGTTGGATGCCCAAGGATCGAGGATTGCCGTTATTGGCGACCGCCTCGGCAAGCTTTCGATCGCGTTGTTGCTTGCGCATCCAATCGGCGGATTTGTGAGTTGCGATGCGATACGCCCAGGTTCGGAACAATGCCGGATCGTCGAGACGATGCAGGCTGCGCACGATGGCGAGCAGTGTTTCCTGGAGCACATCCCACGCGGCCTCGCGCCGGCCGGTCAGACGTCTGGCGTGGCGCCACAACCTCGGCTGCCAGCGAGCGATGAGCTCCTCAAGGGCCTTCTGCTCCCCGCTTTGACAGCGCAGAACGAGCAACTCGTCACGGATAGACTCGAGGGACCGTGTCATCATCACACCCATCCTAGAGTCGCCCGGCGCCACCGGTCGGTTCAATGATTTACACCTGCAACACGCCGGTCTTGAATTCGCCTTCGATGGGAAATGTGCTTGCGATCCGAAGGGCGAAGATCAATTCCTCTCGCGTCATATGCGGCTCAATGAGGCGGTCCACCCAGCCGCGTGCGGCGCCGTAGCGGATGTCCTGTTGCTCGTCATAGGAGGCGGTGATCGCTTGCAGGAGCTGCTTGCGTTCCCGTGTGTCGATCTTCTCACCGCGGCGCTCGCGGGCAGAAAGATCAATCTCCAAGAGCGTGTTCGCGGCCTGGGCGGCCCCCATGACGGCGAATTTGCTCCCCGGCCAGGCAAGGGTCAGCAGCGGATCAAACGCCCGGCCGCACATCGCGTAGTTGCCCGCGCCGTAGCTTGAGCCCACAATCAGGGCGATCTTCGGCACGATCGAATTGCTCATCGCGTTGACCATCTTCGCCCCGGCGCGAATGATCCCGGATTGTTCCGAGTCCCGGCCGACCATGAAACCCGACGTGTCATGGACGAAGATGATCGGAATCTTCTTCTGATTGCAGTCCATGATGAATCTCGCGGCCTTGTCGGCCGAGTCGTCATAGATGACGGCCGGCAAGTTCATCGATACGGAGGGCCCGGCCTTGCCGCTGGCTAGATGCCTTTGGGTGAGCTTCCGCTGGTTGGCGACGATGCCGCAGGGCCGGCCCCCGATGCGGGCGTAAGCACAGATCATCGACCGGCCATACTCGGGCTTGTATTCGTGGTAGCTCTCGTCATCGACGATGCACTCAAGCAGCTCGACCATGTCGTACTGCTCGGTCGGTTGCGACTTGAACACGTTGTACACGTCGTCCGGCTTGCGGTGCGGCTCGACCGCTTCGAACGGCGGGTCGCCGACGGGGGCCACCGACATATCGGCATGGATGATGGAACGCAGCCGCTTGATACACGCCTCATCGTCCGGCTCGCGGAAGTCAATGGTGCCGGATACCTGGGCGTGCATGGCGGCGCCACCGAGCGCATCACTGTCCGCCTCCTGGCCGATGGCGGCCTTCACCAGCGCCGGCCCGGCGAGATACAGGCCGCTGCCTTCGGTCATCAGCAGCGTATCGCAGAGCACCGGAAGATACCCACCCCCAGCCACACAATTCCCCATGATCGCGGCGATCTGGGTAATCCCCTTGGCCGACAGCACCGCGTTGTTTCGGAAGATGCGCCCAAAGTCGTCGGTGTCGGGGAACACGTCCTCCTGCAATGGCAGAAACACCCCGGAGGAGTCCACAAGATAAATCAACGGCAATCGAGCGCGCTCGGCGATCACCTGAGCCCGGATGAACTTCTTACAGGTCATGGGGAAGAATGCGCCGGCCTTGTTGGTGGCGTCGTTGGCGATGATCATGGACAGCTTGCCACCGACCTCGCCGATGGTCGTCACCAGCCCCGCCGCCGGCGCCCCGCCATAGGGCTGATACATCTTCCACGCTGCGAACAATCCGCACTCGAACCGGCCCGAGCCGGCGTCGAGTAGGAGGTCGATTCGCTCGCGGGCGGTCAGCCGGCCAAGACGGTGTTGGCGATCTATTCCGGTCGGTCCACCGCACTGGCGGATCTGCTGAGCTTCAGCCAAGTACTGGTCAGTGGCGGCCCGGAGGGTCGTCGAAGATGGTGTGCGACGTGTGGCCATGGGCGATGGGTCAACTGCTGAGTGACCGAAAACAATCAGGATATGCGATCCGGTGCCTTTCGACGGGGTCCGGTGGTCCCATCGGCAGATCATTGTCCTAGTATTATCCAGACGCGGCTAGGAGGTGTGGGCCTCATTGGTCTCAATGCCGCCGAAGGTGCCGGCCGGGAGTCATCCGCCCGCACCTTGCTTATCTGCGGTTTCAAAGAAGGGAAGTGGCATGCTCGGCGCTCTAACCATCCACCGACTGTTGGAGAAGATGAAGGAAGTAGACGCGTCGGATTTGCATATCAAGATTGGTTCGCCGCCGGTGCTTCGTATCGCGTCGGCGCTGCACCGTATCGATGCGCCCGTGCTGAATGGGGACGACACGCGGCAACTGTTGACGCCGATCATTCCGCCCCACCTCAAGCAGCAGTTCGAGCAAGCGGGCGGCGTTGACTTTTCGCACACGGAAAGCGCCGACGCCCGGTTTCGATGCAGCATCTTCCATGCGGGCGGAGGCGTGCACGCCGCCATTCGCCGCGTCAATCCCGTCATCCCCAGCTTTGACGAGCTGCACCTGCCGTCCATATATCGCGAAGTCGCCGACACCACGCACGAAGGCCTGGTGGTCATCTGCGGCGTCACCGGCTGCGGCAAATCAACCACGCTGGCCGCAATGATCGACCACATCAATGAAACGCGGCACTGCAACATCATCACCATCGAGGACCCGGTGGAGTACCTATTCCGCCCTAACCAGTCGTTTATCAGTCAGCGGGAGATCGGCATCGACGTTGCGGACTTTCCCCTGGCACTGCGATCGGCAGTGCGGCAAGATCCAGACGTCATCATGATCGGCGAGATGCGGGATCGGGAAACGATGATGGCCGGGCTGCAGTCAGCAGAGACCGGGCATACGGTCTTCGTGACGCTGCACACCGCCGACACTATGCAGAGCTTCGCCCGCATACTGGAGTTCTTCCCCTCCAGCGAGCATAAGTTCATCCGTTCGAGTCTAGCCAACGGTCTGGGGGCGATCATGGCCCAGCGCCTCTTGCCGAGCGTACGTGAGGATGTTGCCCGCGTCCCGGCAACGGAGGTGCTGCTCAACTCCCCGATCGTGCAGGAAAAAATCCGCGAGGCCCAAGATGAGGACATGCCGGCCATCATTCATAGCTCTGAAGGCGAAGGCATGCATGACTTCACATCGAGCCTGGCCCGGCTGGTGGATGAAGAGTGGGTTGATCTGCGGACCGCCGAGCGCTACGCCCCGAACCGTGAAGCGCTGATCAGCAAGGTCCGGGGCATCGAGGTCGCCGCCGACAAGCTTATCCAGCGGGTCAAGCGCTGATTCCATTGAGCACTTGCATCCGGGAGGCGGAAGCAGTTCGCGGCGGGAAAAAGGCCCAGCGGTCTGCCGACCGCCGGGCCATAGATTCGGAGTCCAGATCACGGGCTGCACCACCGTGCAACGCCGTCGGGGCACGGTTACACGTGTAGCCCTCTGGTACTGCCACACTCTTGATTCACTAGATCACCTCCTTGCTGCAAAAGGGTTTGCCCAGCCGACACGAGCGTGACCACTCGTCGCCAGGCTCTTTTCCCCTGGGCGTCCCCAGGGGCTCATCGCCCGGCTCCGCAAAGCCGCAAGCGGCCCACGAGGCCGGTCGTCGCGATCCGCTGCCGCCGCCCAGCGAGGGGTTCTCCCTCGGTTTGCCGGCCGCTCGCCGCGATACCGGCATTATCGCGTTCTGTCACGATAGGGCAACAGAAAAATGCCAAAAGACAGCATCGATTTGCAATGGGGCTTATCGGCCGGCGAGCCTACGTTACGAGCCCGGTCAATCGCTGGGCATGCTGTTACCTGCGGTACTCGTCGGGGTATTCGGCCGGCACACCCTTGCTGGTCGTCTCGACCACCGGCACGTCGGGTCGCTGGCCGTGGGCTGAGGCGTCGTCAAAGAGCGTTTCGCTGGCCTCAGCCGCTTCCTCCATAGATTTCATTTGCTCCCACTCCTCCATGGTGATGAGCACCTCCCTGGCAACGGACCCTTTGTGATCGCCGAGGATTCCCGCCTGGGCCATCTGATCGACCAGCCGTGATGACCGGCTGTAGCCGACGGCCAGGCGACGCTGCAGCAGCGACACGGAGCCCCGACCGGTTTCGATCATGATTCTGACCGCCTCATCGAAGAGTGGATCGCGTTCGGCCGGCTTGATGCTTTCTCCGCCGTCCGCGCCCTCAGGCCGGATCGTCAGCAGGCTCCGATCGAACGTGGGGGAGGCGACGTTTCGCAGGAATCTGGTGACCTGGCGGATCTCCTGGTCGGTGACCATCGTGCCCTGGGCACGCTGAACCTGCGAGGTGCGCGGGGTGAGAAAGAGCATGTCGCCCTGATCCAGCAACAGCTCCGCCCCCTTCTGGTCGAGCACAATTCGGCTGTCCATCCCCGAGGCCACCTTGAAGCTGACGCGGCAGGGCATGTTGGATTTGATCAGCCCCGTGACCACGTTCGCCTGAGGTCGCTGCGTGGCGACGATAAGGTGGAGCCCCACCGCTCTGGCCTTCTGAGCGACGCGCACGATCGACTGTTCAACCCCCTTGTGTGTCATGATCAGGTCGGCCAGCTCGTCGATGATGAAGACGATGTAGGGCAGCTTCTTGGGGATCTTCGCTCGCTCAGCGTCGTTGGCCGGCTGGAAGCGCTCGTATAACGTTGCTTCGGAGAGCCGGTTGTACGAGGCGACGTTTCGCACCGACGCTTCGCGGAGCAGCTCGTAGCGCTCTTCCATCTTGTCCACCGCCCACTCCAGGATTGCCGCGGCCTTGGTCGTCTCCGTCACCACCGGGCACATCAGGTGAGGGATGTCCTGAAACTGGCTCATCTCGACCATCTTCGGATCGACGAGGATCAGCTTCAGCTCATCGGGCCGCTTGGTATACAGCCAGCTCATAATGATCGTGTTCATGCACACGCTCTTTCCCGAGCCGGTGGTGCCGGCGATCAGCATGTGCGGCATCCGAGTGAGATCGGCGACGAGCGGCTCACCGGAGGTGTCCTTTCCCAGGAACATGGGCAGGATCATGCCCTCGGCATGCCGGCCGCTCATCAGTTCTTTGAGGCGCACGCGCTCCTTGTACGGGTTGGGCACCTCAATTCCCACGGTGGTCTTCCCCGCCATGTTGGGCACGATGCGGATATTGTGAGCCCGCAGGCTTCGCGCCAGATCGCTGGCCACGGCCTGAACCTTGGACACCTTGGTCCCGGGCGCCAGTTGCACCGAGTAGAGCGTGACCACCGGCCCCGACTCGATGCCCATCACCTCTCCATCGATGTAGTAGGTCCCAAGGGCATCCTCCAATTGCTGCGCCTGTCTGCGGACAAACGCCTCCATCTTCGATGAATAGTTTGACTCCGGCTCTCCGAGGAGGTCCAACGTTGGGAACTGGTATCCCTCGAAGCTTTCGGGCCGTGCAATGTCCTCGTCCCTGGCCACGGACTTGTGCGTAGCGGACATCCGCACCGGCAGTCTGGCAATCTTTGCTCGAAGTTCCTTCGGGCTCAGACGCCGGCGCCGCGTCTCTTCGGACGTCTGGTCATCCAGCGAATGCTCATCCGGATCGAAGGCGTCGGTCGCCCCGAGACCACCAGCGTCAGCGTCAATGCGCGACTTCTCCTTGCGCCTACGTCTACGACCGCCTGGGGCCACCACCGTTGCGTCTGGTCCCGCGCGAAGCGCACCAGACATCCAGACGCTTGGGCGCATTCGTCTGAGCACAAACATAAGTGATGCCATGAGAAGCCTTGGCAGCGCTCGCACGAGCCGATCAACCGCCACGATCGAGCCGACGCCGAAGCCGGCCAACAACGCCAGCAACGTCCCCACATCGCTGAAGCGTTGGCCCAGCTCGCTCACAATCAGCATTGCGACCAGGCCGGCGTGGGACCCGGCCAACGGTCCTGCCTGCAACGCTAGCAGACCGTGCAAACCCGACACGGCCAGACCCATCAATGCCAAGCCTGTCGCGCGCAGCAATAGATGTCCCACGGCCCGTCCCCTTGCGGCCGCGGCCAGGTAGCCGGCAACGCCGGCCAGAATGACCCACGAACCGATCCCGAGGACGTAGTAGCTCCAGTAGGCGATCAAGGCGCCGACGAATCCGCAAAGATTGCGCGTCGGCTCGTTATGGACCGCGACCGTGTGCGACGGCCAGTCCGCAGAATTGAAGCTCGCCAAGGCCACGACAAGGAACAGCCAGAACCCTGTCAAGAGCACCCAACCCGCTCGTCTCGCCAGCAACCCAGCGGGCAGTTCAGGGCGGCGATTCGCGCGCACAATGACCGCTGTGCGTGCCATAGCTTCCTGCTATCGGCTCATTTGGAGCAATCAGGACAGGATTGCGGACCCTCGCCCCCGGGGCCAAACCTCACCGGGGCGAGACACACCGGCCTTCCTTCGACCGTCGCTCACGGGTCAGATTGCGTTTGCTCAACACTGCGCCTAGGCTCTGCGATTTCGACTCGCTCCCAAGCACGGCATGAAGTTCAATCTCATTGATATGGTCTTGGAACAGTCGCTTGACCGGATCGTGACGGTCAAGCATGTCACCCTCGCCGAGGAGTACCTGGCGGACCACTTTCCGACCTTCCCGGTGCTGCCGGGCGTATTGATGGTTGAGGCGATGGTTCAGGCGGCGAGGCGAATGCTTGCGGACCGCGGCGACCGGAGGCTGGTTCTGGGCGAGGTGAGGGCGCTGAAGTTCGGCAGCTTCGTCCGGCCGGGCGAGGCCCTGGAGGTGGAGGTCACGCTTGGGAAGCAGCTCGATGACGGCTCGTATCTGTGCCGCGGCACAGGGTGTGTGCGTCGCCACAAGGCGATCGGCCCAAGTACCGAGACAGCAGTTACCGGCCGGTTTATTATGCGGCCGATTCGCAGCGAGCCCGACGCCGTGTCCCCGCCGGGCTGAGCACAACGCCAAGTGGTCGCGGCAAATAGGAGTAAGGTGGTGATGACCCGCGAGGAAATCTTCGAGAGTGTTCGCAAGGTGTTGGAAGAAGCGCTTGGCGTTGACGAGGATGAGGTCACCCCAGAGGCGTCGCTCACTGGGGATCTTGAAGCGGAGTCGATCGACTTCCTGGACATCGTCTTTCGACTGGAGAAGACATTTGCCACCCCCGAAAGGTCGTTCAAGATCGAGCAAGGGGAACTCTTTCCCGAGAACCTCATGGAGAACCCTGAGTGGATCTCCGACAGCAAGTTCACCGAGGCGGGCATGGCCATGCTTCGCCGGCGCATGCCCCACGTTGATTTTTCCGCCTTCGAGAGCGATCGCGATGTCAACAAGGTCGCCGAGCTGATCACCGTCCAATCGATCGTTGATTTCGTAGATCGCAAGCTGGCCGCATGAACGAAGCCGGACCTGACGAGTCCTCGAGGAAGGTCCGGGTCAATGACAGAACCATCCACCACCCGAGTCTTCGTTGAGGACTCCTCAGACCCGGATTCCGGTTTCCAATGCGCTGGATGTGGATAGACAGCATCGTCGAGTTCGTTGCCGACGAACGGTTAAGCGCGATCAAGAATGTTTCGCTTGCGGAGGAGTATTTGCACGATCACTTTCCAGCGACCGACGCAGCCGAGGCATTGCCCCTTCTTCCCGCGTCGTTGATTATCGAAGGGATGGCGCAAACCGCGGGGATTCTTGTCGGGTCAGCCCGCCAGTTCCGGGAAAGAGTGATCCTGGCGAAGATCTCCCTGGCCAGACTCGACTGCGAGGTCTTCCCGGGGCAGACTGTTCGTTACGACGCCACGCTGGAGCGCATCGACTCCGCCGGAGCCGCGACGGCTGGCGTCGTGAGCCGACTCGGCCCGACTTTGCTCCAATGGGAACCAATCGGGCGCATCGACCTGATGTTCAGTCACCTCGATGAAGCAACGGCCGGCATGGAGCTTCCGCAGCACAACTTCGTCTTTGGCGAGAATCTGGATATCATCTTGCGGACCGCGGGGCTGGAGAATCTCAAGCGTGGAAGCTAGAGAGATGCGGTTGAAGTCCGAAGGCGGAAGCGCGCAGTCCAATGCGAGGCAACAATGGAAAACGGCCCCGTCTTCGACGGGGCCGTTTCTATCTTCGAAACCGCCATTCCGCGGATAGGCGAGAAATGGCCCCGAGCGGGGAGGCAAACCGACCGGGGCCGATCCAGGGCTCGTGATTACCCGTTCACCAACAGCATCCAATTCAACGGCGCACAAGCAACCGCGGACTGCGGAGTTTCGC
The DNA here is from genome assembly GCA_022566535.1 of Planctomycetota bacterium. Classification (GTDB taxonomy): domain Bacteria; phylum Planctomycetota; class Phycisphaerae; order Phycisphaerales; family SM1A02; genus JADFFQ01. The sequence goes on from JADFIR010000010.1 coordinate 44,208, forward strand.
CCCAAAGGGTGCGTCTGCAATGGCTGGTCCGACCGTAGGATTGGGCGAGGACTGCGCAGGGCTCGTACAATCGCGCCATGGCAACCGAACCCGCGACCACCCCACAACATCTGGCCATCTACGCTGGGTCCTTCGACCCTATAACCCTCGGCCATCTCGATGTCCTGCAGCGGGCCCGCGGGTTGTTCGACAAGATCATCCTGGCCGTCGGCGACAACCCCGAGAAGCCGGCCTTGTTCACTGCCGAAGAGCGCGTGGGGATGGCCCGTACCCTGGTTGCGGGGATGATCTCGGCCGAGCCGGACGGGAGCCCGGTCCAGGTTGATCATTACACCGGACTGACGGTCGACTTTGCCCGCAACGTCAACGCATCGGCGATCCTGCGAGGCATCCGAAACATCACCGATCTGGCCAACGAACTTCAGCTGGCGATCACCAATCGTCAAGTCGCCGGTATCGAAACCGTATTCATCGTGACCGGCGAGCGCTACGCATTCACCAGTTCCAGCCTCATCAAGCAGGTGGCGGCCCTGGGTGGCTCACTCGACGGGTTGAGCGGCATCGTTCCGCCTCTGGTCCTCGACCGCCTCAAGAAGAAGCGCGACGATCCGGGCAATCCACTTGGCCGCCTTGCCCACGACCAACTGATCGAATGAACAGCGCGGCGGCTGGCCCCACTCGCCTAGGATGCGCACCGACGAGCATGCCGGTGGAGTACCGCATCATCTCGATTGGCACCCTCGCGGCTCACCCGCTATGGGATGAGCAGGGCGAGGTGCGCACCGGTCATGCCACGACCACGTTGATCTCCGCTGACGGTGCGCACATCCTCGTTGATCCGTCGCTTCCCGCTCAAGTGCTGCTGGCGCGGCTCAACGAACGAGCAGGTGTCGACGCTTGCCGAATCACACACGTGTTTCTGACCTCGGCGGATCCGCTTCATCGTCGTGGCCTGGCGGCGTTCGACGATGCCACTTGGCTTGCTTACGAATCAGAGCTCGACGCCGTCAAGGCAACGATCGTCGAGCAGATCAACCAGGCCCGGGACGGTGGTGACGATGAGTTGATCGCGATGCTCAATGGCGAGCTGAGAATATTGAAGAAATGTGAGCCGGCTCCAGATTCGATTGTGAAGGGCGTGGATCTCTTTCCCCTGCCGGGGGTGACGCCGGGATGCTGCGGATTGCTGCTGCTGCTGCCGCAGGCGACCGCCCTGATCTGCGGGGACGCCGTGGCCACGGTCGAGCACCTTCAACAGGGCAAGGTGCTACCGAGCTGTTTCAACGTCGACCAGGCCCGCGAATCATTCGCCGAGGCCGTCGAGATCGCCGACCTGTTGATCCCGGGGCGCGACAACCTCACCCTCAGCCCGCTCCGCCTCGCAATGTGAGGCAGCGGACGAGCCGCGGCGTCTGGGCCAGCGGTTACAGCCGCGTTTCTCGCAACGAGCGATACCGGGCGAAAGGACGAGCCAGCTCGCTGCTGCTGATCGGTCGCTCGCCTCCTGGCGCTGTGCGACCATCTAGAATGAATGAATGCCTGCACATGTGCTGATTGCAAGCGTTGTTGCGATTGTTGCATTGGGTGCTTCGTCACAGGGTCAGGGAAGCGCGGGTCAGCCGCCGGCGCTGCACTGGGCGATCAAGCTCGGGATGCGCGTCGAACAGGTCAACCGGGCATTTCCACTTGTCGATCGGGTCGTGCTCGTTCCCGATGGTGCGACCTATGTTGATGAACTGTCCAAGTGGTCGCCGCAGGGCCGTTGGCCGGTGCTCATTGAGGATGACCATCTGGCCCCGATGTTCATCCGTCGGTTCAAGCCGGCCCAGGTGGTTCGTCGCACCTCTGTAGGGCGCTTCGGCTCATCGCAGCAGGATCGGCAGCGACTGCTGGAAGCGGTGGTCGTGCGGAGCTGGGGCGGCGATCCGCATCAAGACACGCTCCGAGAAGTCTTTGAGCGAAGCAATCACACACCACCCGGCTTGGTCATCACCTCGGTGGCTGACCCGGCATGGACGGCTGCGATTGCCCTTGCGGCCGGCCGGGGCCAACCCATTGCCTGGCTGAACGAGCGGTTCGGCCGGCCCAACCAACTGCTCGATCCTAAATCGCTTGCCCGACTATTGGGGCGCATCGACGAGCTTCTCGCCGAAGCCGGCTACCCATACGCCGATCTCGGCGACGCAATCGACGCCATCACGCTCTGCCGGGCGGTCGCCGGGCGGGCCGATGTCGATCCCGATTTAGGGCGGGACGAGGTCCGCGCGATCACCGATCTCATCGGCCGCACCCGGACCGGCACACGCAATGCGTTCGCCGGATGGATCTTCGGCGATGAGATTCGCTGCGCATACATCGCCATGTGTTCGGTGTTTCTGCCGCGCACGCAGATCTGGCTGTACAACACCTATCCCGGCACGGGCGAATGGCGGGTATACGGTGTCGGCGACGCTACAGCGGCTCTCGTGGACAAGGGCTACCAAGCATCTGCCTTCAGCGGCGACCGGGCCACGAGCGATGCGTGGATGAACATGCTTCCCGGAGGGATCGCGACGGACGTACTGGTGATGAACACCAAGGGAAGCGCGGGCCTCTTCAGTTTGTCCCGTGGTCGGGCTTATAGCGGCGACGTGCCGGTACTCAACGAGCCTTTGGCGTTACACCTGACCCACAGCTGGTCGATGCGGTCGCCTGACAGTCTGGCGACAATCGGCGGGCAATGGCTGGCCCACGGCGTCTACGCGTTCGTCGGCGCGGCAGATGAGCCCTTCCTGGGGGCGTTTCTGCCCCCGGTGGAGCTTGCCACGCGCTGGGCAAATTATGTGCCGTTTCTCATCGGCGCCAGGCACTTCAGCGACTCCGGCCCGTGGAAGGTCAACACCCTTGGTGATCCGCTGATGCTCTGCCGGCCACCGGAGCCTTCCGCAAGGCCGCGCGTTGACCCGCCCGCCTCCGAAGGGCTTGATCTGTCCGAACACGTCACGAAACTGATGCGACAGGCCGCATCGGATCAGACCGGTGACACCATCGCCGAGGCGATTGCCACGCTGGACCTGCTGGGCAAGGACGATATCGCCATTCAGATGTGGCGGCTGGCCGGGCAACATGGATTGCTCGCCGCGGCTGCACGTCCTTCCGCGGGACCGCTCTTTCGCGCCGAAAGGGCCGATGATTACATCGAGGCGTGGCAGGCAATGCCGTATCGCGATCAACTCAGCAGCGATATGCTCTGGCACCTGATGACGCCACGGCTGGGGCCGGCCACCGACAACGACACGCTCATTCTTATGCAATCAGCGATCCGCAAACCGAGGAGCCATGTCGATCTCGAGCGGCTGGCGCCGCATCTTACGGCAGCGTTCGGATTCGCCCATACCAAGCGGATCATCCTGCGGGAACTTGACGACACCACAAGCCCATTGAACCGCAAGATGCTCCAACGCCTGCTGAACAAGCCGCGATAGTGGGATCCTTCGCCCCAACCCGGACCTGAGCAGTCCGCCTGCGGCGGACAACGAAGGTCCGTGTCGCCTTGTGGATTGTGGCCGACGACGGCGGTCCAGGTCGCGATATCGCCTTCGGTCGACCACAGCCCTACCTGGACCTTCCTCCCGTTGGTCGTCAGGTCCGGCTTCGTGGCCTGCGAGCATGGGGCTGTCAACAATCGAAGCTTACGAACTCAAGCTATTGCGGCGGCGACCCCAGGGCCTTGGCGATGGTTGCGCCGATTTCAGCCGGGCTCTGGGCGATGCTCACGCCGCAGCCACGAAGCGCTTCCATCTTCGCCTCTGCGGTGTCGTCCTTGCCGCCAATGATCGCCCCGGCGTGTCCCATGCGCTTGCCCGGCGGCGCGGTCCGCCCGGCGATAAAGGCCGCGACCGGCTTTGACATGTGCTGCTTGATCCACGCCCCGGCCTCGGTCTCGTCGGAGCCCCCGATCTCGCCGATCATCACCACGCCGTCCGTCTCACCGTCGCGCTCGAACATATCCAGCAACTCGATGAACCCAAGACCCTTGACTGGGTCGCCGCCGATCCCGACGCACGTCGTCTGGCCGATGCCGAGATCGCTGCACTGCCACACAGCCTCGTAGGTGAGCGTGCCGGATCGACTGATGACGCCCACCGCCAGACCGCTGGCGGCATCGTGCTTGGCCAGGTGGATGTAGCCCGGCATGATGCCGATCTTGCATCCGCCCTCAAATTTTGCGTCCGCGCCCTCGCCGGCCACGCGCCGCCCCGGACTGATGATCCCCGGGCAGTTCGGACCGATCATGCGAGCCTCGGGAAAGTCTCGAAGCGCTGACTTGGCGCGGATCATATCCTGGGTCGGGATGCCCTCGGTGATTGCACATATCACGCTGATGCCTGCGGCCGCCGCTTCGAGAATCGCGTCTGCGGCGAAGGGCGGGGGGACGAAAACCATCGTGGCGGTCGCTTGGGTGCCGGCCACTGCATCGGCGACGGTGTCGAAGATCGGAAGATCGTTCGTATCGCGCCGGCCGCCTCGGCCGGGCGTGACGCCTCCGGCCATCCGCGTGCCGTAATTCAGGCAGCCTTTTGTGTGAAGGGCGCCGAAGCTCCCGGTAATACCTTGGCAGAGAACTTTCGTATCGCCATCAACCAGGATAGCCATGGCCGTAGAGTAACGAGGAAGTCGCACCCCCACAAAGGAGCCGACCCGGACCTTCGTCGTCCCGACAAGTCGGGACTCCTCAGGTCCAGCTTCTACGTGCGCGGGCGCCGATCGCCTACACTGCGGCCATGACGGCTGTGACCAGGCGTGCCGGCAAGTCTCTCACGTACGCCGAGGCCGGTGTGGACATTCAAGCGGGCGAGCGAGTCGTCGATCTCATCGAGTCGATGATGCGGAAGACCCACGGCCCGCGGGTGATCGGCCGCCGTGGGGCCTTCGCGGCCATGTTCCGCCTCGACTACAACGACAAGCTGTTCAAGAAGAACTATCGAGACCCCGTGCTCGTGGCCTGCACCGACGGCGTCGGAACCAAGGTCAAGCTCGCATCGCAATTGGGCGTTTACCACACCGTCGGCATCGACTGCGTGGCGATGAACGTGAACGACCTGATCGTCCAGGGGGCTGAGCCGTTGTTCTTTCTGGACTATCTGGGGTTGCACAAGAACATTGCCGAGCAGACGGCCGAGCTGATTGCGGGCGTGGCCAAGGGCTGCGAGATGGCCGGCTGCGCGTTGATCGGCGGTGAATGCGCCGAAATGCCAGACATTTATGGCGAAGCGGATTTTGATCTGGCAGGATTTGCAGTGGGCGTCGTGGAGCTTCGACGGGCGGTCGATCCCATGCGGGTCGAGGCCGGCGACGTGGTGATCGGCTTGCCCAGCTCAGGCGTCCACTCCAACGGCTTCACCCTCGTACGAAAGATCATCGAGCGCAACCGCCTGGTCCTCGACCTCGTCGATCCTCAGCTCGGTGAGTCAACGTTGGGCGAGGTGCTGCTCACGCCGACGCGCATCTACGCTCAACCGATTGTCAAGCTGCTGAGCCGCTACAAGGTCAAGCGAATTGTTTCGGCCATGGCCCACATCACCGGCGGCGGGCTGCCGGGAAATATCGTTCGCGTATTGCCTGATGATCTTGATGCAGTGATCGATACGAACGCCTGGACGGTCCCGCCGATCTTCGAGTTCCTTCAGAAGCAGGGCAGCATCGATCCGGACGAGATGTGGCGGGTCTTCAACATGGGTGTCGGCTTTGCGCTCATCGTCCGACCCGCCTTCGCTGATTCGGTCGTCCGCCAGCTCAATCGGATCGGCGAGACCGCCTTCATCATGGGCGGAATCGCCCAAGGCTCCGGACTGGTATGCCTTGGCTGAACACGGCCCGAATGCGGTCAGGCCCGTCTGCTTCTTGCAGCTGAGGATTCTCGATGGCGCCGCCCGTCGGTCTTCGGTTCGTATCTATGCCCAGGCGGGGTCGTGATGGCATGGTCGCGGATGAATGCTCGCACCTCATCCAAGGTGCGGAACAGCGCCTCGAAATCTTCCGACCAGACGGTGATGTTGAATTTGCGGAAGGCGCCGTCGCCCTGCGGCACACCTTCCACGAGCCACAGACATGGATTGCCGTTGGAGGCCCGCCGAAGCTGTAGGGCGTATTTCCTCGGTCCGACCGAATCAAATACCCACGTTTTGAGAACCTCGCCTTGCCGGTTGGGTTGCTGAGTACGGGGACGGTCTTGCGTGATGGTCATGGCCTGACTCCTGCGTAGGAAACCACCTTCGACGAGATGATCTCGCCGCGGGCAGAATACCGAACAACAACCTATCATGCAAGCCGAGTTTGGGCGGTTCGTAGCCCGTACCAGCAGCGCTTCTCGCGGCCAGTGGCGGCCCAGCGGCTTGGCCGCGCCGGCCCGGATGAGCGCAAGTGCAAGTGCCAACAGACTTTGTGAGAGAAAAAACGAATTGATAATTCGATGAATTTCCCTTGCCATAGCCGATAAATCAGCAAGGCTTACTTTGGCAATTCGGAGGGGCCCAACGCAAGGAGGCACGGCCATGGCTACTGCCGAGCAACTGACCGCGATCAAGGGAGGCACGATCGCCTCATTGCCCCCCCAAGCCACAGTGCTCGAGGCGGCGCAGCTGATGAACGATCGGCACATCGGCTCGGTGCTGGTGACCGAAGGCAACCAACTGGTGGGGATCTTCACCGAGCGCGACGTCATGCGACGGGTCGTCGCCGACCAGCGCGACCCGGCCAGCACAACGGTAGCGGATGTCATGACCAGCCCCGTCGCCTGCGCCGCCCCGCACACCACCCTCGACGAGATTCGCACCGTCATGCGAGACAAGCGAATCCGCCACGTTCCTGTGGTGAATGGTGGCGGGGTCCTGGGAATGATCTCTCTGGGCGACCTCAACAAGGCCGAGCACGATGGGCAAGTTGAGACGATCCGCTATCTCGAACAGTACATGTCGGTGACATAGCCTCTGCGGCCCCCGGCGACGATCCGTCCGCTCGGCCCTCACTCCTCGGGATCGGGCTTGCGTCGGGCTTCTTTCTTCTCGGATCGCTGGCGCTTCTCCTCCAGACGCTTCGCAACCACGGCCGGCGACGGCCGGATCGGCTTGCGCTTCTTCAGCTCGATGGCCGCTTCGGACACCAGGGCTCGCAGGCGCTCCACGCATGCCCGTTTGTTGGCCAGCTGAGACCGGTAGGTACCGGCATGAAAGACCAACTCGTCGTTGCGGGTCAGCCGCTGCCCGGCCAAGCGACGCAGCCGGGCCTTCGCCTGCTGCCCAAGACCGACGATCGCCTCCACGGACAATCGCAGCTGGGCTCGGGAACTGAGCTTGTTGACCGCCTGGCCGCCGGGGCCGCTGCCCCGCGAATACGAGAATTGCAGATCCGCAGGATCAATCCACGCCCGTGGGGCCAGCTGGACAGCACGGTCTGGTTTGGGGGGCGAGGACATGCGGGTTAGCCTTTTCGCCGATAGTGCACGATACGCGGTCCCCTACGCTGGACGAGGACTCACCGCATGACCGGGCTATGGATTTTCACCGCTACGGCCGTCGTGCTGATGAGTTCCGAGGAATTGGCCCTTGCGCCGCCCAAGGCCGACCCTCCCGTCTCTCGGCGAGAGTCGAGCCTCGAGATCACCATCCTCCCCGGCGCCTGGATTCCCCGTCTGGACGGAGAATCCTCATTCGGCTCAGCTGGGGCGGGAGACATCCACCTATCTCGCCAGCTTGCTCTCAATTCCTCTGAGCCGACGGTCAATGTGGAGCTGACCATACGCAAGCGGGAAGTATGGGAGGTTCACTTCAGTGGCTTTGACTTCTCGACCGAGTCGGCGAACCGCTTCGTCGGCAGCGCAACCTTCGGAGGCCTCGTGCTTGCCGACGGTGATCCGTTCCGTGCGTCGTTCGACATGACCTCCTTCTCCGTGGGAATGAGCATCGTCGAATTTCGGCCGTTTGCTGACGACCGACAGGGCCCGGCGAACCTTGACAATCGCACGTGGGAGGGTCGATACATCGCCGACCTTCGAATCTCCCCCCAGTTCGGGATGCGGTATATCGATATCTCGCAGTCGGTCATCCTTCCTGACGGTAGCAGCGAGACGGCCGGCGGCGAATGGGTTGCGGTCTACGGCGGGCTGCAGTTTCTCCTGGACTATCGCCCCGAGCAGAGATCGCCTTTCCTGCACCTGCTACGGATGCAGGCCAGCCTTGCGGTCGGCCCGGCGCTGGGCGGCGACGGCGGGATCATGTGGCAGGTGGGCGCCGGTGTGACGGTGCAGATCACCGAAACCCTTGGCGTCATGATCGGCTATCGGCTCCTTGAGCTGGACGTTGAAAATGACGACTACACCCTTCAAGGCGGCCTGCAGGGGCTCTTCCTGACCGGATCTGTTCGCTTTTAGACGACTGACCACGCACCTGGGAAGTCGGTCAGCCGTAGTACCATTTGGGCTCTCACGCCTGGGCCCATACGATTCTTCAGCCATGGCCAAGTTTGCTCGCCGGCACCACAGCAACCTCCGCAAGTATCGTCGTGCGCGAATCAGACATTTTCTGTTCACACTCGGTCCGAATCGGATCACCGGCGGCCGAATCACACGCCGGCATATCGCCCAGGGTGTCGCCATCCGAGAAACTGAAATGGCGAGCCCGCTTTGGCCTTTAGCCTTTGACGGCTTACGGATCGGTCATGTCAGCGATTTCCATCTGGGCGAGCTGCTTCCAATCGACAAGGCCTTGGACGTCGTCAGATGCCTGGGCGATCAACAGCCGGACCTCGTCGCTTGCACGGGCGATCTGGTGGACCTGGAGAACACCCAGGTCAGACCGCTTCTGGAAGCACTCGGAAAACTTGATCCGCCGATGGGAACATTCCTGGTGCTGGGCAATCATGACGAACTGCACGATGGCGAGGAATTGGCGCAGATGGCGGCCGATTCGGGGCTGACCGTGCTGCGCAATGACGCCGTCGAGATCATTCGCCGGGGAAGCCACCTTGTTGTTGTTGGAATTGACTGGGCGCGATCAGCGGTGAGGTGTGCCCAACACGTCGATCGCGCCTGCGGCGAACAGACTCACTTGCTGCTGGCACACAATCCCAAGGCATTTCTCCGCGCCACCGACCTGGGCATCCCTCTGACGCTCGCCGGGCACACTCATGGCGGACAGATCGCGATGAAGAAGCGCCCCAATGCGAATCTGGCGCTGACCCACCGGCGGGGCGCCGGATCGTTCCAGAGCAATGGGAGCATGCTCTATGTCACCACCGGAGTGGGGGCCTGGTTTCCGCTGCGGGTCAATTGCCCGGCGGAGATCGCCATGCTCACGGTCCGCCACGAGGCGGCGTAGAAGGCTTGAGGCGCGAGCTTTGAGAGATCAGCGCCAACAGCTGAGCCGCGCGCACGCCTTGCTTCTCATTCCTCGCTGCGCCACTGTTGTTGGCTATCCGTAGATCAACGAGACTCCGCGAGAGGATCGATGAGCCTCAAGCCTCCGGCTTCAAGCCCCAAGCCTCTCCTGCTCGACGGCGCAACCGGCACCGAGCTGGGCCGGCGAGGTGTGGACATCTCGCTGCCGTTGTGGTCTGCCCGGGCCCTGCTGGAAGCGCCGGAGGTGCTGCAAGCGGTCCACCGGGACTACTTCGCCGCCGGCGCCAAGGCCGTCACCGCCAACACCTTTCGCACCCACCGAAGATCGCTGGCCAGAGCCGGGATGAGCCACCGTGGGGCCGAGCTCACTCGGCTGGCGGTCGAGATCGCCAAAGCGGCGCGGGACGAGCACGCGCCCGATGCCCTGGTGCTCGGTTCGGTGGCTCCGCTGGAGGATTGTTATCAGCCAGCGCTGGCCCCGGACGAGCCGACCTGCCGGGCCGAGCACGCCGAGATGATCGGCAACCTCCTCGACGCCGGCGTTGACGTGATCCTGATTGAGACGATGAACAATCTGCCCGAAGCCCGCGCTGCGGCCCGCGAAGCGCAGCGGCTCGCCCCAAGCAAATGGATCATCAGCTTCTGCACCAAGAGCCACGGGCCGGTCGGGATTCTGCTCAGCGGAGAGTCAATCGCTGACTTGCTCGGCGAGCTGCACGATGCCTACGCCGTCGGCGTGAACTGTGTCGCTGCCCCGTCGGTCGAATCGCAGGTCCGACTCCTTCGCGACGCGCTGCCGGATCACGTGCGGATCATAGCGTATGCGAACGTCGGGTACGCTGACGATGCGGGCAACTGGGTGATCACCGACGCAGTGGATCCGACTCGGTATGCTCAGTATGCGCAGTGCTGGATCGATGCTGGGGCCACGATCATCGGCGGCTGCTGCGGCACTATGCCGGGGACGATCCAAGCCATCGCCGACCGATTGATTCTTGCGCGTTGAATCCTTTGCGGATCAGAGCGCCGCATAGAGATGTGGAGAGAGCGCGCGGATATGCGTCCGCGGCTATGAAGGATCAGGGCGGGCATGCGTTCTTGAGTTCTGCTGGACTCCGAGGCTCCCAACTGACTGCAGCTGTGCGACTTTCTCGGCCATTTTCCGCGCTGCTTCGCCGCGGTGGGAGCGGGCATTCTTTTGGTGGGGGGTGAGTTGGGCGCTGGTGCAGCCGACGTCGGGCAGGTAAAGCAGCGGATCGTAACCGAACCCGTTGCTTCCACGCGGGGTATCGGCAATCACACCTTCAAACGCGCCGCGAGTCTCCGCGATCACCGTGCCATTCTTGTCAGCCAGGCACATTGCACAGACGAAGCGGGCGGTGCGACGCCCAGTCGGCACTCCCCTGAGCTGCGCAAGCAACTTGGTGTTGTTAGCGGCATCGCGCTCGGCGCGGGTCCCGCTGGCGCCGACATACCGGGCCGAGCGCACGCCGGGCTCGCCGCCCAGAGCATCAACCTCCAGGCCCGAATCGTCGGCGAGGCACAATCGACCTGTGGCCTTGGCGTAATGGACCGCCTTGATCCGCGCGTTGTCCTGGAATGTTCGCCCGTCCTCGACGGCTTCCGGCGGCTGGTCCCTTAGCGCATCCAGACCGATCACCTCGATGCCGTGGGGCCGCATGATCGCCCGCACCTCCTGGATTTTGTGCGGATTCGATGAGGCGAGAAGGAGCCGCATCTCTGACCGCTACTCCTCGTCTTGGGCCGCCTCGATTGGTGTTTCCTCCAGCTCGACGGTCCGGCGGATGGTACCGCCCTTTTGGCTGACGTATTCGAGCTCGACGGAGCCGGCGCCTTCGATGATGAAGCGGAAGAGGCGCCGGCCGCGGCTGGGGATGCCCCGGTCGTTCCAGATGCGGTGCGGGTCTTGCTCGGTCGCCGTCAGCTTTGTGGTCGGCAGCAGGTTCCGTACGGTGCCGGACGCTGCGACGCGCGCTTCCGGGCCCGCGGTGCAGGCCAGGACGTCACGGGCCCCGATCTTCTTCTGCCGGGCCAGGGCGAGAATGCTCGGGATGATCTTCTCGTTCTTGACCTCGACCGTGAGTTCCCACAGGTGCTCGGCGGTTTGCTTGACTTGGACGATGCCCCATTGGACCTGGGGCATCTGGTCGGCGTGGAACATGGTGAACGCGAAGTTGCGGTGGCATCCTTCTTCGAGCATCCATGGCGGGGTGACCCGGCTGGAGAATTTCTTCGTGCCGCCGATGAGAATCTTGCCGTAGGTCGGGTGGTCGAACTCGTGGTAGGGGATGTACACATCCTCGAATTGCAGCAGATCGCGGAACTGTCGACGCTCCTCCTGTGAGGGCCCGTCGTCCTTGGCGTACATGCGCTTGTCGGTCCACAGCTCGTTGGTGAAGCCGATGATGCCCAGGCCTTCGTAGGCCCAGCCCTTTTCGCCGCCGTGGACGGTGTAGAGGTCCTTGTGGGTGACCATTGGCCGGTAGAACGGCAGCATCTCGGCCCCGGTCTCCTGGAGCTGCTCAAACACACGGACATCGTCGCGGGGGTAGGTGAGGTAGGGGGCCGCCGGCCCACGCAGGATCATGCCCCCGGCGTTGTGATAACTTTGATACGCCGCGACGTTGGGATGGGCCAACATGAACTGGCCGATCGCGCGGGTCTCGGGCAGGCTGAACGGATAATCACCGGCCCCGAACTGGATGTAGTTGGGCTGCCAGTCGCTGGGCCAGTTGCGGTTGGGATCGTATCCGCCGGGGCCGTCTTCATTGATCTGCCCATCCCCGTCGTTGTCGATGCCTTCCTGGCCGAGGGAGGTCCAGCCGCCTGGCGGCTCGTCGGGTTTGACGCGAATGAAGAACCGATCGTCGTCCGGATCGCGCTTCCACCGGCCGATCGGGTCCTCCCTCCACATGCCGGTGATGTGACCGTCGCCGTCGAGGTCATCCGGAGGGTCTTCGTCGTACAGCCCGTCGTAGTCGTTGTCGGTCGGTTTGACTCCGCCCCGGAGGTAGTGCGGCGTCGCGGGCTCGTGGAACCAGACTTCCCGCCCGTCGGGGTTCTCCATGGGCAGGAAATAGAACGCCCGCTCATCGACGAGCTTGGTCAGCTTCTCGATCTTGCCGTAGCTCTTGGTGAGATACCAGATCGAGTACAGCACGGTTTCGGCGGCTTGAATCTCGTTGCCGTGGATGTTGCCGTCGATGAACATGGCCGGCTTGTCGGTGTCTGGGCCGGTGGCGGGGTTGTTCAGCGTCACCAACCACATGTCCCGCCCCGCGACACTCTTGCCGATGGACTCGATCGCTAGCAGCTCCGGATAGGCCGCGACGAGGTCGTGTAGGGCCTGGGTCATCTCCTGGTAGTCGTACCAGTGGTCGAAGCGCAGATCGACCTTGCTCGGATAGGGGAACTGGCCCTGGCAGGGCGCGGCAACGAACGCAGACAGCACCAGGAATCCGGCCGATATCGCGATCATCGGGCGGTTCACGAGTCACCTCCGTTCTCGGCATGCGTCTGATTGTCCGTGAGGATGATGACGGTATCGAACTGCCCGAACTTCTCGCTGTAGACGGTGAGGGTCAGCGGAGATTCATCCGGAGCCTGGATGATCCAGCGGAAGGACTCCCGACCGCCGGAGCCGGGGATCGACCAGATCTTGTTGACGCGCCGCCCTGCGATGACTTGTTCGATGGGCACGCTGAGACGGACGACGTACGGCCGGGCGCGGCGGTTGCGCACGGCCATGGCCGTACCCGTCGGCAAATAGCCTTCGTTGACCAGCGCGACCTTCACCTCGTACAGCCCCGAGGCAAGGCGGGTGATCTGAGCGTCGTCAAGTGAAACGTTCGGGAAACGGTCGGCCAGATCCAGGACGAACTCGACCTGTTTGTCGGCGATGGTTGGGATTTCCTCAGCGGGGGGGTTGGTCTTGAAGTAGGGGGCCCAGCCGCCGATCTCGACCTCGCCGAGGTCGGGGTGCTCAAACTTCTGCCACTCGATGAAGCCGGTGCCATCGCGGTGCTCGTCGCTGTACTTCAGCCAGGCGGCTTCTTCTTTGTTCTTCGCCTTGCCATCCGCCTTCTTGCCTTTGGCGCGGCGGACTTTGATGCCCATCCGCTTGGCGAATCGCTCGACCTGAGCGGGGCTCATTTGGTCCATCATCTCATCGGTGATTTCGAAGCCGCGGGTTTCGGCCGCCGAACGTAACTCGTCGAGCGTTTCCTTGCTGATGTCGCCGACGTCGGAGGGGGTCCCGCCGGCTTCGTCGTCTGGGTCATCGTTCCCGCCCTCCGGTGGGGCTTGGGCCTCAGCGCCATTCTGGGCAGCGCTGTCGGGCTGAGTTTCGGCGCCGCCATCGGGGTTGGCCTTGTCTTTGTCCTCTCCCTTTTCTTCCTTCGGCGGTTCGGGCCGGGTCCACAGCAGCGTCGCAAACGACGGCACGCCGAACTGAGCATAGGCCCAGGCGAAAAAGGCGCCGGTATCGGCCGCACTGGGGACCTTCTTCAGACCGGTGATCTCCTGGTAGCGCTCACCGATGTGCTTGTAAAGGCCGACGTCCTTGGGATCGAGGTTCTTCGGGGCCCCGGCCTCGTCGGCGCCCTTGCCATCCGGCACCTTGGAGAGGTTGTCGTGGGGGCCGTAGGTGAGCACCACCGCGATGTTCTGATGGGCCAGGACGTACTGCAGCAGTGCCAGCGACTCCGGCTCGGAGATCTGATGCGGCCCGGCCCCATCCGCATGCTCCCGGTAGCCGTGCATGAAGTTCATGTTCAGATCGACGCCGCCGAGCCCGTCCTCGTTGAGTTCGCCATCGCCGTCGTCATCGATTCCCTCGACCTTAAGGGTGTAGGCGGCGCGTTGGCCCTCATCGTGGTCGGGCTTGAGATCAAGGCGGGGCTCGTCGGGATCGGGCATCATGTCCGCCTCGTCCGGATCGTAGACGCGCATCATTGTGATCAAGCCGTCGCCGTTAAGGTCGTTGGGCGGGTCTTCGTCGAGTTGCCCGTCGCGGTCGCCGTCGTCCGGGCGGACATTTCGCCGCCGATCGGTCTTGACGTCAGCGAAGAAGCGTTCGGCGGCGTCAGGGTTGACGCGAGGGATGATGTAAAGTGTGTGGTCGGTCAGGAACCGAACAGCCGACTCATCACCCTCTGCCGCCTTGGCCAGCAGGCGCTGGGCAATGCTGAGGGCGACCTCGCTGCCGATCAGGTGATCGCCATCGATGTTGGCCACGATGAGCATGGCTGATCGGTGCTGCGGCTCGACGGGGTCCGACATGGCCAGTTCCATCGCCCATAAGGCGCGACCCTCGCGGCTGGTGCCGATCGACTCGGCCGAGCAGGTCCGCGGGTGGTCGGCGGCCAAGCGGTTGATCCAGGCCGAAAGCTCGGCATGTGTGTGGTACTTCACCTCGGCGGCGCGGGTGTCGCTGACGGCGGCCAGCAGAAGGGCCAAACAACTCAGGCCGAGACTCAGTGGTGTCACCGCGACGAAGGATCGGTGCAGCACGATGCCTGTCCCCTCCTGAAAGTGAAACGCCATCTGCTCAGATAGTAGGCAGGCGACGCGGATGGCGGGCCGGTCATAGGCGGAGCAACGCGCGCCGCGAGGTCCAATAACGCTGGCGATCGTTCGTCGGCGGTGCCGTCCGTGGCTGGAGACGATCGCCGCAGGCTCTACCCGCTCGCCCATTGTGCCGGGACGTCGCCATGGGTCGCGATGATTCGCGAGTGGATGCCGCCGCGGCCGCGCCAATCCGTCACCACCTGTAGCCACTTTGGCGACAACAATGCGGTCAGATCGTCGCGGATCGTGTTCGTCACCGCCTCGTAGAAGATGCCCTCGGAGCGGAAGGACTGGTAGTAGAGCTTGAGGCTCTTGAGCTCGACACACACCGCATTGGGGCAATACCGCAGGATAATCCTCCCGTAGTCCGGCTGGCCGGTCTTGGGGCACAACGAGCTGAACTCCTCCGCCGTGTGCTCGATGACAAACGGCGTCCGCGTCGGTGTCGCAAAGGTCTCAAGCAACGATGCGTCGGGCATGTGGAGATGATAAACGCATCGAGGCATCGAGGCATCGAGGCAAGAAAGCCATAGCCTCGCCCGGAAGGGCGAGGGGTAGCACGTGGACCTGGTTGCGCATTTGTTTACAACTGATACTGCGAGAGCAGCCGAACGATCTTTGGCTGATCGGCATTGGCCTGAAGCGACCGTTGAAGCGCCCGTTTGGCTTCGCGCGCCGCCCTCACGTCGCGCTTGTTACTCAGCAGCCAGGCATTGAGCGCATTGACTCCGACGCCGTTCAGCGACGGCCAATGGCCGGGGTCGAGCTGGACCGCCATGCGGTACGCGTCGATCGACTTGTCGTACTCGCCGAGACGGAAGTTGCTCCAACCGAGTCGCTCAAGTGCATTGGCGGACGGTTGAAGCTTGACAAGAAACTCGGCCGTATTCTTCGCCTCGAGGTAGAGACTTTCCTTAGCCAGGACGTTGATGAGGTTCATCAGCAGCGGCGGGGTCGGCTCCATCAACTCCACCGCCGATTCATATTGCATGACCGCGTCGCCATACCGTTCGATCTGCTCGTAGACGGCTCCGAGGTTGGCCCGGGCGGGTCCGTTGGCCGGGTCAAGTTCGACCACCTTCTCAGCGAAGATGAGGGCTGGGCGAGGCTCGCCCATCTGCAAGTAGGTCGTGGCCAGATTCAAGTTTGCCCTGACGCTCTCGGGTCTGATGGTGAGCGCGCGGCGATAGGCCTTGACCGCTTCGACGAAGCGATTGAGCATTTGCAGGGCCAGCGCATGGCCGTATTGTGCATCGAAGTTGCGTGGTCCAAGCCGGGCCGCTCGGGCAAATGCCGGCTCGGCGCCGGCGTAGTTCTTCTGGAGCAAGTAGATATCGCCAATGCCCAGGTAGGCGGTGGTCAGGGTCGGGTTGTCAGCCAGAATCTCAATGAACAGCGCCAGGGCCGCCTCGTACTCGCCCGCGTCCTTCGCAGCGTCCGCGTCAGCCAGCAGACGCTGCTGATACGTCTGGGCCGGCTCGGCGGGATCGGGCGCCTCGATCTCGGTGAGTACAGCTTCATCTTGAGCATCCTCTTGGGGCGCGTCGCGGAAGATTCCGCAACCGGTCAGGGGCCACGCTGCCCATACACACGCTGCTACCACGACCGAAGTGCGCTGCATACATCACCCCTTTGTGATCGCCTTGGATCGCAAGCTCTGTGGTCCTAGCGGGTTCTCGGTTGGCGGCGCACCATTCGTTTTAGACGCCTGATGTTCACCACATCCCACGGTATCCCTTTATCGTCCTTGCCCTTGGGCGTCTCCAGGATCTTTGGTACGCGGTCAAAGGCGCTACGGTTGACAATCGCACGAAAGCAGCTCAGGCCGCATTGCCCTCTCCCGATGTGAGCGTGACGATCCTTACGCGAGCCGACGGATCCCACGGAGTCATTCAGGTGGAGGACGCGAAGCTGCCTGTTGCCGCAGGTTTTGTCCCACTGTTGGAGGGTGGCCTTCGCCTTATTGTCGGTGGTCATGTCGTAGCCGGCTGCGGTCACATGGCAGGTGTCGAAGCAATAGCCGACGCGCTGCGGCTGACGTACGTGGGAGCGTATGTACGCCAGGTGCTGGAAGTCGTATCCAAGCGTCGTCCCGGCTCCAACCGTCGTCTCCAGACACGTGATCACCCGATAGCCCGGCAGCTCTTCGTGCAGTTGGTTGAGGGCCTTGACCACGCGCCTGAGTCCGGCCAACTCGTCCTTGGTGGGAACTGCGCCGAGTTGATGTGGTTGACCCGAAGGGTGGGCCGCGCCCAGATGCGCGCCGGGATGGATCACACATAACGGGATCGCCAACGCCTCGCACCGCTCAAGCTCCGCCCGCTGAAGCGCCGTCGATTTCTTCCAGAGCATCGGGTCAGGCGACGCGAGGTTGACCAGATAGCTGTTGTGGCTGACTGTGTGAGCTGAGGATCGTCGGCGGTGCCAGCCGAGCTCCTTGAGTTTCGTCGCCCAGACACTTCGCTCATCATCGCCCAACGGCCTGGCGGACCACTGGCGCTGGTTTCTTGTAAACACCTGCACGCAGTCCATGTTGAGCCGTTCGGCCTCGATCAGGGCATTGACCAGGCCCCCCGCGACGGATAAGTGCGAACCAAACACCGGCCGATGGTACCCTGCCCCCCGACGGGTAAGGAAAGAGGCTCAGGCGCTCGAGGACTTTCCGCCTGCGCGGGTGGGCAAGCCAGCCCATGAGGCAGTCGCATCGTGTACCACCCCTTTCCCAACTGGACTGATTATGGCACATTGATCGCATGACCTCGCCGACGCTTGACGCCACGACTGAATCCGCCCAACCCGTCATCGGGCTGATCCTGCTCGGTGGGCCTCTGTCCGGAGCCCTGATCCGAGATGTACGCCTGGCGAATGAGCTGGCCGGTCGCGGCTACAGCGTTCACGCCTGGTGGGCGATGGATCGACAGACCTCCTCGCCGCTGGACCCGAAGGTCCACGAGCACTGGTTGTTCCACGGCCTGCGGTACGTTGGGCGACGGCGCAGCGATCTCGCGGATGCAATGGGGCGGCTGCTGACGAGAGCCGTACATGACAAGAACCGGCTGCGCGGCCTGCAAAAGCGGCCGAAGATCCTTCGCCGCGTGATGGACGGGCTCATTCACCGCGTATGTGACGGTGTTGAAGGCGATCGGCGATTGCTGCGGCGATTCGGGCGGGAGCTATCGGTGGCAGGCGTAACTCACCTGTTGCCGATGCTGGCCGTGCTCTGCCCCTGGGCCGCTGCGGCACTCCCGTTCGTTGACCGCCCATTTCGTTACCTGGTCACGTTCCAGGGTTACGAGCTGTACGGCAACTACGCCCGCGCCAACGGCTGTGAGCGCCAACTTTATGCTCGCTTTCGGGAGGTCGTGCGGCAGTCGGATTGGCCGGCGATCGCAGTCAGCGAGGATTATGCGAGGCGCATCGCCGAGGATATCGGTATTCCAGAGGAACACTTGCGGGCGATTCCGCCGGGCGTGCCCACGCAGATCCCTTTTGATCGAACCGCCGCCGCCGAACTTGTTGCCAAGAAGTTCCCGCAGTTTCGCAGCAATGTGCCGTTGGTGACCTACCTCGGCCGGCGCGATACGGAGAAGGGGATCGATCTGCTGCTTTATGCATCCAGCATCCTGCGGCGTCGCGGCCTGGAATTCCAGGTCGCGGTGTGCGGACCGACGCTCTTTGGCAGTCATTACGCTGGCGTTTGTGTGCAGCTCGCCGAAGATTTACGTTGCCCGGTCCTGTGGAGCAACCAGGTCTCCGATGAGCTGCGCTCGGCACTGTTCTTTGCCAGCCGGTGTGTGGTCTACCCGTCGATCCATCGGGAACCATTCGGCATGGTAGCCGTGGAAGCCATGGCCCACGGAACGCCGGCGATCGTTGCGGACTATGGGGGCATTGCGGGGGCCATCCAGGTCGGTGGGGAGATCGGCGGGCTTCACTTCCGGGCGTGGGATTCCGCGCACCTGGCCGAGCAGATCGCCAGGCTGCTGCAAGATGATGATCTTCACCGTCACCTTCGCGAAGCGGGCCCGCGCATTGCCGCCTACTACTCCGTGCAGAAGCTCGCCGATCGCCTCCTCACGCACATCGGCCTGCCAATGATGCCCAGCGCGACCGATAATGGTGCCCGCGGCTGATGCAGGGCGCGTGGCGCTATTGACTTGTAATCCAGAAGTGATTAAATGGGTCACTACATCCCCCCACGCAACTGCGAACGAGACTCCGCGACCACGCAGGACATCGCAGCAGACGATTGGTTCGGATGACTACGCCCAGGAGGAAGTGGGATGGGATCATTTCTTCGCATCACAAGTGGGGCGGTTTTCTGCGCGCTTTCGATCTCGCCGATCGCAGCCGCACACGAGACTGATCAATTCACCGTTCCGGTGGGCAAGGAGTTCGCGGATCTTGGCGACTATTTCACAGCGATGGCCTACGACACGATCGAATCGGCTGTAATCAAGACCAACGCCAACATTCGGCGAGCGATCGAGACCGATCGGACCGCAGCCCGAATCGCACAACGGCAATCTCCCGATGTGCTCACCAAGGCTGTCTTCCGCGCATTCACGCCGGCGTTCTTCCTCATAGAAGATCTCGAGAAGATGGCGCACTCCAAACGCACCAGGACCAAGTACCCCGGTCGCGTCGTCGGATACCGGGAGACGATCAGGAACATCTACCAGCACGTTCACTTTCCTTTGGACCCTCGGCAGATTTTCCGATTGTGGCACGCGTCGACCATGAAGGTCCACGGGACGTACTGTGGTCCGGACAAGATCGGCCACTTCACCGACATGGGCTATCATTACTACAAGGCCTATAGAGGGGCGCGCAACAAAGGCCTCAGCGAAGAGGAGGCTATCAAGCGGGCGGTCAGGGTCGGGACGAATGGCCCGCTCTTTGCCGAGAATGGGATGGTCGGCTATCTCTCCGCCGGCGCCTATTCGAACGCGGATCTTGCCTCGAACTACGCCGGGCTCAAGTTCTACATCAATGTCACGAAAGAAGCGCGCATACGAGGCCGGATGCATCCGCCGATGGTCCGGCGCGATGGCAATTACTGGCAAATCAGCCGGCATGTGCGAAGGGATTCAGGCTTCTTCGCCGAGTTCATCACTGATCACTTCAACGAAGCCCTCAACCCAAGTCTCTTTGAACCGCTCATGAGAAAACCCGTTCGCGAAGCGGTTGAGAAAAGAACGGCGAACCTCCTTCGGTGGTATGCCGACGACAACGGCAACCGAAGGCCCAAAGCGTACTTCGATGCCCTCACTGAGGAGCTCAAGACCTACTACGGCGAAGATTACGGCCACAAGGGGACGCATGATCAGCTGATCACGATCGGCAATACCTGCTTCGCTGAGCCGCCGGCCGGCGATCAGGAGAGCGGCCGAAGCGCAAATGGATACACCGCACTTCACTGGGCAGCGTTGAGCGGTGATCTGGCGAAAGTGAAACAGCTTCTCGACGCCGGGACAGATGTCGATCTACGGGTCCGCTCTCTGGAGAAATACTCCGCCGAATGGGGCAATACGCCGCTGCACATTGCATCAGCGTCCGGTCGGGCTGAGATGGTTGAAATACTCCTCGGCCACGGCGCAGACGTCAATGCGCGTAACGAACACGGCGCGACACCGCTGCACCGAGCGATCGCCCACCCCGAGGCAGTCGAGATGCTCATTGCCGACGGCGCTGAGGTCAATGCCAAGGACGAACGAGGCCGCACCTCGCTACATTGGTCCGCTCGGTATCCAGTTCCGGCAACCGTGGCCGCTCTGATTGCCAACGGCGCAGATGTCGATGCACAAGACCACTGCGCTGAGACACCGCTGCATAGAGCATCGCTTTGGGGCCACACCGACATGATCGCGATGCTTCTTTCAGCCGGGGCTCAGGTGAATGCAACGGCCGAATTCGATACGTCGCCGTTGCACTTCGCCGCGCACCGGGCGGACGCGGAAGCAATCAAATTGCTTCTGGGTAGCGGTGCGGATATTCATGCCAGGGACGAATTCGGATGGACTATTCTGCACGCCCTCGCGATGATCGGCCGAACGGGGCTCGCCCGCGTACTGCTTTCCGCTGGAGCCGATGCTGACGCGGTCGATCATTATGGCTCGACGCCGCTTCATGAGGCAGCTCGTTACGGCCACGATGAGGTCGCAGCACTCCTGCTCGAAGCCGGTTCCGATGTCAATGCGCGAAGTAACTCCGGGGCAACCCCGCTGCACGACGCCGGGTTTGCCGGCCACACATCATTGGTGAATCTTCTGCTCGAGCATGGGGCGGACGTCTATGCAAAGAATCTCAACGGTCAATCGCCGGTGGATATCGCCTCGTCCAACGGCAATCGACTCACTGCGCGGCTTATCCTAAGCTCATCGCACTCCAATTCTGAAGTAACCCGCGATCAACCGATCAACATGCGATGAGGGCCTCACGCAGGCATGGCCATCGTTAGAGCACTCTATGTATTGACGTTGATCCTGGTAGCGGGCGGATGCGCCTCGAAGGACCCCATCTGGGCGTGGCAGACGTCACTCGTGCACTACATCGTCAAAGAAGGTAACGGTGATCTCAACGCCCTACGCAACGTTCGCAACGCGCCTGCTCGCAAAGAATTCGGTGTCATCGGCGCTTCCAAGCACGGCTTTCCATTCATCGCCCCTCGCCGGACCGATGTCACCGGCGTTCTGTTGGGACACCGCAAGATCAATACTCGGCGCTGGTACATCTTCCTGGTGGGCGCTGTGGAATATCGCGGCGCGTTCGTGGATTTCCCGCTCGATGACCCCCAAGTGAAGGATCTCCGCCTGGCCGCGATCTCAGGTGAGGGTGGTGAGTTCAGCTGGCTTCTTGGGGAGGGCCACGCCGAGGCGATGGATCAATATTGCCAACGACAGCTGGAAGCCTGGCGTCGGAGCCATCCGAGCCGCGCTGAGGCGACTGAATCGCCAACATCCTTCCCCACGCCCAAAGATATCTTTCGTCTTGCGGTCGCGCCCGACGCCATCACCGTAACTGATGAGCATTCTTTGGCCCGCTGGACGCTTCTTCTGCCGCCCCCCTGCGAGCAATAACACGAATTCCCTTATAAATCGTGCGGTAAGTGGATAGGCACCGATGCATCAAGGCATCGAGGCGCCAATTCCCGTCGTCAGCCACTTCGGATGTGGCGACTACCGGGGCCGCCGTGGCATAGGAGGCGGTTGCTCAGCTTTGGTGTTTCGGCCGCCGTCGCACCGGCCTCACGCCGCGACAACACCAAGCATCCCTGCGGCCTTGCGGGCAATGTTGGTGTGGTGCAGTCCGCAAAGCTTGAGAATGTCTTCCTCATTCCGGGCGGACTTTGGGATCTTGCGAACGAACATTTGCTCGATAGTAAATGCGTCCCCGGAGTCGGTGACCGCATCCGCAACGGCGGAGCCGAGGCCGCCGCCGTAATTGTCCTCCACGGTCAGGATGTTGCCGCCGTTCTCGTTCGCCAGATCTAAGAGCCTTTCGGCGTCGAAGGGAAGGCAGTACAAGTCAACGAGCGTGGCATCGATACCCGCCTGGTCTAGCGTGTCGAGCACCTTGTTGCACTCATGCACCATGTAGCCCGCGGTGACGATGAGCAGGTCGCGCCCCTCGGTGAGTACCTCTAACCCGCCAAGGTTGAAGACCGACGCCTCGTTGTAGATAAACTCAACGTCCGGCCGAACCGTCCGCATGTAGCAGGCGCCGAGGTGTTCGGCCATTCGCATGGTGAGGGCATAGGCGGCATAGGCGTCAGCGGGTTGAAGAACATAGCAGGCCGGGTTTCCCCGATGATCGCGGACGGTCGTCCAGCTTCGAAACCACGCTAAATCGGGCAGGCTCATCTGGCTGGGTCCGTCAGCAGCAAGCGATATGCCACTATGGCTGCCCACGATCTTGATATTGGCGCCGGAGTTGATCGCCATCTCGATCTGGTCACACCCGCGTATTACGAACTTACCGAAGGTGGAGCAGAACGGGATCTTGCCTGCTGCGGACAGCCCAGAGGCGACGGAGAACATGTTCTGCTCCGCGATCTTGCACTCCAGAAACCGGTCGGCGAGATCCTCGTCGTCGGCGAACCACTCCGAGAACGTTGAGTTCTTGACATCTCCGTCCAGGGCGTACACGTCGCTGTTGACGTGGCCCAGTACGCGAAGCGCCAGACCATACGCCTTACGGGTGGCGAACTTCCCACTCTTGAGCGCCTGCTCCATATCATACTGCTTCATCGCCTCGGGAAGGCCCATTGGCTCCGTGGTGGAAACGTCGGCTGGGGTGTGCTCGGCAGGGGGATATATCTTCAGGTCGTCGCTCACCAGGGCCGAGGTGAGCCCAACTCCGGTCGCATTGAGATCCTCATGGGCTTTGGCCAGCAGGTCGCCGGTTGGGGGTTTGCCGTGCCACCCGCCACCCTGCAGTGACGGCGCCCCCCAGCCCTTGACGGTCCTGGCGACGACCGCCATCGGCCGGTCACCGTCCTGATTCTTGATGAAGCGATCGAAGGCATCACGAATGGCATCGGGATCGTGCCCGTCAGTGTCACTGACCGAAAACCCTGCCGCTTCAAGCTTGGCCGTCAGGGTCTCGGGCGATTGCTGCGGACTGACCTTGTCCGCTTGGCCGTAGCCGTTGCAGTTGAAGATCGCCAGTACGTTGGTGAGCGTGTGATCAGCGATGAAGTCGATGGCCTCGGCGACCTGGCCCTCCCGCGCCTCGCCGTCGCCGATGATGCAGTAGATGCGCTTCTCCAGGCCATCGCGTCGCGCGGCGATCGCCAAGCCGGCCGCAACCGAGAGGCCATGGCCTAGCGAGCCGGTCGCTGCATCAAAGAACGGGAACCCTTCCATCGGACTGGGGTGACCATCGAGCAAAGAGTCGGCCTCACGCAGGGTCAGGAGGTCGTCGGCGGTCATGCGACGAAGCTCGTCGCCTTTCCCGATGGCTGCCCCGAGGTCCGCCAGGGCCGCATAGATAATGGGCACCGCATGGCCCTCGGAGAGCACCAGCCGGTCTGATGTGGGGTAGCGCGGGTGATCCGGCAGCCACCGCATCGAGTGATACAGCAGCACAGTCACAATCTGACCCAGGCTCAAGGCACTGGTGGGATGCCCACTTCCAGCCCCCGCACACATGTCCAGACACATGTGGTCAAGCTGAATCGCCTTGGTGTGAACAGCAGCATCAAACGCCATCGGCTTCCTTTCTGGCAGCGATCAGCCAGTTCATACCCGCTCCAAGGGGTCTGATTTCGCTAAACCGTGTACTATCTCACAGGCAGGCACAGAAAGCAAATGCCACCGGCAAGGCGGCCGCCCATGGCCAGGGTTCCTGGCTGCTCGAGAGCCCGGCCAGATACCCCCGCCTGGCGTCCGGCAGCCCGGCTGCTACACTCTGGGTGTATGGCGCAAGAGCACTCTGCGAGGGTTGATCCGTCATGAAGGTCATTTGCGATCGTGCCGCGCTGGTGAACGCGGTGAACATTGTCGGCGGCGTCGTGACCAGCCGCACGCCGACGCCCGTGCTGAGATGTCTGAAGCTGACCGCCGCCGATGGCATGTTGGTCCTCTCCGCCACCGATCTGGAGATGGGACTACGCCTGGCCGTCGCTCAGGTTGAAGTCGAACAAGAGGGCGAAGCGGCGATCTTGGCTGACAAGCTCAGCCAGATCGCCCGCGCGTGTGAGGATCCAACACTCACTATCGAGACCGACCCCGATTCGATCGCAGCCGTGCACATCCGCGGAGCCGGTTCGCATTTCAAGGTGTTTGGCTACGATCCGAGCGAGTTTCCGCCGGTGCGGGACTTTGGAGGCGCCACGGTGGACTGCGAGGTCCCGGCCGGCGTCCTGCAGACGCTCATTACCCGCACCTTGTTTGCTGCCGCCGTAGAGCACAGCCGGTACGCAATCAACGGCGTCTTGTTCGAGCGATCAGGCAAGCGCCTTCGGATGGTCGCCACCGATGGCCGGCGGCTCGCCATGGCCAAGGGTGAATGTAAATCAGGGGAAGGTGAATCCTCTTGCATCATACCCAGCAAGGCGTTGAAGCTGCTTGGCAAGCTTCTTGATGATCCCGACACGCCGGTTCAACTCGCCATTGAGGAGAATCAGATCCTCATGGCCGTTGGCGATCCCGAATTGCCCGGGAATGTTGCAGTGCTCTCGAGCAACCTGGTGGAAGGTGCGTTCCCGCCGTTCGAGGATGTGGTGCCCAAGGAACAGGACAAGAAGGTGTCGTTCGACGCCGCCACCCTCGCCAGCGCGGTTCGCCGAGCGGCGCTGCTGACCAATGAGGAGTCCAAGGGGGTCCGTCTGAGTTTCACCAACGACAAGCTCACCCTTACCAGCCGAGCCCCGGAAATGGGCGAGGCGACCGTCGAGGTAGACCTCGATGATTATCAGGGCGATCCGCTCGAGATCGGCTTCAATCCCGGTTTCATCACTGACGCGCTCAATGTCGTGACCAGCAGGAAGGTGATCATTGAGCTCAAAGCTCCCAACAAGCCGGGAGTGCTGCGGACCGGCAACGATTTCACCTATGTGATCATGCCGGTGAACCTGCAATAACCCCTCGATCATCTCGACGTCTTGGGTTACCAAAGGAAAGAAGCCCACGAGGGGCTTCGATCTCAATGCTAGTCGATGATGAAGCCGGGCTGGTCACGGCTTGTACTTGATGCTGCACCCGTACGGCTTCACATAGTCGGGCGTGACGGTCTCCTCCTCCACGAGCTGCCGAACCGCGTTCACGACGAAGTTCGTGACCTCATCGGCGGGCTTGCCGGCAAGGCGATTGTCGTCGATCGCCCCGTGGTAGCGAAGGATGCCTTCCTTGTCGATGACGAACATGTGCGGAGTTCGTCGCGCGTCGTAGAGCCGTGCGACCTTCCCATCGGTATCCAGAAGAATTGGATACTTCGGGTTGTATTTCTTGATCCATACGTCGTTCTGCTCGGCCGTGGTCGAATACGTCGAGTTGACGGCCAGCCAAGCGATCCCCTTGTCCCACTGCTTGGACTTCATATAGGCATCTTGCATGGCCTTTGAGTCGTAGCATCTCTGCACGAAGGGGCATTGCAGGTTGAACCACTCCAATACCACAGTCTTGCCCTTGTAGTCCGAGAGGCTGCGTTCCTGCCCGGAAGTGTCCAGGAGCGTGAACTCCGGCGCCTTCTTGCCGAGCTTCACCTTCTTCACCTCCGGCTCGGCGAATGCCATGGCGGAGGCGCCAATCGCCGCCGCAGCGCCTAGGCCGATCATCAGAAACAGTCCGGTTCGTCGGTTCATCCTCGAGACTCCTTTTCAGAAAGTGCAAGTGTGCCGCCATCGGGCCGCGCGGGGCAAAACTTCCTACCGCCTATTTGGCATCGGCAGCTGGAACTGAAAATCGTAGCATGGATCATCAAGTTTGTCTCCCAGAGCCACCAGACCACCAAGCACCATCAGCTCACCAAGGGCGTTATTCGGGCGCAGAACTACTCTCACCACCACGCGGAACCGGTCGTTTGAGACGGTAACTTCGGCCTCGTGGTACGTGACACCCCGAGAGTGGTCCGGAAAGTACGCCGCCTTCTTCTCGCCCCGGGCCGGCCCGGTAATGCTCAGCAAGGTTCCATCGAAAGTCACGGACGCCCCGTTTACTGTATCCAGCGACCCGGGCAGACGCATCCTGTGCTTGAGCAGGACGGGATTGGCGACCTGCGGGGATTCCACAGGCCGATGTGTTGTCTCCACAGTCACACTGCGTCGAGCCTCGCCCAGCACGCACACATCCTTGCACACCGCCCACTTGATCTCAGCGTGCAATGTGACTCGGCCGTCGGCAAGACACATTGGAGCCTTGACGGGCACGAACAGCACCGCCTGACCTTCGTACGCGTACACCGGTCCAAGGGGCGTCTTGAAGGCCGCCGGACGCGTCCACATGGTCTGGCCGATCTCGAAGCCGCTTGGCGCTTGCACCTTGATCTGCGGCGGCGGAGCGCCCTCACCCGGATTCTTCCAGTAGATGCGCCACTGCGGCTCGATGTCGAAGATCAGCGCAAGGTGAAACGTCTGACCGGGCCCCACCCGCTGGACGTCCGTCACCATATTCACCGCGACGAGATGATCGGCCGAGTTGGGACCGGGCACACTGGTCGGTCCGAACCGATCGTGGGCCACCGCCGGGGCACTGAGCACGAGCACCGCTGGCACCAGCCACACTCCTGCCCATTGTCTGGCTTGGCGCATATCCTGCTCCGAAACCACGACCGCCACGCTACGCACCCGACAGCAAGCCGCCCCCTCCCCAAGAGGAAGATGCGCTGCACGCCGCAGCATTCCACCCGGATCGCACGATGTTCGGCGGGTCCTGTAGACTACCAACGGGCCCATCATGGCGCCTATTCCTTCCTCGCCGCCACAACCGGCCGGCGCCATATCCCGGCCACCGCGGAGGCTCCTATGGAGAGAACTCGTATGGGTCCATCCCGTGCTCGGTGGGTCATTGCAGCATTCTTGGTGTCCACGTTCTGGGCCGAGATCGGCTGCACAAACCGCATCACCAGCGACCGCGATCTGGTCATGGTCGATCCGGCTGAGGCGGTGAAGCTGGTCGACGGCCAGAAGAGGCTGCTCGACTTGGGCTCGAATGCTGCAGGGGCATGGGTCGATCCGCGCGGTGAATCTCAGTTTCGCGCCGGCCACATCCCCGGAGCCATCAGTCTGCCCTTCCAGAACGTCACAGCCGACCACGACAAGCTCAAGGGGTATGACGTGCTGATCGTCTACGGCGACGACTACCGCGATCCCAAGGCCGAAGGGATGAGCAAGCGGCTTTTGGAACTGGGCTTCAAGGATGTGCGCACACTGCGCGGCGGGCTGCAGACCTGGGCCGACCTGGGCCATCCTGTGGAAACGGGCAATCAAGGATGACGACCAAGGCGGTGACCTTTCGGGCCGATTGCAGCGCTTTGAATCAGTACGGCGATCGTTGAGCTTCTCCGACCCGCCGCCGGCCAATCCCGGCCCGAGGGAGCGGTTCGGCATCCCTCGAAGACCTCCCAACCTATACAACTCCCGATCAATGCCCGGATTTCACCGATATCAACCTTGCCTCGTCGCTCGAAGCGCCATATCTTGGTAAGGACGCTCACCAGGAGAAGAAGAAAGGAACCCCACATGCTTCGTCGATCAGCTTTTGCGTGCACGATCGTGTGTTCATGGGTGGTTTGCGTAACCGCGGCAATGGCGCACCAGCGGGACCAGGGCGGGCCGGCCGGCGCCGGCATTGAACCGCTGACCACGGTGCGCGTGGCCAGTGGGCTGAACCGGCCGGTGTTCGCCACCCATGCCCCCGGTGACTTTTCACGCCTGTTCATCGTCGAGCAGCGAGGCGTGATCAAGATCCTCGATCTGGCGACCAAGATGGTCCTGGCTGAGCCGTTCCTGGACATCGACGCCCTGGTGGCAGGCCCCGTCAACAGCTTCGACGAACGCGGCCTGCTTGGCCTGGCCTTCCATCCCGACTATCAAACCAACGGATACTTCTACGTCAACTACATCAACAACTCCTCCGACACCACGATCCGCCGCTTCACGGTTTCGGGCGATCCGAACATCGCCGACAGCGGCAGCACGATCATTGTGATGACCTTTAGCCAGCCGTTTGCAAATCACAACGGCGGCTGGATGGGCTTCAGTCCCAACGACGGCTATCTCTATATCGCCACCGGCGACGGCGGCCTCTTCTGCGATCCCGGCCAACGCGCCCAGGACATCACAAACCAGCTTCTCGGAAAAATGCTTCGGATCGACGTTGACGGGGACGACTTCCCGAAGGATATCAACCGGAACTATGCCATCCCGCCGGACAATCCCTTCGTCGGCGTCACCGGTGATGATGAAATCTGGGCCTACGGCCTGCGCAATCCCTGGCGGGATAGCTTCGACCGCGAGACCGGCGACCTGTACATCGCCGACGTCGGCCAGAACGCGCGCGAAGAGATCGACTACCAGCCGGCTGCGAGTAGCGGCCGTGAGAACTATGGCTGGGACTGCGAAGAAGGAACCGCGTGCGCCAACTCGGTCAGCCCCGATTGCGTGGGCACTGCCAATGGGTGCGCTTGCGGTGATCCCACGCTTGTCGATCCCATTCACGAATACACACACTCGTTCGGATTCTCGATCACCGGCGGGTACGTCTATCGCGGCTGCGCGATCCCCAGTCTCGCCGGCACCTACTTCTTTGGCGACTTCGGCAGCGCGCGGATATGGACGTTCAAGGTCGTCGGCGGCTCGGTCACCGAGTTCACCGAGCGCACGGCGGAACTGGACCCCCCCGGCGCAATGAGCATCTGCTGCATCTCTTCGTTCGGCGAGGACGCAGCGGGCGAGATCTATATCGTCGAGCGCAGCGGCACCACCACCGGTGAGGTCTACAAGATTGTCCCGGAAACCCCCACGGTCCCCCCGGCGGATTTCAACTGCGACGGAAGTGTGGGCATCCTCGATCTTCTCTCGCTGCTCGCGCAATGGGGACCCTGCGACGGGTGTTTGCAAGACCTCGACGGCGATGGTCAGGTCGGTATATTCGACCTCCTGACGCTCCTGGCCCAATGGGGCTGAGCCGCGTTTTGATCCGCGGCTCTCGCCCGTCACCGTCGGCACCACAGCGACATCGCATACCCCAACCCCCGATAAGCGAACCGGGTCGCACGGCCCGGCGAAAAAAACACGACTACGATTGAATTGTCCGGGTAGGTTCGACGTTAGCATAGGGATAGGATTGTCCGAGGGAGGCCGGTAGCCGGTGTTTGGATCACAACTGTTGCGACTGTTGGCGGCGATGCTGGTGGCGACGTGGTCGCCTGAGCACCGGTGCTGCTGTCAACCCAATGCCACGGATGCCGAGAGAGGAGGCCGGCTGGCCTTCGTCGTCGGCTTCACCGACTCGGCTCAGCCCTCCGATATTCGGCCGATGGCGTGTTGCGCAGAAACGGCGCCTGATCCGTCATGCTCGCCGGAGGCCGCGCCGACCAAAGCAGGGTGTGGCTTGGGGTGCTCCAAGAGCGGCCAGGATGACGGGCCGGCGTGTGCGTGCGCACACGCTTGGACCGATGCGCCGCTGCCAGTTGCAATGACCGCGACATCGCCGGCCAAGAACACTCAGGCGACCATAGATATGCTGGTTCAGCTGCCACCGGCCCTCCTCGGAGTCGGCACTTCTAGGCAACTCACCAATAGCTGCCGCGGCTCACCACATGGCCCACCGGCGCAATCTCTTTTTGCGTTGCGCTGCCTGCTGACAACCTGATCCGACTCATCGCAGTACCGATGCTCGCCATGCCTGCGCCACTGTGCGCAGGTGTGATGCTGTTTCACTGTGACGGTGCGCAGCCCGAGCAGGAACACAAACCGTCGTAGACTTTGGATGCAAAGCACCCGCGGATATGTGTCCGCGGCTGCGAATATCAACTGGCATGGAACAAGGAGATTCTGAAATGTCCATCAAGTACGCCTTCGCACGACATTGGAAGGTTCCCGTCGCCGTGGTCGGCGCAATGCTGGCGGCTGGGCCGCTTGCTCTAGCTCAGTCAACGCAACCTGACGCCGGCGAAACAGCCAAAGACGCCCTGGTGATCCACGTCTGGACCTGTCCGGCGCACGGGAAGTTCAGCCTGCGGGACAAGGGCGCCTGCCCGGCGTGCGGCGAGGACCTCGTCCGCAAAGAGATCACCATTCAAGGACCCGAGCAGGTTGGAGATCCCTATCCGCTGGATGTCTGCATCGTGTCCGGTCTTCGGTTGGGAGATATGGGGCCGCCGATCGTGATGATGCACGAAGGCCGCGAGGTCCGCTTCTGCTGCAAAGGCTGCATCGGCAAGTTCGAGGCGGATGCGACGAAATACTTCACGCAGATTGACCAGAAGATCATCGAGCAGCAATTGCCGCGGTATCCAATGACGAACTGCCCGGTCTCCGAGGAAGCCTTGGGGTCCATGGGCGATCCGGTGAATCGCGTCTACAACAACCGGCTTGTGCGCTTCTGCTGCAACGGGTGCGTACGGGCCTTCAAGAAGGATCCGGCGAAGTTCCTCCCCAAGCTCGACGAAGCGATTGTCGCACAGCAGCAGCAAGACTATCCGCTTGCGACCTGCATGATTTCCGGCATGAAGCTCGGCTCGAAGGGCAAGCCGGTCGATTACATCGCCGCCAATCGCCTGGTGCGGTTCTGCTGCAACGGGTGCCCAAGGGGTTTCTGGAAGGACCCTGCGACATACCTCGCCAAGCTGGACGAGGCGTGGCAGAAGCAGCTCGGCGACAAGCCGTCTCCCGAGAAGGACACCGGTGAGAACGACGAGCACGAACACGACCATGGTGACCACGACCACTAGGCCCAAGAGCTCTGCTATGACTCGTTGTCGAAGTCTCTTTCATCTGTTCTGTGCGGCGGTGTTTGCGTCAGCGGTGGGCTGCGGGAACACGCGTCACGGCGGCCCGTTCAGCGAGTGGATCGACCGTGATTGGCCGCCCGAGGAACTCGCCCAGCCGGGGTCCGATCAGACCGGTGAACCAATTGCGAGCGCCTGGAACTCTGCGAGGTATGTGGAGATTCCTGATGACGCCGGCCCGGAAGATTACGTCCGCCTGGCGCTACAACGCAATCCCGCGCTGCAGGCTGCCGCGCAGAAGGTGCGGCGTCTGGCCGAACGCATTGACCAGGTGACCGCCCTGGACGATCCTCAGTGGGAGTTCGGTCCGACGGGTCGACTGGGCTCCGATGGTTCCGGCGTATCGGGACTGACGACCGAGATCCAGCAGCATCTGCCCTTTCCGGGCAAGCTCGCGACGCGGGGTCGGATCGCTGCACATGAGGTTGCCATGGCCGCCCAGGAGATGGTGATGACGCGGCAAAGGCTGATCGCCAACACGCGTAGGGCGTACTGGTCGCTCTACATTGCGCAGCGATCGATTGAGGTGACAATGCAGAGCCTGGATCTGCTGATTCAGCTCGACGATGTCGCTGAGAACCGCTACCGGACCGGCGAGGCGACGCTGCAGGATGTGCTGCTCGTCTCGACGCAGCGCAGCCGTCTCGATACCGAGCTACTGGCGTTCCGGTCGCAGCAGGAGGTCGCGGCGGCGATGCTCAACAACCTGCTCGATCGACCGATTGCCGCGAAGGTTCCGGCACCGGGTCCGGCCGCGGCGATCCTCGAAGGCCTGGATCTGGAGCTCGACCCTCTCCTGGCCAGTGCCAGGCTGGCCAACCCCGATCTCCTGAGGATTCACGAGCAGATCGCGGCCGATCGGGAGCGCCTGAAGCTCGCCCGGCTGGCTCGGTGGCCGGACTACAAGGTGGAGGTCGGCTACGACTTCATCGACGATGTGGACATGGGATCATCCGCCGCCGCCGAGCAGGGGTGGCGGCTGACCGTGGAGCTCAATTTGCCCATCTGGTCGCGGAAGCTCGATGCGGCGGAAGCCGAGGCCCTGCGGGCCATCTTTCAAAGCACGGCTGAGCTACGGGATGCGGGCAACCGCACCGCCTTCAAGGTCCGGGATGCCCTGGTGCGGGCGCAGACGCATCATCGCCAGGCCATTCTGTTCCGTGATGAGATCATTCCCAAAGCGCGGCAGACGCTGGATGTATCCACCACCGACTATCAGCTCGGCCACCTGGATTTCCAGGCGCCCATCGCCAACTGGCGCCGGCTGCTGACTTTCGAGTTGATGTATCACCAGAACATCGCGCGGCTGGAGCAGGCCCTGGCCGACCTGCAGGCTGCCCTCGGCGAGGACCTCAACCGCAAGGACGGATCCTCAGAGCAACCCGCCGTCTCCGGTCGCGAACCGCCGGCAAAGTTGGAGACCAAATGATGAGCGAAACTCAGGACCAGGGAACGACCAAGCGCGATGAGACGGCGAAGTCGCAATCGGCCGCACCATCTAACCCGCCGCCGCGCGGGCCAAGTCTCAAGGTGCTGCTCGTGTTGACAGGGGCCATGATCCTTTCACTGTGCATTGGCTTGGTCGTGGCCCCCTATATCACGAGCGCGTCGACGGGCGATCTTGACATCGCCCAGCGCGTACTCAAGCGACTGAAAAGTGCTGAGGCCATCGACGAGGCGACCTACCAGCTGGTGATCGAGTCGATCGAAGCGCAGCGGACCAAGCCAACTGATGAATCGCAATATTACACGTGCGGTATGCACCCGTGGGTCGTTCTGCCCAAGCCCGGTGACTGCCCCATCTGCCACATGGACCTGGTGCCGCTGGACCGGGGGAAGTTCACGGGTGAGATCGCCATCGACCCGGTTGTGGTGCAGAACATAGGTGTTCGCATCGAGCCGGTGGTGACCGGCCCCGTGACGCGCGTCATCCGAACCGTGGGCACGGTCGCTTACGACGAAACAAGGATGCAGGACACGATCGTGCGCGTGGATGGGCAGATCGAAACGCTCTACGCCAACTACATCGGCATGCCGGTCAAGAAGGGCGATGTGCTGGCCGACTACCACAGCCCGACGGTGATGGCCGCGGAGCACGAGCTGCTGATCGCCAGCAAGTCTAGGGCTACCGCCGATGGCGCGCGGATCATCGAGGCCGCGAAGGACAAGCTGCGGATCTACGGCGTGCCGGATGCGGATATCGAGGCAGTGCTCGAAACCGGGAAAGTTCCCTATACCTTCCGCGTGCTGAGCCCTCTCGACGGCTTCGTCCATTCCATGGGCGGCCACCAGGGCCACTGGCTGACCGTTGGCGAGCACGTGAACGAGATCATCGACCTCTCGCGGATCTGGGTATTGGCCACGCTGTACGAATACCACTTGCCCTTCGTCGAGGTCGGGCAGCCAGCGGTGATGACCTTGTCGTATCTACCCGGCCGGACCTTCCAGGGCAAGGTGATCTACATCTACCCGTATCTCGATAAGAAGACGAGACAGATCAATGTCCGGCTGGAGTTCGACAATCCCACCGGCCTGCTCAAGCCCGGGATGTATGCAAACATCAAGCTCCAGAGCACGCTGGCCCAGTCGCGCACACTTGTCCCTCGGGCAGCGGTCATGGACACCGGCAAGCGACAGATCGTCTTCGTGAGTCTTGGCGAGGGGCGCTTCGAGCCACGCGATGTGCACGTCGGGGTGGAAACCGACGACGGCATGATCGAAATCCTCGATGGGCTCATGCCCGGCGAGATGGTGGTCACGAGCGGCCAGTTCCTGCTGGATAGCGAAGCGAACATCCGCGAAGCACTGGCCAAGATGATCAAGGGCCAGCCGGCCAGCGAGCAGGAAGCCGTCGGTGTCGTGGCTGGGCCCAGCCAACTGAGCGCACTACCCGACGCCGCTGCCGACGCCATCGTTGACATCCTCGATGGCTATTTTGCCATCGGCGATACCTTCGCCGGCGATTCAGTCGGCGACCTCTCGCTTGCCGCGGGTCGCATTGCCGGGGCGGTCGATGTCCTTCTGGACGTTGAGATTCCCGACGACGAAGAGTTTTGGCGCAAACACGACGAGGCAGCCACGGTCCGCGGCATCGCCCTGAAGTTGGTTGATCAAACGGATCTGGAGCAAGCCCGGCTGCAGTTCGCCGACCTCAGCACCGCGCTGGCCAAGCTCATCAAAGCGACCGGCGTGCCGCCGTCGTACCCGACCCAGGTGCAACAACTGCACTGCCCGATGTACCAGAAAGATACGGGCGGCAGCATCTGGCTGCAACCCAAAGGCGATGTGCGCAATCCGTTCTACGGCTCGATGATGCTCAACTGCTTTGATGTGCGCACCGTTCTGCCCGTCACCGGCCCGCAGGAACCCCGGAGAAACCGATGATCGCCAGACTCATCGAATGGTGCGTCGGCAACCGGGCGATGGTCCTCCTTTTGACCATGTTCCTGGTGGCGGCGGGAGTCTGGTCCGTCTTCCACATCAAGGTTGATGCGATTCCCGACCTCTCAGATGTCCAGGTCATCATCCGCACCGAGTACCCCGGCCAGGCCCCGCAGATCGTTGAAGATCAAGTCACCTACCCGCTGACCACGGCCATGCTGTCCGTTCCCCACGCCAAGGTCGTGCGCGGCTACAGCATGTACGGCTCGAGCTTTGTGTACATCATCTTCGAGGACGGCACCGACATGTACTGGGCCCGCAGCCGGGTCCTGGAGCAACTCAACTTCGTGGCCGGCTCACTCCCCGCCGGCGTCCACCCGCAGCTCGGCCCGGATGCCACCGGCGTGGGATGGGTCTACGAGTACGTTCTGGTGACGGGCAAGTATTGTCCGAAGCATCCGAACGGCCTCTGGCACGATCCGGAAACGGACGCCTGGCATGCCGATCGGTCTGACAGCGCTCATCCCGACCGCCTCGTCCATCGCCGCGTGTTCAGCGATGATCGCGCCGCATGCCCGGTCGATGGCACGGACTTGCGGCCGAGTCGCCAGGACCTTTCGGACCTGCGCGGGATTCAGGACTGGTTTCTGCGCTATGAGCTGACGGCCGTCGAGGGCGTCAGCGAGGTCGCTGCGATCGGCGGCTTCGTCAAGCAGTATCAGGTCGTCGTCGATCCGGTCAAACTGCTGGCGTACAACCTGCCGCTGAGCAAGATCAAGACGGCGATCAAGCGGTCCAACGTCGATGTGGGCGGGCGCTTGATCGAGATGAGCGAGACCGAATACATGGTCCGCGGCGTCGGCTACCTCGGCAGCCTCACGGACGAGGAGATCGCCGAGGCCAGGGCCAAGGGTCTGTCGGTCGAGGAAGCACGCACGCAGCGCGCGTTGGACGAGTTGCGAATGATCTCTCTGGGTGCGACCGAAGACGGCTCGCCCATCTACCTGGCCGAACTCGCCGAGATCCGCATCGGGCCGGATATCCGCCGCGGCGTCGCTGAATGGAACGGGGAAGGTGAAGTCGTCGGCGGCATCATCGTGATGCGCTTCGGCGAGAACGCCCGCGCCACCATCCAGAGAGTGCGCGACAAGCTCACAGAGCTGGAAAAGGGCTTGCCTCCGGGCATCGCCATCGAGGTCGGCTACGACCGCAGTGATCTGATCGATCGCGCGATTGTGACGGTCCGCAACACGCTGATCGAGGAGGTCATCGTCGTCTCGCTGGTCATCATTCTGTTCCTGCTGCACGCCCGCAGTGCTCTGGTGGCCGCGTTCGTTTTGCCGACGGGTGTTCTCTCCACTTT
This sequence comes from Planctomycetota bacterium, assembly GCA_022566535.1. Classification (GTDB taxonomy): domain Bacteria; phylum Planctomycetota; class Phycisphaerae; order Phycisphaerales; family SM1A02; genus JADFFQ01. The sequence continues at coordinate 80,366 of JADFIR010000010.1, forward strand.
GGCGCTCATGAACCTGCTCGATATCAACGCCAACATCATGAGCCTCGGTGGTATCGCCATCTCCATCGGCGTGATGGTGGACAGCTCCATCGTGATGGTCGAGAACGCCCACAAACACTTGGAACGTGAGAAGCAGCGGGTGGCCGAGGGCGGCCAAGCCAGACCGCGCAGCGCCGTCATCGCGGAAGCCGCGGCGGAGGTCGGCCCGACGCTGTTCTTCAGCCTGCTCATCATCACCGTTAGCTTCCTGCCGATCTTCGCCCTGGGTGAACAGTCCGGGCGCCTCTTCAAGCCCCTGGCGTACACCAAGACCTTCGCCATGGCCAGCGCCGCCATCCTGGCCATCACCGTCATTCCCGTGCTGATGATCTACTTCATTGCCGAGCGGATGCTGCCCGTGCAGTTGGGGCGCGGCAAGCGCGTCTTGGCCTACCTGGCACTGATCGTCGCCCCGGCAATCGTCCTGGCATACATCCCCCTGCCCACGCTCGGCGACTACCGGTGGTGGCTCGTCGCAGGGTGGGTCGGCTTGAGCGCCCTGATCATCCTGCCGCAGAAGCTCCTCTCCGAAGAGCGAAACCCGATGAGCCTGCTGCTACAGCGGCTCTACAACCCGTTCTTCGTCTTCACCATGCATTATCGCTGGCTCACGCTCCTGGTCGCAGCGGTGGTGATGGCCGCAACGGTGTGGCCCTACAGCCGGCTCGGGAGCGAGTTCATGCCTCCGTTGGAAGAGGGAGACCTGCTGTACATGCCAACCACCGATCCCGGGATCAGCATGACCAAAGCTCGGGAACTGCTGCAGCAGACGGACAAGCTGATCATGCAGTTTCCGGAAGTGCACACGGTAATGGGGAAGATCGGCCGGGCTGAGACGGGCACCGATCCCGCACCTCTCTCCATGGTGGAGACCACCATCACCCTGTGGCGCGACAAGAGCAAGTGGCGCCGCGTGCCGGTGAAACGCTTCTACCGAAACTTCCCCGCCTGGCTGAAGTGGCTGCCAAGCACAGTCCTGGCCGAGACGCGAACCATCACGATCAACGAGTTGGTGTACGGCTACGAGTGGCCGGATGGCCCGCACGTCCCCGGCCTCAACGAGATCATCCAGATCCCGGGTCTCACCAACTCCTGGACGATGCCGATCAAGACCCGCATCGACATGCTCTCGACGGGCATCAAGACACCCGTAGGCATCAAGGTCATGGGTCCGGACCTGGCGACCCTCGCTGATCTGTCCAACCAGATCGCTCAGATCGTCAAAACCGCGCCCGGCACCGGCGCCTATACCACCAGCGCCTTTCCGGAAAAGAGTGTCGGCGGCAACTACCTCGATATCAACATCGACCGCGACGAGATCGCCCGCTACGGCCTGACCGTGGGCGATGTGCAGGATGTGATCATGAGTGCTCTGGGCGGGATGAATGTCAGCTTCACGGTCGAGGGTCTGGAGCGGTACCCGATCAATGTGCGCTATCCCCACGAGCTGCGCGACAATCTGCCTGCGCTGCGGCAGGTGCTGGTGGCTACGCCGCTTGGCGCCCAGGTTCCACTGGCCCAGTTGGCCTCATTTGAGATTCACAAGGGCCCGCCGATGATCAAGAGCGAGAACGCCCGGCTGACCAGTTGGGTCTACGTGGACATCGCCGGTATCGACGTGGGGACCTACGTTAGGAATGCCCAGCGGGCCGTGAATGAGCAGGTCAGTCTTCCCCCGGGGTACAACATCATCTGGTCCGGCCAGTATGAATACATGCAAGCCGCCCGCGAGCGCCTGATGGTTGTCGTGCCCCTGGCCGGCGTCCTGATCATCCTGCTGCTGTACATGGCCACCAAAAGTTGGCTGCGGGTGTTCATCCTTGTGCTCACCTTGCCCTTCAGCCTCGTGGGGGCAATCTGGCTGCTCTATCTCTTGGAGTACAACCTGTCGATGGCGGTCTGGGTCGGCGTGATCGCGCTGGCTGGCCTGGCCACGGAGACCGGGCTGGTGATGCTGCTGTATCTGGACAACAGCTTTGAGCGGTTCAAGGCCGAGGGGCGGATGCGCAATCCCGATGACCTGTGGCACGCCGTCCACGAGGGCGCGGTCCAGCGGATCCGGCCTAAGACGATGACCGTTATGACGACCTTCATCGGTTTGGCTCCTCTGTTGTGGGCCAGCGGGGCCGGGGCCGACACCATGCGCCGCCTTGCCGCACCGATGATCGGCGGACTCGCCACCGCGTTCATCCTGGAGCTGCTGCTCTATCCCGTGATCTTCTACATCGCCAAGCGCATCTCACTGCGCCACGAGTTCCGCCGGCTCGCGGGCAGTTGATACCGTCCTCTCAACAGGATGACGCCGTCTTGGACCGTGGGATATACTGCCGCCCTGTGCCGGGCTCGTAGCTCAGTTGGCTAGAGCGCGCCCCTGATAAGGGCGAGGTCGGAGGTTCAAGTCCTCCCGGGCCCATTGAATCCGAAACCCCGTATGGACAAACCAAGGCCTGGTCACTTCAGTGACCAGGCGTTGACCCTCGTCGCCCTTCGTGGATTCGCCGCTTCGCGCTCGCCCTCAGTGGGCGTCGAGCTTGAACGCTTCACGCGCGAGGTCCTTCACGGCGGCGTCGATTCCTTTGGCACTGCGGATCTTCACATGCCGCATGCCCTTGCCCGTGCCTTCGAGGCGTCCCGCCGGGTCGGGCAATTCGGCGCCGCGGGCAAAGCCAAGGTTGACGTGATCCTTGAATGCCGCAATGTAACACACGCCCTTGTTCCCTGCATACCAGGGCTGGCCCCACTTGAGATCCTCATGCGCGTATGGCGCAACGGCGACGATAAGCCGCCGCAGCGCTTCGACCACCCCCCGCGTGTCCGGTGGCAGCTTCTTCACGTACGTGTCCACCTTGCTCGCGGGCTTGGCTCGATCAGTCACCGCTTGCACCATCTGCAATCTCCTCGACGCGATTCGCCGTACTCGCCGATCGCGACCGCGCTATGCGTCGGGCTTGGGCCCACTCACCCCGCCGTTTCCGCACGTGGCTTGACGACTGCGGCGATCACCAAGCCGGCGAGGAACCAGCCGACGATCGTGTCACCGATCTTGAGCAGCGTGAACCCCATCGGGTTGAACATGAAGTTCCAGGCGATCAGGTGAACGCTGACGGCGGCAAAGAGCCCCAGGCCGAACACGAATGCCGCGCGTGCGGCGTATCCCCTTCGCCCGCACGCGCAGCACAACAGGATCGACGCCAGCAGGGCGCTGGCAAACTCGATGACAAATCCCTTCACGAGGACGCTGGGCGGCATCGGCTCGCCGCCCTCACGATGAATGGTGACTGCGCCATGCGGGCCTTGGCGGTGTCTTTCATTAGCCGCCTCCATGGCGGCTTGTTTCTCCTCCGCGGTCGCGTCGGGATCGTACTGCGCCATCGGGAACAAGTAGATCCCCGTTTCCGGCAGATTCTCCTGCAACACCTCGACCACGGCGGCTTCATCGGCCATGTGTTTGTGCGGCAGCAGCCTCTCCGAAAGCACGGCCCAGTACAAGAAACTCCATACGAACAAGACAACAGCGCCCAGCACGCCCCCAAGCAGGATTCGCATCATCAACTCCTTTGGGTCCGATTCAGCGTGTCGATCGGTTCTTGATCATCCGCCTACAAGACTATTCTCGCCGCGTCGAGCTCACCTGGAGGACCTTGAACTCCTTGCCGTCCGGGCCCAGCGTGAACATCTCATAGACGAGCTTGTCGTTACTTTCGAACGTGGTCACGGTGCGGAACGGCTTGTCCTTCTTGCCGTGCATCGTGTCATCGTGCTTGCCCCGCATGGTGATCGTCTTGGAGCTGGAGTCATAGCTTCCTCGGGCGACCATGAACGATGTCGTGTGGTTGTCGATCCAAAACGAGATGTACTCGTTGCGGAAGTTGTCGTAGCCGATGACGTCCATCCCCTCGAATCGATTCCCTTCCATCTGTCCGTCGTACGTTCCCTGAAGGAACCGCCCGCCCATGATCCATTTGTACTCGGCGGAGCCGTAGGACTGCGACGGCTCGGCCCCGGGCTCCATCCAGAATTTGACCGTCTGCTCCCATCGGCCGACAAACGGCTCCAATTGTTTGTGCTGCTCGCCGGGCATGGCGAACTTCATCCACTGAGGCATCTCCTGGCCGTACTCACTTGGGGGCTTGTCCTGTGAAACAACCCGGCTGGTGATGGCCGTGGTGAGACCGATCAGACCGATCACACACAGCGTTTCTTTGAGCTTCATTGTTCTTACTCCTATAGGGGGTTACAAAGACATCCGTGCCGGAAAACCGTCGGCGTCTCCTGCCGGCCGGACCAGAGGTTCACCATAGCCTACCGCGCGGCTGGAGGTTCGTGTTCGCGAAGTTCCTCGCCTGCCCCACCAATCCGATAATAATCACCTTGGAACCACTGCCATGATGGAATCAACTGCCGTTGGCGCTGTCTCTGACTGGTGGGACCACACTGTCGTGTCCTTGAAGGAGGCCTCACCATGAAAGCCAATCGGTTTTGGAAGATGCTGGCGATCGCACTCGTCGTCGCGCTGTTTTCCATCGGCACGGCCATCCACCGTCAGGCCGACGGCCGGCCACTGCTGCCTGCGGCACATGGTCAGGTCATCGGCCCGGCGATCACGCAGGATGCGCAAGACGTCCTCATCACCGCCAGTGCCGACGGCCGATCGCTGTATATCTGGACCTTCGGGGACTGGAACCTGGAAGAGCGGCGATTGCCCGTTTTCCAAGGGGTAGTTCGATCACGGTAAGGTGGGCGGCGGGGATTGCTCCGAATCCGGCTGAACGGCCCCGGCGTGATCGGTCGTTGCCGAACGCGCCGCGGACCTTATGATGGCCTGCCGGTCTCACCTGACTCCTGATTCCTAACCCCTTACTCCTAACCCCTGACCCCTGACCCCTGCTCATCCATGCGACGGGCGAAGATCTCGATCATCGGCGGAGGCAACGTCGGGGCCAGCTGCGCGTTGTGGGCGGCCAGCAAGGAACTCGGCGACATCATCGTCCTCGATATTCCGGAGGCCCAGGGGATGGTCAAGGGCAAGATGCTTGATCTGGCGGAGTGCGGACCGGTCGAACGGTTTGACGCCAATGTGCTCGGCACTGCGGACTACGCCGACACCGCCGGCTCTGATGTGGTGATCGTCACCGCAGGCATCCCCCGCAAGCCGGGGATGAGCCGCGATGATCTCATCGCCACCAACGTCAAGATCGTCAAGTCGGTGGCCGAACAGGTGGCCGCACATTCGCCCAACGCCGTGATGATCGTTGTCTCCAATCCGTTGGACGCGATGGTCTACACGGCGTGGAAGGCGTCAGGCTTTGCGACCAATCACATTGTCGGTCAGGCGGGTTGCCTCGATGTGGCGAGGTTCCGAACGTTTATCGCCATGGAGCTGGGTGTTTCGGTCGAAGATATCCAGGCGCTGCTGTTGGGCGGGCACGGCGACGACATGGTGCCCCTGCCGCGCTACACATCCGTGCACGGCATCCCCGTTTCACAACTGCTCAATGCCGACAAGGTCGACGCCTGCGTCCAGCGGGCCAAGGCCGGCGGCGGGGAGATCGTCAAGCTCATGGGCACCAGCGCCTACTACGCGCCTGCGTCCGGCACGATCATGATGGCCGAGGCGATCATCAAAGACAAGAAACGCATCCTGCCCTGCGCCGCCTATTGCGAACGCGAGTATGGGGTCGCTCCAGGAAATTCCGGGGGTGGATATTTCGTCGGCGTGCCGTGCGTCCTGGGCTCAGGCGGTGTGGAGAAGGTGATCGAAGTCGATCTCAACGCCGATGAGCGCACGCTCATGGATGAGTCGATCAGCCACGTCAAGGATCTCGTCAAGACCGTGCGCGAGACGTTCCCCGAACTGGCATAAGAAGAACATCGATCGATGGGCGCCAATATCCCGCGTGCGGATTGCCGTTCGCTGTGATCTGGTCTGTTACGTCGCAACGACGCCCATGATCACAAGGACGAGTATCAGCAGCAGGAGCATAAGGACGAATCGGCGACCGCTTATCCGCTTCTCATCAGGCCGAAGATGGATCAAACGGCCTTCCTTTGACACGGCTGTGAACTCATGCAATGTGAATGCGTGCCCGCATTCCGGGCATCGCAGGAGACCAGCATCGATCGTCGCAGCAAGATCGTACCGGCATACCGGGCAACGTTTCGCGTAACGAGGAATGTCCGCCGGGTCGAGCATGACAAGATTGTAAGAAACCCACGGACTGCAGTCCGTGGGCTTCTTGGGTCAATGGGCGGTCTGTAGTTCAAAAAGAGGGCTGAAAATGTAAGACAGTATCAAT
>JADFIR010000076.1 GCA_022566535.1 Planctomycetota bacterium
CGATGACCGTCTCGATCTTGCCCGCCTTGGACGAGAACAGCGTGGTCACTCCGGGTCCGTGCCCGGCGGTCCAGCTGCGGCTGTGCACCACCACGCCGATCGACACGGCACCGGTGCGGTAGATGCGCCCATAGGTATGGTCTGCATCGATGATCGCCACGATGTCACCAAAGCGCAGCGTGTCCAGGTGGTGCTCCGCCACGACCTGTTCGTCGAAAAGCTGGATGTCGTAGTCGCCCTTGTAGACGTGGTTGCGCCCCAGGCCGGATCCCATGACCTTCGCGGGGACGCGGTGCGTCACCCGGATGCGTAGCCTGCCGTCGGGCGTCACGCCGGCGCCTGCCCGAGTTAGCGCGTCCATGAGCTGCGGGCTCATGTTCATCACGGCGACGCCATCGACGTTCAGAAGCTTCATCCCGGTTCCCATGGCCTTGATCTGAATCACGTCCTCGATCGCCAGCTTGTCGTAGACGTCGTCCGGGAAGTCCACCATCACGTGCTCGGCGCCGCCGTGCTTGCCGATCACCCAGCCGCGCGCTCCCTTGGCGTCGCCGCTTATGACGATGGCTTCGTTGCCGATACACGACAGCACGTTGAAGGCCACGTTTTGCGTGCTGTTGCGCTCTTTCGTGTGGTCGAGGCTGTAGACGCTGACGGCGGGCTCCACATGGTCGGCTGCGATCTTCACGGCCGAGTCTCCGGCGCGGAAGTTGTAGGTGATGCCGCCGACGCCCGGATAGACCCCGAGTTCACCATCAGGTGAGATGCGGTAAGGCGGGTCGCGGAGCACTGCGTGCGCAATCTTCCCCTGCACCGCCATCATCACGAGCTCGTCGCCGTTGTATTCGAGGGAACGAACTTGGGCAAAGAGCGTGGGAGAAAGGACGAAGATGATGAGCGAGGCGACGAACGTGCCTGGGGCAATCCGGACTGTTCTTGAGCCAACTGATCTCTCGTACACTGGGTGCCTCCTTTTCGTGGTGAAGGTCGCAGTGTACCGCACGTTGGGTGGCCGGTGCGGCGAACCACGATCAACTTGCCTGAGTAATCAGACTTCCCACCGGTGAGCCCCAATGTATAGTGGCGTGAAGTCGATCTGCATAAGGAGGGTTGGTCGAATGCGCAAGAACAACTGCTGGCGTGGTCGTACCCGTGAGCTTGCTACCCGAATCGTCGCCTTGGCCGTGCTTGTGCCCGCCAGCGGCGTGGACGCCACTGTAGACCAAGCAATCCAGGACAGGCCCGCCGACGAGCCGCTGGAACCGTTTGTCGATCCCGCCACCCTCGACCCGAATATCCCCACGCCGGAGTCCGTCATCGGACACGCCGTGGGCCGGACCGCTGTCCGCTACGACGACCTTGTGCGCTACCTGCACGCCCTGGCCGACGCTACCGAGCTCGCCAGTTTGACGCCCTACGCCCAGTCGCATGAAGGCCGTACGCTCTACTACCTGACGATCAGCAGTGCCGACAATCACGCCCGGCTGGAAGCGATCAAGGCCGACAACGCGAAACTCGCCGATCCTCGCAAGCTCAGCGGACCACAGGAGGCCCAACGGATTGTCGAACGGCTTCCTGCGATCGCCTGGCTCGCCTACAGCATTCACGGTGACGAGCTGTCAAGCACGGACGCAGCGATGCAGGTCGCCTATCAGCTTGTCGCAGGAACCGACGCCGCGACGAAGACGCTCCGCGACGAGCTGGTCATCCACATCGACCCTCTACAGAATCCAGACGGCCGGGAGCGCTATCTCGCCCAATTGCAGACCTTGGCTGGCAAGGTCGCCAACCCCGATTACCAAGCCATGCAGCACAGCGGGCTGTGGGCCGCAGGCCGAGGCAACCACTATCTGTTTGATCTCAACCGCGACTGGCTCATGCAAGTGCATCCGGAGACGCGAGGCCGGGCGGCGGCGATCCTGTCGTGGAACCCGCAACTGGTGGTCGATTCTCACGAGATGGGTGGCCTGGACACGTACCTGTTCGAGCCGCCCCGCGAGCCGTTCAACGTGAACCTCTCGCAGAAGAATCTCGTCTGGCGCCGGCGATTCTCCGCCGACCACGCGGCCGCGTTCAACCGCTACGGCTGGAGCTACTACACCCAGGAGTGGTATGAGGAGTGGTATCCGGGCTATACCAACGCCTGGGCCAACCTGCTCGGCGCGATCGGCATCCTTTATGAGCAGGCAAGTGTCAATGCGGCCTTGGTCAAGCAAGCCACCGGCCAGACATTGACCTACCGCGAGGCGGTCCACCATCATGTGGTCAGCAGTCTGGCGAACCTGGAGAGCCTGGCCGCGAATCGCCGGGAGATCTTGGGCGACTACTTGGAAGATCGCCAATGGGCGGTCTCAAGCGATGGCCCCTTCAGTGAGACGTTTCTCCTGCCGCCTTCTGCAGACCGATCAAAGCGCGCCCGCTTCGTTGATGTGCTTAGCCGCCAGGGCATCGAGTTCACCACCAGCGATGTTCCCGTCGAGGCGAGCGAGGTGATCGACATCTGGGGCGAGCGAACCGACGTCAAGATCGCTCCGGCGGGGACGCTCGTGGTCAGTTCCGCCCAGCCGCATCGTCGGCTCCTGCACGCGATCCTCGGTTTCGATCCGCATATGGCCGACACCTTCCTGGCCGAGGAACGCAAGGAGCTTGAGAATCGTCGTTCAAGCCGAATCTACGACATCACGGGATGGAACCTGCCAATGGCCTACGGCCTTGAAGCGTATTGGGCCAAGAGCATTACGCCCGCCCCGGCGGATCAAGATGGTTCCCAGCCGAGCAGTCATGGGAAGTTCAACGAGGAGGCGTCGTACGGGTATCTCATCGACGGTCACGACTCGGATGTGTACCGCGCCCTGATTGTCCTGCTGGATCACGAATGCAAGCCACGAGTTGGGTCTAAACCGTTCACGTTCAGCGGTCAGCGCTACTTGCCGGGCGCAGTGTTGTTTCGCCGGCACGAGAATCCACCGCAGCTTCCGCAGGTTCTCAGAGGGATCGCCGATGAATTGAATCTGGACATCCGCGCGGTGGACACCGCGTTGAGCGACAAAGGGCCGGACCTGGGCGGCCGGCGGTTCCATCTGTTGCATCCGTTGCGGGTGGCGATCGCCTCGCAGTGGCCGGTGGCTACGACCTCCTTCGGCTCGACTTGGTTCCTGCTGGATCACCGCCTCGGCCTGCGAGCCTCGCCGATCAACGTGCAGAATCTGAACTCGATCGATCTGCGCAAGTACAACGTCCTCGTGCTGCCGGATGTGTGGTGCCCAAAGATGTTGCGCGGCGTGCTCGATGAGGATGTGCTGCGAAAGATCAAGCGTTGGGTTGAGGCCGGCGGAACGCTGATCGCGGTGGGCGGCGCGGCGGCATTTCTCGCCGATGAGGACAGCAGTCTTTCGTCCGTGCGGCTGAAGCGGGATGTGCTCGATCAGCTTGCCGTCTACGAGGAGGCGGTTGGGCGCGAGAAGCAGGCCCGCGATGTCAGCGTTGATCCCGACCTCGTCTGGGGCGCCAAGGCTCCCACCGTCGAAGAAAAGGAGCCCACCGAAGGCGAGAACGAGGAACAAGCCGAGGCAAAGCTCAAGTCGGATGTCGATGTCGAGGCTCTCAAGCGGACCGACGAGTGGCGCCGCCTGTTCAGTCCACGCGGTTCCATCCTCGCCGGTTCGATCAATCCGGAGCACTGGCTGACGTTCGGTTTGGGTGACAAGCTACCGGTGCTGGTCTCGGGCACTTTCGCGTACATGTCCAAGCATCCGGTCGCCACACCGGTTCGGCTGGTTCACCAGGAGGATCTGCGGCTCAGCGGTTTGCTCTGGCCGGAAGCACGACAGCGGTGGGCCGACAGCGCCTACGCGACCGTCGAAGGGGTGGGCAACGGCCAGATCATTCTCTTTGCCTCCGATCCATTTTTCCGCGGCTACTTCAATGGCAGCGGCCGGCTGCTGCTCAACGCCATCGTTCTCGGGCCTGGTCTGGGCGCCTCCCAACCGATCCCGTGGTGAAGCGTTGGCCGTTCGAGTCTGATTTGATCCAGACTTCTCAGCGCGCGACTGGGGGTTGGCGAGCGCGGTCCATTTTGCGCGCACAGCCGTTTGGGCGCGCCCTTTGTGCTTCCGAGTGCCTTGATCTTGAGCGGCTATTGAGGGTCGGAACCTCCTGCACCCGCCAGGCTGGCCGAACGGACCTTCGGGCGCGCGCCAAGCGGGCTACGCGCGCAATAACTTCGCCAAACCCGCATGGGAACACTCGTGATTTTTCTACTGCTCAGCGTGCGCACGCGCGGGCGTGTGCGTTACTTCGATGCGGGTCCCGGTGACGCTTGGGCGGTGATCTTGGCGATCACGTCGGGGTCATCGGGCAAGAGACCGGCTGGCACCAGTCGTGGGACCAGATCCGCCCAGATCGGCTCTCGCTCAAAGACCTGCTTGAAGATCGGTAGCGCCTCGTTGAGCCGATCGGAGCTCACCAGCGTCACCGCGTGCCAGAACGGAATTTCGACGATTTCGGGTGCGAGTTTCTCGGCGGCTGCGTACTCCTGACTTGCCTTGGCAAAATCACCCATCTCCATGGCCGCGTCGCCGGCGTTCATGTGCAAATACGCGCGCTGCAGACGAACCAGCCGCTTGAGTTCCTGCACGGGGTCCGGGTCGTCCTCGACGCGAAGGTCAAACCGACGATCCACCCAGGGCTTTCCGGTTGGCGTCGCGGAGACCACAATCAGCGCTGCGGACTGTCGGCCGCGGATGTCTCCACCGGCGCGCTGCGCCGCCTCGAGCGCTGCTATGAGCCGGTCCGCCAAGTCGCCGGTGTGTTCACGAAATGCATTAGCCATCGCGGGCCACACGTCATCGCCCGCCATGAGATTCGCCTGCACCGAGAACTGGTGGTCCGCATCGACGCTGTGACCTGCAGCCTGTATGCACCTGGGGCCGGTATGGGCAGCCACTCGGCCGGCCGCATCGATCATGGCCACCTGGCGAACATCGCGGCCTTCGTCGCCGGCGAGTAACGATTGCAGCGCTTCGGGGGCGCTGCGGCCGATTCGCATGAGTTCCAAACCAAGCGGGCCGTAGGCTGGATCGACCAACGACTGCGTCGCCACAGCTCCGATGCCCGCCTCAGCCCACGGCACCACGCTGCCGACCGAGAACCAGTGTGACTGTACAGCCACACCGATCTCACCCGTCTTGGAGTCGCGAGCCACGATCGAGTATGTCGCAACAGGCCGTTGGACTCTTTGCCGTGTCGTGGCCCCACGTTCTGGTGAGCAGGCCAAGCAACTCGATGCCGCGAGACCGCCGACCAGGATCATCAATAGGCTCCGATGCACGATGGTCTCCTCCTGTCAGCAGAACCTCGTCTTTCCAGCAACACCTCAACCATGATGCGGTACCTGCGCGGCGAATGCAACATGCCCCTAAGGCTAAGTATCCGCGTTGCCGCCGCTGTTGTTATTCCGCAGGACGGTCATGGCACCGGCACCGTCGGCATCCTCGGCCTGCATACGCTGCTGGCCCACTCGGAGCCGTGCGGCTAGGCAGCCACGCGCCATGAGCCACACGGCTGGTCTCTAGAGTCACGCCGATTCCATCGGGAGTAGTCATGGTCTGACTCCAGCTCTTGCAATGCCGCCTCGCGACGGGATAATGTTCTGCCAGTCGCAAGGGGTCGGAGCATGGTCCGTTTCGGAATGATGATTCTGGCAGCGGTGGGCCTGTCAACGCTGCCGGTCAACGGCCAGTGGGTCGTCTTCAACGAAGACCCCTCGCGACTCAGCGCGCCCGCCGAGGTGGGTGCGGCCGACACCCAGGAGAAGGATTACGCGTGGGGCGATGTGGACCGCGATGGCGATATCGACCTGGTGGTCGTGCGCAAGGAGCCTTGGACGACGACGGGCAAGCGGCCCAACGTGCTCCTCATCAATGAGGCCGGAGTCCTGACGGATCGGACGGCGGACTTCGCTTCGGACTCCGACGTTGCCGGCGATAATGGCTTCCTGACCCCCACTAACGACCGCGACGTGGTCCTGGTTGATGTCAATGGCGACGGATGGCTTGACATTGTCACCGCGGTCACCCTCACCGACAACCAGGCCAAACACCTGTCTCACCCCAGGGTCTACATCAACAAGGGCGAGCTCGGCGGCGCCTGGCAGGGGTTCCGCTATGAAGATGATCGAATCCCGCAGATGCATCCCACGGCGGGGCCGAGGTTCTGTGCGGTCTCGGCCGGCGATGTCACCGGTGACGGCGCGCCGGACCTCTTCTTCAGCGACTACGACGACGGCGGGACACAGATCTTCGACTTCAACGATCGATTGCTGATCAACGACGGCAACGGCTTCTTTACCGATGAAACCGCCGCGCGTCTGACACCTCAGATGTACATCTCGGTGTTCGGCATTGCTAACGCTATCGTCGATATGAACGGTGACGGCGTGAAGGACATTGTCCGATTGACGGCGAACGGCGAGCCGTACCATATCGGCGTGGCCTACAACAACCCCGCCGGCCAAGGCTTCTTCAATCTTTATGACCAGATCTACAACCTTTCCTCATATCACACCGCTGTTGGAGATCTGAACGGCGACGGACGGATGGACGTGGTGGCCATTGACGACGGCGTCGATCGCTACCTGCTCAACGAAGGCAACGACGCGCAGGGGATGGCCAACTTTTCGATGTCCATCTTTCCACCGCAGACCGGCATCCTGCATGCCGGCAACGTGGTGATCGAGGACCTTGACAAAGACGGCTGGAACGATGTCATTATTGCCGACGTGGACGTGACTCTTCGTGGATGCTCAGATCGGACCTTTATCTTTCACAACCTGTGCAACGGACCGAACGTTTCGTTCCTGGAAGATGGGCAAGTGATCCCATTCGCTATGCTCGCGGGTGTGCACGACGTCGCGGCGTTCGACATCGATGACAACGGCTGGATTGACTTGGTGATCGGGCGCTGCGGCGGTACCCAGGTCTGGATGAACCAACCGCCGGTGTCCGTATCCTTCGGCTATCCCCAGGGCTTGCCGGACATGGTGCCTCCCGGCGAGCCGTTCGCCATCCAGGTGGA
>JADFIR010000040.1 GCA_022566535.1 Planctomycetota bacterium
ACGTGTCGACAATAAAGGACCTCCATGCCCACCCGCTGCGGGGGCCTTTGTTGGATCCGTTGGTCGACAACTTCGAATCGCTAGTGAAGCAGATCGCGAAGTACCATTACAAGCATGAGCACACCAAGACTGTTGCCTTAGTTTATGGCGAGTTACAAAATCAGGTGCTGTTCCAGAGGGGTGTTGTTATTAATCGCCGTATTCGGCCTAAATACGGCGATTTTGCCCTGAAGCTCCCTATTTAAATCACCCGTCTGCCAGAAGATGACAGGGCAGGGAGAATAAATCGGCTCAAACAGGTACCAAAATGAGGTATTGAGCCTGATTTTACCGTTTTTCAACAACACTCCCGCCGAACACCACCTCGTATTGTGATCAGTAGATTGGCCAGGCAGTTGCGTTCGAAGGCATCCTGGATGCCAGGGAAGTCTTGCACCATGTTGATCTCCGTCTCCCAGCCCCCTGCTATGGGGTCGAGTCTGTCGGTGTAGGAGAAGGCGACCGGAAAGTTATAGCTGAGGCCCGACGGGGTGCCGGGCGGCCAGGGATTGGCCGCCGGCACCGTCCATGTGTTGTATTCGACCTCGACCTTCACGAGCCGGGGGGGCGTGCCCAGGATCTGCACAGGAATGGCCGTCCGGGCCGTTTCGGTGTCAATCTCCACCTCGACCGGTCCCGGCACCGTGACCTCGGCGCGGGACACGGCGCGCCCGAGGCTCAACGCGCTTGGCGCGAACTGCATCTGCTCAGCCAGCTCCGCCTGACCTGCCTGCCGCACGTGCACGATTACGATGAGCACGAAGGCCGGCTGTACATCGTTACCGATTACGTGGACGGCCTATCGCTTGCCGAGTATTGCCACGAGCACAAGCTCGATCGTGAAGCTCGCGTCAAGCTGCTCGCCGCCGTCGCCGACTGCGTCCAGACGCTCCACGAGCACGGCGTGATCCACCGCGACGTCAAGCCCGCCAACATCATCATCAACCCCCACGGCCAGCCGATCATCATCGACCTCGGTATCGCGGCCCTGCTCACCGATGACGTGATGGACACCCTCACCGCCGAGGGCGCGCCCATCGGCAGCCCGGCGTTCATGGCCCCCGAACAGGCGCGGGGTGACAGAAACACCATCTCCACCCGAAGCGACGTCTACAGCCTCGGCGCGACCGCGTATTACATTTTGACCGGCGAGCCGCCGCACGATATGACCGCAACGATCCACGAAGCCGTCCGCCGGGTGGCCCAGGATGAGCCGCGCGACCCGCGCGAATTGGACCGGACACTGCCCAAGCCGCTGGCCGCGGTGTTATGGAAGGCCGTGTCGCCGAAGCCTGCCGACCGCTACGCCTCCGCCTCCGCCTTCGCCGCCGACCTGAGGCGATGGCTCAACCGCGAGCCGGTCGAGGCCGGCGGACTGACCTTGGCCCATCGCATCGGCCGGTTGATCGCCCACCATCCGATCACCACCACCGCCACAGCCTGCCTCACGATCGCCCTGCTCGTCTTCGCCGCAACGTACGTAAGTGTGTGGTACCTCAACGCCCGCCCGCACCACATCGAGCTGACCCCCGACGGCCGCGAAGCGCGGTTGATGTCCTATGCCGGCCGCATCCTGCACACTTGGGAAACAGAGGCGGAGGGAGGCATCAGATTTGCCCAACTCGTGGATCGTGCCCCGGAACTCGGCGGCGGGCAGATAGCGCTGGTTGCATTCTCCAGCAACCAGGCCAATGGGTTCCCTGGCTGCTTATGCGCCTTCGACGTAGAGGGAGCGCTTGACGAACCGCTCTGGGCTCGTCGGGTTACAGAGGAGGACACCCCTGCCAGGTTCCGCGACCGCAATCTTTCCAGCTTGGGTTTCAGTCTGAGCTGGGCAGACGTGGTCGATGTGTTTCCAGAGCACCCCGGGGATGAGGTTCTTGCTATATACCACCACGCCCCCTCGTCGGCGGCGTGCCTTCGCATTTACGGTCTGGATGGCGAGGGCGAGCTGCTCTACCAGATTTGGCATGACGGGGTCTCCAGCAGCCACTACTGGATGTCCGACGCAAGGCTGCTGCTTGTATCCGGCCTCAACAGCGAAGTTCCCTGGGCGGAGCGCAATCATGCAGAAGTGCGTTTCGACACCCACCCATATGTGGTTTACGCGGTCCGGCCGCAGTCTAAATACATCGCTACGGAATGGTTGCCGTCTACGCCCGGCCCCAGCCCCTCATTTCCTGTGTGGTACAAGTGCCTGCTTCCCCCACAAGCCTCAGAGCTGGTCCTTTTCCGTCTGATGCGGCCACTACCACATTACGACCCGAACGGATTCGCAAGTGTGAGCATTAGATTGAGGCGTAACCCTGCCGCTGGGCTATGGTGGGTCATCGACGAATTTGGTGCTGAAGTTCCGGACAGCCGCGGCACAAACGACGGTTATAAGGGGGACCCGAACGCACCGGATGAGACTGTGTTCTATCTCGGCGAGCTCCCGCCGATCATCTCGGCGACCGAGTGAGCCGGGGGCTGTCGGCTGAGCGAGCCGGCCCTTGCCGGGCCGGTGGATGTACGCAGTTACCTTGCGTTCGATCCCACAACGACGATGGGCGTCCACCGGGCTCATCCGCCGCAGGCGGACCCGGCTCGCTCCTGGTGGCTGGCGCCCACGATTTCACCCGCAGCAAGATTTTCGTCTGACCTCGGCCATATCGTGGCCTCGCTTGCGTATCCAGCGATGGTCAGGAGCGCTCCTGGCCTCGACGAACGTGGTCTTCTCACAGGAGGACGTTGTAATGAAGAAACCTGCATCGAGCCATCTTCTGCTTGTGCTCGCTTTGAGCCTTACACTGCCCGGTTTCCAGATCGCGGTCGGACAATGCCTCCCTGGAGAAGTGTCTTGGGACGACCGCGCTCCGATGCCGGAACCCCGCCGCGAGATAGCATGTGCCGTCTGGGACGGCAAGATCTACGTCTTTGGCGACTACAACCATTCGCCGAATAACAACAGCGCCTACGTCTACAACCCGGAGTCAAACGTGTGGGATGCCTTGGAGCCTATGCTGACGGGACGTGGTGAAGCGGCGGCGGCCGCGGTTGACGGAATCATCTACGTGATCGGGGGGAACAACTGCTTTGGGAATTGCTGGCTGACGACGAGCGAGGCGTACAACCCGGGATCTGACACTTGGACGTCGAAAGAGCCGATGCCTACTACGGATCGCGGGTGGCTGACCGCGACTGCTGTCGGGGGAAAAATCTACGTTATGGGAGGCGCCGATTCCCACGAAAATCCCTCCACATACGACATCGTGGAGGTTTATTACCCGGCTACGAATTCATGGGACACCGGAGATCCTTCTCACCCCATGCCGAGGCCTCGGCATGACCATGCTGCCGTCGAGGTAGACGGAAAGATCTACCTCATTGGAGGAACCGATGATGCCAGCGGTGCGTCTCTGCTCGTTCCTGAAGTCGACGTCTACGACACAGAAAACAATGTGTGGACGGAAGTAGCCCCCCTGCCAACTCCACGCAGGGGACTGAAGGCGGCAACATTGGGAGGGAAGATCTACGCGATCGGGGGAGTAGACGAGTCCGGGAACATCCTCTCACTCGTCGAGGTCTACGATCCGGCCTTTGATTGCTGGACGACAGCGACAGCTGTACCGACGGCTCGAGTGTGGCATTGCGCTGAAGCCGTAGGTGGGACAATCTACGTAATTGGAGGACATGACGACAACGGTTCATCGGCGGCGAATGAGGCCGGCACACCGCTTGAACCCCTGGCCAACCTCGACATCAAGCCGGGGTCGTGTCCCAACTCGTTCAACCGCAACAGTCACGGAGTGCTGCCGGTGGCCTTGGTGGGCACGGAGAGCTTTGATGTGATGGAGGTTGACCTCTCCACCGTCGAGCTGTCGCGTGCGGATGGTGTCGGTGGCAGTGTTGCTCCCAACGAAGGCCCGCCGGGACCGCACTCGGAGTTCGAGGATGTGGCCACGCCGTTTGAGGGTGAGTTGTGCAACTGCCACGACCTCGAAGGCGATGGGGCTACGGACCTGTCGATGAAGTTCAGGACCGATGACGTCGTGGCAGCGTTACTGTTGAACGACTTGCCGGCCGGGGACCTGGTTGAGCTGGTCGTGAGTGGCACGCTGCTTGATGGGACGCCGTTTAGCGCCAGCGATTGCATTCGGCTGGTGCCGCCGGGCACACCGCCGGGGATGCTGGCTGTCGGCTCGAACGCGCCCGGTGTGTTCATTGACGTCACCCCGCTGGACCTCCAGCTCGATGGCGGTGGGTTCATCAGCCCCGATGGAATGTTCGAGCGAACGTTCCCGCAGACCACGGCCGTGACCCTCACCGCTCCGGCAGCGTATCACGGCTGGGTGTTCGCCGGCTGGTGGACACATGGCGCTCTACACCCAGATCAGTCCATCGACATCACGATCGGGGGCGATCAGCAGACAGCGAAGGCGATCTATATCCGGACCGATCCGCCCGCGGGAACGCTGATTCCGTAGGTCTTACGGCGCGAAGTGAGCTCGACGCAAAAGCAAAGAAGCCCACGGATGAGAGTCCGTGGGCTTTTGGGTTTTCGCGCTTTTGGGATGGTGCTTGCGGTGCCCGATCGCCTGGTCACTGAAGGTACCAGGCCTGCGGAACCATCCGTGTGCATCTGTGTGTATCTGTGGTTACAGACGAGCGCGGATCAAATATCGAGGTTCTTGACTTCCAGTGCGTGCTGCTCGATGTAGGCCCGTCGGGCCTCGACGTCTTCGCCCATGAGGGTGGCAAAGAGCTGATCGGCATCGGAGGCGGTGTCCCAGGTGACGCGCAGCAGCGTCCGCTTGGCCGGGTCCATCGTGGTTTCCCACAGCTCTTCGGGGTTCATCTCGCCGAGGCCCTTGAAGCGCTTGATCTCGATGCCCCGCCGGCCGATCTCGTGCAGCCGGCTCAGGATCGCGGGGATGTTGGCCACATCGGTGAGGTCCGCTTTGGCCGAGTCGGGCTCGACCAGCCAGGCATAGCGCGTCGACAACTTCTCGCCGGTGACCGATTCTTCCTGCACCAGCGCATAGTCATCGATGTGGATGCCGAACTCGGCGAGCTGTTCGAAGAGCTTTTGCAGCTCGCGGTTCTCATGTAGCTCGCGGAGGGTGGCGACCTTGCTTGGACCGCCGGCGCCCTGGCCGTTGCCGGCACTGAGATCGTCAAGGATGAAGTTGTTCGCCTTGATGAGCTGCTGGGCCTGCTCTTCGGACCAGCAGAGTTGCTCGCCGTCGGCCCAGCGAAGCTGATGCGTGGGCAGCCGGCGTTGGTCGGCGGGATCCTCGTCGCGTGATTCCAGCAGCGTGGTGAACGCGATCCCCCGGCGCTCGGCCACATTCACCAGCTCCCCGAGGCGCGAGAGCATCCGCACCAGCCTGGTGAGGTTGTCGCCTGCGACACGCTGTTGCTCGTTGCCGGCCTCGTCGCGGATCAGCAGAACCGCGCTGCTCAGCGCCAGATCGGTCAGCACCTTGGACAGCTCCCGTTCGTTGAGCACATACTTGCTCTTGCGATTTCGGCTGACCATGTACAGCGGCGGCTGTGCCAGGTACACCTTGCCGTGGCGGACGAGCTCAGGCATCTGGCGGAAGAAGAATGTCAGCAGCAGGGTGCGAATGTGTGACCCGTCCACGTCCGCGTCGGTCATGATGATGATCCGGCCGTAGCGGAGCTTGGCGAGGTCGAAGTCCTCGCCGATGCCGCACTGAAGGGCCGCAATGAGGACGCGAATCTCCTCGAAGGCCAACACCTTGTCGATGCGCGCCTTTTCCACGTTGAGAATCTTGCCGCGGATGGGAAGGATGGCTTGGGTTTCGTGCTCGCGGCCGCCCTTGGCCGAGCCCCCGGCCGAGTCGCCCTCGACGATGAACAGCTCCGATTGATCGACGTCACGGGTGGCGCAGTCGGCGAGTTTTTGTGGCATGCCGCCGGAGTCCAGGGCGCTCTTTCGCTTGATCAGTTCACGAGCCTTGCGCGCGGCCTCGCGTGCCTGTGCGGCCAGGGCGGCCTTGAGGCAGATTTTCTTTGCCTCGGCTGGATGTTCTTCAAGCCACGCGCCAAGCTGCCTGGTTACCGCGGCGCTGACAAACCCCTCGACCTCTGGATTCAGCAGCTTCTCCTTGGTTTGGTTATTGAACTGCGGCTCGGGGATCTTGACCGAAATGACGGCGGTGAGCCCTTCGCGGAGGTCGTCGCCGGTGGGTGTAATGTTCTTGAGAACCTTGGCACGTTTCGAATAATTGTTGATGGTCCGTGTGAGGGAAGTTTTGAATCCGGACACGTGCGTCCCGCCGTCGGGATTGATGATGTTGTTGGCGAAGGCCAGCATCAATTCGTTGGGCGAGTCGGTGTACTGCATCGCGATGTCGACACCGATGCCGCGCTGCGGATCAAGTTTCTGGATTCGCAAGGCGGGGCTGACGGTCGTCTTGGCCCGGTTGAGATGCCGGATGTATCCAAGCAGCCCATCCTCGAAGTGGAAGAGGTCTTCGCGGGGCTTGCCGGTGCGGTCCACGCGCTCGTCGAAGAGGCGGATCGTCGCGCCGGGGTTGAGGTAGGCCAGCTCACGAAGGCGATGCTGAAGCGTCTCGTAACGAATCGAGGTATCGGGGAAGATGTCGGGATCGGGCAGGAAGCTGATCTTCGTCCCGGTCTTCTTGGGGCTTTCATCAGTTGCGTCGGCCCGGGTGGCGACAACGTGCAGGGGTTTGACGATTTCTCCGCGCGCGAAGGTGATCAGATACACCTTTCCCCCCCTGACGACCTCGACCTCGGTCCACTTGGAAAGAGCGTTGACGCACTTGACCCCGACGCCGTGCAGGCCGCCGGAGACTTTATAGACGTTGTCGTCGAACTTACCGCCTGCGTGCATTTCGATCATGATGACCTCGACGGCAGGTCGGCCGTCGATCGCCGGGTTCTCGTGCACCATCGGGTCAACGGGCATTCCTCGGCCGTCGTCGATCACGGTGCAGGAGCCGTCCACGCCGAGCCGCACGGTAACTGTGGTGGCGTATCCGGCCACCACCTCGTCGATCGAATTGTCCACGCACTCATAGACGAGACGATGTAGCGCTGACAGCCCGGTGCCGCCGACGTACATGCCGGGGCGTTTGCGGATCGCCTCAAGTCCCTCCAGGACCTGAATCGCCTCGGAGGTATAGTCGTCGCTTATGGTGGTGGAAGAAGCGTGTTCGTTGTCGGCCATGGATGCTCGCGCTAGGTTTGGCAAGGGGTCGGGATGGGGACCAAATTATAGGCGATTTGACGCACGCCTGACGGATGGTCGCAGCGATTCTCGGCAGGGTGTGCCGTGCTCTAAATACCTATGAACAATCAACTTATATTGCCATCTTCCCCAACGGGCGCAGGATGATTTCCAGATGTCTCTCAACCCCGTCGGATCGGCGTTGCCTGGTGTTGTCATCAGCACTTCTTGGTCCATCGACATCACTTGCTGGGGCGCTTGAGCGTGGATCAGAGGGCTGAATCACGTAGGTTGCACAGGCGGGCGGACCGGTGGGCCCGGTCGCGTCGCCGGAGGCGCCGGCACGTCGCCGCCAATTCACTCTATAGTGGAGCCGCCAGCAAATCGGGGCCGATATAGCGGTGACCTTTGGCCAAGGGATTGCCGGCGGAGCCGATGCGATGTGTGAATGCGAACCTGTTGAAAAGGCAGTCGGCGGTGGGATCGGAGGTAATGATGTGAAGCCGGCGGCGACACGTCGAGGGTTCCTGCTGTTGAGCCTGGGTCTCCTTGCCGGGTGCGCCACGGACACTGTTGTCAGGGTGATGCCGGCGCCACCCTGGCCGGCATCGAAGCCGAGGCCGAGGGGCGTTGATCGCGGCGCCGAGGTCGTCTCGCCATCGCCTGCGACTCGAAGCGCCCCCTGGCAAGACACGGTGTTACCGCGAAAGCAGTGGGCGGTCGGCCGGCCCGTGCGTTCTCAGATGAACCGGATGACGGCTATCAGGTACATCACGGTCCACCATGATGGGATGTCCCCGTTCTATGAAATGCAGCCGCGGGCGGTGGCGGCCCGCATCGAGATGATCCGCCAGCGGCACCGAGGTCGGGGCTGGGGTGATATCGGGTACCACTTCGTGGTGGATCGCGCCGGGCGGGTGTGGGAGGCTCGGCCGTTGAGCTATCAGGGCGCTCACGTGAGGGACCACAACCCCGGCAACATCGGCGTGGTAGCGCTGGGGGACCTCGATCAACAGGTCCCCAGCACGGATCAGCTCGAGGCTCTATGGCGCCACGTCCGCCTGTTGATGCAGGCGTATGACGTCTCTCCCAAGCGGGTCCTCACCCATCAGGAGTGGGGCGCCGTAACGGCCTGCCCCGGCAGGAACCTGCAACGTTACATGGACGCCGTTCGCCGCCGGGCTCCCGCCCGGCTCGGATGAGACAGCCGCTTCGAGCCCCAAGCTTCAAGCCCCACGCCTTCCTCAGTTCCAGCTCATTCCCTTCGGCCAGCTGCGATAGGGCTGGCGGTCGGCACGGCTGACCAGATCGTCGAGACTGGTCAGTTCATGCTTGATGATCCCGGCGCGACGCACAGGGTCGGCCTCGGCGAGCAACTGGTATCTCAATTCGCTGTCGCGCAGTAGGGCGAATCCGATCAGCTCCAGCAGCGCATGCGTCGAGACATCATCGCGATCGAACCAATCCATCACCGTTTCAACACAGCGCATCCGGCTGAGGCAGGGGCTCGACAATAGATCGCGCAGCTCCTGTCGGATCTCCAGCATCGGCGGCGGCTGGTTGTTCACCGCTTCGAGTGGAGCGACCTTGACTAGGCGGTAGAGGCGCTCGTCCTGAGGATCGATGACCTTGAGAATCTTCGCCCGGCAGATCCCCTGGAGCACAATGTCGTGTCGGCCATCGAAAAGCGGTTCGTGTTGGATGACCTGGCCAACACACACCGCCGGTCGGAGCGGCGGCAGGCCGTGGTATTGGCTCCGCCAATCTTCGCCCGCGAAGCTGGCCATCGCGATCTGACCCGCCCCGTCCAGGCAGTGGCTGACCATCTGCTTGTAGCGCGGTTCGAGAATATGCAGCGGCTGGACCGAGTGCGGCAGCAGAACTGCGTCCGGCAGAGGGAATACCGGCATGGGCCGACCGAAGTTCACTCGAATCGCTTCTGCCATTGGCCCAATGATAGGCGCGACGCTCACCGCGTAGGATTCAGCGCCCGCCCCAGGGTTTCTCGGCGCACCGTAGCCAATGCTCGGCGGCGCCGATTATGCAAACGTCGCTTCGATGTCCTCGAACGCTTGCGGGAGGCTGCCTTTGACCCTCTCAAGCTGCTCGGTGGTGAGGCCTAGGGCGTCGAGGTCCGCAGAGCTGATTTCAAGATGCATCAAGTCGGTACGGAAGCCAAAATCAAGCTGGCCCGACAGGCGATCGGCCACGTAGACGATCGAGGTGAGCATGCGGTGCCCTTCGGGTAGCTCGCTCGGATTGTGGTGGTGGCGGGTGACATAGCTGAAGGACTTCGGGAATTTCCAGGCCTCGCACAGGCCGGCCCCGAACGCGGTGTGATCGGCGCCAAGGACGCGCTGTTCGACCTCTCGCATGTCACACTGCGGCGCGCCGTCGGAGTCGAACGTTATTTCTTCGAAGACTTGGGTCAGCTCGTGGCGCATCGCTTGCACCTCGACCATGATCCCGATGTCGTGGATCAGCCCCGCAAGAAAGGCTTCGTCGGAAAGGCCCAACTTCAGCTCGTCACAGATCAGCTTGCTGCCCGCTGCTGTAGCAACACAGTGAATCCACAGATTCCTGGCCGAGAAGCTCGGGCACAGCTCGCCGCCTCGAAACAGCTTCGTCAAGCTTGCGGCGATGGCGATATTCTTCACAGCGTTGAGCCCCAGCAGCACGATCGCCCGATTGATCGACCCGATCTGCCTAGGCAGGCCATAGAAGGCCGAGTTGACCACCTTCAGGATACGGCTGCACAGCGCCGGATCGTTGGAGATCACGTTGTGCAGATCCTGGGCGGTGCTTGTAGGGTCTTCAACCAACTCGATGATTTTGAGCGTGATCTCCGGAAGCGTCGCGATATGGCTGATTCCCTCGATCGCCCGAGACACCACCGCCTGTTGTTCTTCGCTAGTGACCGCGCTCATGCAGCATCCCCTGGTATCAGAGCCTGACAGGGATCATCGACCCCTCAAACGGCGGACTTGATCGAACGCCCGGGAAATGCCGGGCCCCTTGAAGCCGAAAATGGGGCTTAATAGGTGTTTCGCTTGGCCAACGGGTGGTCCCGGGGCTCAAACCCGGCCAGTAGTTCGGCGGTCCGTTCGCCAGCGTGCCCGTCCCCATAGGGATGGGCGATGGGTCCCAGCGGCCTCGCGAGCCCGTGCCTGATGGCCTGCTCGTAACGCTGGACGTCACGAAGGGGAATGTCGATCACATTGCCGGGAATCTCCCGTCCGGCCTGCCGAGTGCCCACATTGATGCAGCGAACCCCCAGTGCCGCGCACTCAATCAGCCCGGCACTGCTGTTGCCCACCAGCAGCTTGACACGGCGCAGCAGTCCGATGAAATCGTGCCGGGGGAGATGGGGGCATTCCCTGCACCCCGCCTTGCTGATCGCTTCGCAAATCCCCTCACGGCCGGGATCGTGGTTGGGATGCATCGCGAGCACCCGCCCGGCCTGGAGGCACGCTCGCAACAGTTCCTCTGCGTTGTTCCGCTCCTGGGGCACTGGCAGACCGCGGGGGTGGAGCATGAAGAGGATTTCCGGCCGGCCAAGCGCCTCGAACGCGTCGTCGGATAACGGCGGCATCTCATCCAGCCCGTCAATTGCCGGGGATCCCACGATGTGAATGCGCTTCGGATCCTCTCCCATCTTCTTGATCCGCTCGGCTGATTTTGTCGTTGCGGGCAGGTGGATATGCGCCAGCTTGGTGATCGCGTGGCGCATCGCCTCGTCGGCAATTCCCTCGGCACGATCACCGCCGTGCATATGGGCGACGCGAATCCCGCCCACCGCCGCCGCCGAGGCCCCCGCGAACGCCTCGATCCGATCGCCCAGCACTAACAGAACGTCCGGTGTGTCTTCTTCGAACCATTTCGTCAGCCCAAGGATTGCGGTACCGACCGCTGCCGCATCCGCAAACCGGCCGGTAGCACCTGGCGCCTGGATCGTGATTTCGACTGAAACTTCGAAATCAGAGGCAACCTCCTTCGACGTGAGTGAAGGCGTTAGCAGGTGTGTCCCGGTAACAATGATGCGAAGTTCGAGCGATGGATGAGCTGCAATCGCGTGCATCACCGGGCGCAGCAGGCCATACTCCGCCCGTGATCCCGTCACTACCGCGATCGTGCGCTTTTGCGACATCCCCTTTTCCACTCACTGCCCCAACGTAGAGTCCGTGCAAATGAGCTGACCTATGAGCCTTCGCGCGACATGAGCGTCCCCAGCGGTGCAACATCCTCTGCATCATTGATGCTCACGGCCTCCAGATCCGATTCGACGATCGGCGAATCGATGTCCACGGTGCGACGGAGTCGCCGGCCGACGATTTCGTCGATCCGCCAGGGTTCAATTCCGGTGCCAGGACGTTTGATCGTGAGATCGGGACGTGCAATGACGTGCCCGGATTTCAGTGTGCGAGTCGCAACAATCGACTGGCGAGAAGCCTGGCGGACCGCTTGCTCGATTGGGATGACCTGCTTGGACGAGCGCCCCAACATTGCATGCGCCCGTCGCGCGAGGCGCACGTATCGGTCGAACTGAGCGGGTTCGAGTGACATGGAATGGTCCGGCCCGTTCGCCTTGCGGTCATAGGTGATGTGCTTCTCGAGAATGCACGCTCCCGCGGCTACGGCCAAGGCCCCTGTATCGACCGACGTGGTGTGGTCGCTGTAGCCGACGGGCACGGACGCAACGGCTTGCAGCGCCCGCATACCGGCGAGGTGGGCCGATTCATCCGGGGTGGGATACGCGGTTACACATTGCAACAGCGCAAAGCAGTGATCTCCGAGCCATTGGACCGCTTGCCTGAGTTCATTGAGCGTTGCCGCGCCGGTGCTGATGAGCATCGGTCGCCCTGTCGCGGCGAGGGCTTCCAGGAGAGGACGATTGATGATGTCGCTGGACGCGGTCTTGAACGCCGCCCACTCGACCGAAAGTGCAGCCTCAACCATTTCGTCCGAGAACACCGTCACGATCGGATGCAATCCGGATTCCGCCGCGCAGCCGGCGATACGGCGCAGCGCTTCGATCGGAAGCTCCAACCGGCGCAGCATCTCATGTGGATCGCCGGCTCCAGCCCGCTTCTGGTATTCGGCGAGCCGCGAGGCGCCGCTCAGGAGCCGATGGGCCTCGAAGAACTGGAGCTTAACCGCGTCCGCCCCGGCTTGGCGTGCAACATCAACGAGTTCCATCGCCCGTTGGGCGGAGCCGTCATGGTTCACGCCGATCTCGGCGATCACATACGGCTCGTGTCGCTGGCCAATCTGACGATCGCCGATTCGCATGTCTGATGCATCGGCCATAAGCCGGCCCGGACGTGGACGAATCTACTGTGAAGAGGGGGGCAGTGGGCCGACAGTTTGTTTCGCCGCGGCCGCTAGATGCCGCGTTTGCCTCCGAGCGCCACTGGCGTCGTCTCCACAGGCCAGCATCGCCTGGGCCACCGCCAGATCAACCGCGGTGTCCACGTCGATGACCGAACCGGCCGGCGACCTGATCCCCCGGCGATCGGTCCCCAGAAACGCGCCGGCGTCGTCATCGGCCACCGTAAACAGGCTCCCGCGTCGAACTGCGATGACGCCGCCATCGGGAATAAATAGATTCGGCAGATCTTGGCGGCGATAGACCGCGTTGGCTCGGTAGGGTTTGACGCGATCATCAGCGTCGAGCGAGACCATCCAGTACGGATGATGTTTGCCCACATCGGTATATGATTGCACGCTGTCGGCACCGGTTTCCATCAACATGCGCACCGCGCGGTCGAGGAGTCCGTTCGGCCGAAGGGGCACGTTGGCGTAGAGGATGACGATGATCTGTTCGGCGGCGCCGATCTGGTCGACGGCGTGGCGGACCGCCGCATCGACCGGTGCGGTGTCGTTGGCCAGCACCGCCGGGCGGTTGACAACCTCGACATTCATCGAGCGGGCTGCCTCGGCAATCATCTTCCCGTCGGTCGAGACAATGATTCGATCGACTGTCTCGGCGGCGCGGGCATGCTCGATCGTCCGGCAAATCATCGGACGCCCATGGAAGTCGATAGCGTTCTTGCCCGGCAGACCTTTGCTGCCCGCACGGGCGACCACCACTGCCAGTGCCCCGGCTTTGGCCGTCATGGGAGACACGTCCGCAGCGCCTCGGCGTCCTGGCCCTGCTCGTCTTCCAGTCGCCGGCGCTGCTCGAGCAGATCGTGCCACAGCTCGGCCAGCGGTGCATCGAGAACGTTGCCGATGGACCTTTCGCCATCCAGGTCGAGTTCACTGACCGGTACTGAGCCATCACTGTAGACCATCATGCGCCGGCGGCCTTCGTCGAGCATGACCCGTCGCGGCGCGAACGTCGGGATGAGCATATCGACGGGCCCGCCTGCGGCGGGTGGTGCGGACTCATATGGTGGAGGACCTTCCAGCACGGCTGTGCCTAAAGTTCTCTGCCAGCGGTCGAAGAAGCCTTCGATGTCTTCGTAGGTCTCCATTCGCCGTTGCAATCGCCCGACGATCCACGGCAGATCCAGCGCAGCGCTTGGCGAATGATCGGTCAAGCGCCGGCGGTTGGACAGGAGGTATTGGATGTTTGCCAGCACCTCGTCGAATCGGTCGAGCCCCATCATCAGACGATACGTCTCGGCGCAATCGGCGTGAATATCGACGCTCACGACGTCGACGCCGCAGGACAGTAGCCGGTCGAGGATGGCCTGATCGACGAGCAGCTCGGTGCGCACATGCACGCCGCGAATCCCGGCTTGCTTCGCGAGGCGCACAATCTCGTCGAAGTGCTGGTGCAACAATGGATCGCCCAGCCCGCCCAGGGTCACCACGGCATCGCCGGCTTCGGCGAGTTGGCCGAAGAGGCGCTCGGCCAGGGCAAGCGAAAGCGGGGGGCGCTTGGTGGATGCGATTCGATTTCGGTTGAATACACCACAACTGCGACGATGGGTGCACAACTCAAGGATGATGTGCTGGGGCAGTTGATCCGGATGCTCGATCCGGTGGCGCTCGAGCGCAGCCACGATCTCGGCCGGGGTCGGGTCTCCCCGGCGGCATTGGGCTTCGATCGCTTCGCGCAGTCGCCGACGATATCGCGGCGCATCGAAGGTGGCGCGGATTCGCGATCGGCTCACGCGGTGGTCGATCAGCACATTGATGTTCCGCGCGATCGGATCGTGCTGCGGGGCGTGCGGCTGATACACCAACAAGCCGCCGATGGTGGACAGCCGGTTGCGCTGCGCCAGCTCATCCATCAGCGTGGCGCTGACCACACATCCGCACAGCCCCGGTGGCGCCTGGTTGAACACCAGGTTGTGACGCTCCGGCAGCTCAAGATGCCGGGCGATGATCGCATCGCAACCGCCCTCGGCCGAGACGTCCACCAGCGGCCAATCCGCCCCGACCAGCAGCGCTGCGGTCAGCGACTGCTGCTGCATGATTCGGCTCATAACCTTCGGGCAGAGCACTTCGTCGTAGATGCTCATGCCCGCGATGCCGCCGCGCCAGCAGGTATCCGACCACAAACGGGCGGCGGCGATCGCCGGATGCTCGGGACCATAGAGGGACCCGTCACAGTGTTCAATTCGGACCGGCAGGGCGATTCGGCTGCGGTCGATGATTGCTTGGGCGTCGAATCCGCGAGGGGTGATGAGGATGATTGATTCCAGCGCTTGCGACCGGCCGAGCCGCTCAAGTGTTGCCTGGAGTACAGGCCGGTCGGCGAACTGCTCGGTCAGCGATCGCGCCACGCCCAGAGCGTTGTGGTTAGGATCGACCGGCACCAGGGCCGCGATGCGCGCCGTTCGTTCGGCGGCGGGCGGCCCATCGATGTCGAGCAGATTGACCGTCGGTTTGGATCGCACGGAGACCGAATCGCCGGCCAGCAACCGTTCGGCTTCGGCGAGTTGATCGATGATCTCCTGAGCCGAATCCGCGATCCAGGTAACGTTCTCAAGATCGCGCTGCAATTGGGCCCGCTGGTGCTGCATCGGATCACCATCGCCCTGGAGATTCAATCGCCGATCGGCCTTGAAGCGCTTGAAGACGCCGAGCTGGTTGAGATGATCGAGGATTTTGAATGCGGCGAACCGCTGCTGGACTTGGTTGCGATACTGCTCGATCTTCTTGAAATGGCGAGTCATCTTCGCCGGGTCCGCCTGATCGTGGAGCATCTTGCGAATCAGCGTCGCAGTCTTGCGGGCGGTGTCTTGCAGGGCGGCGATGTCACGCCGCACTGAGGCGACTCGTTTGCGGACCTTCGGCAGGAGCTTGGGGTCCAGCGGGCGGTCGGGCAGCGGCAACGCCCCAATCGACCTCGTCGCATACCGATCAAGCGCCTCGGCCAGCGGCATCGTCTTCGTGTGTTGTTTGGCGATGCCGCCTTCGGTGGCGTCGATGATCTCGATGCCCTCCTGTTCATAACGGGCGAAGTCGCGCTCGAACTGGTGCAGGTACGTCTGCATCTGCGAGTCGGAGTAGATCGACTTGCCGTGTACGTCTCTGCATTTGTGCAAGATGAGTCGATGGCGGGCGATACGCTGCCATTCCATCATCTCGATCGTGTTGAACGGGTTCAGCTCTGGGGCCCACACTTCGTGGATGGCGGTACCGGGCGTGTAATACAGCCCGTCGGAGAATGCGAGATCCTGGCCAATCAGAATGATGGGGTCGCAGCCGAGAAACCGCGCCACGTACACCGCCAGATGCGCCACCGTAGCCCCCGGCGGAAGTGTCCCCATCGGCCGCTTCAGGTCGCCCAGCAGTTCATCGAGGAAATTTGATTCGCAGCAGCGCACCGGCCCGGGAAAGGAGTCCAGGATCACCGGATGAGCCTTCGCATCTGCAATGAGCGTGACGTCTCCTACGTCGTCGGCGGTGATCCCTTCATAAAATCGACGCGAGATCTCGTGATAATCAAGCGCGGTGACAAAGTGGGGGCGAACGCCTGCCTGCAACAACGGCCGAAGCGTGGTCTGCACCGCAACGATCACGCATCGCTGTCGAACATCGCCTAGGGCGAGCAGATGCATGTTCTTGGCGAGGCTGGGCCCCGCGGAGACCACCACCGCCGGATGACCCTTCGCAGTGTTTTGAAGTTCGCCAATGCCCGCCCCGGCGGCGTAGTGATCGAGGTTCAGCAAGTAGTTGCGGACCGTGTCCACGGAGCGGATCAACGTCGTCACCAGCGTGGTCTTGGCGGTCGAGACATACTCGCTGAACATCGTCGTGAACTGTTTGCTCTCTTCGGCGAGTCGCTGACGGCTGGGAGGATGTTCCAGGAACGCGACACCTTGGGCGATGATTGATTCGGCGCCTTCGAGCTTCTTGCCCAGTGCGCCGCGATCGGTGGGGTCGGTGATCCACACCAGAATCGCATCTGCAAGCCACGAGGAATGGTCGATCCGTTCGAAGACGGCTCGCATCAGCGCCACATCCGGCTCGAACACGACGATGACGCCCGCCTTGCCGTATCGCTGGGCCAGATGTTGAACGTGGTATCCAGCGGCGAACCCTAACACGACGACCACCGCGTGTTCGACGAGGTCGATCCCATCGGTGAGGCGTTTCGCCTCATCCAGCGGACGGTGCCGGCTGCAAAGCGGCAAGTCACCGAGGCTCACCGCGGCCACGCCCTGGCGCGACTGGACGAATGTGACGTCCGGCCGTGGCTGCACTTCGCCCAGCTTCTGAGCGAGGTCGGCATTGCGCTTGCTCAGAGCGCGAAGGTTGCTTGCAAGGGCCGACGGTGTAACGATGGTCTGCGGCATCTGATTCGCGCTTCAGCGTTGTTGGGGCTCAAACATGAGCACAACGCGTTTGGGTTATCGGAACACTCCATGGTGAGGCTATAACAATGCCCCAGCCGCCGCAGGTCGGACTGATCACGCGATATGTGTTGGAGAACCCGTATCCGCTGGCCTTGGTGCTGCTGGCGCTGGCTGTCGGTCTGGCGTGGACGGCGGTGCGCAATGAGCGCCGTGATCGTCTGCGGGCGGGCGGGGCCATGGCCATACTTGGGGTCACGGTGCTGCTGATCGGCGCAATGGTGGTCACCTCAGGCGAGCACGCTCACCGCATCACCCGCGCGCTGGTCGAGGCCGCGGTGGCCCCTGATGTATCCGATGCGATGCAACTCTTCGCCGACCAGGCCACGATGTCCTTCGGCCGAGCCACGAACCCGGGCTACGCGACCGACGAGATCCACTGGCGACTCGAACGGCTTGATGACCAGTGGCGCATCGAATCCAACAGTATCACGATGCTGCGATCATACAGCGAGTCATCGGATGCGGCGACGGTGCATCTGGCATGTTCAACGATGCTCACGCGCGGATACGGCGCTACGCCGACACAATGGGTGCTGCGGATCCAGCGGCAGCCCAACGGCGGTTGGAAGATAGCGCACATCACTTGGGTGTCAATCAACCGCCACCCGCCGAGTCGCGACCACGATAGGTAAGCGGTTGTGTTTCGGCGCGTATCGGTCGCGTGGGATGAAGCATCGAAGAAGCCCACGGATTGGAATCCGTAGGGTTTCTCGCGCGGTGGGGTCACTCCGCGTCGTCGCTGGCCGCCTGTCCCTCTGCGATGGTGCCGGGCAACGGCGGAATCTCCAGGACGCGGTTGAGCCGAGCGGTGCCGTCGCGCTCGATGACGCCGAGGCGGACCTGCCTGCCGGCCAGCAGAACCGCGCCGTTGGTCAGACGGAACGTCCGCACCGCGGTCTGGCCGGGCTCCAGGGCCGCGATGGCGCGTCGCAGTCGAGTTGCTGCCTCACTCAAGACGAAGGCATCGAGATTGACCGGTTGATTACCTCTATTCGTGACGTATTGCGTGATGATCAGATCGTCGGCTTCGCCGTGGTCATTCTTTGCCACGTGCCACTGCGCTGAGAATTCGATGCCCATCATGCCGACCTCCAGATCGGCATGCACTTGCAGACGGTAATCGCGATCAGCCGTCATCTCGACCTCGGCCTCCACGCGCGTGTGGCCGGGAAGGGTGCTGCGTTGGAAGACCAATCTGATGGGCAAGCTCGTCTCTTGCTCCGGGCGAATCACGAACCGGTGCAGGCGGGGAGTAATCCGCCAGCCGGCGGGCGGGCGAAGACGAATCGTGCCGGAGATCGTGGCGTCCCACGGGTTGGCGAGGACGAGGTGGCCATCGTGGACTTCAGATCGGGCCGGGATGAACCCGGGACGGATCGCCACGGCCGCGCGGAACCTGGCCAGCCGGCCGTCCACATGTTCGATGAACACCGGCCGCGGGCCCAGCGCGATCGTGTGCAGTCCTTCGTGCCGCTGGACCGTCCGGCGGTTGCCGAACGCATCAACGACGTCGACGTGACCATCGGCGAGCAACATCTCCATGACTCCATCGGTCGGATAATCGGCCGTCGGCTCGCACCACGCGACAAGGGCCGTCTCGTCTTCGCCCGGCCCGCTGAGAATCCAGCAGCGCATTGGGTCGGCCATCGGCAATTCGGCGACGAAGGCTCGTCCATCGAGCTGCTGGGCGAGCACACGCCACACGCCGAACGACGGATCGGGCATGATGTGGCCTCGTCGTTCGCCGGGCCCGGTCCAGGGGGCGGTGATCACCATTCGTTCAAGACCTGCCCGCCATCCATGCAAGGCCCGCAGCATGAGATCAGTCACGCGCACACCTGGCGGCTCCTGCTCGGCGGGCGGCCGGTGAAGCAGCGCAAAGATCGGTCGCTGACCGATTGGCCAACCCGACGCATGCGCAGCCAGCGATTCTGGATTCATCTGGTACGGCAGGGTGATCCAATAGCCATGCCGAGGCGGCAGAGGAGGCAGGGGCAGCTCGCCCCGCCAGGGGACAAGGATGACCGGCTCCGGCACATAATCCGCCAGCCCTGCCGCCGCGGCCTCGACCAAGCGGTGCATCTGCTCAACAGGCATTCCCTCGATCGTTCCCGGAACGCCGATCTGCCATCGCTGCACGTTCAGGCCGAAGGTCATCAACGCCTCGCCCAGCTTGTCGGGCCAGTTCGCCGAATCGCTCCCCACCAATTGAAGCACCGCCCTGGAGTCGATGCCGAGTTGCTCTGCCAACGGCCGGCTGACGTGTGGCAGGGCCACGGTGAGCTCGATGTTGCGGCTACGCATTTCGCGAATCGTCTCTGCAATGGCGGGGATTACCTCGTGCTCGGGGCCGAGCCCCGAGGCGCCGATCGACAGCGGGATGACGGCACTGCCGATGCCCAGAAGTCGGGTCAGTTCGACTGCGGTTGACCGATCGCCGGGCCGAATGGGCGGCAGCACCACTCCGAAGCGGTTGTCCTGCAGCTCGCGCCGGCCGGCGGTGGCGGACTCGGGCAGCACGACGAAGTTCAGCGTTTGGCTGGCCACTATCATGTCGCTTCGAGCAACCTCCAGCACGGCGCGATACCAGCCTCCGTTCAGTCGCCCGAGGTCAATGCTCCTGAGCCACGTTCCCGCCGGCAGCGTAAAGGTCTCTTCGTGCACGATTGCGGCGTCGAGGTCTTCCACCCGCAGCTGCGCCGTCAACCGGTCGTTGGTCAGGTCGCGTACCATGACGTTGAGAGTCGGCCTTTCGCCGGGCACAACGACATTGCCCGTTGAATCAGTGGACAGCTCGATCCGCGGCCGCTGCCAGACGGCGATATCGTCGAACCACGCTCGTCCCGATACGTCTTGAAGGAGCGGCTCGTCGGGGTTGTGGCTGGTCCAGGTGAACTGTTGGGGCTGCAGGAGCTGCAATTCGACGACAAGGTCAGCGGCGTGCACGTCATCGCCACGGACCTCGACCGATACGCGCTGCCACCGGCCGTGGGTCTGGAGTAGCGGGCTCTGGGCCCGGCTTTCGGATATAGGGTTGCCGTGCGTGTCGTGCAGCCAGGCTGCCAGCCGGGCTCGTGCATGGGTGAGCCCATCAGTTCGTATCCAGGCGGAGACGACGCAATCGCCTCCCGGGAAAACGGGGATCACAGCAGTCGGGACTCTCGCCGACAGCGACCCGCCGTCCAGCTCGAACCCGAAGGACCATCTGCCGTGGTGGGCAGCCCCGTTGGTCAATTGCATTCGGCCGAACGGCGGAAAGCCCTGGTCCGCCGCAATGTAGCGGTAGAAATTGATGGGCATGGTGTAGGGCGCATGCTCGGCTTCTTCGAAGTCGAACTGCCGCAGGAGGCGATTCTGCGCCGACAATATGGACGCACCGTCCGGAGCCGGGGTCGGCTGGCCGGCGGCGATGCTTGTCAGCGACGCCACCCACAGCGGTGCCCCCAGCAGTACAAAGCGCAGCAGATCGAGTTTGGCGCGATTCATCCCCACCCGTTATCGGCCGATTGGCCGAAGGGCTCCACGTTTGCCGATGTCAGTAATCGAATCCGCCGATCTGTTGTTTGGAGACGGTCGACATGCTTGCACTACTTCGTACATCGCTCATGGCCGGCGTTTTCTGCGGCCTGGTGCTCGTGGTCTTTTGGCGACTTTCCGTCGATCAAAAGCAGCGGGCGATCGAGGAGCTGGAAGCGCTCAACGAACAGATGCAGCAGCGGCTAGCCGCGAAAGACGAGATGATCGATCGTCTCAACCGAACCCGGCGCCTCGCCCATGTGCGGATTCTCGACCAGAGCATGGGCGCCGATGGCCAGGTGATCAACACGGATCTGGTGTTCATCGAGCTCGACGATGACGGTGGCGAGCTGGCCCGCCAGCGGTTCACGCTGCCCGGCGATGTGCTGTTTGTTGACGCGTGGTCGGTGAAGTTCGATCGCCAGGACGTGGCCCAGGGCCATCCGCTGCGCGGTCGATCCCTTCTGCTTCTGCGACGGATCTATTCGGATCGAATGGCGCCGATCAACGGATATGCCATCGACACGCCGGGGGCGGTTCCCCCCGGCTACGCGACGGGTGAGGTGGCCGAGTTCGAAAAGCGGCTGTGGGAGCACTTCTGGCAGATCGCGACTGATGCGAAGCTGGCCAAGGCGATGGGCGTGCGGGTGGCTCAGGGCGAAGCGGTCTACAAGCCGGTCCGCAAGGGCCAGGTGTTCGAGCTGATCGTGGATGCGGTGGGGGGGATGAGTCTTACCCCGCTGCCCGCCGATGATCTCGCTCTATCGCCCAGCGAGTGAATCGATACACTTGCCTCCGTGCAATGCGACACCGCTTCGTCAACAATCGGCGGTGGGTCACATTCCCGTGCCTCGGTTCCATCTCGATTGAAGAGGCGATCGGGCCAGGCACCGCCGTCGCTGGATGCGATTCAGCGCGCGGTGCCAAGGTGCAGGCGGTGTCCTGAGCTTCGCGCCTATTGCGCAGAGATTGCCGTTGTGAAGCGCCGTGCGTATGCGGGCTGGGACTACTGGGCCAAGCCTGTCCCCGGGTTCGGTGACGAGGGCGCGCGGATCATGATCGTCGGTCTGGCCCCTGCGGCCCACGGGGCCAACCGCACCGGCCGGATGTTCACCGGCGACCGCTCCGGCGACTTCCTCTACGCCGCTTTGCATCGTGCCGGGCTGGCCAACCAGCCGCTTGCGGCTTCGCGCGACGACGGTTTGGTGCTTTGCAACGTCTACATTACCGCGGCCCTGCGCTGCGCTCCGCCGGGCAACAAGCCGACCCCCCGACAGCTCGACCGCTGTTCGTCGTACCTGGCCGACGAGTTGGTGATCCTTCGGCCAGCGGTCACGGTATGTCTCGGTTCGTTGGCGTGGAATGCGGTGCTCAATGCTTTGCGGACTGCCGGAGAACAACTGCCCAGACCCAAGCCAAAGTTTGCCCACGGCCTGGAGTGTCCCTTGGGGTTGACGGTGCTCCTTGGATGCTATCACGTGAGCCAGCAGAACACGTTCACCGGCCGGCTGACCGAGCCCATGATCGACGTGGTGCTTCGACGGGCGACGGCGATCGCGGCGAGCAGTCCGATGTGCTAAACTCGTGGTGGCGCACGTAGGATTTGGCGGGGCAAGCCCGCCGGCGAAACTTGCTTGTGCGTCCCTAACCCCGTCCGCACCGATGCGCATCTTCATCACCGGCGCCACTGGTCTGATCGGCCGACGAGTTGTTCCTGATCGCCTTGAGAGGGGCGACCACGTGGTGGCGGTATCACGCGATGCCAGCCGGGCCAACCGTCTCTTTGCCTCCGACGCCGACCACGAATTCGAGGTCATCGAGGGCAACCCGGCGATCCCCGGCGAATGGCAGAAATCTATCGACGGTTGCGACGCGGTGATTCACCTGGCCGGGGCCGGCGTCGTCGACAAACGCTGGACGGCCGCGTACAAGAAGTTGCTTGTTGACAGTCGTATCGACAGCACGTATCAGGTGGTGCAGGCCATCGAAGCGGCTGCCCGCCGGCCAGGCGTGCTGATCAATGCCTCGGCCGTGGGGTATTACGGCGACAGCGGCGACAGCCCCCTCGATGAGACCGCCCCACCGGGCGAGGACTTTCTGGCCAACCTGGCTGTGCAATGGGAGCAGCAGGCTCTGGGGGCTCAAGAGCATGGCGTGCGCGTGGTGATGCTCCGCATCGCAGCGGTGCTCGATGAGGGAGGCGGACTGCTGGCGAAGATGGCGCCGTTGTTCCGCTTCATGCTCGGTGGTCCGTTCGGGTCCGGGCGCCAGTACATGCCCTGGATTCACTGGCGCGACGTGGTGGGGCTGATCGACTTGGCCTTGAAGGATGCGCAACTCTCGGGGCCGATGAACGTCGCCGCGCCCGAGGCGGTGACCAGTCGCGAGTTTGCCCGCATATTGGGTGCAGCGCTGCGTCGGCCGGCCTGGTTGCGCACGCCCGGATTCGCCATGCGGATCGCGATCGGCGAACTGGCCAGGTATGCAGTCATGAGCCAGCGCGTTCGACCGGCTCAGGCCGAGCGCCGCGGGTATCGATTCGTGTATCCCGAGCTTCGCGGGGCGTTGGAGTCGCTTCTGCGCCCGGGGCCTGATGGTACGTCAACGACAACGGCGAA
Source organism: Planctomycetota bacterium (assembly GCA_022566535.1). Classification (GTDB taxonomy): domain Bacteria; phylum Planctomycetota; class Phycisphaerae; order Phycisphaerales; family SM1A02; genus JADFFQ01. The sequence continues at coordinate 23,190 of JADFIR010000040.1, forward strand.
CCCGGGCAATCCCGCATCGCCTATGCCGGTTTCCACCACCGCCGGCAGTGTTGGAACGGCCAGTCATTCACCAAAGTCAGGGGTACCGCCGATCCCGGTGCGCCTGCTCGTGATCGACGTTGACGGCACACTTCTGCGGTCCGACGGGCGTCTCAGCCAGGGCGTGATCCAGGCCTGCCGGGCCGCTGAGCGGGCGGGATGCGTGGTGGTGCTGGCCACGGCCCGAGGCCCGCGCATGACCAACTGGATCACACAAACGCTCGGCATCACCGCGCCCACCATCAACTACAACGGCGCGGTCATCTGGAATCCACAACAGAACACGCCGCTGTTTCATCAGACGTTGTCACCGCAGATCGCGCAGCGCGTCGTCGCGCTGGCCAGATCGACTTCCCCGCGGATCATGGTGGCGGTGGAGCGGCTTGACCGGTGGTACACCGACCGGATCGATCCTCAGTTTGAACAACTGGCCGAGCCGGACGCCATCGGACCATTGGATTCGTATCTGTCGGCGCCGGTGACCCGACTGACGCTGCTGGGGGCGCTGGGGGAAGTTGAGCCGGTCCTGAGCAAGGTCCGCGAGTCTCTCTGGCAGAGCCGCGACATTGCGCTGTTCCATCCCGATCCACAGGTCATCCAGATCACCCATCCCATGGCGGACAAGGCGATCGCGTTACAGCGAGTCGCCAGCCGAATGACCGCCACCCAAGAAGAAGTGATGGTCATCGGTGATGCGCATAACGATCTGGGCATGATGGAATGGGCCGGCTTTGCGGTGGCCGTCGGCAACGCAGCCGAGGAGGTCAAGCAATTGGCCGACGCCGTCGTTCCCAGCAACGATGATCTCGGCGTGGCCAGGGCGATCGACCGCTACGTGCTCGCCCGGCGACCGCTGTAAAGCCTCGACCGCTGGTCGCGGCCTTCCACCGTCCACTCCCCGTTGATCTCGGCGCGGTACACTGCGCCGCTGGTCTAGTGCGAGGAGATTGCATGCCCAAGATCTGGCTCAATGGCAGATTGGTGGATCACGATCAGGCCAAGCTGTCCGTGTTCGACCACGGGTTGCTGTACGGCGACGGCTGCTTTGAGGGCATTCGTGCCTACGGCGGGCGAATCTTCAAGCTCGCCTCGCATCTGCGGCGCATGTACCAATCCGCCGAGAGGATTCGCCTGACGCCGCCGTGTTCGTCCGACGAGATCGCCGAGGCGATCCGCGAGACGCTGAGCGCCAACGACCTGATCGATGCCTACATCCGTTTGGTCTTTACTCGCGGCGTCGGCACGTTGGGGCTGCATCCATTCCGCTGCCCGAATCCCTCGGTCTTCATCATCGCCGACACGATCGAGCTCTATCCGCCTCAGCTCTATGAGAACGGCATGGAAGTCATCGTGGCCAAGCGCCCGCGGATTCCGATCGAGTGCCTCGATCCTTCGACCAAGAGCCTCAACTATCTCAATAACATCCTGGCCAAGATCGAAGCGATCGACGCGGACGTGCTGGAGGCGATCATGCTCAACACCGACGGGTATGTTAGCGAGTGCACCGGCGACAATATCTTTACCGTGACCGATGGCCAGATCGCGACACCTCCCGCCGAAGCGGGGATCCTGCACGGGATCACCCGTCAGTTTGTGGTTCAAGAGCTCGCGCCGCACCTGGGCTACATCGTGCAGCAGCGGATGATGACGATGGATGACGTCCTTGCGGCCGATGAGGTGTTCCTGACAGGCACGGCTGCGGAGATCATCGGCGTAAGCAAGATCGATGGGCACGCCATCGGCTCGGGGACGGTTGGGGCGGTGACCAAAGCCCTGGTGGCAGAGTTCCGCAAGCGCGTCAGCCACAACGCCCCGGAGGACTGAGTTTACCGATGGGTCACCGACCCGCGCGCCGTAACGCCACTGGTCTGTGCGCCGAGCCCTTTCATGCGCTGTAAGAACTGCGATTACGCGTTGTGGAACCTCAAGGCCCGGCTATGCCCGGAGTGCGGGTCCGCGTTTCTTCCCAGCGACTTCGAGTTCGTCGCCAACAGCGTCCGGTTTTGTTGCCCGCATTGCGATCAGGTGTACTACGGCACCGGCAAGCAGGGGCATCTCGTTCCAGGCGAGTTTGATTGTGTCAGTTGCCGCAACCACATTCGCATGGACGAGATGGTGCTCCTGCCCGCTGAAGGTGTTGAAGAGCAGCGAACCGTTGTCGATCGCGTAGCCTGGCTGGAGCACAAGCGGCACGGCTGGATCAAAGCATGGCTGCTTACGGTCAAGATGTCCCTCTTTCAGCCGGTGCGCCTGGCCAAGAGTCTGCCCACGATGAGCCGGGTCGGGCAGGCGTGGCGGTTCGCGCTGCTGTCCTGGGCCGTGTTTTTCCTCGTTGGCGTCGGCGCCCCACTGTTTCTGGTTGGGGTGATCATGGTGATCACCGCTGATTCAGATTCGCTTGGCCTCTTTGTGGCGTCAGTCGGCGTAGTGCTCGGGGGGCCCCTGGTGATAGCGATCCTGATCGGGATGTGGGGGCTGACGACCCATGGTGTGCTGAAGCTTACGGGAGGGGCGGGGTCTTCAATTGCCCGGACCTACGAGGCGATCTGCTATAGCGCTGGCGCGAACGCGGCGTATGCCTTCCCCTGCCTCGGCCCGTACTGCGGCAGCTATTTCGTCTGGATCTGGTGGGTGGTCAGCGCGGTTCTCATGGTTGCCACCAGTCAACGTGTGCACGGCGGGCGGGCCGCGCTGGCCGTGCTTACCTTCCCAGTGTCTCTTGTCCTTCTGGTGGTTGGCGGATACGTGGTGTTCTTTGTCGCGCTCATAAACATCGGCGCCATGTCGGCCGGCATAACGATGCCGACCACGGACACCCAGATCGTCCTGGACGGGGTACTTGACTATTCCTCCCGGCACGATGGACAAGGGCCGGGGCATGCTCTTCAACTGGTGACGTCCGCCGGGCTCAGCGAGACGGACTTTGTGACATCGGGCAGCGCCACAGGCATTGACGATGTCCCCGCGGGGGACGCCGACCTCGTTGCGTTCATGCTTCTTTCTCCTAGTGATCAGGCTGAGGTCGCGGATGCGGCCGCGGAAGCGCTGCCGCAAGGGACTATCGCGCACCGCCTCGGTGACTTCGTGTTTACCTACCACGGCCTCGATCTGACCGCAGCCGATCCGGGCCTCTGGGTCGTGGTGCAGTCGCCTGATCCCGACGTCAACTCCGTCCAGCCACCGTGGGTCGTACTTGGCGTCGGCCGAGCCGACGGTACGGTGATCACCGTGGGCCTGACACAAATGGCGTTTTCGTTGCAGCAGCAGAATGCGATTCGCACCGCCAGTGGTTTGCCGCCTTTGCCGGACCTGACGACGGTCACCCACGACAAACCGTCTGTGGCCGCGCTGGCACCTGCAGCCGAGGAATCCGAAGACAGTCAATAGCCGTCG
>JADFIR010000011.1 GCA_022566535.1 Planctomycetota bacterium
CTCCTTGTTCAGTTCTTCGAGACGCTGATCGACCAGCTGACGGTTCGCCGCCGTGATGTTGTCGAGCAGATTCCGCGTGGTTTTGTCGATGCGCTTGAGGCGCGATTCCAGTTTCTTCCGTTGCTTGACGATCTGGTCGCGGTCCTCGTTGATGTGGATGCCCACCGCCTCGGCGATCCGCTTCCTGGCGGCCCTGCCTGCGTATCGAGCGTAGAAGTCCACCAGAGTTCTGATCACCGCGTCCTCGAGCGCGTCCTTGGGGACAGCGCCGAGTGTGCACATGCTCCGCCCGTGGCGGATGTAGCCGCCGCAGGCGTAGTGGAAGGTCCGCTTGCGTGATCCATTCTCGCCCTGATTGCTGCCGTAACGCGTGTAGCCCTCGTACCGGCTTCCGCAGGTCGAACAAATGCCAAGTCCAGAAAGCAGGAACTTGGCTCGCGGGCCGGTCCATCCGCCAATCCGGTCGCCGGCTGGCGCGCCCGTCCGGGGGTTGATCCCGCGCTGGAGTCTCGACGAAGGTTGCTCCTGGAGGCGTTGCTTGGCCGACTCCCAGATGCGCCGACTCACGGTTGCCGGGTGGGCGTTCTCGACGACGAGCCAATCCGACTCGTCGTTCTGTTCCAGTCGCCGACCATGGACCCCCCTTCGCTCGACCGCCCGTCCATCGACGATGCGGTAGAACCGCGCATCGGTCCGCCGGTTCCAGGCCATGTCGCCGGTGTAGGCGGGGTTGATCAGGATCGCACGGACCGAGGTCAGCGACCACTTTCCGCTGTGGCGCGCTGCCCATTCGGGTCCTCTCGATGTCGGCACACCGTCTCGGTTCAGCGCGTCGGCCACGGCCTTGAAGCCGCGTCGCTCCTGGACGTACATCTTGAAGATCCGCCGGATCGTCTCCACCCGGCTCTTTACGCTGGGGATCAGCTTGCACCGGTCCTTGCGGGAGACGCTGATCGACTCACCGCGTTCGAGTGTGCGGATCAGCTTTCCCTTCTGATCCAACATCTGCTTGGTGCCGTCGCGCATGTAGCGGAGGATGAACAGGAACTGGCCCGACTGGCTCTCATAGCCCAGGTCGTAGCCGTAGGGCGGGGCGCCGCCCATCCACCAGCCTTCACCGTTGCCTGCGGCATCACCGTTGGTCGCCTTGCTCACCAGCCCGCGAATGACCACCTTGGACAGGTCCTTGCTCTCCTCTCTGGCCTGCCATTGCTTGACCGGCCGGATCAGATCGTCGGTTCCATCGCCGGTGAAGTTCTCGCTGACGTAGCGGACCTCGACACCGTGGGTGCGAAGGACGTGGCGGTAGTAACCGGCCTCATCATTGTCGATCCTGCCGAAGCGCTTGACGTCGTAGACGACGATTATGCCGAAGTCGCAGCTGGGCCGCTTGGCATCGGCCATCATCGCCTGGAACGCGCGCCGGCCGACAGTGCTGGTGCCGCTGATCGCATCGTCCACGTAGTAGCGCAGCAGCCGCAGCCCGTGCTCGGCCACGTACCGCTCGATGGCCCGCTTCTGGTCGGGGATGGATTGCTCCTGGCGATCGGTGGACCGCCGCACGTAGCCGATGGCCCGCAGGGTTCTGGCTCGCGCCTTGCCGCCTCGGGGCGCGTTGATGGTGTTGGCTCTGGCCATTCCTGGACCTCCTTTCGCAGCCCTGTACGTCGTTTGGTCCGCCCAGGGGGGTAGGGGGTCATGGGGGCCTAAGGTGGACCGACCGTCAAGGCGATTGCGGCCGAATCCGGCGAGATCTGGCCAGAATCTGGCCATCGGGGCCCAGAATCGGCCAATGCGGCCGACCTGGGCCCGGATGCCGATTCCTCGCCCACGGGCCTTGCCGTTGCGGGCACGTCGCGCATCATGCCAGCGGGTTTGGGCGAGCAGGTCGTCGCGATCAAGTGCCCTGCCATGGCCGCCTTGGGCGTTGGAGGATTCCAGTGACATCAGACGCACAGCAATCTACGGATTCGTCGGCTGGACCCTCGACAACCGAGCGTCTCAGCGACCGCCGTCGAAGCATTCGTGTTCCGCTCCGAGTGATGCTCGACGTGCAGGATGAATTGACCGATCTGGCGGCGGCGCTCGGTTGTCTGATGGAGGTACGGTCGCTTCTACGGGTGATGGGCGAGGTCGTTGAGCCGGCGGAGGCCTCGGGCGGCAAGCCCAGCGCGGATCGAATCGGAAGTGCTGCTGCGGAACTCTTCGGAGAATCGCTCGACGAGTACCTGACCGATGCGGCATGGGTGTTGCGCCGCCAGACAAACGCGGAAGTTCTCGTCGACCTCGCCAGCGCACCGGACACGATCACGACCTGCGTGCAATTGCGGCTGTACCAGCTCCATGCGCTGCTGAGGATGGCCTGCACATCTCCGAAATGAGGTGCTCTCACCTGCGCGGCTCGGTCTCCGCGCTCACTGCTCGCGGCCGCGATGAGCTATCTTGTGATCCTTGATCCTGGCCGTCGAAACCTAGCCGGTCATATCGAGGTCGATCGGGCGGACCCTGACCAGTTCGCCGCTTCGGGCACCGGTCGATAGCTGCAGCTGGATCAGTGCCCAGACCTGGTGGGAACGCAAGAGCAGCCCTACGAGTCTGACAAGCAGTTTGAGCATGCACCCAGGCTGGGAACATCGGTCGCACTGGCGACCAAGCGGAAGCCCTTGTAAATTCACGAGTACGGAGTTTTCGGGAGGGACAGTTGCCTGACTGTGGGTGATGAGCCAGTGGCCGGCTGCCGGGGGACGACGTTGGGATCGGAAGTCCACTGCGAGTGCAAGCCGCGGTTGAACCGCGATTGCCCCTTCCGGCTCAGCAGATTACCCTCAAAGGCAGTACCTCAAGAACGCTCGAAGAGACATCCCATGTTCAATATGCTCATCACTGCTGACGAAACCGCCTGGGAGTCTGACCAGCGCATGGGCATGATGGCTAGCCGTTTCGGTGAGTACAGCGGTGATGAGATCGAGACAATCTCGGTTAGCAACCCCGAAAGTCTGAAGGCACTTGAGCGCGTGCAATCGTTGCTGATGTACGAAGACTGCGTAGGAGGCCCCAGTGCCGACGTAGTCAGGGTTGGCCAGATGCGAGACATTCGTGTGCGGAGCGGCGAGGTGACTTTTCGCTTTACCGAATCCGGGCGCATTCCAAGAGATACGATTCGAGAGGTCCGACGTCGCTTGCAGATCACGGACTGGGAAATGAATCGAACGCACTGGGCAGTCAAGGACGGCAACATCCCCCAGGATGTTCTTGCCGCAATGGTGCCGACTCCGCAGAGGTTTGACGTTGTATTGTCATTCGCAGGCGAGGACAGAGGATACGTTGAAAGCGTCGCCGAGTTTCTGATCGAGCATGGCGTAATCGTGTTTTACGATAAATATGAACAGGCCACGCTTTGGGGGAAGGACCTCGTGGAACATTTTGAGAGCATCTATCGTCAACAGGCCCGGTTCTGTGTGATGTTCATCTCCCGCCATTATGCAGAGAAGGTATGGGCGAGACAGGAGCGTAGGGCTGCCCTAGCCAGGGCAATGGCGGAGAGGGTTGAGTATGTCCTTCCAGCAAGATTCGATGACACTGAAATCCCCGGCCTCGCACCGACCATCGCATATCTAGACCTTAGAGAGCTTTCTCCAGAGGCGTTGGGGCGCCTGATCCTTCAGAAACTCGGACGACGATGAGGGTTCTTGGGATGGCGTTGCCTGCGCAACTCAAACAGAGGTTGACAGAGAGATTCGACGATCTCATAGCCGAGGGGGAGAAGGTGGTAGCATCGATAAAGCAGAGTGGGAACCCGCCCACTGCACCGATCTTGGAATGGGGCACGAAATGTGCATCCCTCTTGACGCTGATTCTTCCGCGTAACCATCCTCGGCGCGCTGATATTGCAGGGTATGGCGTGCAATTTGGATGCTTAGTGAACCCGCCCAACCAGTTACCGCAGTTAATAGGACTGCGAGACGATTTTGTCAGCGGATTCCTTGATGATCTTGGTGAGCGTATCGAGGCAGAGATTGCTGCTGACTACATGGGCCAGGCGGAGCGGCTGCTGACCGAAGGACAGAGCGGCAAATACGATCACGTACCCGCCGCCGTTCTTGCCGGAGCGGTCGTCGAAAACGCGCTACGCCAGCTGTGCGATCGCCAATCGCCACCGATCCCAAGCAAAAAGCGGAACGGCCAACCACTCACGCTCGATCCGCTCATTGTTGCGCTTAAGAAGGCCGACGTTATCAAACAAACAGAAGCGGCGCAACTGTCATCCTGGGCGCACGTTCGAAACAAAGCCGCCCACGGCGAATTCAACCAGTTTCATCCTGCGCAAGTTGCATCGATGATCGAAGGCGTGAGAGATTTCCTTGCGCGGCATATGTGACAGCCAAGTCCCATGGGAGATCGGCAGAGTTGTATGGGTCCAATATTCAGCCCAACTGTAAATCGCACTGTGTCATGAGCTTGGATTTGCTGGCGACGGGTCGTTTGTGGCCCGAATCTGGCACGCATGCGATGGGCTGCGGAGATGAAGTTCACACCATCTTCAAGCTCTTGACGCATCAGGACTTCGGCTTGGGCTGACTCTTGGACCCATACGCGGGAGTTCCGCGAAACGCTGCGAGCGTTGGGGGTGACGCCGGTCCGCTTGCCGCCGCGGAGCCCCGACCTCAACGCCTACGCCGAGCGGTTCGTGCGATCGATCAAGTCAGAATGTCTGGACAGGTCTATCATCATCGGCGAGAGGCATCTGCGGACGGCGATCAGTGAGTACGTCGAGCACTATCACGCAGAGCGGAATCACCAGGGACTCGAGAACGCGATCATCGCTCCGGCGTCGGAAGTGGTGGAGCTGTCCGGACAGGTGCTTCGGCACGAACGGCTCGGTGGGATGCTGAATTGCTACCACCGGAAAGCGGCATGGTATGCTTGATTGAGTATTGGACCCAGACGAGCTGGAAAGGTTGAAGCTCCCCTCAGGCACGAGTGAGCCCATAATGGTCGAATTCACAAAGCTCATCAAGAAATCGACTCCGGTCGACGCCACGGACCTGGTAGCTCTCTTCGAGTCCGGTGACCGTCACACTTCGCACACGGAACTGCGACCTGCTCAACAGCAAGCATTGGAAGCTCTGAGCAACAGGCATGGCGAGCGTGACCTGATCCTGAAGGTAAGCACAGGTGCCGGAAAGACAGCTGTGGGCCTTCTGTACCTCCAGTCACACATGGTCACATCTAGAGAACCAGTTGTTTACCTATGTCCGACCGTGCAACTCGTAGAGCAAGTCTGTGGCGAGGCGGACCGGCTGGGTCTGGTGGCCCTGCCGTACCCCAAAGGCCAGCCGATTCCACCGGTCGATGGCACGAGAGGCCAGGCGATAATCGTCTGCACTTACGACAAGCTGTTCAATGGTCGAAGTACGTTCGACCGCGACGATGTCCAGCTGCGGCCATGTGCCATGGTGTTGGATGATGCGCACTCGGGCATCGATAAGATTCGCGACAACTTCCGTCTCCTGCTCGAAGCAGGTGATGGCGATTACGAGCAGCTCTTGACGATACTTGACCCAGCGTGCTCGAAAGCAATGCCGGGCCCCTGGGCCAAGATCCGCGAGCAAGAACCGCACTCGTCCATGGAGGTACCGTTCTGGACATGGACCTCAGTTCTTGAGGATGTGCGGCAGCTGCTTTCGAATCCTACAGCAGGGACACACAACTGGTTCGCTTGGCCCCTTGTCTGCGATTGCCTGAGGTGGTGCCGCTGTGTGTTGTCGAACCGCGGTGCTGAGATCGTTCCGTTGGTCCTTCCCGTAGAATGGTGCCGCGCGTTTGCCGCGTGCAAGCACCGCCTCTTCATGTCAGCATCACTGGCGAACGATGCGACCTTAGTGCGCGACCTCGGGTGCGACCCAGGTGCAGTCGACAGCGTCATCACCTCACCAGCTGACAAGGGTCTCGGTGAGCGGATGGTCCTAGCGCCATCGCTCATCGATCCATCGCTGAATCGCACCTGGCTCATTGGCATATGTGCGAACCTCTCGAAGCGAGTCAACGTAGTTGTTCTCTGCCCGAGCGAAGTTGCTGCCAAGGACTGGGTGAAGGCTGGTGCGGAAGTGGTCACCGGAGAACAGACTGCCGGCGCCGTGCGGGCGCTCAGGGGCTCGAAGCGGGGGCACTTCGTTGTTTTGCCACAACGTTACGACGGCGTCGACCTACCGGACGATGCGTGCCGTGTCCTCGTCCTGGACGGGATTCCTACCGGGGAGAGCATCACTGATTCGCACGACGCAAGCCTCGAAGATGCGGTGCGGCGCCGATTGGTCCACCGAATCGAGCAAGGGATGGGACGAGCAGTACGATCGCACGTTGACTATGCCGTTGTCATACTCGCTGGCAATAGCCTCGCCAACTTCATCGCACGAGCCCCTGTATTGGCCATCATGAACCCTGACACGCGAGCGCAGCTAGAGCTCGCGCTCTACCTAGCAAAACTCGCACAGGACGAAGACAAGACCCCCGAGGAATCGTTTGTCGGCTTGATCAGGCAGTGCTTGGGGCGCGACGAAGGTTGGAAGCAGTACTACAACGAGACCGTGCGCGAATCCGATGGCACCGCTGCTGAGGCGACGTCGGCGGGCGCGACGGCGGTAGCAGCAGCTCTTCGTCAGACCTTCACACAGGCTCTCGGTAATGACGCAGCTGGCGCGGCCGTATCGCTGCAAGGCGCGCTGGACACCCATTTGACAGACCGCTCGGAGAAGGCGGTCTTTCTACAGCAAGTCGCCAACTACACCTACGAATCCAACGAAGGCAAGGCTTTTGAGATTCAACGCTCCGCCTTCGAGGCTAATCGATCTCTGTTCTGCCCGCCGCAGACAGTGAAAAGGGCCACCGAGCATACAGGGAGACAGACTGAACTCGTGATGCTTGGGTGGTTCAAGCAGTTCGAAAACCCGAATGGGGCGATTGCGGCGATTCATGATCTGCGAGCGCGAATCTCGTTCAACATAGCGCCTAAGGCACTTGAGCACGCTCTCCTTGAGCTTGCTCCACTTCTCGGCGCAGAGGGCACACGACCGGAAGAAGAATTCGGAGAAGGCCCCGATGACCTCTGGCTTTGGTCGGATACAAGCTGGGTCGTAGAGGTCAAGAACCAGAACGAGGAGAGCCTGCACAAGAAAGACGCGGGCCAGCTTCTCTTGAGCCTCCAGTGGTTTTCGAACGCGTACCCGACGCGACCTGAAGCCGCGCCTGTGATAGTCGCAAAGAACACCGCAGCAGATCGCCTGTCGGACTTCCCTGACGGCACCCGTGTCTTGACACCCTCGTGCATGGCAGGACTTCTCGATGCCCTTGAGAAGCTCTATGCGGAGATGCTCCGGGCGCCCCTACTTATCACCAAGCCTCCGGCCGTCAGGCCTCTTCTCGATCAACTAGGCCTTGCGCCGCAACAGCTGTTGGGTAGGTACACGAAACAGCTACGAGGACGGAAGTAACAGACACGAGATGACTTTCGCCGAAAGCGACCCGACTTCAAGCCGTCGGAAAGGCTGACAGCTGGGCGGACTGCCATGGACCAATCAAACCGACAGCGAATCTGCAGCTTCCCGCGGCCGGGCCGAATCCGAGGGATCAGAAGCTGAGCTACTCTAGACTAATCGCTGGCTTTGAATAGCGCGCCAGACTCCCACTCATGGTAGGTGTCTTCGTAGTCGGTGAGCCAGCTAACTCGTCCGGCCGTCACATCCCAGAAGGCGATCGCGTCCTGTTCCAGAACTCAGCCTAAACGTAACTCGAGCAGTGGCAGGCGCCTGCACACGATATGGACGGCCTCGCACGGCCGACCTCTCCAGCCCAAGGGCTCGGCGCTTAAGCGCTTTATCGAACGCTGAACCTGGCCATCCCCGTCGGGAACTCGATGCGGTCGGCCGTCCGTACGGCCATCTCCAACGCATCCGGCCCGTCGTCGTGGGCTGCATGCGGAAACTGCCGCAACTGCTCCAGCAGCGCCACCTGCCGGTGAGTGAAGCGCAGCATCCCCGAGGCAATAAGGGGCTGCAGACGCTGAATGCGGCCCAGCTTGTCGGTGCTGCTGCGGATATTCGCCACCGGCACCCGAGTCGAGGCCTGGGCGCTTCGACGCCGCAGCTCATCGGCCAAGAACTCCTGGTACTGGTTCACCTCCAGTCCAAACCACCGGTAGGACCGGATTCCGTAGTACTTGATGATGTCCTCGATGATCGCATCGGGCTTGCGGCGCCGTATATCCGCATCGATCACGTACAGCACCTTTGTCTGGCGGTCCTTGAGCACGGAAATGATCGCGGAGTCGTCGCCGCCGCGGCCGGCCTTTCCCATGCTCGGATCGCACGCCCCGTAGAAGGCCCCATTGGAGCCGAGGCCGGCCGCCAGCGATTCAACGGAGTCGTATTCGTCATCCCAGTAGTGGAAATCGCTCTCCTGGAAGTAACAGTCCTCGGGGTTGACCGGCTCGTTCTGCTTCTCGCTATCAAAGCTCCAGCGGCCCTCCCGGACGCGCATCTCCATGAGCGCGCAGTAGTCTTCAAGCTGGGGCCACAACACATCCGTGCCGTCCAGCATCTGCTCGCGGTGCGTTTCGAAGAACAGCTTGGCCGCCTCGGGGCCGAGTTGACCCTCATGCTCTTCGCGGCAGGTGTAAATGGACTCCCATTGCGCCCAGAGCTCGGGGGTTGACGCATACGACCTCACCGCCTGGTACTTGCGGCCCGTCCAGCCCGGAGCCTTGCGGGGATCGAGGAGACCGGTCAGCAAGGCGTCGTAGTGCACGATCGTCCCGATGACGAGCACGTTGGTGGTTGCGGTACCGGCTTTGAGCAGGGACCGGTTGAACCACTCGGCTTTGTGCTGACGCTGCTCGGGGGAGCGCACCTCGGACTCGTTCTCGATGTCGTCCAGGATGATCAGGGTCGGCCGATGGGGCCGGTGCCGCCGGCCGCGGATCTGGCTGCCGGCCCCGAGCGCGGTGACCTTGACCCCGTTGCGGGCGATGATCTCGTTTTTTCGCCACCGCGGGGCCCCCGGAGAGGACCCCGGCGCCTCACACGCCTCTGGGAAATCCTCCAGCAGACGGGGATTGGACTGCAGCTCGGCCTTGACCTGCGACAGGGAGTCAGCGGCCTGGTCCAGGGTGTTGCAGACCAGGCAGATGAACTGTTCCTTCTGATAGCAGATGCACCACAGCACGTGGGCGAGGCTAACGATCGTGCTCTTGGCGTGTCCGCGCGGAGCGGCAATGGCGAGTCGGGCTCCCCGTTGCCGTGTCGCCTGCTGCAGCAGGGACACAAGTTCCCGGTGCATGGGCGAGGGCGCGAGATTGAAGTTCGCCGGAAGATACGCTCGTGCGAACGCCATCAGCGATCCGGCGCAGGCTTGCCGGCGCAGCTCGCTGAGACGGCCCTGGACAGCCGCCTGCATTCCCTGATCATGATGCTGCTTGGCCATCATTCTCCTCGATTCCGTCCGTGACATCAGTGGTGAGTTGTTTGATCCGGTCGCTCAGCGCGAGCCGGGTGAGCACCGACTTGACCTCCCCCAACCGATCGAGCGTTGCCTTGCGTTGGGGATTCGACTCGTCCTGGTCCACGATCAACTCCAAGCGCTCGACCTCGGCCTGGATCTGGTCACAGCCCGGCACCTGGTCGAGGCGATGGATCAGCTCGCCGCGGATCTCCTGCGGGGCGCTGGGGAGGTAGCCGAGCGCCTGGAACTGCTGGACGAGGTCCCGGGCGATTGTCCAGCAGGCTTTTTCGCCCTCGATGCGGACCGCAGGGGGTGTCCCCCGCTCCCGGGTCGCCCGGCGGATGCGGCTGATCGTGGTCTCCGCCTGCTGGGCCAGCTGCCCAACCATCTCCTTGACCAGGGCCGGATCCCGCTGGATTGCATTGGCCTGGCGAATGGCGGTGCGGTCCCGGGCGATCGTCCGCTCCGAGACCTTCAGGATCTCGGCGATCTCGACGGTTGAGTAGCCCTCGGCGGTGAGATGCTCGACGCAGCGGCGGTGATCCTCAACACCAAGGCTGTTCGGATCAAGGCCGCCGCCTTGGATGTTTCGGATCACCGCCAGGACGGACTGGTGTTCCGACGACGAACCGCCGTGCCCAGTGCTGCTCGTTGTGTTGTGGCTGCCGTTGGTGGCCGCCATGGTCAATCCTCCTGGTTGTTGAGGGAGCTCAGCCGATATCGTTCGGTGAGCTGGGCGTCGACCGCGCACTCGCCCACGAACGCGAGGTACCGTCGCACCACCACGTCGCAGTAGTAAGGGTCGATCTCGATACCCAGGCAGCGGCGCCCCGTCCGCTCGGCTGCAATCAGCGTGGTGCCGCTGCCCAGGAAGGTGTCGAGAATCAGCCGGCCGGGGCGGGTGGAGTTGCGCATGGCGCGCTCGGCCAACTCAAGCGGTTTTTGCGTGGGGTGCTGGTACGATTTGGTCGGGTCGCGCTTGATTTCCCACAGCGTGGACTCGTTCGTCGGGCCGTACCAGTTGTGCGATCCTTTGTTCTCGTGCGGCAACCAGCCGTACAAGCAGAACTCCGTTTGTTGGTTGTAATCGCCATAGCCGATCGCGAAGCTCTCCTTGGCCCAGGTGATGACACAGGAGACCTTCAAACCGATCTGCTCGAGCATGAGGTGCATGGGGCCGAACTGGCGGTGCCCGTTCCATATATAGAAGGCCGCCCCCGGAACGAGGAAGCCTTTGACGTTGCCAAGGATCCCACCCAGCCAACCGACGTACTGCTCCTGGCTCAGGTTGTCGGCGTAGATGCGGTTCCACTGCCTGGAGCGTTTCGGCCGCGCCCGCTGCGGTGTCGGGCGGTTGCCGCCGTAATAGTCCACGTTGTACGGCGGATCGATGAGCAGCAGATCGACATGGTCATCGCCCAGCAGCCTCTGCACATCCCCGAGCGTGCTGGAGTCTCCGCAGAGCAATCGATGTCGGCCCAGTTCGATCAGGTCGCCGAGTCGCGTGACCGCCGGCTGGTCGCGTCGGAGCGCCGCTTCGACGTCGAAGTCTTCTGCCTCGTCATTGTGCGAGTGAAGGACTTCGGAGATCAGGGCATCTGCATCCGGTAGATCAAAGCCCGTGAGTTCGATGTCGAAGCCGGGCAGCTGCGTCAGTTCATCCAGCAGCTCCGCGAGTTTCCGTGGGTCCCAGTCGCCCGCGATCTTGTTAAGAGCCACATTCAGCGCCTTTTCTCTTTCCAGGGAAAGGTCGATGACGCTTACGTACACTTCGGAGTCACCTTGCGCCTTCAGGATTTTCAGGCGCTGGTGGCCGCCGATGAGGTTGCCGGTCCGGCGGTTCCACACCAGCGGCTCGACACAGCCGAATTCCTCGATGCTCCGCTGGAGCTTCTCGTATTCGGGATCCCCCGGCTGCAGGTCCTTGCGCGGGTTGTACGGTGCGGGATTTATACGGTCGATCGGAATGCTGTGCAGATCCATAGTTGAGCTTCCTCATCGTCTCGTGCGTGACAGATGCCCTTCCCGTAAAGAGGCGACCTACTTCGCATTTCGCTTCGCGCGAGACGATGTCGGTAGCTCGAAACACCATCTAGGGCCGATCAGAAAGCCGAGAATCCCGTTTTGACAAAAATCTGCAGGGCGCGAAATTCGGCGCGAAATGGGCGCGACGTCGCCAGCGCCTTAGCCGCCGTCGGGTGGCTGCTCGTCATAGTGGCGGTCGGGACGAATCGATCTCGTAGACCCGCGCTCAAGGTACCGCATTGCTGCCTTGCCCCGGCTGATAAGACCTGACACCGCAGACACAGACCTGATACCCAGCTCATCCGCTATCTGACTCAAGGGCCAATGTCGCTCGCGTAGCTCAATTGCCCTCATCTGCTTCGTCGTCGGTCCTCGAATCCCTTGCCGTTTTCCTCTTCTGCGAGGGGTTGACCGCTTCCGTTCGAATCCAAGTCGCTGTTCCGCCAATCTGGTACGGCCGTGAGGCGTGATCCGGATATGCAGATGCTTCCCGGATTCCGTGTCGGCATCCCTGGCAAGTGCGTGATCAACTGTTGATCCGAAATGGCACCTGCGAAAGTCAACCCATGCAGACCACTCGGCAATTGGTCCATCGACGGAGGCAATCCCGGCTCTAGCCCGAGCGACCAAGCGGATGACCCCGCGATCATCACCTAGCGTCAGTAGGTCAGGATCACGCAGTTCTTCCGGTAAACTTCGAATGACAACTGCCTCGTCGTTCTTCCGTGCGGCTAAGTACCTAAGCAGCGAATAGACACTCTCGGGCAGTTTCTCGTCGGTGGACATGGTCAGTAACTCTTCAATCAGATCGGGACGAACACCGTGTAGTAAGGATACCACGGGTAATCGCCGCCATCCCCGGATAAAGCGTTGCCTACCTGCCACCGCGGTCTTGCTACTGTTTGGCGGTGTGTGTACCTCTATATAGGCGGGCATATGGTTGCCGCCGTAGCAGTCAACGTTGTACGTTGGGGCAGTCACCAGCAGGTTGCCCAGGCCCCATAAGGCCGCTTATGTTGAGCGGCTCCGGGCCGCGCAGAGGCAGCCCCATGTGTCTGGCACCTTCGGCGGGTACATCGTCCGCGACACCTCTCGGACAATCGATCTGTTAACCACTGGGTTACTGCTTCGAGACCAAGTGATGACGAGGGCTGATCGCCAATCCGGCCAGATGCGAGAGAGCCAGACCCAAAAGATCCGATCGCGCTGTCGAAGGCGGGGACGCCTGGCCGTGCCCGCGAGCACACCGAGTTGGTGTCTCAGCGCGAGATTCTCGGCGGCGAGCGACGCGCGGGAGCGGAAGCAAGCGACGGTGAGCAGTCGAAGGAAGAGCAGCATCGCCGTCAACGCTACCCCCGCAGCCCGTCCTCACACACCAAGCGCAAGTCTATGTACAATCACGTGTACGGGGTTGTCGGGAGGGACAGCGTGCGATGCGATTGCAGGTCGGCGGAGGGGCCCTGCGCACGTCCAGCTCCGGTGTGACAGTTCCGGCGCGTACGTTGACGATTCAGGTGAGTGCTGGCTTGGTGCGACGCAACACGCGACAAGTTGGTCTGCCATCGCCATAATCATCCCTCGCTGCTGCCCGGCGAGTCCGAGTGGCGTTGAGGAATCGCGCTCTGAGGATACTGGACACCCCCGATGAGATTCACGTTTTCGCCTCGTGTTCGCAGGTGGCTCTTCGTTCCACCGGTTCTGTTGGGGATCGCTTTCATCGTCTGGCTGATGTTGCACACGCGTCAGCCTGAAAGGATCGCTTCTAGGGAGCTGGCTCGGGTTCTCCGAGTGATCGACGCGCCGCAGGTTGACGTGGTACCCCGCGTGTTGGGCTATGGCACGGCGGCACCGGCTCAGGTTTGGCGGGCCGTCGCCGAGGTCGAGGGCCGGGTCATCGAGGTGCATCCGGAGCTCAACTCCGGCGCGTTTCTTAAGGAGGGCGACGTCGTTCTCAAGATCGACCCGCGTGAGTTCGAATTGACGGCGTCGCAGTTGGAGGCGGAGATCGCAGAAGTTCAAGCGCAGCTGGCGGAGCTGGATACGCAGGAGGAGAACGATCGTGCTTCTATGGTGATTGAAGAGGCCGCCCTGAAGCTGACGCAGACCGACCTTGATCGGGTTCGCGGTGCGGCTGAGCGCGGTGCTGCATCCCCGGTTGAAGTCCGAGACAGGGAGCGCACATACCTGGCGCAAAAGCAGAAAGTTCAGGCGCTGCAGAACGCGCTGAGCCTTGTGCCCCGACAGCGAACGACGCTGGAAGCATCTCTGGCGGTGAAGAAGGCGCGCCTCGAACAGGCACAGCTAGATGTTCAGAAGACAATCGTTCAGACGCCGTTCGACTGTCGCCTGGGAGAGGTTCACATTGAAGAGGGCCAGTTCCTGAAGGCCGGGGAGGCTCTGTTCGACGCGGATGGGGTTGCGGTGATGGAGGTTGACGCGCAGGTCTCGATCGATCGGGCACGAGCCCTTCTGCACGACTCCCCGTCGCGCGAGTTGGGCGGTGTGCCTGACATGGAAAGGCTGCGGGAGATATTCGATATCGCGGCCACGGTGCGCCTGCACGTGGGTGATTTGACTGCCGAGTGGGATGCCCGCTTTGCGCGGATCCGGGAACACATCGACCCGGTGACTCGGACCATCGGTGTCGTCGTCGCAGTTGATCGTCCCTACGAACAGGTGATACCCGGGCAGCGGCCACCGCTCCTAAAGGGCATGTTCTGCGAGGTCGAGCTGCGAGGCGATCCGCTCTCCGGGCGCATTGTGGTTCCTCGAGCCGCGCTGCATGATGGACACGTGTATGTTGTGGATCCCGAGAACCGCCTGAGAAGGCGCGCGGTCAGCGTCCTATTCAGCCAATCGGATTTCATCTGCCTGGAAGGTGGACTGGAGCCGGGGGATAAAGTTGTTGTCTCGGATCCGAGGCCGGCGATCGAGGGCATGTTGGTCAAGCCCCTCGCCGACGACGAGCTTCGTTCCGCACTCATCGCCCAGGCAACAGCACGGACCGGCGCACGATGATCCGCTACTTCACCATACACCCGACGGCATCAAACCTGTTGATGCTGATCTTGCTGGTCATCGGCATCTTTACCATTCCGAGCCTCCGCCGCGAGACGTTCCCCGACTTCACGCCGAGTGAGGTCGACATCCGTATTGCCTATCCAGGCGCTACGGCCGCGGAAATTGAACAGGTGGTATGCCAACGTGTCGAGGATGCGCTAGACGGAGTGCGCTTCATCAAAGAGCTGCGCTCGGACGCGAGGGAAGGTCTCGGCATTGTCACGGCGGAGATGGAGGAGGGAAGCGACTTCGCGGCCTTCAAGGATGAGATCGATACTGAAGTGAGTGCCATTGACGACTTTCCAGCTCAAGTCGAGGAACCGGCAATCACGCAACTCCATACAACGGACCAGGTGCTAGCTCTACTCGTCTCCGGGCCAATGAGCGCGCCAGACCTGAAGGCCTACTGCGAACAGCTCAAGGATCGGCTCCAAGCGCTTTCCGAAGTATCCCTGGTGACCATCCTGGGGTTCTCCGACCACCAGTTCCGTGTTGAGCTCTCAGCGGATGCGCTCATGCGCCACGGTCTGAGCGTCGCCGATGTCGCGGCGGTGATCAGTCGTCAAAGCGTCGATCTGCCCGCCGGCGCGATCGAAACCCACGAGCGGGACATCCTTGTGCGTTTCGTGGATCAGCGCAATTCGGTGGAGGCGATTGAGGATCTCATTGTCGTCGCGGGTCAGGGTGGAGCGGAATTGCGCCTAGGAGACCTCGGTCGGGTTGCGGATCTGTTTGAGCGGGCCGAAGACAAGATCCTGCTCAACGGCCGGCGGGCGGGTCTGTTGAACGTCCAGAAAACTAAGAACCAGGACCTCATTCGGATCGCGAAGGCGGTCAAGGAGTTCATCGCGATCGAGCGGGCGCAATGCCCCATCGTCGAGATCGAGATTACCCAGGACGCGTCGACGCTCGTGACCGATCGGCTTCAGCTCCTGATTCGCAACGGCTGGCAAGGCATGCTGCTCGTGTTCCTCGCGATGTGGATGTTCTTCAACATCAGATTGTCGTTCTGGGTTGTGATGAGTCTTCCCGTTTCGTTCCTGGGGGCCTTCTTCTTCCTGCCACGGTTCGGCCTGACGATCAACATGCTCACGATGGCCGGTCTGCTCCTGGCGCTCGGCATCCTGATGGATGACGGCATCGTTATTGCAGAGAACATCGCGACGCACAGGTCGCGCGGCAAGTCGGCGATCCAGTCCGCCGTCGATGGCGTGGGCGAGGTCAGCGGGGGCGTGATTTCGTCGTTCATCACTACGATCTGCGTTCTCGGCCCGCTGGCCGCCCTTGCGGGCGACATCGGTAAAGTGCTCAAAGTCGTGCCGATCGTCCTGATTCTCGTGCTCGCCGTGAGCCTTGTGGAGGCCTTCCTGATCCTGCCGGCCCATCTGGCGCACTCGGTCCGCGGGCATGATCCGGCAAAGCCTGGGTTCTTCCGCCAGCGCTTCGATCACGGGGTCGATTGGGTTCGCGAGCGGTTGTTGGGACGTTGCGTCGACGCGCTTCTGCAGTGGCGGTACCTCTGGATCGGGACGGTGATCCTGATGTTTCTGATATCGCTAGGCCTGCTCATAGGTGGTGCCGTCAAGTTTCAGGCGTTTCCCGACCTCGATGGAGATGTTGTCGTCGCGCGCGTCTTGCTGCCACCGGGTACACCGTTGGAACGAACCGAGGGCGTGGTGAAGCAACTCACTACCGGCCTCGAACAGGTCAACGACGAGTTTGCGCCGCGCCAGCCGGATGCGCAAGACCTGGTGAAGACAATCTACGTGCAGTTCAATCGAAACGATGACGCCTATGAGACTGGTCCTCACGTCGCCACAGTCTTCGCGGATCTGCTCAGTGCGGACCTGCGCGATGCCCGGATCGACGACATCCTTCAATCCTGGCGCACAAAGGTCGGTGATCTACCCGACACCCTCAGTGTGGTCTATACCGAGGCCGCGCTCGGGCCGGCCGGGCGCGCCATCGAAATTCGTTTGCAGGGTCACGATTTGAACCGCCTCAAGGCCGCGGCCATCGAACTGAGATATTGGCTGTCCGACTTCAAGGGGGTATACAACCTTGCTGAAGACCTTCGTCAAGGGAAGTCGGAGCTTCGCCTTCGTCTACGCGAGGGCGCATTTGGTTTGGGCGTCGATGCCGATGCCGTGGCGCGACAACTTCGCGCGGCGTATCACGGCACGACGGCCGACGAGATCCAGGTCGGTGCAGAATCGTACGAGATTGACGTTCAACTGAGGCGCGAGGACCAAAGCAGTCTCGCCGACCTCGAATACTTTCACTACACACTGCCGGACGGTACGCAGATCCCCCTTAGCGCCATCGTGCAGATTGACCGCGGCACCGGCTGGTCGAGAATCGCGCGCGTCGATGGCAAGCGGACCGTGACGCTGCGCGGTGACGTGGACCCGCAGCAGACCAATACAGCCAAAGTCATCGCCCAGCTGGAACGCGAATTCCTGCCGACGCTGAACGAGAGGTATCCGGACGTGCAGGTGGCGTTCGAGGGTGAGATTAAGGAGTCCGCGATCACCCAAGCATCGATGCGAGGCGGCATGCTCGTAGGCCTGATCGGTGTCTTCATCCTGCTCAGTTTCCAGTTCCGTAGCTACGCCGAGCCACTAGTCGTCATGGTGGCCATTCCCCTTGCGCTGATCGGAGTGATCTGGGGGCATCTATTGCTCGGTCTGGACATGAGCATGCCGAGTCTTCTTGGTTTCGCGTCCCTCGCCGGTATCGTCGTAAACGACTCGATTCTGCTCGTGCTGTTTCTGAAGCTGCGCATGAGTGAGGGGAGCGATGTGTTCGAAGCTGCGGCCCAAGCGAGTCGGCAACGGTTTCGAGCGATCATCATCACATCGCTGACCACGATCGCCGGGTTGCTGCCTCTGCTTTTGGAGACAAGCCTTCAGGCCCAGGTGCTCATACCGCTCGCGGTGAGTATCGTGTTTGGCCTCCTGGCGTCAACGATTCTCGTGCTGCTGGTCGTTCCATGTCTCTACGTCATACTTGCCGAGTGTGGGCTCGTCCGCGTGACGAAAACCGAATCATGAACGATCACGTGCTGTTTCATATTTCAGCCGAACATCCAGACAGCGCACCGGTGGTGGGATTTCAAGTGCTAACAGGCCGCTAAAGAACTCGGCTTGTCAGCGGCGATGGCGTGGTGTTTCAAAAAGTCGGCCTACCCGCAAGTCGAGCCGTTGCAAGAATCTGCAAGCACTGTGGAGAGGCCGCGTCCGGCCGACTTCAGGAGTAACTCTTGATCACAGGAGCAACTCTAGACCTGAATCATTCCGCCATCAGCAACGAGGTCGGCTCCGGTGAAGTAGCTCGCATCATCAGAGGCGAGAAACGCCACGGTCGCGGCGATTTCCTCGGGCTTGCCCGGGCGACGGAGCGGTGTCTGTTGGGTGACCTGCTCTCCGAACGCGTCGAGTTCGTCTTGGCTCAGACCGGTTTTGCCCAAGAGCGGAGTTTCAATCAGCCCCGGACTGACGACGTTGACACGGATTCCGCGAGGCGAGAGTTCCGCCGCAAGTGTGCGGCCAAGCGAACGAACCGCTGCTTTCGTTGCTGAGTAGACACTCGTGTTCGGAATCCCGGACTGAGCGGCGACCGATGCGTTGAGAATGACCGACGCTCGTTCCGAGAGAAGCGGCAGGGCCTTCTGAACCGTGAAGAAGAGGCCTCGAACGTTGATGTTGAACAGACTGTCGAAGTGCTCTTCCGTCACTGCCTCGAACGGAACAAATGGTGCGATGCCCGCATTTGCAAAGAGCACGTCTACACGGCCGAACTGTGTTTGCACCTGAGCGAACAAGCGGTCCAAATCTTCGAGGTTCGCAACATCGCCGCGGATGCCCGTAGCCCGGTCGCCGAGTTCGGCGACGGCGGCATCCAGTGCTTCCTGGTTGCGGCCGGTGATAACGACCTGGGCACCGTCTGCGACAAATCGCTTGGCCGTGGACAACCCGATTCCACTGCTTCCTCCGGTGACGACTGCGACTTTGTTGTTCAACTTGGTCATTGTCTTTTCTCCTTTTCTTCGACCAACAAATCTCAGGCTGTCTCCGGCGTCGCCAACGCCGCGTTCACAATGCTTCGCGGCACCGCTGGAGCATCCTGCACCCATCCATTCAGGGCCAAGCCCTGAACGATTCCCATATCTAATTTCGCCTGCCGGCGCCTTTCGGAGTTTAGGCGCAGGGGCTGCGGGATGGCCTCGCCACGCTGGAATGGCACTCCCGCTCGGAAGTGACGAGATGCACGCAATTGCTAGGACGAGATTTACAGGGCATCAGTAGTCGCAGTATAAGCAGTACAATCAGTTATCTAGCGCATTCCCAGGATGGGAGTGCAGTATAGGAATAGTTGAGCAGCAAGAACAGATGCATGAACAGCATGTGAAAAGTGAGGGCCTAGAACCCTCGGAGTCACAGGCGCGACTGGCCGCCAGTGCCACCCTTCATTGCTTGCTTGGATGCGGCTTCGGCGAAGTTGTCGGAGTTGTCATCGGTGTTGCGTTGGCCTTATCAATCGTCGCAACCCTGAGCTTGGCAGTGACGTTGGGATTCGTTTTTGGGTTTGCGCTTGGCTTGATTCCGTTGATGCGGGCTGGGCTGGGTTGGTCACATTCCGTCAAGCAGGTGCTGGTGGCAGAAGGATTGAGTATCCTTGTAATGGAGACAGCTGAAGTACTGGTTGAAGTCTACACCCCGGGCGTCATGGAAGCAGGGCTTTCAAGCCCGCTTTTCTGGTTTGGCATGTTGTTGGCGTTGGTGGCGGGTTTCATCGCTGCCTATCCCGTCAACTACATTTTGGTGGGCAAGGGAATAAGACATCAGCATTAAGAAGCTGTCTAACTCGCCGCTTCTGTCGACGGGCTCTCGACACGGTTCTTCCTTCAGTCTTGCCCATTGGTCTCAAGGCGGCGGTACCAGTCCACGATGCCGCGCCCGATCGCTTCAGGATTGTCCTCTTGAATGTAGTGGCGACCGTAGCCGACGAACTGCGTCTCGATATTGCGAAAGTTCCGCGCCGCCCACTCGGCCGCTTGGGGCGGCATGATTGCGCCCGGCGAGGCGTATTGTAGAAGCTTCGGTGTCTCCGAGGTGCGAAGCCATTCGCCGATCCGTTCCACGACTCGGACATTGCGCGCCGGCGTTCCACCGACGGGCAATTCGTTCGGCCACATATAGATGGGATAGCGGCTTTCGGGCTCGAGGAACGGCGCTCGATAAACGTCCATCTCCTCTTCCGTCATCTTCCGCGTGATCGTCGCGTTTGCGAGGAGTACTTCGATGAAGAGGTTTTCGTCAATCAGGGCTTTCTTGCCTTCCACCGGATCACGAAACCGGCGGAACAGGTCGACCGCGGGTCCGAAGGCGTCGAGGCCCGCCATCGGAAACGTGGGCGGTGTGATGGGTTCCATGAAGACCACGCCCTTAACGTTGTCCGCATGCCTGGCCGCGTAGTAGAGCCCGAGTGCCGACCCCCAATCGTGGACGACCAGGATGATGTTCCCAAGATCGAGTGCGTCGATGAATGCTTCCGTGTAGCGGAGATGGGATTGGAACGTGTAGTCGACGTCCGGTTTGTCCGATTTGCCGAAACCGATGTTGTCGACAGCAACGATCCGGCCATGAGGCGCCACGTAGCGCATGACGTTCCGCCAGAGATAAGACGAGGTCGGATTGCCGTGAAGAAAGAGAAAGACGTCGCCCTGCCCCTGGTCGATGTAGTGCATCTTCGACCCCAGGACCTCGATATATTTCGACTCATAGGGGAATTCGGCCGACAGCACACCCGCCCGATAGTCTTGCGGAGGCGTGCTTGGCCCTTCTTGCGCTTTGACGGTCGTGAGGGCGAAGGCGGTCACGACCGTTAATCCGACTCGGAGGACATTGGTTGTCTTGATGCTGGGTCTGGCCATTGGCTCAACTCCCTCGTCGGAGCAGCCGGGCAAACATCATGAAGTGAGTCACCAGGAGTAAAGGCACAAAGAATGTCGGAATGTACCAAGCTGCCCCCAAGTCCGGCACCGCGTTCGCATGGCGCAGTGCATTGAGAAGGTCCACCGTGCCGACAATGTTGAAGACCCAGACCAGCGCCAACGTCCCACGCCAGCCAGTGCGAAGAGCGATGAGCGCCAGCAATGCCAGCACGCCGGTAACCAAGTCCCCGTAGGCGGCGAGCGCGGCGAAAGACTCCGGCAACGTTTGCGCAACGACTCCAGGGACAAGGAATACCATTCCAATGTGGCGAAACGCATGCGGCAGGGTCAGCCAGAAAAGAGCTTCGTGTGGCGACTTTTTCTCTAGCCAGGGAGCCAACAACCACTTTGCAATCAGGCCCCACACAACAAGGCTCAAGAAGAACTGCAGTCCGAAGATTGCTAGCGTATCCATAGGTTGACAACCTCAGCTCGTCTTGGTTTGCGACCTGTTCCAGGCCTAGATCGAGATCTCCCATATAGGCTCGCCCAGCTCCGGCCCGGGCCTTTCGGGAAGCAGGATAACGCCGTATGGGTCCAATATTCAGCCCAACTGCCAATCGCACTGTGTCAAGAGGTGGGGTTTGCTGGCGACGGGTCGTTTGTGGCCCGAATCTGGCACGCATGCGATGGGCTGCGGAGATGAAGGTTCCACCATCATCAAGCTCTTGACGCCTCACGACTTCGGCTTGGGATGACCTTTGGACACATACGGGGTCGCGACCTCATCGCGGGAAGACCCCTTGGTCTAGTTTTTTTCCGGCCGCGACGACCAGTGTAGATGCGCGATCTTCAGCTCGCCTGTATCCTCGACGATGACGTAGGTGACGGCCGCGCGGTAGGCACGTACTTCCTGTTCGACCTGAACGGTAAACCTTCCTATTTGGCGAACGAGGACTGCCGATCCGAAGCGCTCCGCCTTCTCATCGGTCACAGTGAACTTGAAGTTTGTGGCACTCTCCATCTCGGGCTTGAGGTGATGGTCGCGGTAACGCCCCCAACTTCCTTCGTCCGACGCATTTTCAAGGACACTACTGCGCCCGTCAGGAAGGAACAAGCGATCAAGCCCGTCAAGCTGACCGGCTTCCATCCCCTTCAAGTAGTCCCGAGCGATCGAGAGCCCATCCGGGGCTGAGCCCGAGCTTGAGGCTAAGTCGGTGCTTCCTTGTGGAACGAACTTTGCCAGGATCGCATCCTTATTCTCCTCAGTGAGACCCTGCCATCGGCTCTGGCACCCGTTGCAGCAGAAGCCGATGGTATAGCCGTTGTGGGCTTGCGTCGGCGAGTCTGCTCCGATGGGTCGGTCGGTGAACGGGCAGGCGCTGTTGACCGGACCGAGTGTGGATACTGCGTTGGCGGGTTTCTCGTCTTGCAACGATGTCGCGGCCAACAGGAAGAAGGTGCCCAGGATCGCGGGTGCGGCGAGCGCGTATGCACAGTGACAATGATTCATGATGAATCTCCTTTCGGTAACGACTGATCGGACACGGGGGTGACGGTGGTTGGGGGGACCGCTTCGCGGGAGGCCGTTGGGGCAACCGCCAGAGTGCCACCGACCGCATACTCTAGCTCAATCAGGCCCACGGCGGCCGCCGCCTCCAGCTGGTTCAGTTGGAATTCCGCCAGGATCAGCTCGCGTTGCGTCTCCAGGACGACGGTCATGTCAACCTGTCCGGCCTGGAAGGCACGCTCGGCAAGGCCAAGGTTCTCCCTGGCCAGCGTAATGACCCGCTCGCGATAGAAATCCACCAAATCCAGACTGGTGCGCGCGTCAAGCCAGGCGGAACGGGTCTGGGTGATGGCGCGCTGACGGACCGCGTCGGCCTGGGCTTCGGCCCGTCGGAGCTCGGAGCGGGCCTTGGCGATACGGGCTCGATTGGTATCGAAGATGGGAATCTCGAGGCCGATCTCGGCACCGAGCTCGTCGCGGCGGTCTTCATCGCGCTCAAAGGCCGGCCCCGCTTCGAGCTCGGGAATGGAACCGAGGTTCGCCACCCGCAGCTCATGAAGCCGGGTTTCGTACACCTTGCGGGCGGCGGCGACGTCGAGCCGCTGGCGCGCCGCCAGCTCGAAAAGGTCCGACTCGGTAAGCTCGTCCGGCCACATTTCCAAGGGCGGGATGACGTCTTGGGCCTGCCAATCTGCACGGGCGTCGGCCAGACCCAGGATCTCGAGCACCGCTCGCTTTTGGCGGTCACGATCGAGCTGTTGCTGGGCCAATTCCGCCTGGATCCCAAGGAGCAGCTGACGCAGCCGGTTCACGTCAAGCTGTGATGCCTCGCCGGCCGCGATGCGCTGCCGGGTCACCTCAATCGATCGCTCAACGAGATCAGTGTGCGATCGGGTCAACGCGATACCCCGCTGGGCGCTGACGAGTCGCGCGTGCGCCCGCCGTACATCAGCGACCAGGCGAAGCGCCTCGTCGCTCACACTGAGAATCTGCTCGCGAAGGGCACTGGCGGCCGCGTCCTTCCGGGCCGGTCGAAGCCACAGGTCGGTCAGTTGCTGAACGAAGCCGAAGGTAATAGACGCGGGTCCACCTTCACCGCCAATCGCGGGCTGAAAGGCCGCGCTGAGCACGGGGTTGGGGAGCAGGCCGGATTGAACAAGATCAGCGCGGGCCGAGGCGATCGCTTCCAGGGCCGCGCGGAGCTCACGGTTGTTCTGCAACGCGATGGTCACCGCTTGGTCAACGCTGAGCGCTGATTCGCCGTCCCAGGCCAACACCGAATCGGACCACGGCGCGTTCCAATCGGGTCGCCAACCGCTTCGCTGTTCCACGAGGCCCATGGCTTCGTCGTAGTCGGCGGTCGGATCAAGCGAAACGCAGCCGGTGAGCAACACCGTGGCTGCGACAATGCCCATCGGGCATGACCAAGAGTGCAAGAGCGGTGGCATGTGCATCGGCGGCTCCGGTATGAGGATCACCCTGCCCCTTGGCAGGGCGATCCCGGCCCACTTGCCCTAGTGTTCGTGGCGGTCTGGGTCCTCGTGCTCGTCCTCATGCGCCGATGGCTGAACCTCGACGACAAAGGGGACCGTCACGATTCGACCTTGATGTTGGAACTCAGCCCAACCCTTGTACAAGCCAGCCTCCGGGAAGCGTGCGTGGAAGGTGAGGACGGAACTACTCGAGTCTACGACAAGGCCGCCGTGCTCAGCGTGTTCGTCATCGCCGCCCGCACCGTGTCGCTCATCTTCGTGGCGGCTGCCGCCACCGTGCTCTTTGCCGAGCGGGTGGCTGTGCACGAATTGTTCGAGGTCCTCGCTGATGAAAACAAGATGCCCTATAGCACCGAGGTACGGTTCGAAGTTAGTGACCGGCCGGCCATTGCGGGTCACGTTGAAGGTCAATGCCGCTTCATCTCCGACGGTGATTGATCCGCCGGTATCGAGCGTCACCGTATAGCCGTCCACCTGTTTGGTCATGCTGGCGTCCACCCTCAATGCGACCGGCGCAGGAGGTGTCCCTTGCACACGAAGAGTCGCCGGAACGATCTGCTCACCGACGCCCAACGGAGTGAAATCGTGGAAGAGCACATACTCACCAGGACTTGGGAACGTGAACCTCAGGCTGAACGAGCCGTTGGACTGCACGTCCGGATGCTCATGGGCGAACCACGACAGATCCTTGGAGACCATGATGAGGTGCAAAAGCCTCTCGTGGATGGTCTCCAACTTTGTAACCACCCTGCCGTCACCGTCCTTCAACGTGATCTCGACAGCGACCTCTTCAGTCGGCCGTATGGAGGCGGGCCGTGGAGCGATATCGACGGTGAAGGTGGGCCAATCCGCGCTCACCGGTGTGATCTTCATCCCACACCGCGGGCACTGGCCCGGCTCGTGGTAGGTCTTGTACCCCTCGCAGCCCATGGGGCAGACATAGGCCTGTTTGTGGAGGGGTGCGTACTTCTCGAGGGTTGCAAAGAGAGCGACCATCTCGTCGTAGACCTTCTGGGTTCCGGCCAGGTCGCCTGAATCGCCCGCCTCGTCGATGGGACCGAACTTCGCGACAAGACCCCTCGCGGCGAAGTTGATCTCCCTGATCGCCTCGCGCGGTACGTTGGAGTCCTTGAGGGCGAGCCGCGCCAAGGTCTTGGCCACATCGCGGATGACGGCTGCCTCCGCGTGGACTCGGTCGAGCTTCCTGGTTTCGATCAAAGAGTCGATTTTCTCAAGCTGCTCGTGAATGACATGGATGGCATCAGCATAGGTTGTCGGCTGGGCGAACTCAGCGTCTTCGTCTTCGTGCTGACCGTGTTCCCCATGCTGAGCCCAAGTCGGCGAGTTCACGAGCGCCAAGGCACAAAGTGATACCGCGGCAACATATGGCAGTCTCTTCCAGTTCATGGTATAGATCCTTTCGTAAGAAGTGGGAGCGTTCAAAGGCGTCTGCCCTCGTGGTTTTGAGGCATGGCGTCATCAATCATCATCGTCGTCATCGTGATCATCATCGTCGTCATCGTGATCATCGTCGTCCGCATGGCCCGATTCCGGACCAACATGCTTTTCGAGGGTTTCGAAGAGGGCAACCATCTCGTCGTAGACCCTCTGGGTTCCGGCCAGGTCGCCTGAATCGCCCGCCTCGTCGATGGGACCGAACTTCGCGGCAAGGTCCGTCGCGGTAAGGTTGATCTCCTTGACCGCCTCGCGCGGTACGCCGGAGTCGGTCTTGAGGGCCAGCTGCGCCATCGTCTCAGCCACATCACGGATGATGGCTGCCTCTGCGTGAACTTTATCGAGCTGTCTGGCGGCGATGAGCCTCTCGATCTTCTCGAGCTGGGCGTGGATCACGTTGACGGCGGCAGCATAACTTTGCGGCTCGGTGAAGGGCTCACCTGCACCGTGTTGTCCGTGCTCGCTGTCGTCATGTCCGTCCTGGGCGCAGCCTTGAATCAAGATCAAGCCGAACGCCACGGCGGCTACCGCCAACATAGTCCGAGCGACGGGTAGGCGTTGTCGTGCAGTCATCATTCTGCTTCCTTTCGTGGAGGAGGTTTTGGCTTGGTTGAGGGTATCTCGTCCGTTGTTTTCTTGTCGGACGATCCGGATTCCTCTTTCTTCTGTTCAGGAGCTGTCGGTGAGGTTGAGGCCTGCTCCTCCGCCGTGTCCTTGTCAGATGACCTGGATTCTGGTTCCCTCCGTGCAGCAGGCGATGGTGAGGCTGAAGTCTGCTCGCCGGCGGTTGGAGTACTTGCCGTGGTCGTGGACTCGGCGGATGGGCCAGGGGTCGCCGGGGCGTCGGGCGTGGTGACACGCATTCGCTCAGCAAGGCTGTCACCGGTGTCTTTCATGCGCTCCACCGTACGGCGTGAGGCGTTCTCTGAGAACTTCAGGAAGACGGTTGGTCTCACGAAGAAGTCGAGGACGGTGCTGGTGATGAGGCCGCCGATCACCACGACGGCAACCGGGTAGAGGAGCTCCTTGCCAGGTTGCCCCGCCGCCAGCGCAAGCGGTACCAAGCCAAGCCCGGTGGTCAGCGCGGTCATCAAGACCGGGGCGACACGTTCCTGGCTGCCGCGGATGACCATCTCTTTGCCGAACGCCATCCCTTCTTCGGCCATGAGGTGCAGGTAGTGGCTGATCATCAGCACGCCGTTTCGGCTGGCGATGCCGCAGAGGCTGATAAAGCCGACGAGGCTGGCCACGCTGAAGGGCTGATCCGTGATCCACAGCGCGGCCACGCTGCCGATGAACGCGAAGGGGATGTTGAGCATCACCTGTAGCGCCAGCACGAGGTTCTTAAAGTAGCTGTAGAGGATGCCGAGCATCAGCAGCAGTGACAGGCTGCCGAGGATAAGAATGACCCGCGTGGCCTCCCGCTGCGATTCGAACTGCCCTTCGAGGCGCATGGAGTAGCCCTGGGGGAACTGGACGTCCATCGCGATCGAGTCCTGGATGTCCTTGACGGTGCTGCCGAGATCCCGTCCCTGGACGTTGCATGAGACCACGATTCGTCGCTGCACGTTCTCACGGGCGATCTGGTTGGGTCCGGGCACCTGGGTGATCCTGGCGACGTCGGACAGGAGGACCACCGCCCCGGTGGGGGAGATGAACCGTACGTCGCGCAGCGCCGTCAGATCACTTCGCCAGGGTTCATCCAGCATGATGACCAACCCGTACTGCTTGATGCCGTCGAGCACCTGGGAGACAACGGTTCCATTCATCGCGGTCTCCAGGGCTTCGATCAGGTCACCGACGCGGAACCCGTAA
This sequence comes from Planctomycetota bacterium, assembly GCA_022566535.1. Taxonomy (GTDB): domain Bacteria; phylum Planctomycetota; class Phycisphaerae; order Phycisphaerales; family SM1A02; genus JADFFQ01. The sequence goes on from JADFIR010000011.1 coordinate 26,789, forward strand.
CGGGCGGCCTCGTTCGGATCCACACGAATCCGAATCTGGGGAATGAGCACCTGCTTTTCGATCTGAAGATCAACGACGCCCGGCAACCCGTCGAGCGCTGCCCGGACCTCATCGGCGAGGCGGCGCAGTTCTCGCAGCTCCGCGCCGAAGATCTTGATCACCACCTGGGCACGAACACCCGACTCAAGATGGTCGATCCGGTGACTGATCGGTTGGCCGATATTCAGAGATACCCCGGGAAGCTGGCTCAGCTTGTCGCGGATCTCGGCCAGCACGATCTCTTGGCGGCGGAGGGTGGAAGGGGGGCGCCGGCCGGTGTAGGTCAGGTGCTCGTTCGGGCGCTTGGCCTCATCTTTCGTCCAGAAGTCGACGTCGATCTCCGAGTAGTGAACGCCCTCGGCGTGCTCGTCCTGCTCGGCGCGGCCGGTTCGGCGGCCGGTGCTCTTGACCTCCGGGATTCCCAGCACCAACGCTTCGGCGCGCGTGCCCAGCCGATTGGATTCCAGCAGCGAGATGCCGGGCTGGGCGAGGACATTAATCGTCGCCGTCCCCTCATTGAAGCTTGGCAGGAACTGAGTCCCCATCAGGGCCACACCCACGCCGCTGGCTACAACCAACGCAGCGCACACGCCCATCACCGTCCACGGCCGGGGCATGGACACGCCGTAGCACCTCAGGGTGAGGCGCTTGCACAGCCGCAGCACGAAGCTGTCTTTCGTGTGCGCCATTCGCTTCATTCGGGGCAGCAGATAGAGCGCCAGCACCGGGGTCACCGTCAGCGAGACGACCATCGAGGCCAGGATGGAAACGATGTACGCGATCGCCAGAGGCTGAAAGAGCCGACCTGAAAGCCCTGGCAACGCGAACAGCGGGAGGAACACGAGCAGCACGATGGTGGTGCCGATGACGATCGGACCTCGCACCTCGCACGTGGCGTTGTACACAACGTGCATCACGGGCTGAGGCGGTTTGGCGGTGCGGTTCTCACGGAGACGGCGGAATACGTTCTCTACGCCGACGATGGCATCATCGACCAGCTCGCCAATGGCCACGGCGATGCCGCCGAGCGTCATCGTGTTGATCGACTCGCCCATCAGCTTGAAGATGATGAACGTGGTGAACAGGGAAAGCGGAATGGCGGTGAGGGTAATTGCGGTCGTGCGAAAGTTGAGCAGGAACAGAGCCAGGATGATCACCACCAGGATCGATCCGTCGCGCAGCGCCCCGATGACGTTCTCAATGGCGTTTACGATGAAGTGCGATTGGCGGAACAGGTCCGCGTTCACGATGACCCCTTCGGGAAGGGCCGGGCGCAGCTGGTCGAGGGTCTTGTCGATCGACGCTGTGAGCTCGCGAGTGTCGGCGTGCGGTTGTTTGGAAACGGCCATAATGACGGCGGGTTTCGCGTTCATGGATCCGTCGCCGCGCTTAATCGGCGATCCGGCTTCGATCACCCGGGCCACGTCTTTGACCCGCACGGGGACCGTCGCGTTCTCACTGGTCCGCGCGACCACCAAGGCGTTCTCGATATCCTCGATGCCGCGGACGCGCCCGAGGTTGCGGACCACGAGTTCCTCGTTCTGGCCAACGATGAAGCCGCCGCCTGAGTTCTCGTTGCTCTCCTGGACGGCTTCTTGAAGGTCGCCCAGCGTCAGGTTGTAGATGCGCAGCTTCTCCGGGTCGGCCAGAACCTGGAACTGCTTCAATTCGCCGCCCATGACCGTGACCTGGGCGATGCCCGGAATGGCCAGCAGGGCCGGGCGGAGCGTCCAGTCCGCCAGCGTCCGCAGGTCCATCGGCGAGAGGTTGTCGCCAGTCACCCCCACCAGCATGATCTCTCCCATGATCGAGCTGATCGGGGCCATGAACGGAACGATCCCTTCCGGCAGGCGGTCCGCTGCTTGGTTGAGACGTTCCTGCACGATCTGGCGGTTGAATCGGATGTCGGTGTCCCAGTCGAACTCGACGAACACGACGGACAGGCCGATCCCCGAAACGCTGCGGACCCGCACCACACCCGCGGCTCCGTTCATCACCGTCTCGATGGGGTAGGTGACCTGGACCTCGACTTCTTCCGGCGCCAACCCGGGCGCTTCGATCAGAATCGTGACCGTGGGGCGGTTGAGGTCCGGCAGCACGTCAATCGGGAGACGCAATGCCGTGACCACCCCGTAGACTGAAATCGCCAGCGTAGCCAGGAGGATGAGCACCCGGTTGGTCAGCGACAGTCTGACAATTGCCTTGAGCACGAGATGTCCTTTCGTGATCAGCCGGAATCGCGCGAGTCGCCGCTCTCTACGTTCTCGCTACCACTCTCACCTGCGTCTTCAGTCAATTCGTCTGCCCCAACTTTGGGTCGCAGTTGCGTCAGGCTGTAGGCGCCGCGCGTAACGATTACGTCACCAGGGAAGACGCCATCGAGCACCTCCACCACCCGATCATCGCGATAGCCCGGCTGAATGTCGTGCTTCTTGTAGAACTCTCCTTTCTTGTCGAAGACAAAGACGAAGTGCATTGGACCGTCGGTCACCACGGCCGACACCGGCACGACCACGGCGGAGGTCTCCTCCCGAAGGACGATTGACAGGTCAACGTACAAGCCATCCCGCAGGATGCCCTGGGGATTGTCGGCCTGAATGATCAGGTGCGTCGTCCGTTTGATCGGGTCAATCACCGGACTGACGAAGCGCACGTGCCCGACGCCGATCGTCTCTCCGTTGGTGTCGGAGACGCGTCGAATCCTGACTTGGTTATTTGCGGCTGCGCCGAGCCGGTCCAGGAGGGATTCGGGCAATTCGCCTTCGATCTGCACGCGGGAATAGTCGGCGATCTCCAGAAGGGTTTCCCCAGCCTCCACCCCCTGCCCGGTCTTCACGTTCCGGGCGATGACTACGCCGTCCATTGGCGCGTAGAAGCGCACCAGGCCCAGCCGCCCCGAGCCGGTGTTGCCGGTTCCCACGGGGATCAGATCGCTGCCACGCATCGCGGCCAGCTGTGTGGGAGCTGTTTCACCAGGCGCGCCGGTCTCGGCTTTGATGAGCTCAATCACCTCGCGCTGCGCTTCCCGGGAGCGCTGCATCGCTTCGGCCTGCTTGTTCATCGAATCCAACTGCTGCCTAGACAGCGCCTGCTCGATCTCGCGCAGCCTGGCCTCGCTTCGCGCGCGCACGGCAGCGGCCTGTCGCTCGCTGAGAACATTCACCGCGATCGCCCCGTCGTTGGTTTGAAGCCGGGCATACTGCGCTTCCACGATCGAGGCGTGCTCCGTCGCCGCCTCAACCTGCACCAACAGCTCCTCGACCCTGGACTCAGCGCGGGCGAGCTCACCCAGAAGCTCGAAATACTCCGTATCCAACCTGTGGGCTTCGTAGATGTGTTGCGCCAACTGGGGAGAATCGAGTTCGGCCAGCAGGTCGCCCTCCTGGACGGTGTCGCCGACCTGGACCGTCACCTTCTGGACGGTACCGTCAATCCGAGACGTGATCGCCCCAATCGAGTTGGGCAGCGGTCTGACCACACCCACCAATCGCAGTACCTCCTCAACTGCGCCAAAATCGACTTCAGCCGTCTCCAGCCCGATGTGTGCCGCGGTCTCTGGCGAAACCTTGCGGGGCGTGTCGAGGTCGTACGGGGCGACCTCGCCCTTGCCGTGTCCTTCGTGAGCAAACAGGGGCAACGACAGGGCGGCCAAGGCAACGGCAGTCAAGCCGGTGAACATCAAAATGGAACGACTGGTCATGGGAACCTCCGAGGCATCAAGGTTTTTCATTGCAGTGACCAATGTGGCCAGGCACCGCCGTAGCCGGTTGGGCAACGCCACGTTGAGCTTCACAAGGGGCGCAGCACAGCGCCGGCGACATTGCCGGGCGGCAGTCAATGCAGCGGGTCTAGACGACGAGCGCGCAGTGCAAGCGCAACAAAGAGGTGGGTGGTCTGGGAGCGGGCGCCGCGGACTGAATCAGCGGCAGTGATCGTCGGGGCGCCTGCAACACGACACTGATCGGCGATTGGACGGCCTGCACGGTCCAGTCGAGCCCGACCTGCCTTTCCACGGTAAAGGCTTGGTGGTCCGGGCCAACGCATCCGCAGTCGCAAGACCCGTCGTGCTGGCCGGACCCAGGCCGGTCTTGATCATGATGGTTTCCTGCGGCTTGGTCGTCATTCTTGGCGTGATGGCCATGATCGTGGACGTGCTCGGCGTGATCATGCGGTGAGTCGGGCGTTGCCGGGCTGCCGGCCGACGCGGACGTATAGCAGCAACACATCGGCATCAACAGACCGATGTATACGGCCATGAGCCATCGGAATGTCCCGTGCGGTCCCACCATTGCCTCCCAGGCCACTCAGTTCAAGCCAGTGGCGCTCGTAGTATATTCCCGTCGGCCCAGATGCGAAACAGCTTGAGCGAGAATCCCTACCAACGGCGATGCTGCGGGCTTGGCGAGGGTGCTCGATCTGCTGACGAGGCTTGTGGCCAGGGGTCCTTCCCCGACCCGCCGGAGTCGTCTCGGAGGGCTGGCGGCTGGGTTGGCCTCACCGTAGCGCCGTTGGAGGAGCATGAGCCGTTTCCGACGCAGGAAGGGAATATTGGCCGTTGTACGGTGCCTAGTATTATGGAGACACCAGGTACAGCACTTGAGCGGTCCCGGCCAGGTCCAACCATCGGAGGCTGGCCATGCGCACGACAATTCTTCCACGGTTGACCCTGTTCGCGGTGATCGCCATGCTGGTGATCGGCTTGGGCAGTTCGCCAGCCCTCGCCCAACACGGCGGTGGTCACGGTGGGGGGCATGGAGGCGGTCACGGCGGCGGCGGTCATGTTGTTGGTGGTCATGCCGGAGGCCGCCATGTCGGCGGTGGTCATGTCAGCCGTGGCCACATTGGCGGTCGTGTTGGCGGCAGGCATACCAGCGGTGGTCACGTCAGCCGTGGCCACATTGGCGGTCGTGTTGGCGGCAGGCACATCAGCGGCGGCCACGTCAGCGGCGGTCATGTCGGCGGTGGTCATGTCGGCGGTCGGCACGGCGTGGGCCACATTGGTGGTCACGTCAGCTCGGGCCATGTCGCGGGCTTTGGTCATGTAGGCGGTGCTCACACCGTAGCTCACGTTGGCGGTCATGGCGTGATTCATCATGGCGGGCACCACCCGCATCACGTGCTTCACCACGCCGGCCTGTTCTTTTCCGGATTCTGGCCTTCCTGGCGGTGGTACCCCAGCTACGGCCGTTACGCGGGCCCGGTCTATTCCACGACGATCTATCAGCAGCCGAACCCGCAGTCGGGTCCTGGTGAAGGCGAGCCGCTATGGCTGGAAGATGACGAAGCCGAGCGGTATTCAATTCCTGATGGCGTGTTCATGTCAGCGCCGCTGGTGGAGACGGACGAAGCGCCGGAGGCGCTGCCTCGCGTCGATGACGATGACCAGTCGGGCACCTCCGACGAACGGCCCTTGAATCCGCACGTCCACGAGGTGCCGGACCGATGAGATCGGTCCGCATGATTCCTTCGTCTCCGCTGGCGGCATGGCTGTTGCTCCTTGGGTGTGGTTACTCGCTTTCCAGCGCGGCGGTGTTCGAGGCGCTCTATCAGGAAGGACCCCCTGAGGCCGCGGAGCACACCCCTGAGCTTGAGATTCAGCCCTCTCCGGCCAATGCTCAAGATGACAGTCCCGTGGTCATGCGGGCTGCGCTGAGCCACCCGGCGTACACCAGATCCATTCCCGGCACCCTGGCGCTGAAAATCGATCTTGCCGGTGCTGTCGCCGAGGCGTTGGGGCAGCGGCCGGTGTTGAACCTGGCCTTGGTCATCGACCGGTCGGGCTCGATGGCCGACGATGACAAGTTCGAATATGCGATGCAGGCGGCGCGCCTGGTGGTCGAGAACCTCTCGCAGCGCGACATCGTGTCCGTCATCGCGTTCAATCAGGATGCGGTAGTGCTGTCGCCAGCCGGGCCGGCGGTGAACAGGGCGTTTCTTGACCACCGCTTGGATGAGATCGCCCCCGTGGGATGGACCAACCTCAGCGCCGGGCTGCTGGAAGCGTTCGCCCAGATCGATGCCCAGGCGAGCGATGAGCAGACGAAGCGGGTGATTGTGTTGACCGACGGGCTGGCCAACCGGGGGGTCACAGAGCCTGGCCAGCTCCGCCGTCTGGTCGTGTCGGCTCGGAGCCGCGGAATCGGCGTCTCGACGATGGGGTGCGGCGAGGAGTTCGATGAGAAAGTGCTCATCGCGCTGGCCGAGGCAGGCGGTGGCCGGTACACGTACATCCGATCGTCCGAGCAGATCCCCAAGGCGATGTCGGGTGAGCTCAACGGCTTGCTCCACGTCGTGGCTCAGAACGTGAAGGTGGAGGTGGTCGCGATCGACCGTCTGGACATCACGGGCGTGCACGGGCGGCTGCTGGAGCAGCCGGTTCGAGCCTTTACGTTTGATCTCGGCGATGTCCGGGAGGGCGAGCACGGCGTGCTGCTGTTGAAACTGAGACCGCGCGATTTTGTACTCGGGGCCGTGGCCGCCATCGATTGCACGCTTTCGTTTGATCGAACCGACCTCGCCGTGCGCCAGCAGCACGTGGTGCGCCTTGAAGCGGTCATGATCGACGACAAGGCGCTGGTCTGGCAGAGCGCCGACCAGGGTGTCGTCCTGTACGCCGAGGTTATGGACGCGGTGGAGAAGGCCCAAGACGCCGTCCTGGGACTCGACGCCGACGGGTTTCGTGACGCGGCGAAGTTGTTCCAGCGGCATTTCGAAACGGCACGGCGCTATGCCCATAATGCCCGCGACCAGCAACTGCTCAACCAGACGTTCATGCTCAAACACTTCATGGCTGAACTCTTCGCGGCCAGCGAGAGCGGGCTGATGCACGGCCACAAGGAAGCCCGACGGCGGTTGACAAAGGAGGTGGAGTACCGGCGCTATCTGCGCGAGCACCACCGCCGTTTTGACTGACTGGGCACCGAACGTACATGTCGGCAACCATCGAATCGCAGGCGAGCTGCCGGCAGGACCCGTCGGTGTGCAGCGCGTAATTGAGCCACTGTGCGCCCTAGAGGCGATGTCGGGTCGAATTTTGGACCCAACAGCGCGCGAGCAGGCCGCTGCGATCCTCCAGAGCTTTAGCGGTCTGCGGGGAGTCTTTGCGGGCTACCTTTCCCCCGCGCAGCTCCATGGTTCCCTGCAGGTCCGGCGCTCGGGCAGGACATCCGTATAATGATACCGTTGCCGGTCCGGTTCGCTGCGCGGTCCAAGCTGGCCGACGCCCTGCTTATGCCGCGGCCATGCGCGGATTCATATCGCAAAGGAGGATCAGCGATGCGTCCACGACCATCTCCGATGAGCGCTCTCGGCGTCTGGGCAGCGATGGCTGCCCTTTTCGTCTGTGGAGCTACCGAAGCGCAAACGATCATCCCCGTCAGTCAGGAACGGTACATCAGCACCGCCGTCAATGCGTCGCACTGCGGCGGCGAGTGGTTGGGTAACTTTGACGAGGCCAAAGGATTCGAGCCGTTCGTCAGTTTCATCGAGACAACCCATGGCTGCGATCTTTCATTCGCCTTCGGGGCAGCCGGCCAGCAGTCGCAAATCGACTTGAACTCGATGACCGCATTGGGTAGCGCGACGGCCGAGGCAGTTGCGGGCATTACAAACGTGATCCATGTCTTCGCAGACTCGATCTTCGAGGTGACGTTTGAGTTACCCTCGGCCAGCGAGTTCGCGCTTGGTGGCGAGCTGAGCGCGGCGGGAGGAGAGCCGGTCCTCGGGAGTGTCGCTCTCGTCCGGCTCGTCGGCGCGGGAGGCGATCTGATCTTCGAACATACGGTGGCTCCCGGTCCCAACGGTGAGCCCAACATCGAGAGCATCGAGCAGATGGGCGGGCTCGAGCCGGGTCAGTACACGCTGCAGGCAGAAGCGTTGGTCGGCATTGACTCGAAAGTGCCACCGCGCGCGTCTGGTGAGGCATCATTCGATTTCACGTTTGAGGTTGCCGCTGCGTGTCCCGCCGACCTCGACGGAAATGGCATGGTTGGAATCCTCGACCTGCTTGCGTTACTTGCCGCCTGGGGCACCGATCCCGGAGGTCCGCCGGACTTCGACGGTGACGGCACCGTCGGCATCCTCGACCTGCTGATGCTGCTGGCGAACTGGGGGCCGTGTCCTTGAACGCTGCGGTCGAGGTGTTCTGAGCCGCCGCATTCATCTCGGCTAGATATATTGCAGCCGGGCCGCTAGCAGTGGTATACTGCTGCCGTAACGCTCATGCCGGCCACGGATTCGGCAGACAGCCTGAGCATCACCGCCGTGCGGCCTCTTCGCCCGAAGGAGGTATAGCCATGTTCAAGCCGTGTTGTATGGTCGCTGTGGTGTGTGTCACGCTCAGCAGCACCGCAGTCGCCGACATCATCAACGTCCCCGGTGATTACCCGACCATCCAGGCCGGTATCAACGCAGCCCAAAACGGCGATGAGGTCGTCGTCGCTGATGGGACCTACACCGGAGCGGGCAACCGCAACGTGGTGTTCGCCGGCAAAGCCATCACCCTGCGCTCAGAGAACGGCCCGACAAACTGTATCATCGACTGCGAGAGCCTGGGGCGTGGATTCATCTTTTACGAACTTGATACGGCCGCAACCGTCGTGGACGGCTTTACGATCACCAACGGGTTGGGACACCCCGGTGGTGCCATTTATGCGTACTACTTCAGCAGCCCGACAATCACTAACTGCTTCATCACAGGCAACACCGGAGACGCTGGCGGCGGCGGCGGAATCTACTGTGCCATGTGCTTTGCGACGATCACGAACACCATCATCACGGGCAACACCGCAATCGGCGACGGCGGTGGCGTTTACACCGAAGGCGGCGACCCCACGATCACCAACTCCTTGATCTCGGGGAACACCGCGGACTCCGGCGGCGGTGGCGTGTACTCCAATTGGGGCAGCCCGACAATCACCAACTCCACCATTGTGGGGAACACGGCGGGGAACATCGCCGGGGGAAGCTACTTCGGCGGAGAGACCACCCCGACGATCACCAACTCCATTCTCTGGGGTAACGGGCTCGATGAGATCTACGTCGATGAATCCAGCACCCTAGTGGTGAGTTACAGCAATGTTCAGGGCGGCTGGCCAGGCACCGCCAACATCGACGCCGATCCTTCGTTCGTTGATCCGACCAACGACAACTACCGCCTCTCCTCCGTCTCGCCGGGCATCGACGCCGGTGACAACACGGCGGTGCCCAAGGGCATTAGCACCGACCTCGACGGCAACCCGCGCTTTGTCGAAGACCCGGACACGCCCAACACCGGCAACGGTGGTCCGCCCATTGTGGACATGGGTGCATATGAGTTTCAGTTTTCGGGGTGCCTTTGGGACCTCGACCACAACGGCACCGTCGGCATCCTCGACCTGCTTGCACTGCTCTCGGCCTGGGGCCCTGCCCCGACTCCTGACCCACCCGACTTCGATGGCGACGGCATGGTCGGCATCCTCGACCTGCTCTACCTGCTCGCCAACTGGGGGCCGTGTGCGTGAGCGTAGCGGTTGGGGCAGACTGCGCACCTGCAACCGCCCTAGATAGATATTGCAACCAGCCTGCGAGCCGTCGTATACTGGTGCCGGAGTTCTGATCTCCGGCCGCATTAGGGGGTGCTGGCGGCCATGGATCGGCCAACAAGCTGAGCAGTACCGCCGTGCGGCCTCTTCGCCATGGGGAGGTGCAGCCATGTTGTCGAGCCACAAATCGGTGAAATGGGCAGTCACGGCCATCGCTGTGGTTGCCGCCATGATGCTCGCCTCGGCCGCAGCGCAGGCCGACAAGGTAGACGACTACATCACCTCCGAGATGAAGAACCGTCATATCCCCGGTCTTGCCCTCGCTGTCGTCAAAAACGGCGAGGTCATCAAGGCGAAGGGCTACGGGCTCGCCAATGTGGAACTCAACGTGCCCGTCACGCCGGATAGCGTGTTCGACTTGGCCTCAATAACCAAGTCGTTCACGGCGACTGCCATTATGATGCTCGTTGAGGAGGGCAAGGTCGGGCTGGACGACAGGATCAGCAAGTATCTCATCAACGCGCCCTACACGTGGCGAGACATCACGGTGCGGCACCTGCTCACCCATACGGCCGGACTCGAAAGCGAGGGAGACTTTGGGCCGACCGCCGAGAAGTTCGAGTACGTTTCCAAACGCCCGCTGGATTTCGCGCCGGGAGAGCGCATGAAGTACAGTAATCAGGGCTATTTCCTGCTCGGCATGATCATCGAAAAAGTGAGCGGAAAACGCTGGCACGAGTTCCTGGCCGAGCGCATTTTTGAGCCGTTGGGGATGACGGCGACGACCGTACCCGATCCGTGGGACATCATCAAGAACCGCGCCGCGCATTACACCTTGCGTGACGGCAAACTGGCGCCCACCTGGTGGTTTATTTATCAGGACGAGCTCGCCTCTGCTGGTGGCATCTTGTCTACCGTACAGGATTTGGCCAAGTGGGATGCCGCGATCTATACCGAAAAAATCCTGAAGAAGTCCAGCCTTGAGCAGATGTGGACGCCCGTGAAATTCAATAGCGGCTTTGGTCACACGTATGGCTTCGGTTGGTCTTTGGATGAGATTCGGAACCACAGGACCGTTGGTCATGCCGGCAGCAGCGGCACCTATATTTTGCGTCTCCCGGACGACAAACTGACGGTGATTGTGCTTAGCAACCTGAATCAGAGCCGTTCAAAGCCGAGGATCATCGCACAAGGCGTTGCCGCGCACTATCTTCCGGCCATCCGGTTGAGTTCCCTGAAAGCGCAGCCAGACCCCGACCCGCAGATGACGCAGAAGATGAGGAAGCTTCTGTCGGATATTGCGAATGGCGTAACGGATTCACCGCTCCTGACCCCCGAACGCAACGCCAGGGTTAGCCCCTCCTTTCGGCGTTATATCGCCGGCGTATCTTCGCTCAAGGGCGTGAAGTCATTCACGTTTCTTGTCTGTGACGACGTGCAGGGGCGGCAGATCGATCGGTATGGCGTCCGTGTCAGCCGCATCTGCTACTACAAACTGGTTGATGCGCTGGAGACACGCTACCTTGCCTTCTACCTGACAGCGGACAACAAGGTCGCGGAGATCCGATCTTCAACGGAATAGGCCGCACGCCTTTGTTTCTATCCTGCGCACGTCGCTGCTGGCGCTGGTGGAAGTACCGGGCCTAGGTCTGCCGCCCTATGTATGATCTCTGCCATCGACACCGCTGGTCGCATGGCGACCTAACCCGGGCCACCCCGCCCGACTTCGACGGTGACGGCACCGTCGGCATCCTCAACCTGCTGACGCTGCTCGCCAACTAGGGACCGTGTCCATAGGCACGTCCAGCCGCGTCGCCTGTGAAATCCTGGACGCCATGTGCACGGTCTGCAAGGTCCACTGCGCCACCTGGCGCCCCCGCCCGACCTCGCCGGCCCCGGCCGACTTGTCCAGCTTCGCGCCCAGTATCTCGATGACGAAGAATGGATCGGCCAGGGTGTTGGCGATCACCCACGCCAACGACGACTTGCCCGTGCCGCTGTTGTTGCCGCCGGCGCAGTCGATGAAGAACGCGCCACGATCGAAGCCTTGCCGATTGACGATACGGCGAGCTGCGGCTACCGCCTTGTCCTGGCCGACCAGATCGGCCCACGACTTCGGACGGTAATGCTGATACAGTGTGTTTGTTATGACTGATCTCCTCAGTTGTGGCCACGCTCCCGGCTGTCCATGCAGCGCGGGAGCATTTCTTTAGGCGCGCCTCACGGCGAAGCGCGATTACCTTAGGGAACGGTTGATCTCGATGGCAACCCCCGCTTCAACGCCGATGAGCTTGACTTCGACCCTGGCTGCGGCATCCCGGTCGTCGTGGACATGGGTGCGTACGAATATCAATTCGATCCCGTCGAAGATGTGATCTTCGCGGACCTCAACAGCGACGGCGTGGTCGGCATCCTTGATTTGCTGGGCGTCCTCGCGGCGTGGGGCGATGCTGGCAACAACTGGCTGGCCGACCTCGACATCGACGGCGACGTGGGCATCTTCGATCTGCTCACTTTGCTAGCTCATTGGGGGTGACTTGCACCGACCCCGGCGGCCCGCCGGACTTCGACGGCGACGGCACCGTCGGCATCCTCGACCTGCTCACGCTGCTGGCCAACTGGAGCTGATGGTCGAAATACGTACGTGGCCCCTGTTATCCCCTGATTATCCCTGATCATCCAAACGTCTGGACAAAGACGTCATGGAGCGGGTAGGCCATCTACGGTTCCGATCTCAGCGTGCGTGCAGATCCGCCGCGGCGGTCGGTTATAGTGACAAATCCGTCGCCGCGTTCGTCTGCTCCGAGGCTTGCGACAAGTTGACCAGTCTTGTTCAGGACAGCGATAGTACCGCCATCGTCGGTCGAGCCAAGTGTGACGAGCTTCTGGTCGCCGCGCAGGATGACGACCACCCCAGTGCTACCGCCGTCGCCCACGCCAAGCCCGACGACCATCTGGCCCTTGTCGTTGTAGGTGCCGATGGTGCCGTAGCCGCCCTCGGTCGCACCGAGCTCAACAAGCTTCTGGCCTTTGATGTTGAAAATGGCGACCGCCCCAGCACCGGCCTCGCTCACGCCGAGCCCAACGAGTTGCTGGCCTTTCCCGTTGTAGGTGACGACCATACCACGGTATCCGTCGCCGACCTGTACACCCCCCAAGGCGGCCAGGGTATTGCCGTTCTTGTCGTATGATGCGACAATGCCGGAGCCTCGCGGGCCAGGCTTTAGCTCGACCAGCACTTGACCTTTGTCATCCACGACCTGGAACATCTTGGTCCGGATCACCTCCGGCACTGTGTTGTTCTGGCCAGCGCTGATGCAGATCCCGGTCACGGTGGCCAGACCGACCAGGGTTAGCAGCGCGCGGTAGCGACGGTTGGTGCGTTCCAGCCTGTCGATGCGTTCCTTCAGTGACATGCCATTTCTCCTGTGGCTATTCGGCTTGAAGACAGCTCGATGCTGACACGATACCACACGGTGATTCCCATGATCCCATGCCGCAGGCCCGGGGAGGTGTCGAACCTCGGGAACTGCCGGCGAAAGCCCGAGATCGCGGCATCCGTACGGCGTATGGGTTCAAATCTCAGCCCCAGGGGAAGTGGGGTGCTCGCAGGAGGTTGATGCCGGACGGGGTCGGCTGAGGCCTCACCCTATCGGAATGGTCTCGACCTGGACGCACGCACGCCGTATGGTGCAAATACTCGGCGGAATGAACCAGGGCCCGGCTGGTTATTGCGTTTCCATGCTCTCATCGCCCTCGATCAGGGCCTTTCCGGCTCCTTCTTGTGGGGATTCTCGTCGGGTCGCTCGGCGGATCTCTCAGGATCGCGCAGCGCTCTGCGAAGGGCGCGGTTCTCTTTGCTCAGTCGTTTGTACTCGTGGTGCTGTTGGGGATTCATCCAGCCGAACATGGCCATGAACAGCTGCGACAGCGGTATTCGAAGCGGCCGTCGTCGAAGACGGGGTTCGTTCACGCTGCGATTCCGTGGTATGAGCGCAGGAATCCGCCGAGTCGCTCACGGCACTGGGCTGATTCCGCCGGCGGGGATCCCGGGATCGCAAGCTCGAGTGGTCGGTTGCCGACGCCTTGATGCGGTCGCTCCTCGTGGTAGTGTTCGACGTATTGGGTGATCGCATGCCGCAGCGATCCCTCGCTGAACAGGATCAACCGGCCGTGGCACTCCTCCTTGATCGAGCGGACGAAGCGTTCGGCGAAGGCGTTCAGGTTCGGTGATCGTGGTGGAAGAGGCAGCGGCTCTACTCCGGCAGCCGCGAGCAGGTGTTGGAACGCCTCACCGTACTTCGTGTCGCGATCGATGATCAAGAATCGCTTGCCGAGCAGGAGCCCATCTTCCACGTCGGCGAGGTTCCTCGCGGTCTGCTTCATCCATGCCGCGTTCGGAGCCCGAGTGATGCCTGCGACGTGTACACGCCGCGTCGATAACTCCATGACCAAGAGCACGTAGTACGTGGCGAGACCCCGCCAGGTGCAGACTTCGACCGTGAAGAAATCGGCAGCGGCAAGACAATCCCAGTTCGCGCTGAGGAACTGCCGCCAAGTCGTTCGTTTCCGCCGTTCGGAGGAAGGCTCGATCCCGTTGGCTTTGAGAATGTTGCGCACCGTGGTTGGTCACAGCCGATGCCCGAGCTTCCTGATCTCGCCCTCGATCCGATCGTATCCCCACAGCGGATTCTCGAGCGCCATCCATCCCTGGCCCGTTCGCCCTGCGGCGGATTATCCGACGCAAGCGCGGGCTGTGTGTGTCCTGCGGCTACGACCTGCGCCACGCCGACCACGAGGCGTGTCCGGAGTGCGGCTGGGCGCGGGCTGGGCAGTCCCGATCCATAATCCCGCCTCGCAAATGAGCCGATAGGACCGTATCGCTCACGATCCTACCTAGGGACCAGTCATGAAGCTCGGCGACATCATGACCAAGTCGGTCGTCACCGTCCACATGGACGACACGCTCCAGCGGATTCGAGACATCTTCGGGGAATCCGAGTTCCATCACCTTGTTGTGACCGACGAAGGCAAGGTGGTCGGCGTCATTTCGGACCGCGATCTGCTCAAGCAGCTCAGCCCGTTCGCGGGACACGTATTGATGGAGCGTCAGCAGGACCTGAACATATTCAAGCGCAGGGCACATCAGATAATGCGTCGGCGGCCGGTGGTTGCCCGTGAGCACATGCCCCTTGCCGAGGCGAGTGACCTGCTCATGCGCAAAGGCGTCACTTGCCTACCGATCGTGTCTCGTGATTGGCGCGTTCGTGGGATCGTGACCTGGCGCGACCTGTTGCCGCATTGCTTCCGCTGCAAGCCCTCGGAGGCGGACGCGGCGTGAGATGAGAAATGCGCCGGGCAGCGCGGATGACCCACTACGCCACCAACGTCTCACCGGCCGACGTTGCCGACCCGAATGATCTGCTGGCCGAGGTGGGCACGTTGCCGCAGGATAGGCGGGACTACGCTAGCGCCGGAGCGGACGCGCGAAGCTCAACTCGTGGCCATCGGGGTCCGTTAGCTGGAAACAGCGCTCGCCCAATTCGGCGTCTCGCGACGGAACGCTGATACGCATGGGCTCATATTCGTTTCTAGCACCGATGTCAAATGCCCCCTTACCCAGCTACGTGCCTGCCTTAACAATTCGGTTGACAAGCCCGAATCGGCTCGGCATTCGACTCAGGTGACGAACCTCACACCGACGCCGAAGATCGACCCAACCAGCTTCGCACAATGGACCACGCTTACTCGGGCGGAGAATTGCTCCCACAGCGCCGAGCCGAGATCGACGACCAGCTCATCGTCGACAGCGAGTGCTCGTTCAGTCAGCAGGAACATCCCACCTCTGGAGAAATCCAGTGCCCACGCCTCACTAATCGACCTGTGCGAGCCGTCCTCCGATTCGACAGCAAGTGTCACCCCGGTGTTGAGGGGATAGCGAGTACTTGATCGCCGTTTGTTGACCTCAGCCTGCCGTCGGCGAAGCCGTTGCTCCAGTATTTCGAGTAGAGTCGGTTTACCCTGATCGGTTGCGGATGCAGTGTGCGACATGGTCGGACTCCTTGATCGCTTTTCTCGTAAATGGCGCGCAAAGTCACCGTGCCTGCCAAAGAGGAGAGGCGCTGTCAACCGTCTGAGTGTGAGGGTCAGACCAAGATTGGTTCAAAATCGTCGCCCACCTGTGGCCTGAGGCCGGCAGACCCGCGACCTCTTGGCAGTTGGAGAAGGACCTGTCTCTCCCGAAAACCTCGTCCGGAGTCGTACGGGCGTGAGACTCCGACCTTGCTACTGAGCAAAGCCGCGTCGAGCACGTCGAGAGCGATCAAGAGATGGTGGGAATTCGGATTCTGCCAGGATCGGCGCGGCCGACCACGTATGGGTCCAAGACTCAGACCAACCGGAGGTGACGCTTGATCAGCCGGTTGGAGGCAGTGGAGGTGGCCTTCTCATCGCCTGTGTCCGGCGTCCATTGGGGGTAACCGAGTCGCCGATCATGACCTGGCTCGTCGGCGTCGGTGTGGGTGGGAATGGCCAGGTCGGGGCTCCAGGTCCAGGCATGGACTTGTGTGGCAACGCTCACTGACAGCGCCGCCGCGTGGGCCATCGGATCCAGGTCGGTGCCCATGGGCCCGGCGGCGCACCGGCTCGGCCTGGAGGCCGTTCTCGTGGGTGACGGGCAAGATCATCCAGGTCCGACGGCCGGATTTACGGGACCGCTCGCAGGGGATGACCTGGACCACCACTGCCGCTACCCACGTGGCGCAGGCGAAGCCCTTCGATAGCGAGCGGAGGTGGTGGATTCGCTGGCCGGGTCTGGATCGGCTTGGTGGTTGTTGGCTGGGATATCGAGGTCTACGTGGCCCGGGGATTGGCCGCCGGACGACCGCCGAAACACGTGTCATAGTCGCGCGGGGGTGACACACCCTAACGCTTTGACACGACCAAAGTTACGGCGACTCGGCACCCGCTGGCCTATGACAAAAAGGACACCGTTTTTCTCCCCCTGACCCTATGGTTTTGGGGTCGCCTTGTTTGGAGATTGATATGGTGCATAACGGCCGCGGCTGGGCAGCGGAGGACAGCTTCGTTTGAGCGGTGGCGGGTCCGGGTCCGACGCTTCCGTCTACTAGCCGCGACCGGTCTCGCGCCTCCTGCCCGGCGGTCTGCCCCGCCGCACCTCCGGCAGCTTCACGATCACCGTCTCTGTCGCTGCGCCGACCGGCCCGCCTACGCCTGCCGGCAGCACCCGCACCTCGATCTTCGCCTCATGCTTCTTGCGATCGATCACGATCTGGTCGATGCACCGTCGCACCGCGGCCTGCCGTTGATCGAGTGGTCCTTCGCGCAGCGAGGGCTCAAGGCATGCGACGAAGCGTGCAGTCTCGGCCGCGAGATCATGAACCTCCGCCTCTGTCAGCGCCAGGCGCTCCAGCGACTCGATTTGGGTCTCCAGTCGCTCGCGCTCTTTGTTCAGTTCTTCGAGACGCTGATCGACGAGCTGACGGTTCGCCTTGGTGATGTTGTCGAGCAGATTCCGCGTGGTTTTGTCGATGCGCTTGAGGCGCGATTCCAGTTTCTTCTGCTGCTTGATGATCTGGTCCTCGTCCTCGCTGATGTGGATGCCCACCGCCTCGGTGATCCGCTTCCTGGCGCTCTTGCCTGCGTATCGAGCGTAGAAGTCCACCAGGGTCTTGATCACCGCCTCCTCGAGCGCGTCCTTGGGGACAGCGCCGAGTGTGCACACGCTCCGGCCGTGTCGAATGTAGCCGCCGCAGGCGTAGTGGAAGGTCCGCTTGCGTGCTCCGTTTTCGCCCCGAATGTTGTCGTAACGCGTGTAGCCCTCGTAACGACTCCCGCAGTTCGAGCAGACGCCAAGCCCCGAGAGCAGGAACTTGGCGCGCGGACCGGTCCAGCCACCGATGCGCTCGCCCGCCGGCGCGCCGGTCCGGGGATTGATCCCGCGCTGGAGTCTCGATGAAGGTTGCTCCTGGAGGCGCTGCTTGGCCGACTCCCAGATGCGCCGACTCACGGTTGCCGGGTGGGCGTTCTCGACCACGAGCCAATCCGACTCGTCGTTCTGTTCGAGGCGCCGGCCATGGACCCCCTTTCGCTCGACCGCTCGTCCATCGACGATGCGGTAGAACCGCGCATCGGTCCGTCGGTTCCAAGCCATGTCGCCTCTGTAGGCGGGGTTGATCAGGATTCCACGCACCGAGGTCAGCGACCACTTTCCGCTGTGGCGCGCTGCCCATTCGGGTCCTCTTGATGTCGGCACGCCGTCTCGGTTCAGCGCGTCGGCGACGGCCTTGAAGCCGCGGCGCTCCTGGACGTACATCGTGAAGATCCGCTGGATCGTTTCCACCCGGCTCTTCTCGCTGGGGATCAGCTTACACCGGTCCTTGCGGGAGACGCTGATCGACTCACCCCGTTCCAGCGTGCGGATCAGCTTGCCCTTCTGAGCGAACATCTGCTTGGTGCCGTCGCGCATGTAGCGGAGGAGGAACAGGAACTGGCCCGATTGGCTCTCATAGCCCAGGTCGTATCCGTAGGGCGGGGCGCCACCCATCCACCAGCCTTCACCGTTGCCTGCGGCATCCCCGTTGGTCGCCTTGCTCACCAACCCGCGAATGACCACCTTGGACAGGTCCTTGCTCTCCTCTCTGGCCTGCCATTGCTTGACCGGCCGAATCAGATCGTCGGTGCCATCGCCGGTGAAGTTCTCGCTGACGTAGCGGACCTCGACGCCGTGGGTGCGAAGGACGTGGCGGTAGTAGCCGGCCTCATCGTTGTCGATCCTGCCGAAGCGCTTGACGTCGTACACGATGATCATCCCGAAGTCGCAGGCGGGCCGCTTGGCGTCGGCCATCATCGCCTGGAATGCCCGTCGGCCGACGGTGCTGGTGCCGCTGATCGCATCGTCCACGTAGTAGCGCAGCAGCCGCAGGCCGTGCTCATCGGCGTACTTCTCAATCGCACGCTTCTGATCCGGAATCGACTGCTCCTGCCGATCGGTGGACCGCCGCACGTAGCCGACGGCCCGCAGGGCCCTGGTTCGCGCCTTGCCGCCGCGCGGGGCGTTGATGGTGTTGGCTCTGGCCATTCCTGGACCTCCTTTCGCAGCCCTGCGCGACGTGTCGTCCGCCCAGGGGGGTAAGGGGTCATGGGGGTCTAAGGTGGGCCGGAGATCAAGGCAATTGTGGGCAAATCCGGCGAGTTCTGGCCAGAATCTGGCCCTTCTGGCCCAGAATCGGCCAATGCGGCCAGCCTGGGCCCGGATGCCGATTCCTCGCCCTCGGGCCTTGCTGTCGGGGCCACGTCGCGCATCATGCCAGCGGGTGCGCGCGAGCAGGTCGCCGCGATCACGTGCCCTGCAATGGCCGCCTTACGCGTTGGAGAATTCCAGTGATGTCAGACGCACAGCAATCTACGGACTCGTCGTCTGGACCATCGGCAACCGGGCGTCTCCGCGACCGCCGTCGAAGCATTCGTGTTCCGCTCCGAGTGATGCTCGATGTGCAGGATGAATTGACCGATCTGGCGGCGGCGCTCGGTTGTCTGACGGGGATACGGTCACTTCTTCGGGTGATGGGCGAGGTTGTTGAGCCGGCGGAGACCTCGGGCGGCAAGCCCAGCGCGGATCGAATCGGAACTGCTGCCGCGGAGCTCTTCGAGGGATCGCTCGACGAGTATCTGACCGATGCGGCATGGACGTTGCACCGCCAGGCAAACGCGGAAGTATTCATCGACCTCGCCGGCGCACCGGAGACGATCACGACTTGCGTGCAATTGCGGCTGTACCGGCTCCAGGCGCTGCTGAGGATGGCCTGTACATCTCAGAAATGAGGTGCTCCAGCCCATCGCAGGAGCTTGAGGCCCGTTCCAGTAAGATCGCGTGTGCCCTAAGGCGGTTTCGCGCCTTGGGGCGCCGGTCTCGAAAACTGGCGCCGCCCCAAGATCCTCAAACACTTACGACGGCGCGAACGGCTCGGCGGGATGCTGAATTACTACCACCGGAAAGCGGCATGATGTGCTGGGTTGAGTATTGGACCCATACGCCATCACGACTTGCGTGCAATTGCGACTCTACCGGCTCCATACGCTGCTGCGGATGGCCTGTACCTCTCAGAAATGAGGTGCTCTCACCTGCGCGGCTCGGCCTCCGCGCTCACCGGTGCTCGAGGATTGTCGTGGTGACAGAGCAAGCCGCTGGCCGCCTAACGGCCGGCATCAGCGGTGGCGCGTAGCGCCGTCCGCTGCATGCCGTTGTTGGGCGGCACCTGCATCCTCTGTCTCTCTATCAGTCCCATGACGATATAGCTTCTCATCTATGTAGTGCAGAATCGTGCGTGCCGCGTTGATGACTAGCATGGCCTCGGGCTCGGGTAGGAGTATCGGGTTTGGGTGTGCAACACTCGCCTTGTTCCTCAGCGGGTTGAAGGAGTCAAGGATGGTTGCGATCGCGCGCAGGACGCGAAGGATGTCATCGCTCCGTGGACCGACGTCCCGAAACGCCGGGTGTCCCTCTCGGACCTGTTTGAATAGTCTGGTAAGGGTTGCATCCTCTGGGGCCGCGAGACCTGCCTTGCAAGAAACTTCGCGCAGGTAGCCGTGGAGGGCCGTATGGATCCGGTCAACACCGCTCGTTGCACCGGTAGCGCGCAGCAGCTCCTGCGCATCCAGAAGAGCCCGCTCTACCACCTCACTCGTAATGCGCAGCGTTGGCTGCTCGACGTGCGGGCCGGTGCGTAGCCGCGTGATCCAGCTGCGAATCTCTGCTGTACGTTGCGGCGTGCGAAGGTCGGAGCTACCTACTGGGAACCGCGCTAGAACGCCTTCTAAGATACGCGCCTGCACCTGAGGTGCACTCTCTCTGAGGATTGTGATGAATCGCTCCCGAGTGGTACCGTCACGTGTGTACGGGTCAATGTCGAGGTCCAGCTCGACATAGAACTCTTGGTGGCTGCGATACGAAAAGTCGCCTAGGTAGCCGCCGGATACCCCGATGTATTTGTAGACGAGCTTGCTTATCTGTGATTTCTTCAAACCAAGCCCGCGTTGAATGGCCGGGTGTACTGGGCGCTCGAGCGCTAGTTCCACGGCAATGAAGCGGATGTAAGTGCCGAGTTCGGAAAGTACTTCCGCGATCTGCACGAACGCCTGCCGTTCCGCAGAGTTTTCTTGGCCACGCCGCAGTCGCTCGTACTGCTCCAGTGGGACGACACCGTGAAGCACCGAGAACTCGTCGTTGAAGTGGTTCGTGGCGTAAACGACACGGAAAGACACCGACCGCAGAATCTCGGCAGCTCGCGTTTGGGAGCGTTCCGCCAGCAGGCGGGCGGCATTTTCAAAGAGAAGCTGGCATTGGTCATGGGTCAGACCATCCTGCAGAATGGTGAAGTCGCCAGCTCCGCTGGCGTGATAGAGCTCAATCATGCCTGCCTCACAGTCCCTCCTCCTTGGTCACCTTGCCCGATCCAGGTTCAGCCGCAGCAAGCTGGCGAGCACGCGTTGGTCGCTCTGGCGCCGGCGGTCGATGAGGGGATGGTCGTCCGGAAGCGGCTGACCGGCGCCGGTCTCGATCCACACCTCAGCCCAATCCTCAGACCAGTCGCCGTCTGGATCGGTGGCTGCGTACGCGGCCAGCACGGCGCGGTCGAGCTTTTCGTGGGCGAGCCTGAGCCACATTGGCCGTTCATTGTAGAGATTGGTCAGCGTGCGTTTTTTGAGGCGCTGATCCTTTGCGGCCATGGCCATGATCGCGGATTGACGGATCAGCGGTAGGGCTTCTTCGGGCACATCGGAGAAGTCGCCCATCGCATCGACCAGCCTGGTAATCCGGTCGATCCACTCCGGGGGGTTGAGCCAGCGCTCCCGTTGCTCGTTGAGCTCCCTCGCGGCGTCGGCGACCCGCCGATAGGCAGGATCATCCTCCGACTCCTCCCCCGGCGACCACGGTAGGGGAAAGGTCTCGAAGCAGGTGGTCGGCGTGTAGCGGAAGCCCGATTCCGCCTCCCGCAACTGCGTCCCCATCCGACGCGCCCAGAGCTCATGGATCGAACTGTGCAGCACGCCGAAGAAGTAGTCGTCGGAGCGCGCGAAGATGGGAATGGTCTTGTCCGGCTGAACAGATAACGGGATCCAAGCGAACAAGCGGTGCTTCGCGACCATTGTCGTTCCCAGCAAGCGATCCAATCTTGAGGCTGCTTCGCGCACTCCCTCGCCACTACGCCGAAACTGCCACCACTGCTCACGAATACGAGGATCGCGATTGTCTTGACGACTGCGCTTCACCTTCCTTCGGACGAGTTCAAATGCCGCTTCAAAACCAGCAGCTTCTGATTCGGTGTTGAACTCATTGAAGTCGATAATCCAGTCTGTCGGGCGCCCGCTGACGAGAGCTTTCCCGTTAATCCATGGGTGGACCACCTCGAAACTACTCCTGCCATTTGGGTTAGGGGCCGAGAGGAGTCTATTCGCCTCCTCGAACGTGACCTCAAACTTCGCGCCCTTCTCTGGTGATCGCTGATAGATTCCCAGATTCTCCTGGAGCCGGGGTGTTTCAGTTAGATCAAGATCGCCGGTGAGATTCGCATTGATCCGCTCGACCGGTACACCATCAAGCACCCGCTGCGTGTCGGCGCCCCCGTCGAACCCGACCATGGAGACGTGAACGGCGACGCCATCCTGGACCCACTCGCGGTCGGACCAGGCCATGAAGACGTCGCCGGTCTCTTTGATGCGCTTGAGCACTTTGCGGTTGTCGCCGCCGCGAATGCCCTGGGTGGCCAGGAGTCCCGCGCGGGGGCCGTGCAAAGCCGGCGATGCCATCGCCGGCTTTACAGTGGTGCGGACAATTGCCCGCCTGGCGATCTCAAACCAGTAACAGCACAGATCGGACGTATTCGGCAAGTCAAACGCGTCGTACATCGCCTGGATGTAGGCATCATCGAGGCCGTATTGCCGAAACAGCTTGGAGCCCAGAAACGGCGGATTGCCGATGATGAAGTCCGCTCGCGGCCATTTCGCCGGCGCCGGATGTTGCGGGTCCGAGAGATCGAGGATCGCATCCCGCTCTTCGATCGCTTGCAGCGGCTCCAGGACCGGATCGCGCGGCGGGTTGAAACCGTTATCGCGCATCCACTGGAGATAGCCGATCCAGATGACGACCTGGGCCAGCTCGGTCGCGTAGGTGTTGATTTCCAGGCCGTGCAGTTGCGTGGGGCGAACGTGTGGGAACAGGCCGAGTCCGATCTCCGGCCGCGCGGCGTAGGTGATGACTTCCTTTTCTAGGTTCAGAAGCTGCTGGATCGCCACGTAGAGGAAGTTGCCGGAGCCGCAGGCGGGGTCGAGGATGCGGATTGAAGACAGCCTGCTCAGGTATTCGTCCAGCAGCTTGCCAATGGCGTGCTCGGCTTTTTCGCGAGTAGTCTTGGCCTTCGCCTTTCGCCGGCGCACAAGTTGCTTTTCAACCTTCCCCTGGGTCTCGTTCCACTCCCGGCGAAGGGGAGCCATCACCACCGGCTCAACCACAAGCATGATGTCCTGGCGGCTGGTGAAGTGGGCACCGATCTGGGCTCGCTTGTCCGGGTCGAGGGAGCGCTCAAAGAGCGTGCCGAAGATGGCCGGCTCAACACTGGCCCAATCCTGGTTGGCCGCCAGGATCAGGACGCCAGTCTCGGGTTCAGTGAGCTGAAGCGCCGGCGCTTCATCGAACAGCTGCCCGTTGAACCAGGGAATTTCGGCCACGCCGAACGCTCCGCCGCTGCGCATCCGAGCGAACAGATCGGTCATGCGCTTGGTCAGTTCGGCCGGTTTGGATTTCCACTGGACGAGCAGTTGCTTGAACAGGTCGCGCGGCAGGAGGTCGACGTCCTCGGCAAAGAGGCAGAACATGCACTTCATCAGGAAGTGCGCGGCGACGTGGGGGTCGTGGCCGCGGTCGCGCAGGCCGAGGGCAAGCTGGGCGAATCGGCCGGCAACTTCCTCCGTGATCTTCTCCGCAGTCGCGGTCGGCCGGAATGAATGCGGATCGGTGAAGACTCGGCGCAGCAGACCGAGGCCACGGGGCTCGGCCATTTGCCTGAGTGTGACGACATGGACCTGTTTGGCGGTACCGGTGAAGTTCGTGTGAATCTCCGTCCGTGTGATGTCGCTGACGATAAGCAACGGCGGGTTCTCCAGCGCTTCGCGATACTGCAGAAGTTGCTGATAGGCCCCGGCCAGGTCTTTGTGCTTGTCTTTGGTCTTGTATTCCCAGCCGAACTTCCCCCGCCACCAGACATCCGCCCAGCCACGCTCGCCCTTGGCCCCTTTCGAGGCTGGCCCGGCCACCTTGACACCCTTCTCAAACGTGTACTTGGCCCCGGTCTTGTCATACTCGGCGGGCGTCGGCTGTCCGAGAAGGCGACACAGGTCGAGGAAGTGCTCCTGACTGGCAGCGCGCTCAGGCAGCTTCACCGGAAGCCACTTGGCGACGAATTGGGCGGGCGTCAGGTCCGAAGCCATGCGGGGATTGTGGATCATTCACGGCAGCGTGTCGAGGCCCATGAGCCGAGCTCTGATCCACCGGTGGGTGGAGAGCCAGGACTGTGAGTGCGTGATCGGGATTACGCACAAACGCTTATCCTGATTTCAAATAGAGAGACACGCCGAATCTGCAGCGAGGCAAAATGCGGCAAAACGCGGCAAATCGGGACGAGCCGGCAAGCTCAGGACAAGAATGTTGAGGAGGGCCAGCTAGCCTATGAGCGTGTTGCGCCTCGGCCACAGCGTACGTCGGGTCTTCATCGACCAAGCCGACACGGCGATGGGAGCGGTCACCGCCGAACTGGCGTCCGACTTCGAGGGGGCAAACTGTGTTCCACTGATCGGCGCGGGGGCGTCTGCCGCTCCGCCGTCAAACGTTCCGCTGGCCGCCTCACTGATGTTCGAGCTGCGCCGAGCGTTGTGGAAGAGCGTTCTTCCCTTCGTCAGATCGCACCAGCTACCTGCAACCGCTCGAGAATCAGCCAAGGCGATCCTGAAGGAAGCGCGCCTGGAGCGCATACTCCAGGCCCTCCAGGAGGTGCACGGACCGAAAGCCATCCATCGGTTCCTAGACGTTCTTGACGCCGAGCAGTGGAACCAAACGCATGCTGCGATTGCATCGTTAGCGACATCCGGCAGATTGCCCGTCTGTATTACCCTCAACTTTGACTGTCTGATTGAGAAGTCAATTCAGGCACATGGCGGCGGGGTCAGGACCGAATGTCCGTTGAAAGACAATGCAGGCTTTGAGACCGGAGGCGATCCCGTTCGATGCAGACTCATTAAGCCGCATGGGTCGATCGCCCCTGCTGGATTTGAAGGAGGAAGGTGTGGTACCAGCCCAATGTCCGAGAAGGCCGCTTCTGTTGAGCGACTCCGGGCCGCGCATGAAGAGGCAGCCTCATGTGTCGGGCACCCTCGGCGGGTACTTCGTCCGCGACACCTCTCGGACAATCGGTCTGTTGACCACTGGGTTACTGCTTCGAGTCCAAGTGGGAGAAGAGGACGGCACGGCGTATCAGGTCACGATCGTCCGAAGCGCATAGACCAGTCACTCCTCATCGAGCACCTCTCGCCTCAGCCGCCGCCGGGGCTTTCTCTCCGGCCTCGGGTAGACTGATCGCCGTGCCGCGGACCATGGTTTGTATAGAATCGTGCTACTCGTGGACCACTCGCCGGAGGTGAGCCATGCGTCATGCGCGTTGCGCTGCTGTTGCGGTAGTCCTTGCATCGACCGCGGCAATCTCAGCGTCGGCTGCGGATCAGCCGGATGAGATGGTGCTGCGCGTTGTCGCCGCGGAATCGGGCGCTCCCATCGCCGGCGCCGCGCTCGCGATCGAGCACGATTTCGGCGAGGGAAGGGCGGCGGCCGATCAGAATGGGCTGTTTCGGATCGACATCCCCAAAACGGGCGTGACCTACCTGCAGATCGTCTGCGAGGCGCCGAATCGCGTGACGATGCGGCAGCATTGGCGCTGGCAGAATGGCGGACTCGCGCTTCCAGCGGAGTTGGCTTTCCCGATGCCGCAGGGCGTGACGGCGGGCGGGCTCGTCGTGAACGAACAGGGGGCCCCGGTTGGCAATGTCCTGATCGTGATCAGCGCATCCGGGCGCGGTGGGTCTCCCCGGCCCTGGGTGCGGCGGCATGAACTCGCGACCGACGCCCACGGCCGATGGACATGCGCCATTCTGCCGGCAGATATGCGGCGCCTGGTGATCGAGCTTCGGCATCCGGATTACGTGCCAACGTGGCATACCGCAACAGCGCGATCGGATCCTTCGCTCGAGGCGTTCCGCAACGAACATGCGGTACTGACGCTTGAGGACGGCGTCACCGTGTGGGGCCGTGTCATCACAGAGGATGGCGAGCCGGTGGATGGCGCCACGATTGAGGCCGGTCGATTCAGCGACGGATACACGCAGCCTATCGCGACAAGCCGTAAAGACGGCAGGTACCGCTTCACGGTTGAGCGCGATGATCTGGCGGTGATGGTGCGTGCCGAACATCTCTCGCCAGTAATCCTCCGCGTACCGAAGCAGAAGATCGAGAGCCCGATCGAGGTGAGGCTCAAGCCGGGCGGGGTCATCCGCGGACGGGTGATGGACCTAAGGGGCGAAGCGATCGCCGGCGCCGACGTACGCGTTGCCGTGTGGGCGGGGAGCTCACAAGACTGGCGGTTCCGTACGGATGAGGACGGAACCTTTATCTGGGACAGCGCGCCGCTCGAAGGCGACATCGAGATGCGCGTTGAGAAGGGTGGCTACATCACCAAGCGCCGCGTTCCGATGAAGCCGGGGAATGAGTTCCAGGTGACGCTGCCGGATGCGCTGGTCGTTCACGGACGCGTCATGGATGCGGAGATGATGGAGCCGTTGCCGCGATTCAAAGTGACGCCCGCCTACGAGCAGCATCCCGAGCTTCCACTCTTCTATGCGACGGATGCGGCAGTGGAGGGAATCGATGGGGAATTCGTCATCGGCATCAGCGAGGAGCACACGGGGGTCTTTCTGGTCATCGACGCGGAGGGACACCTGCCCGCGAAGTCGCGGCGGTTCGAGGTCGGTGAGGGCGAACGCAGGTGGGATACCGCGCTCGAGCGGGGCGAGGGACCGAGCGCGATCGTCAGGGGCCCGAATGGCGGGGTCGTGGCAGGTGCCGAAGTGCACAGGACGACGCACCAGTCCTGTGAGGTCTTTGATGGCAGGTCGTTCCTCGGCAATACCACTGTCTCGACTACGACGGACGAGTTCGGCCGCTTCGGCTTCCCGCCATCGCTTGATCAATACGCAGTCATCGTTCTGACGGACGACGGATACGCCATTGCGACCGACGAAGACTTGCGCGAGCAGCAGGTCATCCACCTCCAGCCGTGGAGTAGGATCGAGGGCAGATATTTGGTTGCGCTGGAGCCGGGGGCTGAGCAGACAATCGAGATGATGAGTTTCAACAACGGGTATGACCTCAGACCCGACTTCGTCTTTCGATCGACCGTAACAACGGATCGCGATGGACGGTTCATGTTTGACCGGGCACCAGCGGGACTCGTGGAAGTGAAGCGGATGCTCGCAAGGCGGCGCACCTTTGGCGGCATCGTGCAGCGAGAGATGCTCGAGCTCGAGCCGGGCAGGACGGAAAAGGTCCAACTTGGCGGCCGGGGCCGGTCGGTGGCCGGCCGGATCGTGCCAGCGGCGGGTCTCGATACCACGCGGACGTGGACGTACGCCGGATATGCGAGCCTGCGGACGCCGGATATCGACTGGGCCTATCCCGCCGACTACGCATCGTGGAGCGACGAGAAGCAGCGGGAGTGGTGGCTCTCGTGGCGGAAGACGGATGAATGCGCTGCCATTCTCGAGCGCCGGTTCCGCGAGAACCGCGCGTACCACTTCGAGATCTCGCCGGATGGCGCGTTCCGCATCGAGGACGTGCTGCCCGGCTTCTATCACTTAGTTGTGCGCGTCGAGGATCCGGACAGCCTTCTGACCGGCATATTCGGCGATCCCCTGGGTGTGATCGAGAAAGACGTGAGCATTCCCGAGCCGGATGCCTCTGCGCCAATGCAGGTGTTTGATCTCGGTTCGCTTGAACTCGAGCTTTCGACGAAAGTACCGATCGGAGAAGTGGCTCCCGAGTTCGAGTTCGCGACAGTCGACGGCGAGATGATGGGGCTCTCGGACTTCCGCGGCAGGTACGTCCTTCTCGACTTCTGGGCAACCTGGTGCGCCCCCTGCGTCACAGAGTTGCCGGAAGTGAAGAAGGTCTACGATCTCTATCGCGAGAAGGGTCTCGAAGTGATCGGCCTCAGCCTTGACTTCGGGCCCGAAGCACCGAAAGCACTCTTTGATCGCGGAGGCTACGGATGGGTCCAGGGTTTCCTCGGGAAAAATGAGTCGGTGGTCACCAGGAAGTTCGGCGTCGTCGGCATTCCAGCCATCATTCTGCTCGATCCGGAAGGGCGCGTCATTGCACGCGACCTTCGCGGCAGTGCCATCGGTGAGGCCGTAGCGCACGCTCTGGGCGACAACTGACGCCGCTCCTTGATGACCGGGCCGACCCCGGGCTGCTGCTCATCGTGCTGGCTATCGAGCAGGCCCATTCAACTGTGCAGGATGACGCCGGCTCATTCCGCTCCTGCAGGCTCCGCCGGTGATGCTGCGCCGAGATTTGGAATCATACACCCGCAATACGCGAGCAGGGGCCCGAAAAGGACGGGCCAAGCGCCGCTCTTCCAAAGAATTGGCGAGAATCGCGTGGGGTGACGCTGTCTCGCGCAATTATTGGGGTGGCGACCCGCCATCTACGGCGGCGAGGGCCTCCCGATGACCTGGCCGATGGCATTGACCGAACCACTCCCGGAAGCCGAACCGTTGGTGGACTCCGCGGCCAAGGCGGAAGCCATCGACGCCCTCTTCGATCGTCATTGCCGGTCGCTCTATCGCTACGTCGTCGTGCGGATGGGCGGCGACGCGCAGCTTGCCGACGACGTCATGCAGCAGGTCTGGGTGGCCGCCCTGCGCACCGGGTGGTCGGTTCCCGCCGATGAGATCGAGTTCTGGCTGCGGGGGGTGGCTAGAAACATTCTCGCGGCGCATCGCCGCCGCCTGGCCAATCGGCCGAAGCAGCTCCCCCTCGCGGACCGCGCGCTGGCGAGTGAGCTGGCCGAAGCGCTTGAGTCGAGCCCGCTGCCGCCTGAGCTGGTAGACAAAAAGGAAACTAAGGATCAGCTGCTGCTCGCGCTCACGCAGCTTCCATCCAACGCTCAGGAGCTGATCGCGGGCCGCTACTTCCGGGGTTGGACCGTCGAGCGGCTCGCCGACACGCTCGGGCTGAGCGTCCGTGCCGCTGAGGGACGCCTCTATCGGGCCCGACAGGCCCTCAAGCAAGCGCTGGCCCACCTCGAAGAATAGGAGACGAATCATGTCCACGAAGAACCACGATGCCGATGCCATCCTCGATCAGAACCTACACCATCTCGGCCAGTCGATCGAGCTTCCCGCGGACGCGACGCCCGAGCAGCAGGCACGCTGGAAGCAGATGCCAGAAGCCGTCGGCACGGAAACGACGCCCCACGATGCGCTTCGTTTCTGGCAGGCCATGCGGCGCTTTGCCCCCATTGCCGCCGTGGTTGCTCTCGCCGCGCCGCTCGTCGTGTTCCTGATTATCGCCGTCAAGGGAGCCACGCCGGCCACGGCGGCGACCGTCTTCGACGGGTTGCGAAACGCGCTGGGGGATTCGATCTGGATCAAGCTCGAAAGAGTCGACCTTGGACCCGTCCAGGTTCGCGGCCAGATCTACCTCGATTTCGGTCCCGATCCCAAGAGCTCGATGGACGATCTTCTGTATTCGGAGCTCCACGTGAGGCTCCTGGCCGACAATCCGCGGTGGGAAGATATCGACGCGGTGGCGGTCACGATCCAGACGCCGGATGACGCGTGGACGTACACGCGAGGCAACGGGATCGGGGGACCGGGTACGGAGCGGCCCGATGGCCGATTGGTGCCCTGGACGCCCGAATCGTTTGTCCGGAAGCGTTCGTGGTCCGACATTCTGAGCCAGCCGCTAGGTCGGTTCGGCGGGATTCCCATTCGCATGAGCCTGGGTGACGGGGAGGACCAGGTGACGTACGTGCTCCCGGGCGCCCAGCGGGCGTACATCTCGTCGCTCATGGAGTGGTTGCTGGCCTTCTCCGGCGAGGCAACAGCCCGACAGATCATTGACGACCTCGAGGCGCTGGCGCAGGACGTCAGCATCGATACCACTCAGGATGACCAATGGATCCTCTCGGCCCGCGGTTACTTCGGCCCCCCTGCGCCGAAGGTCATCCCGACGATCACCTTCGACTTCGTAGCGCGTTTCGTCCCGGAGACGGGACGGGTTCGCAGCACCGAAACCCGTAACGCCTCGGCGGACGGAAAGGAGACCCGCGGCGCCCAGCTCGACGCCGAGAGCGAGATGGTCCGGATCCTCCAGGGCATGAAGACGATCGACGAGCTCGTTGCGTATCTCACACCCCTCTCGGAGTCGACCGAGTTCGATCGGTCAGATCCGACACAGGGCATCCTCAGGTCGATGAGCGTCACGATCCCGCACAAGCTGGTCGAGGCGGCGCTGATCCACCCGCCGAGCGAGGTCGAGTTGCTGATTCACTACGATCCGGAGGCGCGGCTCGTCCGCCGGGCAGAGTTTGTCGGCGTGGGATCGAGCGACGGGACCATCCGGATCGAGCTGGGCTCGGAAGGCTTCGATCCGGCCCTGCTTGATCCTGCCTGGTGGACGCAAGGGGCGAGGCCCTGAGTGTCCCTCCCGAAAACTCCATCCGAGCGACCCATCGTGGTTCGTGCCGCACATTACATTCATCCTGCTCGTCGGCATCGACTGGCAGTGTCCCCTGCACAGGTGTCGCCTGCGCATGGGACGTCGCCAATGTATGCCAACGAGTAGAATCCGGGTGCTGTGGCACCGGAAGCGCGATAGGCCACTTGGATTGAGTTTTCGGGACGGACAGGGATCGGTGGATTGTTGAGCTACTACTACCGACGAGCCATTTGACGGTTTCGGCGGAGTTTTGGACCCATACACCCTCGGTGGCAACCCCTGCGGCACATGCTTCCCGTAACGCCAATGTGCCATGCTCCTCGGCGCGAAACGGGTACTTCTGAAGGATGCTGGCGTTCCGTCCTATAGACCGTTCGCCAGGTGCAGACGCTCTAAACCAGCGTGACATGCCCTCACTCAAACAATCCGGGCTAGAGCTTCTTAATCACCAGCGCCGTCAGGTCGTCGCCCTGGCTGGTGCCCGCCGCGTGGGCCAGGACGGCTTCGTGCAGCCGGGTGATCAGCTCTGACGGCGACAGATGATGGTTGTTCTGCAGGAACTCCTCGAGGCGTTTCGTGCCGAACTGCTCGCCGACGGCGTTGGCCCATTCGAAGAACCCGTCGGTCGTCAGCACCATTACGTCGCCGCAGCCGAACTCGACCTGTCGGGCCGCATCGAAGCTCAGGCCCCCGGTAATCCCCAGGGGCAGGTTGTCGGCATCCCAGTTGTGCACCGCGTCGGTCTTCGCCTCGTAGAACAGCAGCGGTGCCTGGCCGGCGGACACGAGTTCCATGCGGGACGCGCCCGGCTCGATGATGCCGACCACGGCCGTCACGAAACGCCCTTCGGAAATGTCCGAGTGCAGCAGGTCGTTGACGCGCGTCAACGCCTTCGACAGATCAACCTCTCCGGTCGAGGTCGAAGCCCGCATGTACGCCCGGCACACGGCGGCGATCAGCGCCGGGCCGATGCCGTGGCCCGTCACGTCGGCGAGCGTCACGATCGTCCGCCCGTCGGGAAGCTCCAGCCAGTCGAAGTAGTCACCGCCGGTCTTGTCGGCGGCCTGGTTCCATCCGGCGATCTCGAAGCCGGGGGCGTGCGGCTCCTCCGTGGGTAGCAGGCCGCGCTGGATCTTGCGGGCGAGATCCAGGTCGCGCTCGATCTTCTCGCGCTGGGCCTGCTCGTCGGCGAGCCGATCGACGTGCGACCGCAGGTCCGACGTCATCTTGTTGAAGCTGCTCGCCAGCGACCCGATCTCGTCAGCGCCGCCGATCCCCTCGACCCGGGCATCGAGGTCCCCGCCGGCAATCTGGAGCACCTTCGAGCGCAGCTTCACGATGGGCCGTGTGATGCGGCCTGACACGTACCAGATGCAGCCGACGATCAACAGCAGCGTCACGGCAAGGGCGAGTGCCGCCAGCGTCATCCGCCGGTGGACGCCGGCCAGCGCCTCTCGCTGCGGCACCAGCGCTGCGAACGCCCAGCCGGTCGATTTGATCGGCGCGTAGAACGCCCACTGCGTCTCGGTCCACCCGTCGAAGTCCTGCGGCGCCTCGTCCCAGCCGGCTAGGGCCACGACGCCCGACTCGCCCGAGACGATGCTCCGTGCCGCCTCGGCGATGTCCGGCCGATTGACCTCCTCGGCGACCTCGAAGATGGTCTTGTTCATGATCACGGACTCGATGCGGCTGTAGACGTACTGGCCGGCCGAGGTCAGGATCACGAAGTCGACGCCGGCCACGATCTGGCTCCCGATCGACTCCTGCAGCGTGGGCAGCATGATGTCGACGGTGGTCACGCCGCGGATCGCGCCGTCGCGGAAGAACGGCGCCGAGTACGTCACCATCAGGACGTTGCCCGCCCCTTTATCGAAGTAGGGGTCCGTCCACATGCCACGGCCGAGTCGCTTGGGCGCCTGGTACCACTGCCACTGCGGGTCGCCGTACCAGTCGTAGACCTCGCGGTTGATGTCCATCTGCTCCGGCCCGTCGGCGCCGCGATAGACGTAGGGGCAAAACAGCGCGTCGCTCGCCTTGTACGTGCCGGGCTCGAACGCCATGGCGGCACCGTACACGGCCGGATTGGCCAGCACGTTGGCCCGAAGCTGCTGATAGATCTTCGGCTCGGCGAGGTCCGGCTCGGTCTCCATGAAGCGCGCCGTGGTGTCGGCGATCGCCGCCGCCTCCCTGAACGCCCCGTCGAATCGGGCGGCGTAGTTGTCGGCCAGGCGCGCCACCTCCTGCTCGACCTCCGCGCGGCTCTCACTGCGCAGAATCGCCATCGCAACGCCCAGCACCACCACGTAGATCACCAGTGTGGGCAGGGCGATAAGTGTGATCATCCTGGTTCTGACAGATCTGAACAATGCAGCCTCCTAGCCAGCCAGATATCCGCCAGACACGGCGAAATCCCCATGGACAGCCCTCGAGCGAGTCAGGAGCAGCTTCCAGCGCTGGCCCTCGCTCTTGGCCCAGGAGCCTCCACACCGGAGCTGGCGTTCGGAACAGTTACTATCCTCTTGTCGCCGCCGGCGGTTATTGAGATTCTCGACCGGGCACAAGGAAGTATAAGGCCCGCGGAGCGCTCGACGGATGGATCAGCGACAACAGGCGTGAGCATGGAAGTCGAAGACTACAAGAATTTACTGAAGCATGTACTCGGTACAGCTCCAATCGGTATCTGCCTCTTGGATGAAGATCTCCGCTACCTGCACATCAACGAATGGCACGCGCCGACAATCACTAATCGAGGGATCCGCCTTGCGGCACGCGAACACAAGCTCGTTTTGGCATCCACCTCCTCGACGGAAGGATCGGGACTCTTGGAATCGATCCTACCCGCCTCCGAGCATACACACGGTATGGTAGTGGACGTGCATGTTTCAGGTGCCAGTTTGAATCGAGTCAGGAGATGAACATGACTATCGGCAGAAAAATGGGATTGGGTTACGGCGTTCTATTGGCCCTTGTCGCTATGCTAGCTGTCGTTGTTCTGTTCAACTTGGCTAATATGCATCGCCAATTCTCCTTCGTTATTCAGCACGACGCTCCCGTCATTGCGAACGCCAGGCATCTGTCAAAGCTGGTTGTGGACATGGAGACCGGGCAAAGGGGCTTCGTCATCACCGGCAAGGACGAGTTTCTCGAACCCTATGAAAACGCTGTCGCCGCTTTTTCAGGTTTGCTCAACGAAGAGAAGATACTCGTAGGTGATAACCCCGCCCAGGTAAGGCTGCTGGAGGAGATTGAGGCTTCCGTGCAAGAATGGAAGGAAAAAGCAGCCGGACCAGAGATCGCCATGCGAAGGAGGATTGGTGAGGCTTCAGTTGATGCCTACCGCTTGCAGGAGATACTGTCGCAAGGGGTGGGCAAGCGCCTCATGGACAGGTTCATGGCTTTGGCTCATGAGATCGAGTCTGCCTTCAGGGTTGACGACGAAACATTCCTGGCCGACTCCAAGCAGGGCGATTGGGAGGTTGCGTTTGCCGTCGAGATCATCGAGAAATGTATGGCCGACAGAGAAGATGGTCAGCGGGGCTTCCTGATTACGGGAAGAGAGGAGTTCCTGGACAAATACCATTCCGGGGAAGGCAAAAGGTTGCCGGAACACTTTGCCCGATTGCGAAGTCTCGTTTCCGACAGGAGCCGTGCAAACGAGCTGTCGGGAAAAATAGATCAGTTGGAGAAACTAGCCGACGAGTGGAGCCAAAGAGCTGCCGAACCAGAGATCGCCGCTCGTCGGCTAATGAACAAACATCCTGAGTCCCTAAAAGATGTGGCGTCTCTGCTTGAGATAGGAACAGGTAAGAGAGTACTCGACCGCATAAGAGAAGACTTCAGGAAGTTCATCGAGGAAGAGGAGAGATTGACGGCTAAGCGGTTCGCCAGCGCGTCGCAAGCATCCCGTCGCACAACAAATACTACCATCCTGCTCGCCTTCGTCTCCGTGATATTCGGTGGGTTCATGGCGACGCAGATCACGCTTGGCATAACCAAGCCTGTCCGCAGGCTCGCGAGCGCGTTAAGAAAGGTCTCACACGGTGACCTCAGCCAAGAGATAGAGATCACGTCCAAAGATGAGATAGGAGAACTATCGAGGTCATATAATCGGATGGTAAGCGATCTCAAGCGACTGGAAGAGAATCGCAAGCAGGGCGAACAGGCGCTACGGCTGGCGCATGACGAGCTCGAGAGTAGGGTACGAGAGCGTACCGCAGAATTGACCCAAAGCGAATTGCGTCATCGTGTCTTGCTGGAATCAACGGACGCCGTTCCCTGGGAGGCGGATTGCACAACTTGGCAGTTCACCTACGTCGGGCCTCAGGCGACCAAGTTGTTGGGGTATCCACCGCAGCAGTGGCTTGACATCGATTTCTGGACGTCACACATTCATCCGGAGGATCGCGAGTTCGCGCTTGACTATTGCTTGCGATCCGCGAAGTCCAAAGCAGACTTCGATTTCGAGTATCGGATGATTACCGCGGACGGTCGCACCGTCTGGATCCATGACATCGTGAATGTCCAGTCCGAAGCCGGCGAGCCCAAGACACTTCACGGCTTCATGATTGACATCACTCAAGGCAAGCACGCGCAGGAGGAGCTTCGCCGAAATCGCGATGACCTGCGAGTCCTTGCCAGACGACTAATCTCAGCGCACGAAGATGAGCGGCGGCGATTAGCACGGGAGCTACACGATGACATGTCGCAGCGTCTGGCATCGGTTGCGATCGATTCCTCGATGCTGGAGAGCGAAATCCGACCGGTCACCGAGTCCGGTGCCGACAAGCTGGCCAAACTCTCTGATCGGATCCGAGGACTCTCGGCGGATGTTCATCAGGTATCCCGCCAGTTGCATCCTTCCATCCTCGATGAGCTGGGGCTGGTCAAAGCGATGCAGGCCGAATGCGATGCCTTCCAAAGACGGTCGGGCATTGCTCTGCGCTTTGAGGGGCCGTCCGAGTACAACTCAGTTGCCAAGAGTGCCGAGCTTGCAATGTATCGGATCATGCAGGAATGCTTACGCAATATCGAGAAGCACTCGAGAGCCGTTTCTGCATGCGTCACGTTGCACCTCAATGAGGCGGAGATCTCTTTGAAGGTAGCCGATACGGGGACTGGATTCGACCCAACCCAGCAGCGAGAGGAACCGGGACTGGGGATGGCAAGCCTCAAGGAACGGGCGGGACTTCTCGGCGGCACCATCTCCATACAGAGCGAGATTGGCCGCGGCACAACCGTGACTGCTCGCCTCCCTGCGAAGACGAGTGAGTCATGAAACGACCACGAATCATTCTTGCTGATGATCACAGGATTTTCGCGGAGGGACTCAAGCGCCTCCTCGAGCCGGACTATGAAATCGTCGCGATCGTCGAGGATGGCGAGGAGTTGGTGGCGACTGTTGCGGAGATTCCTGCGGATCTCATCCTCGTGGACATTTCAATGCCTGGTCTCAACGGAATCGAAGCGGCAAGGCAGATCATTGAGTCCAACAGGGACGCCAAGATCATCCTCTTGACCATGCATGATGAGGTGACGTACGCAACGACTGCTTTGGATGAGGGGGTTCGTGGTTATGTCCTGAAGCAGGCAGCACCTGCGGAGTTGCAGGCCGCGATCAAAGAGGTGTTGAAGGGATCCGTGTATGTGTCGCCATCTCTTGCCAGCCAGATGCTGTACTCTCGGCGCAAGGGTAACTCGAACCAGCCACCAACAATTCGACTACAACCGCGGCAGCGCGAG
The DNA here is from genome assembly GCA_022566535.1 of Planctomycetota bacterium. Classification (GTDB taxonomy): domain Bacteria; phylum Planctomycetota; class Phycisphaerae; order Phycisphaerales; family SM1A02; genus JADFFQ01. The sequence continues at coordinate 62,930 of JADFIR010000011.1, forward strand.
ATTCTCCGTCTCCTTGCAGAGGGGAAGACCGCCAAGGAGATCGCCGCGCATCTTCATCTCACACGCAAGACGATTGAGTACCACAAGTCCCGGATTATGCTGCAGCTGAACGTGAACACCAGCGCCCAGCTCATCCAGTACGCGGTCAAGCACGGTATTTCCTCCGTCTGATCCGCGCGATCCACTAGGAAAAATCCCCTACAAATCCTAGGAATTTCCCCAGTGACAGACTCGCCTGGGAGCGCCAGTATCCCTGCGTTCAAGAATACGGTTGAGTGTGACCGTGGTGCTACGAGCACTTTTTGGTGTGTCACCAATTCGTTTGATAGGGCGAAGTCATCGTGAACCACGTGCGGTCGCTCCAGCAGGAACCGCCTATCCATCCGGGTACGCCGAACCCGTATTCACCACCTCGTAAGGACGAAGGACAATGACGCCTCATCTCTCGATCTGTGCGTCTGCTCTGGTCATCGCGTCATTCGTCGTCCCGTCACATGCTCAGAGTGAGGACAGTCAAACGAGTGCCCCGACCGGCATCCTGCCCCTGCCCGATTACTCGGGTGATCTGTGGGAACGGAACTTCCTTCTTGGTGATTTTGGCGGATCCCGCGATTCACTCGCCGTGAACGGCATCCAGTTTCACATCGACTGGACCCAGTACCTGCAGGGCGTCGTCGACGGTGGACGTGATACAACGACGCGATACGGGGGAGCGCTCGACTACAACCTGACCCTGGACCTTCAGCAGATGGGCGTTATGCCAGGGGCGTTGATAAGCATGCGGGCCGAGTCGCGCTACGGAAACAGCGTCAACGGCGCCGCCGGACCATTGTTGCCTGTCAACATCGATGCGTTATTCCCGCTGACAGATGACTTAGATGAGGATGTCGACCTTGTAGTCACAGCGCTCAACTACACACAGTTTCTCTCACCCCAGTTCGCGGTGTTCCTCGGGAAGATCGATACGCTTGACGGTGATCTGAACGAATTCGCGTCCGGACGAGGGGTCACGCAATTTCAGAATTATTCGTTCATCTTCAACCCGGTGAGCGCGATCGCTCCCTATAGCACGCTTGCAGCTGGCGTTTTGTGGATGCCCAGTCCGCACGTGACTGTCTCTACAAGCATCATGAATGCCGCCGATTCATCAACATCCAGTGGATTCGATGACTTTGGCGATGGCTGGAACTGGTCGGTGGAGGCACAGTTCCAATACCAGCTTGGAGGTCTTCCTGGGGGGCAGAACGTTGGCGGGCTGTACTCGACCGACCGGGAGTTCCTCCAGCTTAACAGACGCCTGGTGTTCGAGCCTGGCGTTGGTCTCAGTGTGCCGACCAAGGATGAATCGTGGTTCGTGTATTGGAGCGGCTGGCAGTATCTGTGGACCGAAGAAGAAGCCAGCGACGCGCCCCTGAGCCTCATCAACCGGAAACCAGACCTTCAAGGCATCGGCCTCTTCGCCCGTGTGGGTTTCGCTGACCAGGACACGATCACGGTCGAATGGAGTGCGAGCGGCGGCGTCGGTGGCCGCGGCATCATTCCCGGACGGGATGATGACATCTTTGGGCTCGGTTACTTCTACACCAAAGTGAACGCACCTCGACTGACCGGCGCTGGCATCCTCGACGATTATTCCCAGGGCTTTGAAGCGTTCTACAACATCGCGATTACACCGAGTGCTTCCTTGACGCTCGATGCGCAGGTAGTCGAAGACCCCTTCCCGGACACGGATACCGCCACGATTCTGGGCGTTCGCCTGAACATACGGTTCTAAGTACTACTGCAGGAGAGGAACTCATGAGAAAACACCTGTTTATTTTCGCCGCGATGGCAATGCTGTCCCTGCCCGCGACTGCGTTGGGACAGACCTATGCCGGCGACGTCGGGATCGAGGAAGACGAAGTGCGCATCGGCAAGCCTGAGTATTCGCCCTATCTGAACCGCGCCTATCCCGATCGGGTGCTCTGGGGCGACACGCATGTGCACACGTCCTACTCCACGGACGCCGGCATGATCGGGAACTTCCTCGGTCCGGACGAGGCCTTCCGTTTCGCCCGCGGCGAGACGGTGCGGGCGTCCGGAGGACAGCGGGCGCGGCTGATCCGGCCGCTCGACTACCTCGTCGTCGCCGATCACGCCGAGAACCTGGGCCTCGCGACCATGATCGCCGAGTCCGACCCCAATCTGCTGCGCATCCCGTGGGGCAGGAAGGTGCACGATCTCGTCAAGGCGGGTGACGCCTTTGGTGCCTACGCGGAATGGGGTAAGAAGATGGCGGCGGGTGAAGACCCACTCGACGATGACCGCCTGGTCCAGACGGTATGGAACCGAATCGTCGACTCGGCGGAACAGTTCAACGAGCCGGGCGTCTTTACCGCACTCCATGGCTTCGAGTGGACCTCGTCCCCTGAGGCCAACAACCTTCACCGCGTCGTCGTCTTCCGCGACGACGCCGACAAGGTGCGCGACCTGGTCCCGTTCTCGAACTACGACAGCAGCGATCCCGAGGATCTCTGGAAGTGGATGCAGAACTACCAGCGCAACACGGGCGGCCGCGTCCTCGCCATTCCGCACAACGGGAACCTGTCGAACGGGCTGATGTTCGATGACACGACGCTGGGCGGTGAGCCGCTGACGCGGGACTACGCCGAGCGACGCGCATTCTGGGAGCCGCTCTACGAGGCCACCCAGATTAAGGGCGACGGCGAGACTCATCACGCGATCTCTCCGAACGACGAATTCGCAGACTACTGGCGCTGGGACAAGGGTAACTTCGCGACCTACGGCAAGAAGCCGGACATGCTGCCGCGCGAATACGCGCGTCAGGCCCTGATGCGCGGCCTCAAATACGAGGCCGAGCTCGGCGTCAACCCGTTCAAGTTCGGCATGATCGGCTCGAGCGACAGTCACACCTCGCTCGCGACCACCCGCGAGGAGAACAGCTTCGGCAAGGCGACCCCGGTCGAGCCGGGCATGGGCGAGGAACGGTACATGGAGAAGATCACCGGTGTCATTCCTTCGCTGGACGGCTCGGATGTGACGATCCGTCACTACAAGTCACTTGCCTCCGGTCTTGCCGCCGTCTGGGCGCGGCAGAACACCCGTGAGTCCATCTGGGATGCCCTCCGGCGCAAGGAGGTCTACGCCACGACGGGTACGCGCATCACGGTCCGAGTCTTCGCGGGTTGGGGTTTCGAGGAGGACGACGTCCTGCGGCCCGACTTCGCCGAGACCGGCTACCAGCGCGGCGTGCCCATGGGCGGCGACCTACACCACGCCCCGGCAGGCGAGGCGCCGACCATCATGGTCCGCACCCTGCGCGATCCTGACGGCGCCAACCTGGATCGCACTCAGGTCGTCAAGGGCTGGCTCGACGCGCGCGGCGAGCTGCACGAGCGGATCTACGACATCGCCGTGTCCGACGACCGTGAGATTGGTATTGATGGTCGGTGCAAGACGCCGGTCGGCAACACGGTCGACGTGAAGAAGGCCACCTACACCAACTCCGTCGGCGACGCCCTGATGATGGGCTTCTGGAAAGACCCCGAGTTTGATCCGGCAGAGCGGGCGTTCTACTACGTCCGTGTGCTGGAGATCCCAACGCCGACCTGGCTGGCCTACGACAAGGCCTTCTACGGCGACGCGATTCAGCTTCCAGACGATGCGCTGCTCGTCCACCAGGAGCGGGCCTACACCTCGCCGATCTGGTACACGCCGTGAAGCCAACAGACGCATCGAGTAACCCGCCTCAAGGCGATGGGCAATATGCGGTTCTGAAACAGTCTCAAAGACACTCGGATGGAGAAAAGCGATGAAACGAACATGTCTGTCACTACTTGTCGCCGGGTTCATCATCCCGCAGTTCGGCATCGGCCGGGCCTACGCCGAGGATCGAACCCTCGAGATCGCTACAGAGGCGTACATCTACGCCTTCCCGATGGTGCTGATGGAGATGACTCGGCGGGTGGCGTTCGAGGGCGCGATGGGCTCGGCCGCCGCGATGAACCAGTTCACACATCTACGCGCCTTTCCGGACCATAACTTCAGCGCGGTGGTGCGCCCCAACGTGGACACTCTGTACTCCATCGCCTATTTCGACGTCTCGGAGGAGCCGCTGGTGCTGACGATCCCGGAGGGCACTGATCGCTACCACATGATGCCGATGATCGACATGTGGACGGACGTCTTCGCGTGCCCGGGGACCAGGACGACCGGCTCCGCCGGTGGGCACTTCGCGATCATAGGACCTCGTTGGAGCGGCGAGCTGCCGGCGAACGTGCAGCGGATCCGATCGCCCACGAGCGTCGGCTGGATCATCGGCCGGACGAAGACGAACGGCGTGAGCGACTACGAGACCGTGCACGCCATCCAGGACGGCTATCGCATGACGCCCCTCAGCCACTTCGGGCAACCCGCCTCTCCTCCTCTGGCGGGCCGCGTGGAGTCGAGTTTCGACCTGGGCACCCCGCCGCTCGCCCAAGTCGAGCAGATGTCCGCAGAGGAATACTTTGAGCTCTTCGCGAAGCTCTTGGTGGAGAATCCCCCGCACGAGATGGATTGGCCGATCCTCGCCCGCCTGCGCCGGATCGGTTTCGTCGCCGGAGAGCCCTTCGACTTCTCTACGCTCAGCGCCGGCGTACGGGACGCGTTGGAGCGGGGCGCGAAGGCGGGGCTCGAACTGATCGAGGATCAGGGCCAGAAGGGGTCCTTCGTCAACGGATGGGTGATCAAAACCGAGACGATGGGAAGCTATGGCACCGCCTACCTGCAGCGGGCGAACGTCGCCCGAATTGGCCTCGGCGCGAACTTGGTCGAGGACGCGGTCTACCCGATAACGATCTGGGACGACCAGGGCGAGCCATATGACGGGAGCCGAGCGTACCGCCTTCACTTCGAGGCGGATGCGCTCCCGCCTGTCCAAGGATTCTGGTCGCTGACGATGTACAACGACGAGATGTACCTCGCCGACAACCCGATCGCGCGCTACGCCATCGGCGACCGCGACAAACTCCGTTTCAACGGGGACGGCTCGCTGGACATCCTTATTCAAAACGAGCCGCCAGTGGAGGAGCGGCGCTCGAATTGGCTGCCAGCGCCGGCGGGGAGATTCGACATGGTCCTGCGCCTGTACTGGCCGGCACGGGACGTCCTCACTGGGGATTGGGTTCCGCCGGCGGTCAAGCGTATTGAATGATCGCTTTTAGTGTTGCAGCACTCTGTTTGTTCAAATCGTTCAGCTCACAAGAAAGTGCACGGCGACCACAGTAAGCTCTGGCTGAGAGGTGCCAAGACTTATTGCGTCGTGTGGTTTTGGCGCTAGGCGGGCAGCCGATCTCCCGCGCGGGTGCACGGGGTCATCGAGCGAACATGACCCCGATCGTATCTAGCCCTTCTCGCTTGCGGGTCGATCAGCCTTGGGAAGGGTGATCGACAAGAGCACCATGCCCACGATTGCTCGGAAGAAAAACATGCATCACATGCTTTCTACGCCCGTCTCTCGTAACACATCTCGCTCATTGATGGTAGGTGCCGTGATCTGCATCATTGCCACCGCGGTTTATGCTCAAGGAAACATCCAACGCTTGGGCGGCGAGGACACTGCAACGGCGACTGCACAACATTTTCTGCCCACAACGCCCCTATTTCAGCCGGTGCGGACGGACAGTCCACGCGAGACGATCGGAACCTTTGTGCGACTCACTCGGGAATTCGAAGACGCTCTGCTGGCGTATCAGGAAGATCAAAGCCGTGCCAATGCACGCCAGCTAAAACTCCTTGGCCCCCGTTTTCATCATCTGTTCGATCTGTCATCGGTGCCCACGGTTTCGCGCCGGAGAATAGGGAGGGAAACTTTTACTTTTCTTCTGGACATTATCGGGCGGATCGACCTGCCACCGATCGAAAGCATTCCGGACATCAATGCCTTTGATGACGACGAGACACTCGCGACATGGCGTATTCCACACACTCCGATCAGGATTGTCCGAATCGAGGAGGGACCGCGAGAAGGCGAGTTTTTGTTCAGCGCGAGAACGGTCACTGTCGCGCCGACGTTCTATCGGCAGGTTCAGAACCTCCCTCTTCATTCGTCATTGGAGATCGAAAGCTGGAGTCGCACGTTGCCCCAATTGCACGGTCCGATGATTCCATCGGGGCTTGTGTCCGTCCTACCTGACAGCCTGAAACGAATCTGGTTCGACACGCCGATTTGGAAGGTTCTTTTGGTCGCCATACTTGGTGCGCTCGCAACACTTCTTCTGGTCCTGTGGCACCGTGTATTCAACGTCCGTGCGTCGGAGAATAGAATTATCGTCCGGTGTCGTCATGCTCTAACTCCCGTGGCGATCATTGTGGTCGTGATGACACTGAGATCCTTTGTTGCCTTTGAAGTGAATGTCGTCGGTACTTTTGCGCAGTCCGTCTTTTTCGCGGCGACGCTGGTGATATATCTGGCCGTTGTGTGGATATTCTGGCTGGTCGTGTTGATGCTATTCGAGTGGATCATCTCGTCTCCGAAAATCCCTGACGAAAGTCTCGATGCCAATCTTCTGCGTCTGTGCGCGCGCGTCATCGGCTTTGTGGGCGGTGCGTGGATCCTTGTTTACGGCGCACAGGATCTAGGGCTCTCCGTGTTTGGTTTGCTGGCTGGTCTGGGTGTCGGCGGTCTCGCCGTGGCACTGGCGATACGCCCGACGCTGGAGAATTTGATCGGTGGCGCGATTCTGTTTATGGACAGGCCGGTGCGGGTCGGCGATTTTTGCAGCTTCGGCGCCCACGCAGGTACGATCGAGAGCATTGGCCTGCGTTCGACGCAAGTCCGAGCCCTCAATCGAACGTTGATCTCCGTACCCAATGCGACCTTCGTCGACATGGAGATTATCAACTGGGCGAAATGCGACCGGATGCTGATTCTCGCCACGATCGGGCTTCGCTACGAAACCGAGCCGGATCAGCTACGTTACGTTCTCGCGATGTTACGCGAAATGTTTCACGCCCACCCGAAGATTGACCGCACCACGGTGCGTGTGCGTTTTGCAGAATACGGCGCATCGTCGCTCGACGTGGAGATTCGGGTTTATGCGCTGACTCGGGAATGGAACGAATTTTATGCGATCCGGGAGGACGTCTTCCTGCGAGTGAACGAGATCGTTGGGAACTCAGGAACCGGCTTTGCGTTCCCGTCGCAAACGTTGTACTGGGGTCGCGACGACGGTCTGGACAAGGAGCGCAGCAGCGAAGCAATGCGACAGGTGAAATCTTGGCGCAAATCCGGTCAGCTGCCGTTTCCCCAGCTGGCGGCCTCGAGGATCGAGCAACTCGCGGACACGCTCGATTATCCGCCACGCGGCTCGCCCGGTACCGACCCCTCGGACGCTGCGGTAACAGAGGCGGCCGAGTCGCTTTCTGCCGAGCCGCAACTCGAGGATACGGATAGCGCAAAGCAACAGACTGAGCCTGATCGCCGATAGGCAAAAGTGCCTAGTTGCTTTGCTCAGGAAGAAAAGGGACGGGAGTCATTATTGTCAATGCGGGCAAGACGCTGGTCGGAAAAAAAATGGGGGACGGGAATCTTTTTCGTCACTGCGGTCAAGCACGGCATTTCCTCCCTCTAATCCGCGCGATCCCCCTAGGAAAAATCCCTCGCTAATCCTAGGAATTTCCCTAGTGACAGACTCCCTTGGGTGCGCCAGTATCCCTGCGTTCAAGGACACGGCCGTGTGTGGCCGTGGCGTCCTGGGACCAGTACGAGTGTCGCCAATCCGCTTGATTGGACTGTGATTGAACCCGCAAGACCCATCGCCCTCCGCCGCGGCGAGGACCGCCATGAAAGCGAGTTGTGTGTTGATGGCAGGGAACCAGACGATGTTGGGAAGCTTGAAGAGTCTGCTTGAACCTCATATCGAAGTCTCGGCCATGACTGACAATGTCTTGTCGCTAGTTGACGCCGTTGTAGCGCTCGAACCTGATCTCGCGATCGTTCAAATGACGATTCCGAACCGCGAGCAAATGAATATGACGCGAGTGCTCAAGAGTCGCTTCCCCGAGGTGAAGATGATCGTGGTCAGCGACCACAACGACTCGGTCGATTTGTGCGATCTGCTGAACAAGGGAGTGCAGGGCTATGTGTTCCAGCACGATGCCAAGACAGAGCTGTTACCAGCTGTAGAAGAAGTGCTGCGAGGGGGCATCTATGTGTCGTCAATTGAAGGCCAAGAAGGAGAGCATCTGGCGAATCCGTAAAACTAACCATCGCATTACCGCAGACTGGCAGGGTCGAACGATCGTATCTCCGTCTGTTTCCCAAAGTCATCTCGATCACAAAGCTGAATTTGATTAATTGACAGAAGATTCCGCACGTCAAGTCAACTCCGATGTGAGCGACCATGAGAACCTCTCGCAACCTTCTCTTGGAGAATCGACCTGTGTCTCGACAAATCCTGACCTTGAGCCTCAGCGTGGCGGCGACGCTCCTCCTCGGTGCCTGCGCGTCCGACCCGATCGGACCCAGCGGGTTTCTCACCAACTCCTCAACCCGTAAATAAGGAATAGGAAATTGGACACGCGATCAAAACTCTGCCGGTTCGTCTGCATGCAACTTCTCGTCGCGAGCGTCGTGTGCCTCAGTCCTGGCTGCTCAACCGTCCCCAAGCAGAAGGATCAGGCGAAGGTAATAGCGGACAGTCGGTCGGCCACCCGGTGGTTCAGAAACAACGTCAGGGGGCTGGGTGCGCAGCTTGACAATTCGGCCGGATACGCCTCCTACCCGGGTATCGGGCGGTATGGCCTTGGGATCACCGGCGGGAAGATGGGCCGCGGCGTCGTGTACGACAGCAACAACAGACAGGTCGGCTGGGCGTACATCAACATGGTGTCGGCCGGGCTCCAGGTCGGGGCCCAGGGCTACAAGATGCTCGTGGTCTTCGAGGACCCGGCGACGATGCGGCGATTCCGGCAGAACAAACTGACCGGCAACGTGGGCGTGACCATCGTCGCCGGCAAAGCGGGCGGAGCCGACACGGCATCGTTCACCGACGGCGTCGCGATCTACGAGGGTGACCAGATCGGGCTCATGGCGGGGGTCAGCGTCGGGTTGAAATACATGCGCTTTGAAGCAGTCGGTCGTTGAGTTCATCGACCGCGCACCGAGAGGCTGCGATGAAGACACGAAGTGAGAACGGAAACGTGCAGACGCGAACAGGAATCTTTGTGCCACCGATCCGACGAGTCGTCTATGGCGCCCTGGCGGTGGCGGCGGCGGCGCGTACGGGCATCCAGGGTTTCAAGATGTTAGTCGTACTCCAAAACGAGGAGATCCTGAACCGCTTTATGAAGAATCAGTTGTCGGGATCGATATCTGCTGTGGTAGTTGTAGTCGACGATGGCATGAGCGCAAAGGCGCCCTTCCAAAATGGCGTCGCCATCTACCAGGGCGCGAGCGCCGGTCTAATGGCGGGCATCAACATCGGGCTTGACTACATGCGCTTCCAGCCACTCACACACGACTCGTGATCTGGGCACGTTGATTGCCCGCGGCGCGCCAATCGGACTCGATGACGAGAGGACCAGCTTGATGACGAATGGAAACAGAACGAGTATCGGTTGTCGTGGCACGCGACGGCCATCAGCGCGGGAGTCTCTGGGCATATGTGTTCCGCTGATCGTAGTTCCGGATCTTCCATCGGGCGTCGGGCAGCGCTGATGACATGAGCTCGCGGGCCAGAGAACTTGATCTCGTTTTCATGATGAGTCAGCCAAGACACAAGGAGTATCGCACCATGTACAGGAATCGACGTGGATGGAAGGTCGTGGCCGTTGCCGTTGTGGGGCTGGCGGGTGTGAGCATCCCGGCGGCGACAGCGCAGGAGGTCGTTGGCGGCGCCCTTGGCGGCGCGGTCAGGGGCGCCCTCCTCGCCAAGCTTGCCGGCGGCGACAGCAAGAAGGGCGCTGCCTACGGCGCTGCTGCGGGCGCGGTTCGGGCAGGCCGGCAGAAACAGCAGCGCGCGCAACAGCAGGCGTACCAGCAGCAGCTCGAAGCCGAGCGTGCCCGAGCTACGGAGTTGGAGATGCGCGAGCGCGAGCGGCGGGCCGAAGAGCGCGCCCGGGCCGAATACGAGGCAAAGCTCCAACGTCAAGAGCCCGTGGATTTCCGCGAACCCGACCAGCGCCAGCAGATCGCGGGCTTCTACGGCGCGCCTCAGCAGCTGGTGCACATCGATATGTACGAACAACCGGAGGCATGGGATAACCGCGCCCGGCAGGACATTCAGATGATCGAGCAACGTTATGGCCCCGAGGCTGCCGTCTCATTGCGGCAACGCATCATGCAACTGCAAAAGATGCGCGACGACGTGCTCAAGGGCCAAAGGTAACCAACTGATGGTCGAGGATCAGAGAAGATTACACCTACAGAGGATCACAGAGATGAACTGGAGATGCAGCATCGTACTGGCCGGGGTTGTGGTGTCGACGAGCCCAGGCTGGGCGCACGAAATCACGTACACCGACCACTTTGAGCCACAGTTCACCATCTGGTTGCCGGATGAGTGGAAGGTGACTCTGGAGAAAGAGAGGATCACCGCGTTCTCGGACGACGGGATGCTGTGGATGATCGTAGCGGACATGAAGAGTGTCAGCTCAATGGATGACGCTGCCGCCCGGATCAGGGCTCGGGTTGACAAGGCCTTGACAGCGGTGCAGTACCAAGAGCCCATCAATTTAGAGCTCCAGGGGATGCCCGCCCGGTTCGTCGAGGGCCGGGGGAAGCTGAAAGGCAAGGACGTGGTGTTCTTCATCATGGGCTTCCAGCACGCCGAAGACCGGGTGGGGTACTTGGGTGTGATCGGTGATCCCGCCGTTCGCACGCTCTACAAGACGACGATCATCGATATTGCCACGTCCATCAGACCCGCCGCCTCGTTCTACGCCGGGCAAGAGCCGCCTGCCAAGAAGAACCCTCCGCCACCAAACGCCCCCCCCGGAAACCCCAGTTCCAGTCGCTTGCAACTGAGGGGAATCGACGGTGACGGGCCGGCCCCAGCAAAGACTCCCGTCCCCCTATTCTTGCCTTTTCTTGCCCACACCCAGAGCGGCCCGATTACAGCGCGGCGCGTCGAATAGAGCATGGAAGGGGCGTCAGTGGGGTCGATCTGGACGGATGCACCCAATTCCGAGGGGCGTGATCTGGACTGACAGCCGACCATCCGTGGTACGCCGCACTTGGGCGGGGCGATGGAACACCCACGTGGACCTAGACCGCTCGGGTCGCTGGGGCCTGGGATGGCCACGTAGCGGTGATCGGGTATGGGAGCCACGCGACCGCCGAAACGCGTGTCATAGTCGCGCGGGGGTGACACGCACTAACGCCTTGACACCACGAGAATTACGGCGTCTCGGCACCCCGTATGGGTCCAATATTCAGCGCAATTGCAAATCGCACTGTGTCAAGAGCTTGGATTGGCTGGCGACGGGTCGTTTGTGGCCCGAATCTGGCACGCATGCCATGGGCTGCGGAGATGAAGTTCACACCATCTTCAAGCTCTTGACGCATCACGACTTCGGCTTGGGCTGACTTTTGGCCCCATACGGGGAAAGTGATTCAGAGGTTCAGCCATCCCCGTTCGAGGACGGCGTTGGTTCGAGGAGGGCTTCGACCTCGCGCAGGAGCCTTGGCTCGCCCGCGTCGCGGCCAGCGAGGGCTGCGCGCAGCGTCTCGAGCTCTACGCGCGCGACCGCGTCGTGGCCGAGCCGTGCGTGGGCCAGCGCCCGGAAGGCGTGGTCGGCGGGAGCCATCCTCCTGGCAAGGCCTCCCGGAGACCTTGACAGGGGCTCCGGGGGCAGGTCGAGCGTCTCGGCGGCGAGAGCGAACTCGCCCTGTCGATAGAGGACGGCGCCCAGCACCACGATCATCGCTGCGTGGTCCGGTTCCTCCAGTAGCGCGCGTTCGATGGCGTCGCGCGCACGGGCGTAGACCTCCGGCCCCAGGTCGGGACGGACGACGACCTTGAAGGCCAGCATCGTCAAGTTGTCCCGCAGGTTTTCGCGCTCGTCCACCGAGCGGTTTGCGTCCACGAGGGCCTGGTGAGCGTCCAACATGGCGTCGAGTGCGTCGCCGAACCTTCCGCGGTCGAGCATGCGACTCGCGTAGTACACCTGGGTGTCCGTCAGGACGTCGACGCCCAAGAACCCACGGCCGAGCCGGATCAATTCGACCAGCAGGTCGTCGGTCTCGGCCACGCTCTCAGGGTCGGTGCGACTGCGAATGATCTGGAACAGCGAATCGGACGCGGCGAAGTAGTAGACTCCAGGCGGCTTCGGGTTGGCGCGGAAACGCTGGATGGCCTCACGCAGGTAGGGCTCCGCGGTCTCGTGCTCGCCCTGCTGGTAGAGGTGGTTCCCGTAGCCCAGGGCGGTGATCGCAAGCACCGGGCTGTCGTCGGGATAGAACTCGTGCGATTCGTCGTAGATCGCGCGTATCGTCTCGCGCGCGTCGACGGATGGCTGGTTGATTTGCACGATGAAGCGTTTCTCCAGCGTCGTGAGGATTCTGAAGTGTGCGGGAGACGGGCTCGCACGGAGGATCGCCAGCGACTCCCCGAGCAGTTCGTCCGCCTCCGCGTATTCGCCCCGATTGCCGAGCAGGTCGGCGAGCTCGACACGCGCGTCGTAGCTCGCGAGGCCGGGCGTGTCGGAGGCGCCCTCGAAAGTGGCGAGCGCCGCGCGGAGCGCGCTCTCCGCTTGCTCGTCGTCACCCTGCGCGCGCAGCGAGGTCCCGAGGCGCGCGAGCGTGATTGCCACGTTGGGGTGCTGCTCCCCGTAGACCTTCTTCCAGACTGCGAGCGACTCGCGATACAGCTCCGCCGCCGCATCGAAGTCGCCGGCGTCGTGGAGCTGCAGGGCGAGCGTGTTGAGAACGGCGGCGAACGTGGCGTGGTCCTCGCCGAACACCTCGCGGACCGTCGCGAGGACACTCTCGACGTCGCTCCGGTCCGCGGCGCGCGCCGGATCGGTCATGGCCAGGACGTCCTGCAACGAGTCGCTGATCTTGCCCGAGCGGTCCGCCTCGGCGCGTGCGCGCAGGAAGCCTGCGGTCGTCCCTGCGAGCCCCAGACCGACCACCGCCACAAGGACCAGCGCCGCCACGACCGCTTTCTGGTTGCGGTGCGCGAATTTGCGCATGCGGTACACCGCCCCCGGCGGACCGGCGTCGACCGGTCGGTTCTCGAGGTGCCGCACCACGTCGTGGGCAAAGGCCGACGCGGTCTCGTAGCGCCGTGTGCGGTCCTTCTCGAGCGCCTTCATCACGATCCAGTCGAGATCGCCCTGCACTGATTTTGCAAGATGCGCCGGATCGTCTCTTCGATGCTTGGCGATGCCCGCCACGTCATCACCAAGCGTTGACAATCGCGTGCTGGGCTTGGGCGGCACCTCTTCACGGATAATGCGCTGGAGTTCGTTCATGCCGGCCGTACGTAATTCACGCGCATCGAATGGTGTCGTCCCCGTCAGCAGTTCATACAGGAGCACGCCAAGTGCATAGACGTCACTGCGCGTATCGATATCCAGCCCACTCATCTGAGCCTGCTCAGGGCTCATGTACTCCGGCGTGCCGATGAATTGCCGGAACTCCGTGAAGAGGGTCTTGTCGGTCAGCTCACGGTTCGTCGCCTTGGCGATGCCAAAGTCGATCACCTTCGGGACCGGACGATCGTCGTGCATTGTGACGAGCACGTTGCTTGGCTTGAGATCGCGGTGGATGACTCCTTTCTGGTGGGCATGCTGCACCGCGTTGCACACCTTGATGAACAGATCCAATCGCTCTTTCGTTGTCAGGTTCTCGGTATCGCAATACTCGGTGATGTGAACGCCCTTGACGAGTTCCATGACGAAGTAGGGACGCCCCGTCTCCGTCGCGCCCGCATCCAGTACCTTGGCGATGTTGGGATGGTCCATCATCGCCAGAGCCTGACGCTCGGCTTCGAAGCGAGCAATCACCTGCTTCGTATCCATACCGAGCTTGATGATCTTGAGTGCGACTCTCCTGCGAACGGGTTCCTTCTGGTCCGCCATGTACACCGCGCCGAACCCGCCTTCGCCGATGAGCTCGAGGAGCTTGTAGCGGCCAATGGTGGTCCCGGGCCCTTCGGCCAGCGGTGACTGTGTGGTCAGGTCAAGTACCGGCGCGCGGACGGCTGGTGACTCTAGAAAATCCGACGCCTCGTCGTGTGCTTCCAGCAGAACGTTCAGCCGGTCGCGCACTTGCGAATCAGGAGAACATTCGCCGACGAAGGCTGTCCGCTCACTTCGTGGCAAGCGGATCGCCTGAAGAAAGAGATCATCGAGGTTTGTTGATTCCGGCATTGCATCATCATCCGTTGAATAAGTCCTCAAAACCAAATGGCGAAAAAACGTTGTTATAACTGTAGTTGATTGCAACAGTTTGCTCGGCAATTAATAGAATCTATTTATCCTAAGATTCTGTTTGGTCTTTCAAGACGCCAGAGTCCTCTAGGTTCTTCTTCAAGTCTTCAAACTCGTTTCTTAAACTGCCTACTAGACCCCAAGCAATAATCGCAAGAGACATGCCGAGCATTCCAAAAACAAATCCTGTCGTTTCCATTTAATGTTTCCTCTATTTGCGAATCTGGAGAACATTCGTCGACGAAGGCTGTCCGCTCACTTCGTGGCAAGCGGATCGCCTGAAGAAACAGATCATCAATGTCTGCTGAGTTCGGCATGGTGATCGCCTCGTGTCAGTCGCTCTACCAGTACTGGCGCAGTTCGCACGGCAAAAGCCTCATCCGCACGGGGGAATCTCAGGAATTCCGTCGTTTGCGGATCTCAGCGTAGAGAAAGGCCTTAGCGTAGGCCCAGTCACGATCAGCGGTGGCGGCAGAGATATCGAGGGCGGCGGCGGCCTGATCCAGGGTCAGGCCGGTGAAGTACCGCAGCTTCACGAGTGTTGCCTTTCGCATATCCTCCGCTTCCAACGCGGCGATGGCTCCATCGAGAGCCACAAGATCCACTGAAGGATCCGCAGAAACGATCTCGGCTGCGACCTCCAGCCCATCCAGTTCAACCCGCTGCCGGTCGCCACCGCGCTTGATGGCGTCGCGACGTCGGGCCTGGTCGACGAGTATCCGTCGCATCGCTTCCGCGGCCGCAGCGAAGAAGTGGCCACGGTCCCGCCAAAGCGGGTTGCTCTCGCCGACGAGTCGCATGTACGCCTCGTGGACGAGAGCAGTCGCCTGCAGCGTGTGACCTGATCGCTCGCCGGCCATGCGCCGGTACGCGATCTGGTGAAGCTCGTCATACACGAGTGGAAGCAGTTGGCGCAGGCGCTCGGTGTCGTCCAGCGACTGATCGGACAGCAACCGCGTGACTGTAGATCGCGTTTGATCTTCCACAATGGAGATTCTACCCCAGGGGCGTCCTGTTCCAGAAGTAAGCCGAATGCCAATTCGGTGCGGCGCAGGGATTTGAATTGGCTCGGAGAGGTGGATTCTCGGCCAAGATACCGGGGGCCGGTGATGACCGGGCACCGAGATTCGCAATGCGCGGCATTTTCGCTGCCACACGCATGCCGTGCGGTGGTGATCGCGTGGCAGAGCCATCGACAGGCTGACTGAATCAAGGACGGTGCGAGCGCTCAGGCGGCGCGCTCGTAGTAGTTCAACTGCCCGCCGAGACGCTGGCGGCAACCAAGAGCATCTGTATCGGCGTGCTGAACATCCTGCCGAGATAACGTACCGGAACCGCTCAGGTCGGCTGAGCACACGCTGTCCACAGCATGATCAAGCGCTTGACATTTCGAGGTTTGCGGTTCGGGTAAATAATGGCAGAAGACGGGAGCGCCCCCCGCCATAGCTGGTCACTGGATCTCGAGGATCTCGAAGCGCTTCGCGCCGTGGGGAAGATCGGCGCGGATAGTGCTTCCAACTTCCGCCTTCATGAGGGCCATACCCATTGGTGAGTTGGGCGTGACCTCGATGTAATCAGCGTTCATAGACCCGCTCGTCTCACCAACCAATCGATAGAGATTCTCATCGCCCGTGTTTACCTCACGTAGACGAACAGTAGCGCCAATGAACACCATGCCGGCCGGTACGTTCGTATCGTCAACGACGACGGCGGTCGCGAGCTTCGCTTGCAGGTCGCGGATTTTGCGTTCGTCATGGCCTTGATCCTCCTTGGCAGTGTGATACTCAGCGTTCTCCTTGAGATCACCATGCTTGCGGGCGCGGCCGATGCGGTCTGACAACTCGATGCGCCTGTCGACAAGCTTCTGCAGCTGCTCCTCCAAACGGGCCATTTCTTGTGGGGTCATGTAGTTCATGGCTACGGTAATTCTAGCGCAAAGTACTTGATCCCTGCAAACTCAAACTCACTGAGTTTCTTTAGCCCCTACCGCGATCATGTTCACCAGCCGATCAAGGGCGATCTCGCCTTGGGCGTATGGGTCCATAATTCAGCCCAACTGCAAATCGCCCTGTGTCAAGAGCTTGGATTTGCTGGCGACGGGTCGTTTGGGGCCCGAATCTAGCATGCATGCGATGGGCTGCGGAGATGAAGTTCACACCATCTTCAGGCTCTTGACGCATCACGACTTCGGCTTGGGCTGACTTTTGGACCCATACGGCCTTGTCACCAGTTTTTAGATAGTTACTTAGCCCGCGTCACCACGACTCGCGACGCGCGACGCGCCGAGGGGCGCTGCCTTGCCGCTGCGCCACCGTCGGCTGAGCTCTCGCCCCGCCGTCGCGATAACCGGCGCGTCGTAGCTCGACACGCTCACCATAGGCTGTTCGTCGTTGAAGTAAGAAAGGATCCAGTCGAGCTCGCCGCTGTCGAAACGGGCAGCGAGAAGTTCGACTGCGTCAGGGCAATAGCGTGTGCCCGCTTCAGCTTTCAAGACGGCAAGCGCCTTTTCAGCGGCCTCAGGTCCGACGTGGCGCCGATACGGTCGAATGGACGTCATCGCATCAAAAGTGTCGACCACCGCGAAGCAGCGGGCGGCGATCGGGATCTCCGCCCCGCTCAGACCATCGGGGTAGCCCGAGCCGTCGAGCCGCTCGTGATGTGAGCGGACAAATGCCAACGTGACCGGATCGGTCTCGTCCATGCGCCGAAGGCGATCGTAACCCAGAACTGTATGTGTCTTGACGATTTCAAACTCGGCTGCGGTGAGTCGGCCAGGCTTGGTAAGGATCCGATACGGTATGTCGATCTTTCCGATGTCATGCAGCACGGCCGCATACATGAGGTGCAGGACCTCATCGGGATCCAGACCGGCCGCTTCCGAAAGCAACTGCGTGTACAGCGCGACACGCCAAGTATGGGCGGCCGTGCACGCATCCTTCACTTCAACCACCCGGATAAGCGCCTCGATGATATCGCGGTCCATAAGCGGTCTGTCCAAGTCTACGCCTAAACCTACGGCAGGACCAAATCAAGGATCAGTACATCGTGGTCATCGGCGGTGGCAACAGCGCCGCAGAGGAAAACCTCTTCCTGACGTTTTGTGCTGACAAGATCACGATCCTGGTGCGCGAGGATTCCATGAGCGCCAGCTCGCTCGTCGTGGCCAACGTCGTCGAACATCCAGAGATCGAGGTACGGTTCAACGCGCGCGTCACCGAGTTTGCGGGTAACGGTTCGCTCGAATCGATGCGATTCCGCGACGGCGCAACGGGCGCAATTGAACAGCTCGACGGGCACAGATCAGTAATCGTGGTCGTTGTCGTTGGCATCGGCATCGGGCGCCGATTACTCGACCGGTGCACGATCGGATCCCGATGCATACGTTGCGGTTGCTGCAGCCTCCTTTTCGATCAATTGCCTGAGATTCTTGGCGCTGACACTGTGGTCACCATCACGGATCGCCCGCTCAATGGCATGGTGAGCCTTCTCGGTGTTCCGCAAGAGATGGTGCAACGACGCCACCATGAAGGCCGCATCGGGATCCTGGGTGGCGTGATCCAGCGTCTGCTCATACTGATGGGCCATGTGCTCAACCTTCGGCCGAAGCTGCTCGTTGATCGTGACGTACTGCAGCGAATGCGGATGGGAGCTCAGGGCCCGTCGCATGGCCCAGACGCCCCTGGTCAGGTCGCCCATCATTGCTGACGCTAGGGCGTAACCCACCTTGGGAACCCCATTGTCGGGATCGCTGCCCGCGTGGCGGCCGAATTCGCGAAGGGCATCAGCCGGTCGATCGGTCGCCAGCAGATTCCACGCGGCTACCGTGGCCGGCGCACTGCGATAGAGATTGCCATCGTTTCGACCAAACGTCGCTCCGTCTGCAGCATGTTCTTTGGCAGCATACTCGGGATATCGATACACCGGTCTCGTGCCGTAAATGCTGTTGTACGGGATCCGATTGCGATGACTGTAGTACGCGTAGCCGCGGCGGTGGCCATACCGATAGTGGCGGCCGGAATGGAGGCCGTGATGCCCAAGGCGGATGCCCAGGTGTAATCCGCCGTGGCGACCTCGCTGAACGTGGTGACCCCGTTGAACGTGGTGACCTCGCTGAACGTGGTGGCCTTGGTGACCTCGGTGGCCGTGGTGGCCACCTTCAGCCAATGCCGTTGCCGGCACCGGCAGTAGGCCGGCAGCGAGTACCAATGCAAAGAGCTTTCTCATGCTGGGGGTAGCGCTTGACATGTTCAGGCTCCTGCGTAGTTGGAGTTGATCGTTCGGCTAACTCCCTCGAACAGAACACTTGTTATAGAACGTCTATTCCACGATTACGGAAAGACCGCTGAAGCAAGCCAGCGCACGACGCGCTTTGAGACGGCCGAAGTCTGTCAGCCATTTTTCTCAGGTTTCTGGAACACTCATTCCACGAATGAGGTTTTACAAGAGACTCCACTTGCACAACGATTTCAACCAACCTCGCATCAACAGAACTAAGAAGGCTCTGAGGTGAGAGTAGCGGACAGAGGATCTCCTGATGGCGCGCATGCCTCGAGAACCCGAAGCCTTCGGCGAACAGGTGGCCCGATTCCTGAAACGCCAGTTTCCCAAACGGGCGGTCGAGTTCGCCGGGCCGATCGATCTGGTTCTCAATGGCAAGTACCTGAGGCTCGAGAACCTTTACCGGATGGTCCAGCGTCAACCGGATCACGGTGTGCGGATCGTGGAGAACTACCTCGAACTGTTGATCGAGGGCGACTCCCTCAGCGTGCTCCCGCTGCCCCTGTCCGTCGCGAAGCCCCGCATCATGCCACGCATCCAGCCGGTAACGATCTTTCAGCACCTGGACCAGGAGCAGGTCGCCCACATCCCGTACGTCAACAACACGGTGATCGTGTTCGTCATCGACATGCCACAGATCACCGTGACCGTCACCATCGAGCAGACGCTTCGGTGGGGGGTGCAGGCTGAAGATCTGGACGTGATCGCCCGCGAGAACCTGGCGCGGTACATCCCGGATTTGCAGATGCAGCTTGTGGATTCAGTCGAGGGGGGCCGGGCGGCGATCGTCGCCGCCCAGGACGGCTACGATTCGGCGCGGTTGCTGGTGAACTCGCTCCACGACCGGCTGGCTCCCGAGCTCAACGGCGACTTCTACGTGGCTATCCCTTCCCGCGATGTGTTCCTGGCGTTGTCGAGTGCCCCGGCGGAGTTCGTCACGAGGCTCAGCAAACGAGCGGAGATGGCTTTCCGACGGCTTCCGTATCCGATCACCAGCAACCTGTTCGTCGTGACCCGTGATGGCGTGGCGGGAACTGGGTGAAGACGATGTATGCTGCAACTGCACAACCTCCTGACCCTTCCACGCATTCTCTAAAGTGCATGGAAGTCTGGGGTGGTAACGGAGCAATCCACAACGCGATTTCCGTCCCGGGGATCGATGCTTGGATTTCGTCCGACCCATATCAAGGCGACGCCTGCGGCGGCGACATCCACTACGTCTCCATGTGCGGGGCTGGGCGGATTTCCCGCTTCGCGATTGCGGACGTCTCCGGCCACGGGGCCACCGCGGGCAAGTTGGCCCATCGACTGCGATCACTGATGCGCAAGTACATCAACACCCTGGACCAGACCCGCTTTGCCCGGGCGCTCAACCGTGACTTCTCGAAGCTGGCTCGGGACGGCCGATTTGCCACCGCGCTACTGACGACCTATTTTGCACCGACGGACCATCTGATCATCTGCAACGTTGGTCATCCCCGGCCGCTGTGGTATCACGCCGCCTCACAACGCTGGGAACTACTGGACCCAGACATGCCACAACGGGCCGCGGCGGCGGTGATGAATCTGCCGCTCGGCGTGATCGCCCGGACCAATTACATGCAGTTCGCAGTCAAACTCGGCAAGGGCGATCTGGTGTTGATCTACTCCGATTCGCTCATCGAATCGAGGAACCCCGAAGGCGAACGCCTTGGTGAGGAAGGCCTACTTGAGCTGGTCCGTCAAACGGACACTGCGCGGCCGCAGGAACTGAGCCGTGACGTGCTGGCTGCGGCGGTCACATATCGCGGAGGAGCCCCAGCCAAGGACGATGAGACGCTGCTGGTGCTGCACCACAACGCGGCCAACCCGCCCCAACAGTCAATTGGCCAAAAGATGCACGTCATGGCCAAAATGATTGGCATGGTTGTCGCTTGAGGGGTCCGCGTGGTCAGTCGCGCGGCCGAAACATCAATGCGGCCAGTGATCCGGCTGGTAGGGTGCCCTTTTCCTCGGACCCTTCGCAGCTTGACTAGGAGTCAGAGCCTATGGAGTTCTACTACGACGAGATCGACAATGACGTGCTGATCATCACGGCCGACGGTGGGTTGAATGCAGATACGAGCGAGCAGTTCATCCTGAGCATTGAGAAGCTCGTCGATGCCGGGCTGAAGAAGATCATCGTTGATTGCGACAAGCTCGATTACATCTCCAGCTACGGGCTGGGGGTGCTCGTGCGGCTCCACAACCGCATGAAGCGCCACGGCGGTGATGTCAAGATCGCTTCGGTCAAGGGCGCTCTGCCCGACGTCCTACAGATAACAGGTCTGAACAAACTCTTTGAGATTTATCCCGATGTGAACCGGGCACGGCTGGCCTTCCGGCCGAAGGCCGCCGAGGGCATATGAATTAGTTGCTAGAATGCGGCCGGAAGCATCCGGCATAAAGATGTCGACGAAGATGATGAATCCGTACTTTCATGCCATCGGCCGTTCCGCCGCCTTGGTGCTGGCTGCGGCTTTGATCACGAGCTGCCAGTCCGTTCCACCCTACACATTCGATTCAGTACCCTCGGGAGAACATGTCGTTGGCCACGCGCCGGGCACGTGCGACCTTTGCGACCTTTATTACGACGCACAAACGTACGTGGTCCGCATTCGGCTCGCCCGTGGGCAAGCGGCGGGGATTGTGGTCTCGACAGCAGGTGAGATCCTGACAAATGCTCATGTGGTGCAGAGAGCCGACGAGCCGCAGATCGAGATTCACAACGGCGAGGTCTTCCCGGCGAAGGTGGTGCGAAGAAGCCGCCGCCTCGACCTGGCCCTGGTTGAGGTGGAGGGGCCTGCGGCTAGGTGGGTTCCGTTGCAGTTGGGGCGGACCAGCATGCCGCAGGTTGGAAGCGAGGTGTACGTCATCGGCCATCCGCTGGGGTTGGGTTGGACTGTGACCCGGGGCATCGTGTCAGCGCACCGAAAGCCAGGTGAGGTTGCACGGACGGCGATGATTCAGACCGATGCCGCAATCTCGCCGGGGAACTCCGGCGGCCCACTGTTGGATCGCAACGGCGATTTGGTTGGTCTGGTTGTCTTCAAGTTGAGCGGTGGCGGGGCCGAAAACGTCGCGTTCGCGATCCCCGCATCCGTCATCGCCGGGTTCCTCGCCGAGCCGGGACAGCCGTCTCAATAACCAGTACCCTCAAAATACTCGCCCAGGCTCGGAACGTGAGGGTTTTTCGCGGTCTTGGCAGGTGACAATACGTGGCGGCTCAGCTGGCTGCGATCGCGTGGCCCGCCGCTGGCAGGACAGGGGTTCGCCCGCCGGGATTGTCTGCGCCGGCGGCGCTTTGAGCACGGTGGGGGCTGCCTGAACAGAGGGCGACAGGAGTGCGGAATCCTCAGCCATTACTACCGAGAAGCGGCATGAACGCTCGACCGAGTTCTGGAAGCAGGACGCGATGTTGCCCGCTACCTCGTTCGTGGAGATCAGCCGGCGCGCCTGCGCGGCATGGCTCAGCGGAAGCGTGCGGTCGAGCATGGGCTTGACCCTACAACCAGGGCAGCGGTCAGCGGGGGACCTTCCGTCTGAGAAACGACCGGATCAGCTCGGCGATCGCGTCACCGTCTTCCTCGAGCGCGAAGTGGCCCGTCTCGAGGAGGTGAAACTCCAGATCTCTCAGATCCTGCTTGTACGGATGGGCTCCCTCGGCTGG
>JADFIR010000041.1 GCA_022566535.1 Planctomycetota bacterium
CAGCTGACGTTCGCCGAGGCGGGGCTGCACCTGATTGCGGATGTCGGTATGTGGTGGTCATCACATTGCGGTCTGCCGTTGCCGCTGGGCGTCAACGCGATTCGGCGAGACCTCGATGAGTCTTACGGGCAATCCACGCTCCGACAGATCACCGCCGACCTGCATCGCTGCGTGCAGTTCGCGCTAAATCACCACGATGAGGCGCTCGCGTACGCCCTGGGCCGCGCAAAGGACGTCTCGCCGGAGCTTGCCGAGCGATTCGTGAACATGTACGTCAACCGCTGGACGCTGGACCTGGGAAGCGTCGGGCGGGCGGCCGTGCAGACGTTCCTCCACGAGGCCCATCGGGCCGGCCTGTCACCTGACCCCGGTGAAGTGGACATCATCCTGCCCAATGCCGATTGACTGTGTGCCCAAGGGGTGTATACCTGTAAAGATAGGCTATTTTTTGCTTGCTTTTGCATAGGGTTGGGCGGTACGCTGGTGGCTTGTCCGGCCGGCCCCTACGGGTTCGTCACAAGCGTTCACCCGGCTTGCGCGAAGGGTGTGGGGAATTGAAATGAGCCAAGCTGTGCCCCCGCAGACTGCCCGGGGTTATTGCCCACCGACTGTCCGCCAGTTCAGCGTGTTTCTGGAGAACAAGGTCGGCAAGCTTTTTGAGCTGGTCCATCTGTTTGATGAGGCTCCCAACGTCCACCTGTGCGCCCTGAGCGTGCTGGAGTCTTCGGACCATGCTGTGGTGCGGATGATCCCCAACAATGCCGACGCGGCGCGGGCGCTGCTGCGCGAGGAAGGATTGCCGTTTTCCGAGTTTGACCTCTTGATCGTGGAGGTGTACGGCGATCACACCCTCACCAGCATGTGTCTCTATCTTCTGGGCGCGGAGCTGAACATCCGCTTCGCATACCCGCTCATGATTGGGCCGGACGGCACACCGACGATCGCCCTGGCCGTCGATGACCAGGTCCTTGCTGGGCAGGTCCTGCGGAAGAAGAGTTTCAGGCTTCTGGGTGAGGAGGACCTCCCGTAAGGATCCGCGGATCATGGTAAACGACAGCACCGACCCCATGGCCGGTGCTGCATCGATACTCTTGAGCGACCTGCGCGGTTCACGCCACCTTGCGGTACCGGCGGATTGCGCGGCTTCTGCTCGCGCGGGGGAACGGGTAGCTGGTGGATCGGGCCGTGCGACGAGAGGTGCTCCGTCGCTTGGGCAACGAGGTGGTCCTGGACCGATACGCCGCCGTGGACCGACTCTTTCTCCCGCTGCCTGTGGTCCGCCTCTTGGCCTTGCCTGAGCCGCTGCCGGTGGAGGCGGCGAACTGCTTGTTGAAGAACTTGCGGCAGTAGCTCATGAAGTCCTTCTGGCTCTTGCAGTGCTTCAGAAGCTGCTGTGGCGTGCAGGAGCCGCTGGTGATGCACCAGTCGATGAACCACTGCCACATGTTCAGCTGGCAGGGCTTGAAGTTCGCAGAGGTCGTCTTCTTTGCCTCGCACGGCCAATAGATCCACTGACCGTTGAACTTTTGACGGAAGCACAATCCGACCTTGTGCAGGGATGCAAACACCGTCTTGGGATTCTTGTCATACCGCTTGGCGATGCTGGCGACGGCGTCGCCGCATGGCGTGCCACGCTTGATCGCGGTCTTGAACGATGATGCATAGGGTGAGTTGCTCTTACTGGGCATTGTGTACACTCTCCTGTTTGGTTGCCTCGGGAGCCTGTGGGCACGCGCGTGCGGCCAGGCTCATATCGAACGCTGCGGCGAAATCGCCGAAGCACCGCCACACATCGGTCTGATCAGGCAGATCAATCAGCCGCAGCGGTGATTTCGCAGAAAAACGCGTTCATCGGGCCGCATCGTAGATCCGGCCGCGATGTTGGACGCACTCCACAAGAAACGCACGCACAATGGTTTGCAAAGCAGCGATATTGCAGCCACCGACCGGTTCGGCTTCTTTGAGCCTCGTCCGCTGCCGGCCATCTGTGCTGAGTTGAGTGCGCCGGATCGCGCGCAGCGGCACGGCGTCTGGTACGGCTACCCGGAACCGCCCGGCTGGGTCGTACTGGGCCGCGTTGTGTCCGGCCGCGTCGTGCGGGGCGGCGTCGTCGCGGGCCGCGTCACGGATTCATCGCGCAATACCGGCTGCGTGGAGGGGATCTCCGGCAGGGTCTGAGGACTGTATTCGTGGTCGCGCTTCCGAAGCACGGAAACGGATTCGAGCACGTCATCGAGCTCGATGCTCCGGACCACCTCCAAGCCTTCGATCACCCGGCCGAACACGGTGTAGTTGCCGTTGAGGTGGGTGGGGGGGGTGTGGGTCATGTAGAACTGACTGCCGCCGCTGTGTGGTATCGACTTGGCGGTCCTCGGGTCCGAATTATGGGCCATGGCCAGACTCCCAGTGAAGTGGTTCCGGGCGCCTGCCCGATCGTGCTCGTCCGGGATGCGGTAGCCCGGGCTTCCCTTTCCGGACTTCCCGGTGCCGCCGGGTTTGGAGTTGGGATCACCACCCTGGGCCATGAAGTTGGGCATGACGCGGTGAAACTTTGTACCGTCATAGAACCCCGCCTCGGCCAGCGAGACAAAGTTCGCCACTGTGTTGGGGGCCTCGTTCTCGAACAGCTCCACGACGATGCGCCCTCGCGCCGTAATCAGCTCGGCTCGCGGCAGGTCATCGGCCGCCTCCTCCGCCAGTCGAATCTCCTGCTCTTGCACCCATAGTTCGACGTACTGTTGACGATCCGGCAGGACAGTCTGAACCTGTTGTGACACGGCCGCATTCTCGGCCAGTGTCTCTTGGGAAATCGACAGGAGCGCGTCAAGCGCTTCTTGAAAACGATGCTCAGCAAACAGGCATTCCGATAGCAGCAGCGCCGCTCGGGGGAGCTCCGTCAGATTGAACACGTCGCTCTTGAGGATCTCGATCGCTGACCCGTACTGGTTGAGACCTCGCAGATACTCCACCCAGGCGAGGCGGACCTCCACATTGTCCGGGTACAGTTCAGCCAGCCGCGCGAAGATCTCTTCAGCTCGGTCGCGATCATGGATTTGCACGAAGTAGTTCGCCCATGCCACACCGAATCCGAAATCATCGACTCTGAGCTCAGCGAGGCGCGCGAAGACCTGGTGGACGCGATCGTAGTCCTTCAGCCACCCTGACAACTGCAGCTCCATCGCCAGCCCCTGCGCATGGTCGGGCCATTGCTCGTTGAACGTGGCTGCCCGATCACGAATCGAACGGATGACTTCGATATCTTCATCAGCTATTCCGCGCCTGGCTTGGAGAGACGAATACAGGTTCCCATAGGCCTTGCGAAGCGAGGCAAACTCGGCATCCACCTCGCTCGGGGCCGTCGCCGGGCCCGGGGGAGCCGGCTGCGTCTGCGGCTGCGTCGCTGCCGGTTGCCTCGCGCTAGCCAGGATCAGCAACAGTACGGTCAGGATCATGGTCGGCATTATTGTGTCGCTCCTGATCGGGACGGCTCTTATAGGCCTCATAGGATAGCAAGGTTGACGCGCACGCTGGGCGACTCGGTACCGATCGGGATAGGCTAGGTTCACTGGCTCGGTCTCCCACCCGTGTCAGATGCTTCGGCCACCCGCCCGTGGCAGCAGCGATCCATCGATGGCTATCTTGCCACTTACCGCTGCCATGGCGCGACGCCAAAGAGGCCAATTCTGCTGCGTATTTCCGCTTGCATCTCTTTGGAAGCATGCTATGATGCGCCGTGTCGCTCAAATCCCTTTGCCCCCGGAAGGGCTCGGTATGGGGCTTGCCCCTACCGGGCCTTTTTTCTCGGTGCCCGTCGTTTGACCCACCAGCGACAGTACAGTTCGGCAGAGGCAGTGGGGGCATGAGACCTAAGCCCGTCGTCTGTCTTGCGGGCATGTTCTTGCTCGTTGGTGGGGGTTGTCATCAGGCGCCTCAGCCCCTATCACGGACGATGACGCCGTTTGACGGACTCGTGGTTTTTCCCGATGTCCCCGCCATCGAAATTCAAGCATGGACCTGCCTCGATGCAGGCTGGCTTGAACAGATCGCCTGCTCGCCCGGCACCCGCGAGCATGAATCGCTCGTCGTGATGAGACCTCGACCGAGCGAGATACACGCTGCGATGCTGCTGGCCGGATTCCAGCCCGGTTCGCCAGGCAAGTGGAGCTATGACAACGACGCTCTTGAATTCACACCGCCGACCGGCGACCGGCTCGAGGTGTTCGTCCGCTACGAAAGCGCATCCGGGGAAACGATCGAGGAGCCGATTCGCAACTGGATTCAAGATCATCTCGGCCGGGCACAGTTTCCCGATGATCCGTGGGTGTTCGGCGGCTCGGCATTCGCGCCGAATCCCCAGGGGATGGCCCCCGGCGAGCAGTACGTGGCGGACATGACCGGCTCGATCGTCGGCCTGGTAACCTTCGGCGACGAGGTGATCGGCTTCTCGCGTGTCTGGGCGGATCAACAGGCCGTTCAGCCACCCCAATGGCAAGTCCGGTCCGATCACATTCCACCCCCCGGAACCGAAGTGGTGCTGATCCTGCGTAAGGCGCTCGGCGACGAAGCCGACTCATCTTGACCAACCGACGGCTAACTCTTCGCGCCTATCCCGTCATCCATCCCGAAGGCCACTGCTCATCAGCCGCCGGGCGGCGCACAGGGCAATGGCGATGGCGTCGGCCACGTCCGGGGGGCTGGGCAGCTCGGCCAATCGGCACTGGCTCATGATCGCCTGCTGAATCTGGGCCTTGGTCGCGTGACCGTTGCCCGCGATCGCCTTCTTCACCTCGGTCGGCAGCAACTCATCAATCGTGACGCCCCGCGACTCACCGGCCAGCAATACCACCCCGCGGGCATGGCCCATCAGGATGGCCGTCCGAACGTGGCGATAGTGTGAAAACAATTGCTCGACCACCATGATGTTCGGTCGAAGCTCATCGAGCAGCGCTGTGAGATCGTCATAGAGCTGGCCTAGCCGAAACGCCATCGGCGCCTTGGCCTTGAGTCGTAGAACGCCTGCCTCGACAAGCGCGGGTTCCTGTACGTTGGGCCTCAGTTCGACGCACCCGTAGCCGGTGAGGCTCAAGCCGGGATCAATCCCCAGGACCCGCATTCGCACAAGCATAACCGGCCTGTGGCCTGCCGGGTCATACGGTCGCCTGTGAATATATGTCCGCGGCTGTAGAGATCAGCTGTAGACAGCAGGAGGGAGCAAAGCCGGCCAAAGGACTGGCCTCATCTGTGCGTTGCGTGCCTCACTGCGTTCTTACCGTGTCGCTTTCGATTCGGCCATCGCAAAGCCGGACGATGCGCTGGCAGTGCTCGGCGATGCGCTCGTCGTGGGTGACCACGATGATGGTCATCCCTTGGGAGTGCAGATTCGACAGGAGATCAAGAATCGTTTGGCCGGTTTTCGAATCGAGGTTGCCGGTGGGCTCATCGGCCATGATGACAGCGGGGTTGTTCACCAGCGCCCGGGCGATGGCGACGCGCTGCTGCTCGCCGCCGGATAACTCGCTCGGCCGGTGGCTCAGGCGATCGCCCAACCCAACCTGCTCCAGTTTCGCCACACCGCGGCGGTGGCGCTCGGCCCGGGACACCCCCTGATAGAACAGCGGAACCTCGATGTTCTCCAGCGCGTTCAGCTCGCTGATGAGGTTGTACGCCTGGAACACGAAGCCGATCTTCTCGCGACGGATACGGCTCAACTCATCGTCGCTCATGCTCGACACGTCGCCCCCATCGAGCCGGTAGGAACCTGCCGTCGGCCGGTCCAGGCACCCCAGGATGTTCATCAACGTGCTCTTGCCCGATCCCGAGGCTCCCATCACCGCGATGTATTCGCCGGCTTCAATGCAAAGGTCGATGCCGCCCAGGGCATCCACCAGCACCGAGCCGTCCGGCTTGAAATAGGTCCGGTGGACCGCTCGCAGCTCGGCGACCGATGGCTGCCCGTTGGGACTCAGAGGTACTGCGCTCAAATCCATAGCGAAGCTCTACGGTTATTGTACCGATCGATATCGAGTCATATCCACCGCTAGACTCTGCTGCCATGCCCACGCCCAACTTGAGAACGTTCCGCCGGCTCGCCGACCGCGGCAACCTCATCCCGATCGTCCAGCGGGTGATGGGTGACCAGCTTACCCCGGTGCTGGCCTACCGCCGGCTTGTCGCCCCGGACGACCGAACCGCGCCGAGCTTCCTGTTCGAATCGGTTGAGAGCGGCACTACGGTCGGGCGATACTCCTTTCTCGGCACACAGCCGGCAATCGAAGTCATTGCCCGCCAAGATGAGGTGACCGTGATCGATCATGCCCGGGGCGCGTCGATCACCACTCACGAGGCTGATCCATTGGCAGTGCCGAAACGTCTGATCCAATCCTGGCGTCCCGCTCCAGAAACGTGCGAGTCGAGGCGAGGGCTCAACGCGCGGTTTACGGGCGGATGGGTGGGCTACGCGGGCTATGACACCGTGCGGTACCTGGAGCCGCAAAAGCTCCCATTCGACGCAGCCCCGCCTGATGATCGGGGTCTGCCTGACATGCACTTCGGTTTGTATCGCCAGGTGGCCGTCTTCGACCACGTGGACAAGATGGTCTACGCTATCAGTCACATTCTGCTTGACGAGCACGACTCGGTCGATGCTGCCTTCCACTGGGGCTGCGGACAGCTCGGCGAGTTCGTGCATCGATTGATGACACATGCGACGCCACTGCCGGCGGGAACGGTTGATCTGGATCTGCACGATCTGCCGGCCGTGCCGATGACGGGCAACTTCACTCGACACGGCTTCGAGGCGGCGGTACACCAATGCAAAGAGTACATCGCAGCCGGCGACGCCTTTCAAATCGTTCTCAGCCAGCGGTTCGATCGTCAAACCCCTGCCGACCCGTTTGAAATCTACAGGGCACTGCGCATCGTCAACCCGAGTCCCTATATGGTTTATTTGCAGGCGGCGGGTTCGATCCTCGTCGGCGCGAGCCCCGAGATCCTGTGCCGGGTCGAACAAGGGGTCGTGACCAACCGCCCACTCGCAGGGACGCGCCCGCGCGGGGCGACCATCGAGCAGGACCGCGCCCTGGAACAAGAGCTTCTGGCCGATGAGAAGGAACGGGCCGAACATGTCATGCTCGTGGATCTGGGCCGCAACGATCTCGGACGCGTCTGCGAGCCAGGCGGCGTCGAGCTTGTGAAAGTCATGGAGGTGGAGCGCTACAGCCACGTGATGCATCTGAGCTCAACCGTGACCGGTCGGCTGCGCGCCGGGCTCGATGCCTGGGACGCCTTGCGGGCGGCCCTGCCGGTGGGCACCGTCAGCGGCGCACCCAAAGTCCGTGCCATGCAGATTATCGACGAGCTTGAGCCGACCCGCCGCGGACCCTATGCCGGTGGGATCGGCGTGGTTGGGTTCAACGGCGACATGGATCTTGCGCTCACACTCCGCACGATGGTGGTCCCAACCCAGCAAGCACGAAGGCCCCAAGGCACGAACGCACCAAACGAGTGGACCGTGCACCTTCAGGCCGGGGCCGGGATTGTCGCGGATTCAGTTCCCGCCCGAGAATACGATGAGACGGTCAATAAAGCCGCGGCGCTGGGCCGCGCGATCGATCTCGCTGAATCCGCCTTCGCAGAACCACCGGCCACAGAAGACGCGCACGGCGTTGACCCCAGCCGATAAACGGAAGCAGCGGCGAGATCACCTGGCATGGCAGAGAGGACTCCCCAGCTATCGATTCCTGTACTGGGTCGCTTATGACTCCATCTTGATCGATGGTGGGTCATCTTGGTCATCGTTCGAGCGGTCAGGAACGTAATGGGTCCTGGGGGCATCAACGAGGTGATCGAGCGGGTCGCGTTCCCGCTCAGCACCATTCGCCAAGTGCAACATGCCGGTGAATGTCAGTCCCAGCGCGACCACCAAACACAGAAGCAGGAACATTGGCAAGACACTCAACATCATCGCCGGCCGTTGAATCTGAAAGAGGATCGAAAGCAGCCAGCCGGCCAGTGACAGCACGATGACCAAGGGCAGCAGGGCGAGAAGCAAAATGTATTGTGCACGGAGCTCACGGACGACGGATTCATAACCCAGCAATGCGGCGAGGGCGGCTCCCATCGACCCGGCCATGACTGCTGCCGCAAAGGTTGTGCAGAGCCAGGCCGCACCCGGCAGTACCACTGCAGCCTGGGACCAACTGGTCACAGGCATATTCCACTGAGCTATAAGAAGCGAGGCCAGCCCACCGATCGTGACCACCACCTCCAGGACGGATAGTGGCCATAGCACACGAACCCGCCGACCAATCACCGGCATCTGGTCGATGGCGGCCCGGAACCGCAACTCCGCGACACCAAACGCACGGATGATCGCTGTCGCAATGAGGATGATCGCCCCGACCCAACCCGCCCATGGGTTGGTGATGCTCCCGATCGCGACGAGGATCAGCCCAAACAGACCGAGATAGCTCTTACCGATGCTTCGCAAGCCGCTGGCGACCTGGTCCGGCCTGGCCAGCGCCCACAGCGAGTCGCTGACAGGCTGGCCGCATTCGGGGCATACTCCCGCCACCCGGGCTGCCCGCAGGTTGTACCCGCAGCTGACACACGGCAGATCGTCGATGATCGTTGCGTGTGGCGGGAAATACCGCTTTTCGAGCAATGCGGTCCAGTGCATCGCCGTCACATTGTACGACCGACTCCGGGCCGGCCGTCCGGGCTACGAGGCAGCTCACAATCTGCCAGGGTCATGTGTGTCCACCAGCGCGATCAGCTCGCGCAGATGTTCGCGGATACCCTCGTGGCCACGATCGAGTTCGACGCCAAGCGAGCGAGCAGCATCCTTGGTGAATGTGTTCTTGGGCTGCGGCGGGCTTGACGTGTCGATCTCGACCTCGAGGCCGAGCAGCTCGCCGGCCATCAGCGCCCAGTCGGCCCAGCGGGCGTAGCAGTCGGCGAGGTTGTAGACCTTGCCGGCCGCATCGGGATTGCCGACCGTAGCGACCACCGCCGCCGCAACATCCTCAACATGGACAAACTTGCCACCGCCGAGGCGATGAAACGGCTTCCCGCTTCTGATCGTCTCGATGATCGCGTGCCCGATCGAACGTTGGAGCTTCGGATCGATGCCATAGACCGCGCAGGGGCGTAGCGCGCAGGTGTGTTGACTGAGGCTGAAGTGTGCGGCCCACAGGTGCGCCTCGACGGCGGCCTTGTACGCACCATAGAGGCTTGCCGGCCGCAACGGATGATCCTCATCGATCAGTCCGCCCCACCGTGGCCTAATGTCGTGGTGGACCGCGACGGAGCTGATAAAGACGAATTGCCGGGGCGCCGCCGCCTGCAGGAGCCCGATCGACGCCACGATGTTGCTCTGGACGTGTTGCTGGGGATCAGGTGGGTCTCGCAGCGGCCGCCAATCAATGCTATTATGGATCACGCAGTCGGCGCCGTCGAGCAGATCCGGCCAGATTCGATCATCGGCCTGATCACCCACGACGAAGCGTTGTACGTATGGCCGGATGTGGTCGCGGCGGCTGCTTGGCCTGACCAGACCGGTCACCGAATGCCCGGCCTTAGCCAAACGCCGAGCGATGGCCGAGCCGATAAACCCCGATACACCGGTCAATGCAACCTGCATATAACATCTTCCTGTCCAGGGCACCGATGAACCGATGTCCCTGTCGATGTCCCTGTACGCGAACCAATCGGCACGGCACATCGTAGCCTTTGGACGGTGAACCCGGGCGCCGCCGGACCCAAGTAACGCCCGTGGAATATTGGGACCGCCGCGGGGTCACCATCCCGAAGCCACCATGACCCAAGCTCACGCATCTTTCAGATTATCGCCAGGTCTGCGAATATACCGGAGGCCCTCGCGGAGGGTGGTCGTGCTGGCGATCGCTCTCGCGCCGCTGCTGACGGCCCTGCTGCTGTGGCTCGCGACACCATCATGGTTCATCATCTTGCTGGCCAGGCCCCAACTGACGCGGAATCTCGGGGGCAAGGTAGGAATCGGCGCCGCGACCTACCTCGGCGACGGCACCCTCGTCTTTGAGGATCTCACCTTGCGTACCCGGACACACAAAGGTCCGGCGGCCCAAGTGCTCGGCATCGATCGCGTCGTGGTTGTTGTGGACATGAGCACGATCCTGCACGACCGGATACACATCAAGGACATCATGCTCGAGGGAGTTCTTCTTCGCCTCAGCGAAGACGCACAGACGCCCGGGGTCTTCAACTTCTCGGCTCTGCATCCCCAATGGTCACTGGATCGAGAGAAGGACCAGCCGTTCCTGGCGCCAAGCGTACGGATCGACAGTGCGATCATTGAAATGGGCACGCACGATGGCGGCAAGTACGTTCGGACCGGCTTGCGACGCGTGTCCGGGAAGATGTATCCTGCGGCAGCCAGCGGCAAGTGGTACCGCTTCGAGCTGACCGAGCTCGCCGAGGACGGCGTCAATCTGGGACAGACTGGCGTATCCATCAGCGGAACGTGGAACGTCGAGACGCTCGAGCACCGGGCACAAATCGATGGACTGGTGCTCGATGAGCGGACCCTCGGCATGTGCCCGCAGATCGCACGGCTCTGGTGGCAGCGGATGCAGCCGCAAGGCCGCCTCGCCAGCGCTACCGTGCAATGGAGGCGGGGCCAGCCGTTCACCGCCGAGCTGGCCATCGATCAAGTGGCGCTGACGATTCCGATCGCGACCGATGATTTCTGGACCAGTTATAAGCAGGGCCGGGTCGAGGCGGCGGCGAGCCGGCCGAGAATGCGCGTCCGCAGCGGAACCATCAAACTTCGCGGTGACGAACTCCGCCTCGACGAACTCATCGGCGAGTTGGGCAGCTCTGCGACCTCCCAGCAGTCCGTCGGTGTGCCGTATCGAGTCAATTTGTCGATCCATGACCTGCCGAAGTTTGATTGGGAACACCAACAAGAGTGGATGGAGCAGGTGCTGGCCACCGCGCCGTTCGAGATGAGTCTCGTGATGGATGACTTCAGCCTGGCGCAGAGCACCGATTCCGACGCCCCGGCCGTGGACCTTCCACGACAGGTGGCCGAGACCCTGGCCAGGTTCAACCTGACCGGATGGTCGCTTAGTATGGACGTGCAGATCAGTCGTTCCGAGCCGACGGTGGGCGACGGTGGTCAGCTGATCCCCCAGCCGATCCGCACAACCGGCGAAGCGACCATCAGTGAAGCCTCAGGAGCCTTCCAGGCCTTTCCGTATCCCCTGGAGAATGTGAGCGCCTGCGTCGAGTTCGACAGCGACCAGGTGACGATCCACGAGCTGACCGGCCAGGGATCGAGCAACTCGACGATCAGTATGTCCGGGTGGATCTCACCTCCCACCGGTGAAGCCGCGGTGTCGTTGCGGCTGTTTGCCAGCAACATTCCTCTCGACGCGCGGTTCCGCGAAGCGCTGAAAGGCGGTGAGCGGACGACATTCGATGCGATGCTGCATCGGCCGTCTTACGAGGCACTGGCCGAGGCGGGTCTGCTGCCTGACGACGACGCGATTGCTGACGCTCGCCGTACCAAACAACGCAAGACCGAGGACCTACGGCGACTCCGCGAAGACCTCAGCTCACCGGAGGCGGTCAGCCGTCGCCAGAGCCTCGAACGAGAGATTGATCAGCTGGAAACGCTGATCGCTGCCGGGCCGTTTGAATTGGGGGGGCGAGTGGACCTGGACCTGACGATCCAACGGCCCCGCGGGCCCGACCAGCGCACCGAGATCACCGGCACGGTAACCGTCCACGAAGCCGGCGTCGTCTACGAGCGATTCCCCTATCCGATCTACGTGCGAGGCGGAATCCTGAGTCTGGAGAACGAACAGATCGTCATCGTCGCCGGCGAGCAAGGCGAGGGCATTCCCATCGTCACACCCGGCGGAGGGCGCGGAATGGTTACCGGCGAAGTCCGCCTGCATCGAACTGAGCGGGGGACCTACGCAGAACCGGACCTCGCCATAGACTTGAGCGGCGACTCCCTCGGCGAGCTCCTCTACGCGGCCATCCCCGTCACCGAGGCCGAGCGGGCTGACTTGGACCAGGCGGCCGTGCAACTGGGAACAAGGCATTCTCGTATGGCGCGCTTCCTCGCCGACGCCGGCTTGAGCGGCTTCATGAACTACGCCGGCACCATCACCGCCGACCCCGCCGGTCAAACAACCTACGACTTCACCGTAGAGTTCTTTGACGGCGCCGCACAGCCGTCCGGCAAGTCACCTGATGCCGGCCGGAGTTTCGGCCTGCCCTGGCCGAAGGGCTGTTCGCTCGATGCCGTTGAGGCTCTGATTCGGATAAGGCCTGACACGATTGAGCTGGTTGACTTCGGCGGGAATCGCGGAGACGGTCGCATCACCGCCGTCGGCCAGGTCGATTTGGCGGCGGACCCGCCCGAGATGAACCTCACCATGCACTTCAATGATGTTGCATTCGAGCGGTATCTGGTCGATCTCGTCCCTGATGAAGGCGCGCAGCGCGCGGCGACCTTGTGGGACCGCTATCAGCCAAATGGAACCTACCACGCGAAGCTGCAATACCACGCGCTGGGCAGCGAGTCCGAAGAAGTCCAGCTGGTCCTCTGGCCGGAGGAACTCAGCCTCCTGATTGACGGCGAGCGGGTCTGGCTGATCCGCGAGCGCGGCGAAATTGTGTTGCGAGCCGACCAGGTGATCTTTGACGACCTGGCCATGCGAGTGCGCGGTCCAGATCGCGACGACGGCGTAATCGTGCTCGACGGCCATTACGGCCCGTCCGATGATGGCGCGGACTTTCGCCTGCGGGGATCCTGGGCCGCCGCTCAGTTCGGCTCACCGCTGATCACCGAGGCGTTGAACCTCATCGGCGCCGCCAGCCAGGCCGATCGCTATCGCCGCTACCGCCCCCAAGGAGCGTTCGACGCAGAGTTCAGCTACGAATCCCCTCGTGGGGACCAACCGCAACGCTATGAGTTCACGGTCTGGCCGGACACGTTGTCGCTACGGGTGAACGATACCCCGATCTTTGCGGATTTCGACAAGGGAGCCGAGGTGACATTGACACCGGGGCTGGTGACTTTGCGGGACCTGGCCGGGCGTCACGCCGGGGGTATATTCCACCTCGACGGCACCGTACAGATCGAGGGCCCGCTCGAAGCAGATTTGCAGTTGGATTATCTTGGCCGGCTCGACAGCCCGCAGGTCCTTGCATTTCTTCCCGCATCGCTGCGATCGGCTCTCGAATCACTCAAGATTGGAGCGGCCGAATCGGTTCACCTTGGTGATGCCAATCTTCACATCACCGAGGTTGAGCCCGGCGAAACGGGTGGGCGATGGCATACGACCCTTGCCGGCCGATTGGAGACCCGAGGCGCATCATTGAACGCGGGCGTCAAGATCAGCGAACTGGACGGCGTGTTTGATCTGCACGCTGAGTACCAGCCGGGCGTGGGCACAAGCCTCGACATTCTGGCCCGTGCTGACCACGCGCGCGCGCATGGCCGTGAACTCACCGACATCGAGGCGCGCATCAGCCTGGGCAGTGATGGTCGCGTCCTTTCCATTAGGGAGTTTCGGGCTGACATGTACGGCGGCGTGGTCACGTTGCAGGCCTCGGTCGGCTTGGACTCGGGCAGCGAATACCAGGCTGCCATCGACCTGGTCGGCGTGTCGCTGGAGGGAATCGCTGTTGTAGACGAACCGACACCAGGTAAACCCGAATCGGCCCCAAGCGGAGGCGACCCGCCAACCGGGGAGTTGTACGCTTCGCTGCGCGTGGCCGGGCAGCGCGGTCATCCCGAGACCCGACGGGGCCGCGGCGCCATTCGGGTGATCCATGGACGAATGATCAGCATGCCCTTGACTCTTCGGATATTGCAGCTCGTCGAGTTGATGCCCCCATTCAGCGGTAGCCTGGACTTCGCCGATCTGGAGTTCTATGTCCAGCGAGACCGTATCGTTTTCGAACGACTCTTTCTGGAATGTCCCACCCTGGAACTCGTCGGCGAAGGCAGTATGAGTTACCCCGGCCTGGAGCTGGATGTACGCTTTCGCACTCGCGGCACGGTGCCCGTGATCAGGGATCTGATTGCCGGGCTGAGCGATCAGCTGTTCGTGGTTGAAGTGACCGGCCCACTTGGTGATCCTCAAGCGAGACTCATCCCTCTCCCGGTCGTCAGCCAGGGTAAGACACCGCACCGATCAGTGACCATCGCCCAGCGGGCGGAGGCTGAGTGATGGGCCTCAACCGCCGGTGGGTACATTCCACCCGTCGAGCGGTTCCCAAGACTCACGTTTCGGAGGCAAATAGATTGCGATGACCCGCCCCTCCACAACAGATGAACAGACCGTCAACGCCATCCACGCGCTGATCGAATCGCTTGGCGGTGATCCCGAGTCGTTCGGGGGGCAGATGATCGTGCAGCTTGTCCAGACCAGCCTCAAGATGCTCGCCGACGGTCACGACACCGGCCAGCTGAAGCTGCTCAACCGCGCGCTGAAGGACATGCGTTATGCCTATCGCGTCTTCAATCGCTACACCCCGACGCGCAAGATCGCCATCTTCGGCTCGGCGCGCACGCCTGAGGATCATCGCGACTACCTGGCCGCCAAGAAGCTCAGCGCCGCGATTACTCGCCAAGGCTGGATGTCGATTACCGGGGCCGGCGACGGCATCATGAAGGCCGGGCTCGAAGGTCCACGACGCGAGGCCGGTTTCGGTTTGTCCATCCGGCTGCCCTTTGAGACCACGGCCAATACGGTCATCGAAGGTGACCCGAAGCTGATCAACTTCCGGTACTTCTTCACCCGCAAGCTGATGTTCATGAGCCACGCCGACGCGGTGGCGGCCTTCCCCGGCGGTTTCGGCACACAGGATGAGGTTTTCGAGGCGATGACTCTCGTCCAGACCGGCAGGTCCAACATTGTTCCGGTCGTGCTGGCCGAAGGCGACGGCGGCACCTATTGGAAGCACTGGGACACCTATATCCGCAAGAATCTGCTCGACGGGGGAATGATCAGCCCCGAAGATCCCGGACTTTATTACATTGCTCCTTCGATCGATCACGCGGTCGAGCATGTCACCCGGTTCTACCGTGTCTATCACTCCAGCCGCTACGTGGGCGATCAGCTTGTCTTGCGGCTGTCTCAGAAGCTGACTGATGCCCAGATCGATTCGCTCAACGATGCATTTGCCGGGCTGGTGAAGACCGGCCGGATTGTGCAATGCGGACCACTGGAGGGTGAGGACGACCACCTGGACCTACCCCGACTGGCGTTCCCTCATACCCGCCGGCAATACGGACTTCTGCGGGCGATGATCGACCGGATCAACACGTTCGCCGCCGGCGCCTGCGACGGCTCAGACAGCCAGCTCACGTCGCCCGTTGGTGGGGTTGACGCCGGCAGCGTAGGATGAGGTTCCACGGCGCCTGCGCCCGACGCCTCGCTGGGTGAACTGTTCGGCGATGATACGCATTCCCCGCTCGCTCAAAGTGTTGGCAGCCGCGGTCTTCACCGGGTGCGCGTCGCCACAGGCCCCCAGTGTGCCGGGCGTGATCAACGAGACCGGGCTGAGACCGCGATCAACCGAGGGATTGACTCGGCTCATCAACACCACCAGTGGATTGGAGGTACGGCGATGGGTCATCCAAGACGATCCGAACCGCATCGGCGCCGCTCTGATGAAGTATTGGGACCCAAAGGCGGTCGGTCCGGCTCATACTTCAGTGTTGCGGCGCAACGGTCTGCGATTTGTGCGGGTGCAGGCGGATCAGGTTGACGCGCTGTTGGCGGAGCTCGGCCTCGCCTCGCTGGATGTCACGGCCTGGCACGGCCAAATCTATGACTGGCGCAAGCTCCAGCAGTATTGGATCGGCTCCGGCGGCATCGAGGTCGCGCTTGACGGTCGCGTCGTGCGCTACGGACCCGGCTGGTTTCGCCTGATGGTTCGAACCTGGACGGTCCAGATGGAGGACGGCCTGTACCTGAATCTTGAGCTCCTGCCCCAGTTTCAGCCTCCGTATGCGCCAAGGTTTCGCAAACTGCTCGGGGATCGCACAATGTCCGGCGAAGTCTTCGCTTCGATTGCCCTGGAGGTCCAGCTCGAAGCCGGCTTCGCCTACGTGCTGACGGGTGAGTCACCGCAGGTGCAGTGGCGGAAGAATGGCGACCGATCGGAGCTGTCGCAGGAGAATCCACCGCCCGACTTAGTTGGCTCTACCCAGCGCTCCGCTGACGGATCATCCAAAGCAGACCAACGAAGCCTCGCCGCCGCTGCAACCATCGGCGAGCTTCTATTCGTCCGCCAGACCCAGCCCCCGACTCGCAACATGTTGGTGTTTGTCCCGAGGATCTCGACACCGCTGTTCCCGCGTGGTCAGGTTGCAGCTCACTCCCTGTCCGCCGAAGATGGGCTCCCAAGTGCAGCCCGCAAGTGACCGCATGAACCCGCCGACCGAGGCAACGGCCGACATGGAACCCACCAAGGCGCATCGGCTGCGGCCGAGGTCGCGCCGGCGTCACCGCAGGCGACATCTGCCCTCTATGTCGGTGATGGCCACCCTTTGCACGCTGGGGAACCTGGTGGCCGGCTTCGCCGCGATCCATTATGCGTCCATGCCGCCCGACTTCGCCGGACCGTGGGGATGGTCCGGTCTGACCTTTGCAGGGGCGCTCATCTTCTTGGGGATGCTGTTCGACGCGGTGGACGGGTCAATCGCCCGGCTGACGCGCTCGACGTCCGAAGTCGGCGGGCAGCTCGACTCACTGGCGGACATGGTCACCTTCGGCGTGGCGCCGGCGTACATCATGCTGCGATTGGTCGGCCAACACCTTGCTGACGATGCCGGCGTGACCATCATCGGCCCGGAAGCCGACGACCTGCTGGGCAAGGTGCTGTGGGCGGTCGCTGTAGTGTACGTGTGTTGCACGGGGCTGCGACTGGCCAGGTTCAACATCGAAGCAACCTCCAGCCGGATTGAGCGCCGAGTCAGCTTCCGCGGTCTGCCGTCGCCCGGTGCGGCCGGCACCGTCGCCAGTTTGATTCTCCTGCATCAACATCTGCTCGTGGCCAAGTATATCGGCGGCGTCTCGTCCGGATTTGTGCGAGTGGCCACCCTGGGCATTCCGTTGATTGTTCTCCTCTGCGCCGTCGGCATGGTGTCTTCCATTTCATACGTCCACGTCACCAACCGCTACATCCGCGGGCCGCGGAGCTTCGCGTACGTCGTCCGTCTGGTCGTCGCGATGGCACTGGCGGTCTCGTGGCCGCGGGAAACCTTGGCGCTGCTGTTTACAGCCTACGCGCTGTCAGGTCCCGCGCAATTGCTCCTCTCACGATCGCGGCGGGCTGCCGGCGATGCTGATGCGCCGCACCCAAATGAGTGAATCCAAGTCGGCTGAAACCCGCGGTCGCTCGGATGTGGCGAGGGGGATTTCGACTTTCGGCCCCTTCGGCGATACCCTTGCCGCCGCATGAGCGAGTCGAAATCTTCCATCGTGCGCACGCGCTTTGCGCCGAGCCCTTCGGGTCCCCTCCACGTGGGAGGCGCCCGCACCGCGCTGCTCTGTTGGGCCTACGCCAAGGCCCACGGTGGTTCGTTCATTCTTCGCATCGAGGATACGGATCAGAAGCGATCATCCGACGCCGCCTGCCGCGCTCTCATGCAGGACTTGCACTGGCTCGGCATCGAGTGGGACGAAGGCCCCGAATACGACGGCTGCGGTGGGGGAGAACACGGTCCGTACTTCGCCTCCCAACGGCTTGACCTGTATCACCGTTACATCGATATTCTGCTCGAGCAAGGCAAGGCCTACCGCGCGTTTGAGGGCCCTGAGCAGCTCGAAGCCGCTCGCGCCACCGCCCGCGCTGAGAAGCGAGTCTACCGATACGATCGAGCGGCGTTGAAGCTCGATGGGGCAACGATCCAGCGCTACCTGGATGAAGGTCGGCCACACGTCGTTCGATTCAAGCTGCCGAATGACGAGCCGATTGTTGTGCGCGACGAGGTGCGCGGCGAGGTCACGGTCGATCCAAAGGAGATGGACGATTTCGTCATCCTCAAAGCCGATGGCTATCCGACGTATCACCTTGCCGTCGTTATTGACGACGAGCTGATGGACGTTACCCACGTAATCCGTGGGCAGGAGCATTTGTACAATACACCCAAGCATGTGCTGCTTCAAGATGCGCTGGGGTTTCGCCGCCCGGTGTTCGCGCATCTCTCGCTCATCCTCAATCCGGACGGTTCGAAGATGTCTAAGCGGGAGAAAGCAAAGGTCGCGCGCAGGGCTGCAAAGGAATATCTAAAAGCAAAGTCGGTAGAGGAACGGAAGGCTTGGATTGCTGAATTGGTGAGTTTGGACAAGAAGCCGAAGAGTCTACTTACGGGTATCGAGGCGAAACATAAACACCGTTTTCAGGACGTGGATCATAATTTTTCAGCGAGAGAGTTCCAGAGTTTCCTTGAGGGTGATACGGATGAACCGGCCATCGCGCATTTGATTGAAGACAAGCTGGGTATCGATTTGCCTGAGGTCGACGTGCAGGACTTTAGGCTCTCCGGTTATCTGCCTGAAGTGCTGATCAACTATCTCGCGTTGTTGGGTTGGTCGCCGGGCCACGACATCGAGAAATTCGATCGCGATTTTCTCGTGACGCATTTCGATCTTGATCGAGTAATCAAGTCAAACGCGAAGTTCGACCGAGCAAAATTGCTCGCGTTCAACCTCGACGCGATCCAGGCGATGTCGCCCAACCAGTTCCGCGAGCTGTCGTACGCCCACTATCGCGAGTATCATCCCGAGTTCGTCGAGAAACTGAGCGCTGATCAGTTTGACATGCTCGCGCTTAGCCCCGAGCAGTTTGACATGCTCGCGGCCGCCAACCATAGTCGATCCAAGACGCTCGACGATACCGTGAAATCGTCGCAGTTCTTTATCATGTCTCACGATGCGATTGAGTACGAAGAGACCAAGGGCGTGCGCAAGGCGCTGTGCAACGGCGACCCCAGCGGATATGACCATCTTGCCGCAATCAAACCGATGCTGGCTGATCTGACCGCGTGGACAAAGGATGCGATTGAGCATGCTCTGAACAACTATGCGCAGGAACATGCAGATGGAAAACTCGGAAAGGTCGCTCAGCCGCTGCGCATCGCCGTCAGCGGGACAACGGTCAGCCCGGCCATATTCGAGACGCTGGCGATCCTGGGCCGGGACGCTGTGCTCAATCGCATCGAGCGCTGCCTGAGCAACCGCAAGTTGTCTTCAAGCACATAGGAGAGGAACGCACGAGAAGGCGGCTGCCGATATGACTTCGCGCGATGCAACACCAACCTCCGACTTTATCCGCATCAAGGTCGCGCAGGACCGCAAGGCCAACAAGAACGCAGGCCGAGTGGTGACCCGCTTTCCGCCGGAGCCCAACGGCTATCTTCACATCGGGCACGCGAAATCCATTTGCCTGAACTTCGGCATCGCGGCCCAGAACGGCGGTACTTGCCATTTGCGGTTCGACGATACAAACCCAACCAAGGAGGAGCAGCATTACGTCCAGGCGATCAAGCAAGACGTTCGTTGGCTCGGCTTCGATTGGGGCGCGCATGAGTATTATGCCTCCGACTATTTTGACCGATTGCACGAGTACGCGTTGCAGCTCATCAAGAAAGGCAACGCCTTCGTCTGCGAGCTGAGCGCCGAACAGATCCGGGAATACCGGGGAACGCTCACCAAACCCGGTAGGGAAAGTCCGTACCGCAACCGACCTGTCCAGGAGAACCTGGATCTCTTTGAGCGCATGCGAGCGGGCGAGATCGAGGACGGCTCTCATGTCCTGCGCGCGAAGATCGACATGGCTTCGCCCAATCTGAATCTGCGCGATCCGGTCATGTACCGCATTCTCAAGGCCTCGCATCACCGCACGGGCAGCATGTGGTGCATCTATCCCATGTACGACTTCGCTCACGGCCAGTCGGATTCCATCGAAGGGATCACCCATTCGCTGTGCACGCTGGAGTTCGAAGACCATCGTCCCTTGTACGACTGGTAT
This sequence comes from Planctomycetota bacterium, assembly GCA_022566535.1. Classification (GTDB taxonomy): domain Bacteria; phylum Planctomycetota; class Phycisphaerae; order Phycisphaerales; family SM1A02; genus JADFFQ01. The sequence goes on from JADFIR010000041.1 coordinate 20,041, forward strand.
CTCGACAAACTGGGCATCCATCATCCGCAGCAGATCGAATTCGCCCGCCTCAATCTCAGCTACACGGTACTGAGCAAGCGAAAGCTTCTGGAACTGGTGCAAAGGGGAGATGTCAGCGGGTGGGATGATCCGCGAATGCCGACCCTGGCCGGCTTGCGCAGGCGCGGCTACACCCCCCAATCAATCCGGAACTTCTGCAACCGCATCGGCATCACCAAGTACAACAGCACAACCGACATCGCGCTGCTTGAGCACTGCGTTCGTGAAGACCTCAATCGCCGCGCACCGCGGGTCATGGGTGTGTTGCGGCCACTTCGAGTGGTCATCGACAACTATCCGCAAAATCAGGTGGAGGAAATGGATGCGGTGAACAATCCGGAGGACCCCGGTATGGGCTCACGCAAAGTCCCCTTCTCTCGCGTGTTGTTCATCGAGCGAGACGATTTTCGCGAGGATCCGCCGAAGAAGTTCTTTCGTCTCGCCCCCGGTCGGGAAGTACGTCTGCGATACGCGTACTTGATCCGGTGTGTCGGCGTGGTCAAGCACGAAGAAACCGGTGAAGTGATCGAGCTGCATTGCAACTATGATCCCGAGACACGAGGAGGATCGCCTCCGGACGGACGCAAGGTCAAAGCAACCCTCCATTGGGTTTCGGCCGATCACGCGATCGAGGCGGAAGTCCGCTTGTTTGATCGTCTCTTCATCAAGGCAAATCCAAGCGATGTCAAGAACGATGAAGACCTCGCCTCCTCACTCAATCCCGATTCCTTGGAGACGTTGACGTCGTGTCGCCTTGAGCCGAGCCTCGCCGGGGCTTCACCAGGGTCCCGATTCCAGTTTGAAAGACAGGGCTACTTCTGCGTCGACGCCGATGCATCCGAACGGAAGTTGGTCTTCAATCGAACCGTGTCGCTGCGTGACACGTGGGCGAGAATCGAGCAGAGGCAAACGTTGACAGCAGCGGGGAAACAAAGACATTCATCAAACGGCTAAGTGCGCCGTGATCCGGCACACCGTCGTTGAGACGCAGACGCTAGGGCTCCGACTCACCTCTCGGCCGGCGGTCAGGTATAGTACCGATGAGCCGTGTCGCAGGGTAAGTCGAGGACAAGATGGGAGCGGCAGCAGTGAAGGTGAGGACCTCACCCCAACCGGAGTCGGAAGAGACGGTGATCGAAAGTCTGCGCGCGCTTCTGACGGGAATCATCGACTACGCCGGACTCTTCCCACCGGCACAGCTCGATATGCCCGCGACGGTGCGCAACTACGCTGATTTCCTGGCGAGTAATGATGCCTGGATGCTTGGGCGGCTGGTGATTCCCGCTTCACGTCTCGATGAGTTCGAGCGGCACGCAGCATCCGTCCTTCCCAGGCACGACGATTCCGGGCCGTGGCAGATCAGCACGCTGGTGAGCACCGCAGGCGACCCACAGCTCGAGGTGGATCTCCAACGGATTGCTGCGTTCAACGATGCCCACCGCGGCCCGGCCGGTGGATGGGCTGAAATCAATGTGATTGAATTGGGGGCAAAGAGCGCGGCTGACATCGAGGATGCGCTCAACCGCATTCCCGACGACCTCTTTCCCTTCTTCGAGCTGCCGATCAATGACGATCCGCGCGGGCTGATTGCGGCCCTGGCCGGGAGCGACGCGGGCGCGAAAGTGAGAACCGGCGGGGCCCAGCCACAATCGTCTCCCAAGCCCGAACATCTCGCTCGGTTTATCTGGGCCTGTGCTGTTCCGGGCGTGCCCTTCAAGGCTACCGCAGGCCTGCATCATCCCCTGAGTCATCGCCCAGACGGCCCCGACACACTCGAGTTTGGTTTCCTGAACGTGTTTGTGTCTGGCGTACTGGCGGCGCCAAAGGACCTGTCCCAAGGTGATCTGCTTGCGCTGCTGACCGATGAATCACTCGACTCATTTACGTTCGCCAAGGCGGGGCTGCGGTATCACGATCACGAACTGACGACTGGCCGGATCCAGGAGACGCGACTGAAATTTGCGACCTCGTTCGGATCATGCTCGTTCGATGAGCCGCGCGCCGATCTGCGAGCGCTGAATCTCTTGTGACGGCGTACGAACCATGCCACACCTGAACCAAACCCATGATCGGTTGCTCCGCAGTTGGATTGAATCCGCCAACGACCCGGACTGCGACTTTCCGATTCAGAACCTGCCGTTTGGTGTTTTTCGACGCAAAGGCGTAAAGGAAAGACCTCGCATCGGCGTGGCGATCGGGGATTGTGTGTTGGACGTGCCGGGATGCGTCGAAGTGAACCTGCTCGATGCGATTGAGGACGAAACCGCTTTCGCACTAAGTGCGTCATACCTGAATCATCTCATGCGCGGCGGGCGAGATGCTTGGTTGGCCGTGCGACAGTCGATCAGCCACTTGCTCCAAGCCGACACGCCCACGTTGCGCGACAACGCCAAGCTGCGCGAGCGCATGGTGGTTTCGAGGGCTGATGCCGAGCTTCTCCTCCCTGTCCAGATCGGCGACTACACGGATTTCTACGCTTCAATCCACCACGCGATGAACATCGGATCAATGTTCCGCCCGGACAATCCGCTGCTTCCGAATTACAAGCATCTGCCTGTAGGCTACCACGGCCGAGCCAGTTCGATCGTGATCAGCGGGACACCGATCCGGCGTCCGTACGGTCAGGCGAAAGCGGACGACGCCGAGTTGCCGACGTTCGGCCCATCGAAGCTACTCGACTACGAGCTGGAAATGGGCTTCTTTGTAGGCCCGGGCAACGGCCTCGGACACCGAATCGCCATGCGCGAGGCCCCCGAGCACATCTTCGGCATGGTGATCGTCAACGACTGGTCCGCACGCGATATTCAGAAGTGGGAGTACCAGCCGCTGGGGCCGTTCAATGCGAAGAACTTTGCGACGACGATTAGCCCGTGGGTGGTCACGCTCGATGCGCTCGAACCCTATCGCGTCGCCGGTGCAGCGCGCGGTGACAAGTCCGGGGGTGATCCGCCGCTGCGTGAATACCTCAAGCCAACCGACGACATGGGCTACGATATCACTGTTGAGGTGTACTTGACATCGCAGTTGATGCGCGACCGCGAGCTCGAGCCAATGCTCATCAGCCGCGGCAACTTCACCGAGATGTATTGGACGATCGCTCAGATGCTCGTGCACCACACGGCAAGCGGCTGCAATCTGAGGCCCGGCGATCTGCTGGCCAGCGGCACCGTCTCCGGCCAGACGGAAGACTCGCGTGGCTGCTTGATGGAGCGCACCTGGCGCGGGCAGAATCCAATCCGGCTCCCCGACGGCAGCGACCGCAAGTTCCTTCAAGACGGCGACGAGGTAATCATCCGGGCGTACTGCCACAAGGACGGGGCCGCCCGCGTCGGCTTCGGCGACTGCTGCGGCGTGATCCTACCCGCGGGCTGAGAAAGTCCCCTGCGGCCCGCTCACTGGCCGGGGGCCACGACGCCCCAGCTTCGGCGGGCGTAGGAGACGGCAGGTCGTGCCGTTCTCCCTGGGTGAGGCCCGCAAGGGTGCCCCGTGCGGCGTGCGGCCTGTTTTCAGCGATCGCCCCGCTTGAGCCCCGGTCACACCGTCGCAGCCCCCTAAATCGTCCCATTTTCCCCAGGACCCCAGCGTGGCAAGGGTTTTGCCGGTTGGGCCATAGCCCCTCTGGCCAGGGCCCGGTGGCAAGCCCCGGACAAATCGAAATTCGTGCCTATTTTATCTTGCATTGGATAGGGTCTTGAGGCAGAATAACGGCTGAGAAGCAGGGGGAACGAGGGAGCAGCCCATGCCCGCTCGGGCGGCCTTGCAGCTGCGGCCCCCCGGTCCCTTTGACCCCACCTGAGCTTTGGTGAAATGAGGAGACGAGAATGAAGGCGAAAATCTTTTTCCTGGCAGTCGTACTCGGCGTCGCAACGCCGGGCTTCGGGCAGTCGTTCAATGTCGATGTGGGCCCAACCACCCCATTCGGAGTTCCGTCGGACGGCTACGCCGCCGGCGCCGGCCAGCCCGGCACCTGGAACGCTGTGAATCATGGCGCGGGCAATGAACCGCTCTCTGATCTAACAGGCGGCCCGACAGGGGTCACACTAAGCAGTTCTGGCGGCGATGCCAACTTCAGCGCCAACAACGCGGGCACCACCGGCGACGACCAGGCCCTGATGGACGACCTCCAGGACGTCGGCGACGCTGGCTCCCCCTTGCCACCTGGACCTTCTCAGGCCTCGCCAAGGGGTCCTACACCGTGTATACGTATGCCTGGGCACCTGACAATGCTGCGTACGTTTCGGAGGTGTCGGTGGCCGGCTCCCCTGATCCATCGCAGTTCATCGGCGGCGGCTGGCCGGGCGGCCATTCTCAGGGTACAACCTACGCGTTGCACACTGTCGATGTTGTTGACGGAACGATCGCCATCAGCGTCGCCACCAACTCTGGGTTCGGCTCGGTCAACGGGTTCCAGCTTGTGGGTGGGGCCGGTGAGCCGTGCCCGTGGGACCTCGACGGAGGCGGTGATGTCGGCATCCTCGATCTGCTGGCTTTGCTGGCGGCCTGGGGACCGAACCCCGGACACCCGGCCGACTTCGATGGCTCAGGCGTCGTCGGAGTCCTCGACCTGGTGACGCTGATGGCTAACTGGGGACCATGCCCGTGAACGCGGCCCCCGGTCCCTTTCGCCCCACCTGAGCTTTGGTGAACGGAGGAGGGACGAGGAGAATGGAAGTCCAACGGTTCGCCTTGGCAGTTGTGGTTGGCGTGGTGATGCCGGCCTTCGGTCAGTCGTTCAACGTCGATGTGGGTGACCCGCTCCCGTTTGGGGTTCCGTCTGACCTCTACGCTGCCGGCGCCGGGCAGAGAATGGTCGTGGGAATCCGCGGGAACAGGCGGAATGATCCTCTGGCCCATGTTTGGCGCGACGAATCAACTGCTTGGGGGCCTGGCATTCCTTGTGATCGGGTTCTGGTTGTGGAGGCGCAAGCTGCCGGTGTGGTTTGTCGTTCCGCCGATGCTGTTCATGCTGATCATGCCGGCCTGGGCGATGGGGATGTCGCTTCCGGAGTGGATCAACCCGGAGCAGGGCGATCCCAAATGGGCGCTGGTCATTATTGGAGTTGCGACCATGGCGCTGGAAGTCTGGATGATCGTTGAGGCGCTTCTATTGTGGCCCAAAGTGCGCGGCAAGCTGGAAGCGGCGCTTCCACCGCTGGGGGCTGATCCTGTCTTGGCGACAAACCCTGGTCGTGACGGCGGACGATCCTGCTAGATCAGATCGCGCGCGCGATCAGGTACGCCCAGTTGGTGAGGAACAGAATGGCTACAAGCGCCCATCCGAAGCGCTTGGAGCGCGGCGCAAAGTGAACTTCGATCCGCCTACCAAACACCCATTGCACAGCGCATAAGGTTAGACCAATCGCCATCGCCGTGACAACGAACGGGTTGTAGAGAACCCCAGCCAGGACATCCCCGCGCGCAAACGCGAGTGTCGCGCGCGTTGTTCCGCAGGTTGGGCACGGCAAGTTCGTAACGTTGCGGAACACACAAAGCGACGGAGCGTGTTCGACCGATCGAGCCAGTGCTGTGTAGAGCGCGACACCCGCGAGCCAGATGACGACGATTCCGATCGCCCAAGCGGGGAGGGGAAGTCGTCGCTGCGCCTCAACGAATCTCAGAGGCGAGCGGTACATTTGGGATTAGGGCCCAGCGCCGCCGGCAGCACCGCCAACCGCGCCGCCGGCCACCGCAGCCGCCAAGATCACAAAGAACACGATGTAGAACGCGATCACAATCAAGTTCAGCACGACACCTACGATTCCGCAAATCTTGCCCGCCTTGGTCAGCCTCTGGTGGTGCGGGTGGGGGATGCGGTCTCGGTGCTGCGCGATATGGTCCAGCACTATGGCGCCACCGCCCTCTGGTCGCATGAGGAAACCGGCAACGCCTGGACCTACCAACGCGATCTGCGCGTCGGCGCATGGTGTCGTGACAATGCGCTCCCTTGGACAGAGCTGCGCCAGAACGGCGTCCATCGCCGCCTGCGTTCGCGCAATGGCTGGGCCACAACATGGGACCGCTTTATGGCGGAACCTCTTGCAGAGGCCAGCGCCCTTGCCCCGCTTGATCTGGATCTCGGCACCATCCCGACCGCCCGCGCATTGCATCTGGCGCAGGACCCCTGCCCCGACCGTCAACCGGGCGGACGGGCGGTGGCGCAGTCCTGTCTGCGCTCCTTCCTCAACACGCGGGCAGAGCCCTACCGCTGGGCGATGTCCTCGCCGCTTCAGGGGGCGCGCGCCTGTTCACGCCTCTCGCCGCATCTGGCATGGGGCAGCCTGTCGCTGCGGGAGGTAACGCAAGCCACGTGGCAGCGCCAAAGCGACCCGGAATTGCCGCGCAACTGGCAACAAT
>JADFIR010000042.1 GCA_022566535.1 Planctomycetota bacterium
CACCACCACGGGCCGGCAGATCGCCAAGCTCCTGCCCAACGACGGCGCGGCGGACGACGCCTTCGGCCACTCCGTCGCGATCAGCGGCGCCACCGCCATCGTCGGGGCCGCCTTTGACGACGACAACGGCGACAACTCCGGCACCGCCTACCTCTTTGATGCCGTTGGCGCCCCCGGAAAGTGCCCGTGGGACCTAGATGGCACCGGCGCCGTTGGAATCCTCGACCTACTCGCGCTGCTTGTCGCGTGGGGGACCGATCCCGGCGGACCGCCGGACTTCGACGGCGACGGGACTGTGGGTATCCTCGACTTGCTGACGCTGCTGGCGAACTGGGGGCCGTGCTGACCGGCCAACAACACACCCCCGCCACTCAGGAGGCTCAAGAATGAACAGGAGCGCGAGTTTGACAACGTTGTGCGCTGTCGTGCTTGGGCTCTCGGCGGCTGTTACCGCAACGGCCGGTGTTCTGGAATTCGAGGACAAGGAGGAATGGCTCGCCGTCATTGGTGCTTTTGTCACCGTAGACTTCACCGGGTTCAAACCCGGCACGGTCATCACCGATCAGTACGCAGACCTGGGTGTCCTCTTCGCCGATGGTTTCTACACTATTTTCCCGTTCGACCCCATCTCATTTCCGAACGACGGCTGGGGTCTGGACGGCAACGGCAACATCACGGTGGTCTTCGACACCCCCATGGCCTACATCGCCGTGGACTATGCAGGCCATATGCACTTCGAGCTGTATAGGGGCGGAGTCCTCATCTACGAGAGCAGCGACTTTCTCCCTGGCGGCGTTGGCAACTTCGCGGGTCTTCTGTCAAGCGAGCCGTTTGACATGGCCGTGCTCATGGATGTCCCTCCTCCCGACCAAGCGGCGATCGACGATCTGCACTTCGGCCCCCCCGACTGCCCGGCCGACCTGGATGGCGACGACAGCGTCGGCATCCTCGATTTGCTCGCGCTGCTCGCGGCGTGGGGCAGCGACCCCGCTGGCCCGCCGGACTTCGACGGCGACGGCACCGTCGGCATCCTCGACCTGCTTACCCTGCTCGCCAATTGGGGCCCCTGCTGACCGGCCAACGCCGCACCGCCGCCACTGAGGAGACTAGGCAATGAACAGGAGCGCGAGTTTCACAACGATGTGCGCTGCCGTGTGTCTGTTCGTTCCGGGAGGTACCGCAACGGCCGGTGTCCTGGAATTCGAGGACAAAGATGAGTGGCTCGACGCCATTGGTCCTTTTGTGACCGTGGACTTCACCGGCTTCGAACCTGGCACGGTCATCACCGATCAGTACGCGGACCTCGGTGTCCTTTTCGTCGATGGATTCTACACCATCAAGCCGTTTGACCCATTCTTGTTCCCGAACGACGGCTGGGGTCTCGACGGCAACGGCAACATCACCGTGGCCTTCGACACGCCGATGGCCTACATCGGAGTGGACTATCCCGGGTTCTTGCGCATCGAGCTGTTTCGAGATGGCAAGCTCATTTACACGAGCAGCGTTTTCTTTGGAGATCCCGTGGGCAACTTTGCGGGTCTCCTCTCCACGAAGCTGTTCGACATGGCGGTGCTCATGGATGATCCACCTCCGGACCAAGCGGCGATCGACGATCTGCACTTCGGCCCCCCCGACTGTGCTCCCGACCTGGATGGCGACGGCAGCGTCGGCATCCTCGATCTGCTTGCGCTGCTGGCCGCATGGGGCACCGATCCCGGCGGCCCGCCCGACTTCGACGGCGACGGCACCGTCGGCATCCTCGACCTGCTCGCACTGCTCGCCGCCTGGGGAGAATGTCCGTAACGAGCGGTAGCTGGTGTGGACTGGTGATACGAATTAGAAATAATTCGCGCGCATTGTTTGATTCATAGCCGCCGGTGCGTACCGGCAGGAACCCCGCACTGCCGTGCCGGGGTGTTTCGGGAGATTGATGCCGGCATTACTGCAAGCCGGCCAACTGTTCAAGGACGCGCGCCACTTCGCGGGCCTGGCCGGCCGACTGCGTCGCCGCCAAGACGGTATCATGGTCGGCGATCGTCCCGATGACCTGTCGCAGCCGGGCTTTGTCGATCTCGGCAGCGAGAGCGTGGGCTTGGCCGGGCGAAGTACGCAACACAACCAACGTCCCGCCTCGCTGCACCGAGATCATCGCCACTCTGAGCAGACGTTGAAGATCCCCCATTTCAGAATATGATCGCGCTGCGGTGTCGGGCAGCGTATATCCTCCGGAGCCCTTGACGGCGCCGAGATCGCGCAGATCGCGTGACAGCGTCGCCTGAGTCGTCCGGATACTCTCGGCGAACAGCAGGTCCTGCAGTTGGTCCTGACTATGGATCTCGTTGCGTGCCAGGATCTCACGGATGCGCTGTTGTCGTTGGCGCTTGTCGGCCATGGCCTGTCAGGTCACCCAACCGGCTGCTCGATGACGAGCATGGTGTCGAGTTGATCGACCGCTACCTCCTGCGTCGCCTGATCCGGCCAGATGATTCGTAGCGAGTCAACCTCGGTTGCATCACCCAGGCCGAATGTCACAGGCAGTTCAACCTGCGACAAATAGCTGCGAGTCGGCATGACTTGCCGTCGCTGGGTGACGCCGGCAGCGGTCAGCTCGACCCAGGCGCCGATAGCATCGCGGTTGCACGTCCGCCCGATTAGCTTGACGCGCAGCCAATGATGACCCAGATTCTGTTCGTTGCGCAGGAGCATCGGCGGCCCGCCGGCCTGGGTCAGCAGCACGTCAAGGTCGCCGTCGCCGTCGATATCCGCGTACGCTGCGCCGCGCCCCACGATCGGCTTTGATAGATCACCAAGCTGCGAGGTCGGCACCTCGACGAAGCACGATCGCGTCTGGGGGCCGGCATTCCAGAACACTTGCGCCGGTTGACGGTAATGCTGGCTTGGCTGCACCGAGTTGATCTCGTCTTCAAGGTGACCGTTGGCCTGGAGCAGATCGAGCCGCCCGTCAAGATCATAATCGAAGAAAAACAGGCCAAACGTCAGCCGAAGGCGAGTCGGCGAGCCGATTCCTTCGCCGATTGCCTGATCCGCAAATTGCAATGCTTCGCGCTGGGAGACATACAGCGAGGTCATCTCGTTGGCGAAGTTCCCGATGCTGATTGCAAGGTCCCGATCGTTTCGATAATGACCGGCATCGATCCCCATCGCTCCGGTCGCTTTGCCTGCGCTGCTGAACGCGACGCCGCCTCGAGCGCCGATCTCCTGGAACGTGCCGTCGGTGTTGTTGCGGAAGAGGAAGTTGGGCACGGTGTCGTTGGCGACAACGAGGTCAATGAAGCCATCGCCGTCGAGATCAACGGGAAGGATCGCCAAGGCCTTGGCCACTGGCAGACCGGTAGCGGGATTGTCGATCTGCATCCCGGCCTCGGCTGAGACATCAGTGAATGTCCCGTCCCCGTTGTTTCGGTACAGCGTCGGGTGCTCGCCCCTGTAGTTTGTCGGCGGCCCATACGCGCGGTCGGTGCCGTTGAGGGTGAAATTGAGCTTGAAGTCGATCTCCTTGGACCAATGGACATAGTTGGCCACAAACAGATCGAGGTCGCCGTCATTGTCGTAGTCAAAGAAGCTCGCGCTGCTGCCCCACTGCGTCTCGCCGCCGGCCACACCTGCCTGAGCCGTAACGTCCTCGAAATAACCGCCGAGATTATGATAGAGATGGTTGAAGCCGACCGCAGTAATGAATACGTCAACATTTCCATCGTTGTCGTAATCGCCGACGGCCACCCCCATGCCGGAGGCGGTCACATCGAGCCCGGACCCGATGGTCACGTTGGAGAAGGCTCCCCGACCGTCGTTTCGGTACAAGGCCATTGTCGGTAATGGACCGGTGTACTCGGCCCCCGGCCAATGCGTCGAGTTGATCAGCAGCAGATCCTGATCACCATCGCCGTCATAGTCGAAGAAGGCGGCTCCGCTGCCCATGGTCTCCGGCAGAAGTTTGTCTCCCCGGGCTCCATTGGTATGCACAAAATCGACGCCAGCCTCGACGGTAATGTCCTTGAAACTTACGTCCGGAAGACTCTCGATCGTTGGCTGGAGGTTCTCGATCGCCCCAGGGTCCTTCGCGATGACGACCTCGACCACGGGCTCGGTCCGATTCGCCCACAGCACCGCCAGGCCGACAAATGCAACGATGAGCACGATCACCACCGCGGACCATCGAAACGCGCGACCGATGATCGCGTCGTCCTCCGGGACAAGCTCCTCTTCGGGAATCAGATCCGGCTCCGCAGGGGGCGGCTCGGGAGCGCTTGGGCGATCAATCATGGCGAGCAACCTTGGGGCTCTCGGGGTGCAGATCATAGGCGCCGGGCCTTTGCAAATCGTAGATCACCACCGCCTCGGCGGCACGGTTTGCGGCCGGGTACCTGATACGGGCGGCAGCGATCGCCAGATCACGGGCGTTGTCATCAGGCTTGTACTTGGCGTGAAGCTTGCGGTGCGCTGCGGCTTCGGCGTCATCGCCAAGGGCTGCATAGATCTGGCCGAGGTTGTAATGGGCGGCAACGTTCTCTGGGTCGAGCTCCAGCGCCGCTTTGAACTGTGTCATCGCGTCGTTGAGCAGTTGCTCGCGCCGAGCACGGCGATCGCGACCACGCTCCTGTCTCGCCCGCTCATAGATCGTTTGGCCGAGCTCATTGAGCAGGCGATAGTCATTGGCAAAGTCGAAGCCTCTGCCCCGAGCCTGCTCAAATCCACCTTCGACAATCTGTTGGAAGTTTCGGATTGCCTCGTCCAGGTTACCGTTCTGTGTATTGACCAGGCCGGTGAACCACAACACGGACCATTCATAGGCCGGCGGGTCAAAGTCACGGGCACGGCGCAGGGCCTCGGGGGCGTCGCGAGCAACCCGACCCTCCTTGAGGTAGACCCTGGCGAGATTTAGCGGCCCGTCCGGCCGGCCAAGGGCCTCGACTTGTTTGAAGGCATCTTCCGCCTGACGAAGTTCACCGATGCGGCCTTTCCGCAGCAGACCGATGCCGTAATCATTCCAACGCTGCCACGCAATGATGGGCGACTCCTCGTTGTATGGCTGATCGGCAACCGCGGCCACCGGAAACGTGACCTGATCGCTCGCCAGCGTGGTGATCGGCAGATCGTTGAAGTAACCCGGGTCGCCCGTGACGAACCGCATGTATTCGGTGTCGAACTTGCGGTACTGAAGCCGCAAGTCAATTGTGATCGGCTCGGTGACGCTCGGGGGCACTCGAAGCAGAAAGTGAACCGCGTCCCCCGCTCCGGGAGGAATCTGGTGGTTGTACAGGGCGACGAAGATGTCCTGCGCATTGCGGCGATTGATGCGATTGCCGTCGCGGTCGAGAACGAACGAGTTCACGAAATGCGACCATGGATCGACAGCGTTGTCCGCGCGGCGTCTGCCACCGCTTCGGCCGATGATCTGATCACCACTCGATACGGTCACATCCAACCACACCTCGTTTGAGTCGGCGGTTCCCTGCGTGAACAGATGACCCATCTTCATGGTGCGGATGACCGTCTCGATCAGATATTCCCGGCCGGGTTCGAGGGTCGGAACCTCCGGCCGAATCGGAGCAATGAGCGGGCTGTCGATTGTTGCTCCATCTTTCAGACCGAAGATGTCCACGCGCATGACGCCTTCGAGGAATTCACGATGGGCGTTGATGACGGCGTCAGCCTTGTCCATCCCGACCAGAACCGCCATGGCGGTGTTCGCCGAGGGGAACATGTGGTTGTGAACTTTGAGCTCTCCCGAATCGTCACGATAGCGTGCCCCAAAATCGTCAGAGGCCATCAGCGGCATGTGGCATTGGTTGCAGTTCGTCTCTGCCTTTGCTGGATAGTAGAAGCTGCTGACGCCGTACCCTGACACGCCGCTCAGCCAGAACGCGTCATAGTGGTTCTGCCCGCGCAGGAACTTGTAGGCGTTCAGCTCTTCGGGCAAATGCACCTTATGACAGGTTCCGCAGAACGCCGTGCTGCGATGGACCTCGGGCTTGAGGAATACCTTCTTGTGAAAGTCCGGCTTGGCCTTGACCAGCTGACGATTGACCCACTTCAACACCGCATGATCGCTGTAGGCAAAGGGATAGTGGACCGGTTCGTCGATGGTGTAGTCGGCGTTGCCGCGAACCGTGTTGATGTGGGTGATGCTGTGACAGACTGAACAGGTGATGCCGGCTTGCGCGGTCGGATCGCTGGCCAGATCATAGTTCGGATCGTCGAACTTGGGGTCGTCGAAGGCTCCGCTGAAGAACGGCACAGGATCGTGGCAGCCGGCGCAGAAACGTGATCCCTGCACGTTGCCATCGCGCTCAAACATCGCCTTGCGCGTCTCGAGAACGGTTGCGGTGTATGGCGGATTGTTGAACGAGCTGAAACGATGAACGCTGTGGGACCAACTCTCGTGAATATCCCGATGGCACTGGATGCAATACTGATCGTTCATTAACGCTCGCTCAGGAATAAAGTTGCCCGTGAGTGTGCGGGCCAGTGACGGGAAGAAGTATTGCTCGCCGGAGGCAGGGCCGGCCACGTTCCATTGCCGTGGGTCCTGAGAATGCAGCACCGACATCACCAGCGCAAATACCGCCGCCGCCGCCGTCCAACTCAACCCCACCCTCCACCTGATCCGGCGGCCCGCCAGCCGGTGCAAAATGAATAGCCACACGACGAGCAGCGGGCTGATCACATGCACCCAGTATGCGATGGAGCGAACCGTCGGGTCCTTGACCACAATCACGCCTTCGATCCGCGTCAGCACGATCCCGGTCGCCAGCAAGACGAGAGCCGTGCTGAACAAGGCATACCCGGCCCGGATCGCTCGCCGGTTGGGTCGATTCCTGGCGTTTTGGAAGTGGATCGCACCGTACACGAGCACCGGCACGACGATCAGGACGCCCACCACCAAATGAAACAGGAACATGATCAGGTAGAACCAGTTCTGATAGACGGCCCCCGTGCTCCACTCCACAGCTGAAATGGTCGCCAGGTAGACCGAGTTCACCGACAGCAGGGCAAAGGCCCCAAGGATCACTGCCAGGAGCTTTCTCAGCCGCGGTCCAACAACCGGAACGTAGCGTTGCCGCCTCACCATCGCACCTCCGGTCAAATTAGAGCCTGTGGTCGATGCCGCTGCCATCGTCTACCCTTCTGAGGCCGGAAGAAATAACGAGCCGGTCCGCTGCGCCACCCAGACTCCCAGTATTCATCTAGTATGCACAGCAGTCGTTCCATTTGCAAGTCACATTCGGTCACATCCGCTGATGATTTGATCACGAGGCGGACTTTTGCCGGATTATACAGGTGTAATACATTGATGCTTACTGATGAGAACGCGGAATCGTGCTCGCCAGGCTCGACTTCCAGCCGTTAGCGCCGCCAAGAGAGCGTATGCCGGGAGCGTGTGAACTCGGGCAGCCCATGAAAACCCATCCTCCCGGCGGTGGACCACGGTGGAGATGGCACAAGTGCCGCCACGCGGCCTCTGAGACCTCCGCGGGGCTGGTCCAGGCCGCTCTTACATGGGCTTCGGCTATTCGGCCAATCAGCGCCCACCTCGGCTTGGCCGGACGCTCGCCCACAGCCCTACACTGCTTTCGGAGATGAACGGCCCCAACCTGATCGCGGTCAACATCGGCAACAGCCGTGTCCAAGTCGGCCGGTTCCTCGACGGCGAGCTGAACTCCAGCGAGCACGTCGAAAACAGCCGGCTGCCTAGCACGGTGCAGTTGGTGGTCCAGTGGTGGGAAGAGATCGCTCATCTGACGCATCCAGCCATCCTGCTCGCCTCGGTCAATGATCCAGTCGCGAATCGGCTCGCCGCAATGCTCGCCGACCAGCTGTCCGTTGAGATGTTTCGGGTAGGTGAGGATGTGCCGGTCCCGATCGGCCGGCAGCTTGACCCGGAGACGATTACAGGCGTCGATCGGTTACTCAATGCCGCCGCTGCGTACGATCGCATCCAACAGGCATGTGTGGTGATCGACGCCGGCACCACAGTGACGGTTGATTTTGTAGATGGCGACGGAACTTTTCATGGGGGCGCGATCGCCCCGGGAGCTGCCATACAGCTAGAGGCCTTGCATGAGAACACCGCTTCCCTTCCCGATCTGCGGTTCACCGCGCCGGATGATGAGGCGTTCGGCCGGTCCACGGCCCAAGCCATGCTCAAGGGTGTGTACCACGGCATCCGCGGAATGGTGCAACGGTTGATCGAACGATACGCCGAGGCCTACGGTGCCTATCCGCAGGTGATCGCCACTGGCGGCGACGCCAAGGTCCTCTTCGAGACCGAGGACCTGGTTGACCAAATCGTGCCTGATCTCACCTTATTGGGCATTGCCGCCTCCGCCACGCACGCCCTGGCCGGGAAAGAAGTTGACGGCACCGATGCCCGATCGTGACGGCATACTGCGTCGGCAGTGCTTGTGCCGCATGGTCCCAGCAACATCAAAGCAGCCCGGCGCCATCGCCATCCTTCAGTTGGTCGGCGACGTCGAGACGGTGCTCAAGTCGCTGACAGGCGTAGTCAATTGGCCCCTCGGCCGGGCCCGGCTGGTGCGATTCGACGACATCGACGAGGGGCTGGCGGTACGGCTGAGTCACGATCTCGCCCAGCTCATGCCCCACAGCGGGCCACGCATCCTGCAGCGCTTGACCGAGCGGATGATCGAGCTTGGCGTGCAGCCGGCCGCCCCGCATGAGCTCCCTGCGGAATCGGTCTATCCCGAGGCCGCGGATCGCTACGAAGCGCTCGCACTGGCCGCTGTTGCTCGGGCGGCGAGTCCTTTGGCCATCGACCTGCTGCTCGATCAGCCCCCGCGCTGGCGGCGTCAAGCTCCCCCTCCCGCTCAGGGAGGGGGTCGGGGGGAGGGTCGAGCCTCGTTGTCGGAAGAGGACCTTGCCCGCTCACGTCGCTTAAATCATCTGATTGATCCGCCGATCGTCGTGGTCGCCGGTGTGCCCAACGTGGGTAAGAGCACGCTGAGCAATGCGCTGCTCGGCCGGTCGATGTCGATCGCAGCCGATGTGCCGGGTACGACGCGCGATTACACCTCAGGGCGCATCGAGTTAGCCGGGCTTGTCGTCGATTGGTACGACACCCCCGGAATGCGCGACACCTCCGATCCGATCGAATCCAAGGCGATCGACCTCGCCCGGCAGTTGATCGAGCGAGCGGATCTGTTGATTGCGATGAAGGACCACGAGCACGATTGGCCGACACTGCCGCGCCGCCCAGACCTGCGCATCCTCAACAAGATCGATCTACTCCCCTCGCCCTCAGGGAGAGGGGCAGGGGGTGAGGGTAATTCCCCAGCGAGCCGGGGCCTCCTTGTCTCAGAACCCTCTCCCCTTGAGCGGAGAGGGCAGGGTGAGGGGTGGCATTCAGCGAGCCGGGGCGCCCTCGGCCCGAGTTATCCGCGCCCCGCCGCCGATCTCCGCATCAGCGCAACACACGGCACCGGCATCAGCGATCTCGTGACGGCGGTCCGCGATCGCTTGGTGCCCCCCGCTGATCTCGCCCACTCCGGCCGGTGGCTGTTCGACGAGAGGCTCACGCAATCTGTGTAGGGTCCGCTCCGCGGACCACGAAACTACAATCGTAGAGGCCATGACTAGCGCCGATGAACAGCTCAGAGCGAAGCTCGCGTTAATCTTTGTCCCGGGGCTCTATGCGTGCCTGCTCCTCTCGGCCCTCATCTCCGTGGCCATTGCTGCCGCGCTCATTGCCCTCGTTGCATGGATCGGCTACCTCACGGGGTACCGTATGGCGGGGCCCGTCGCGCTGCTGGCCATTGGTGGCATAGCGGGCATCATCATCAGTCTCAGGGCCGGTTTCAAGACCATCCAGCGAGCCCGCATCACGGTCATCGGCTTACCGTTGCAGGAACGGGATGCGCCACGACTATTCAAACTGCTGAGGCGGATGAGCCAAGCGCTCAACTGCGATCTGCCAGACCATGTCATAGTTGAACTGGATAGTAACTTCTTCGTGACCGAGGCGAAGGTCATCTGCATCGACCGACCGCGCCGGGGACGAACGCTTGTCTTGAGTGCTCCGTTGCTCAGACTTCTAAGCATCAAAGAGCTGTGTGCCGTCCTGGCGCATGAAATGGCACACTTCAGCGGCGCAGACACCGCCTATAGCTGCAGATTCTACCCCATATATCGTGGAACGAGCTCAGCGATTGAGGACATCGAGCGCATCTTTGGCTCCGAGCGCGAGGACTCGGGGATCGTTGCCATCCCCCTCTTGATCCCGTACTTTCTCCTCAACTGGTATCTGAATTTCTTCGCTCTGCGCGAGGCGTCGATCAGCCGCGCCCGAGAGCTACGAGCAGATCGGTTGGCCGCAAAGATCACTTCGCCGCGTGTAATGGCGTCCGCACTGATCAAAGTCCACGCGTATTGCGTGTTGTGGAGCCGAGCTATGGACTCATGGATCATCAAATACGTTGAGACACGCAAAAGTGTAGCGAACCTCTCCAGACTGTTTTGTCAGTCCGTCAGCCATGAGGTCAAGCGCGAGTCTGGGAGAGTTATCGAGCTCGCACGGTCATGCGATATCCTCTGGCACCCGACCGACAGTCATCCGAGCCTCGATTCAAGGCTCACATATCTGGGCGAGACAGGCTCAGCACTCGCCCTGGGAGATCAGCAAACTGCTTCACAACTCGTTCCCTCGCTGGACAAGTTCGAGCGGGAGCTGACAGAGATCAAGGGCCACCTGACTGCACAGGTTGTCATGGCTCAGGCGGAAGCGAGCGCCAGCAAGCGTGTGTCGTTGGGTTGGCGACTTGGGCGCGCCATTCGTCGATTCCTTCATCGGAGCCCCTCTGGCACAAGTGTGTAGCGAGGGCTGAGCCGGCCGCCCCTTTCTCTCTACGAACCGTCACGCCAAGTTGGGACAGCGGACGCTAGCGGCTGATTCATGCTGGGGCGAGGGCTTGCGCTCGCGCATGCAGCCACCGAGCCGCCGTGCGATATGGGCTCATAGCCGCTGCTGGGCGGCTTTTCGTCACACGCCGCGGGCCTTCACGGCAACGGATGTCCATCGACACTCTTTACCCAGGGCCTCGGGACGGGGTGTCGAATCAAGACGTTCGCGCCTTCAGCGGTGGGATCGTCAATGAATAGCAGAGCCCACCACCCACCCTGGGGAGGCGCTTGTGCGTGATATGCCTGTATTTGCTGGTCGAAGTGTTCTGCACACCCCCTTGTTATTGCTTCTTGCTTCCATTTGAGCTTGAGCGACTCCGGAGGCCAGCACTTTTCCCCGAGTACCCTGTTCCAGATGAATGAATCGACGATCGCGAGGAATTCACTCTTGGGAACCTCAAGAACCCACTCGATACGCGTTTGGCTCGGAAGCTGATTATGTTCGTTTCCTCGTGTGTAGCACCAGATGAATTGGTCTGTTCCAAGACGCTTGCAGAGCTCTTGATAAGCTTCTGGAACTCCGCAAACAGTTGTGAAGTACTCCGAACGTTCGTGATTCACCTTTCCCTCGACAAGTGAAAAATCAGGCTCATGCCAAGTCCACAGTTGCATCGAATTCGTTTTGGCTAACGCTTGCCCGTCAGCCCCCTGGTAGACCGCGCAAGATCATCACGCAAGTCAGTAGACCACGAGCGCGGCCAACCGAGCAGGCGAGTTGCCGTGGTTGGCTACGCGCTGCTCAGACTCGCAGGTTGAGTGGCAAAGTATCCATGACTCGTTGGATCCGAACCTTTCGATCGTCGTCGTCCAACTTCCCCCCACTATAGCGCACGTAGTCGAGACTGAACGGCCAAGTCCAACAGATGCGCAGCTTCGCATAGCGCGACTCGAATTCGCCCATCGACGGCATCAGACAAACGTACACAGATGCCAGAAGTGCAAGAGGAATACCGATCATAGCAAGTGGAAGCCTGAGCAGAGGCATTTTATCCCACAGCCAGGACGTTCCCAGCAAGGGGCCGAGGAAGACAATTACCCATACAAGACTGATCGGCAGCAAAAGCAACCCGAACGTCAGGCGGACCAAGATCCCCAAAACGAAGGTGGTGACGCATTGGACTGGCAGCGTCACAACGCCAAGCACGCTTGATAGCACGGAAAGAATTGCATTCGCCAGCAGACCTGAGGTTCTTGACAACCGCGGTAGTCGAAGTTCGCGCAGGCAAGTAGGACAAACGAACTGCCCGCTGTCAAGCTGCGTAAGGAGAGCAGGTGTGCTACACACGTCACAGTTGCCATTCTTCGTATATGCCATCACAGGCGGAGGGGAACAGGACGGGGAAAGCGGGGACGGTAATCGTTTCGCACCTACTACGAGTCTATGCGGCGGCGAGGGAGGCGAGGTCGCTGGCAGGGGCAGGCCGCCGCGACCCGTTGGGTCGCGGCTTCACAGACAAGGTTCGACGTTTCGGTGTCTTGGCGTTTCGCGCACCGGGTGGGGCGCATCTAGCCGTCGCCGCGCTGGAGCGTGACCACTTGATTCGCCCCAAAGTCGCCGAACGATTCAATCCCCCCATTGATCCAGCGCACCGAAACGTCGGTCGCGGTATCGCGCTCGCCCAGCCCGACGTGAACCTTCGGGTCGTTGCTGGCCAGGAAGCTGTAGGCGGCCCGAACATCGCGGGTGATGCGCCGGTTTCCCAACGTCAGGCGAACGGTGGCCCCAAGGGCGTCCCGACCGTGTTCTTCGATCACCCGGAAGCTGATCCAATTGCCGCGATTGGGGACGATGTTGTGAAGCAGATGAGCTTTCGCGTCGCGGTTGACCACGAGCACGTCGATGGCGCCGTCCTGATCGATGTCGCCAAAGGCTGCGGCTCGGCTTGTGGCGGCAAGCAACTCACGGGTTCCACCGCGCGGGCGGAACTCCTTGAACCTCCCGCCCCCGAGACCTTGAAACAGAAGGTTCGGCTCGGCGTAGGGGTCATCGCTGAAGACCATCGATTGGCGCGCAACGCGCCCGTTGACCTGATAGAGGTCAAGATCACCGTCGTGATCGAAGTCGATCCAGGCCATGCCAAAGCGGGTGAACGGCCGGCTGACGGCGCCTAACCCCATCATCGCTGTGCTGTCCGTGAAGTACCCGCCTTCGTTGATGAAATACGAGTCGGATTGTTTGGCGAGGTTGCATACCAGCAGGTCGAGGTCGCCGTCGTCGTCGATGTCGGCTGCCGTGACGCCCATCCCGGCCTTCGCTTGGCCTTCCTGATCGATCGCGCAGCCCGCGAAGAGCGCTTCGTCGCGGAAGGTTCCGTTGCCTTGATTGAGCCATAGGCGATCTGGCATCAAGTCGTTGGCGACGAAGATGTCGATCCATCCGTCGTTGTTGAAGTCGCCGCACACCACGCCGAGGCCGGTGCCGAAAGTCTGGTTGAGGCCAGCCTGCTCGGTCACGTCGGCAAATGTTCCGTCGCCATTGTTGCGGTACAGCACGTCCACCGCGGGAGCGTTGTAATTCTGCGGCAGGCAATAGTCCGGCGCACCCATTGCGTTGAAGCAGTCCACCTCGGTGGCGGCGGCCCAGTTGAGGTAGTTGCAGACATACAAATCGAGGTCGCCGTCGTGGTCATAATCCACGAACGCGGCGCTCGATCCCCAACCGGAATGGCCCACGCCGGCCCTGGTCGTCACGTCCGTAAAGCGACCGGTTCCATCGTTTTGCAGCAGGACGTTTGGTCCGACGTTGGTCACGTACAGATCGACATCGCCATCGTTGTCGTAGTCTCCGCACGCCACTCCCATACCGTAGCCGCTATCATCGGCGCCGCTGCCGGACGTTACATTCTCAAACGCCCCGTCGCCGAGGTTCCGAAAGAGTTGGTTGGGCGGTTGGGTCCGCTTGGGTTCGACGAGGCTTCCAGCTTGGACGAGGTAGGCGTCCAGGTCCCCATCGCCGTCCATGTCAAACAGAGCCGCGCCGCCGCCGGTAATCTCCGGCATGTAACGGCGGTCGCGGAAGCCGGAACGCCACTCAAAGACCAATCCGCTCTGCTGGGCGATTTCCACGAACCAGGGTGCTCCGTCGGCGGCCGGTGGCTGTGACAGCGAGCTTGGCGGAGGCTTCGATCTTTCGCACCCCTGGGTGATGATGCACACGGCGATAAGCAGCGCAAGCGACGCTCCCACGTCGGACCAGGTCTTTGCTGTGCTTCGAGTCATTTACGAATACCCATGGTTTCAACGGTTCGGTACTGGTGCCGGATCCGCTTGTTCCAGTTGCCGAAGCCTCGCCGCCGTCGGCTGCAGAAGCGGCTCGCGTGCATCCACCTCCGCCGCTTGTCGCAGAGCGGTCCAAGCCTCGTTCATGGCGCCCACCTCGCCTCGGGCCCGGGCCAGCATGGCAAACGCCGACGCCTGGTCAGGATTCCGCCGGGTCACCATTTCGAAGGTGTCCGCAGCCGCCTGCCACCGGTTCAGCCGGGCCTGAATACTGCCCAGCATGAGCAACACGTCCGCGTCCAGGACGCCGTAGCGGACGGCTTGCTCAAGCGGCTCCACGGCGGATTCATAGTTTTCAATAATCGTATACAGCCGCGCCTTTTGCAGGTAGGCCGGCCCGGACCCCGGGTTGAGGGCGATGGCTTGATTGGCGTGCCTCAAGGCAAGCCTCATATCCCTCGTTTGCTCGTAAGCGAGACTCAGGTTCAGATGGGTGGGGAAGTGCGTGGGGTGAGCCTGCGCTGCAATCATCAGAGCATCTCTGGCGCGTTGGGGTTCACCGAGGCCAAAGTGGGCCTCGGCAATCTTGTTGAGCAGGTCAGGGTTGGTCGGCTGCGGCTTGCGCAAGGGAGTGACCAGCGCCAGAGCCTGCCTGAGCTGGCCGCGGGCAATCAGCACATCCGCACGCTTCATGATCGCGCTAAAGCCGGTGGCTAACGCCTCCACCTCGTCTACCCACGCATCTTCCCATACCGGCGATGATCCTCGGCTGCGAGCCAGTTCGCGGCGGGCTGCCGCCTCTTGACCAAGATGGCGATAGGCCGTGCCAAGCAGACGGCGGGCATAACCATAGTCTGGCCATTTGGCGACCACACGACCCCGCAGCAGTTCGACCGCTTGCTCATACTTTCCGCGGCTCAGCAACACCCGGGCCTGCCCCACCCAGCCGCCGGGATCGTCGGGGTTGACCTGTGTGGCTTGGCGGAACGCAACTTCGGCTTCGTCAACGCGTCCCAGTTGCAGCAGCCACAAGCCGCGGCGCCAATGGGCGGGGGCGTAGGCATCATCGAGTGCGATCGTCCGGCCCACCGTGGCGATCGCCGCCTCCACATCGCCCACCTCAGCCCGGAGCCGTGCTAGGTGATACCACCAGCGGGCGTTCTGGGCATCGAGCGCTAGCGCCTGCTCATAGGTCACTCCGGCCAGCTCGTGCAGACCGTTGGCGTGATAGACCCTGGCCAGCTTGCCCCGGAGCTCGGCATGGCGAGGATTGCGCCGGACCTCGGCGAGCGTTTGCTCAATCAGTTGACCCACCAGGGGATCGACGCTGCTGGGATCGCGCATGACCGGCGGCTCGGGTGGGCGCTGCCTGGTGACCCACCACCGGATTCCAATCACCGCAGCGACGACCAGCAATGCGGCGAGCACGTAATGTATCGGCCGGCCCATCGGCAGGATCATATGACCGCTGGGTATTCGCCCGCAATACCCCAGCCGGCCGGACGACCATACGGTTTCACCCTATGATCCCTAACGTTGTCCACCGGTCGGGTCGTCATCAGGCGCCTCGGCACAGGTCACCGGCCGAGAGTGGCGCTGCGACCCGAGTCTGCTCAAAATCGGTTTCAATCTCGGTCATGGCCGATCTCTACTACGCCGCAGCTTGTCAGACCGCGTTTGACTGTCCCGCTGACCGAAGCGAAATCGGCGAGCGGACCGCGCGAATGTGTGAGATCGCCGAGCAGACGATTCTCGGCTACGAGCCGTTCTTTGATGTCCGGCTCCTCGTGTTCCCGGAATTCGCTCACGCGGCACCGATCTACGACACCGTCGCCAAGTTACGCGACCGGCTGGCGGTTCCGGTGCCCAATGAGTACACCGATCGTTATGCCGCGCTGGCGAAGAAGCACGGCTGCTACATCCAGACCGGCACGTTCCTCGAAGTCGATGACGCGCATCAGGATGTGATCTTCAATACGACGGTGTTGATCGGCCCCGGGGGGATATTGTCGAAGTACCGCAAGGTGAACCCATGGATACCCTGGGAGCTGCACGCGTCGCCGCACGACATCAGCGATTACCCGCTCGATCCTTTCCCCGTGGTCGAGACCGAACTGGGGCGACTGGGCGTTGCGATCTGCTATGACTGGCTGTTTCCGGAGACGATCCGCCAGATTGCGTTCAACGGTGCCGAGGTGATCATTCGAGTGTCGGCCTATATGGACCCGTGGGGCGCCACACCGCCGATGGACTGGTGGACGCTTTTCAACCGTGCCCGCGCTGCGGAGAACACCGTTTACGTGGTTGCCGCCAACCAGGGCGCGAGCCTGGCGGGGTATCCGCCGTTCAGTTGGCCGGGCGGGAGCATGGTCGTGGATTACGACGGGCGCATCCTGGCTCAGGCTGATCCGGGCGAGGGCGAAAAGGTCGTCGTCGGGCCGATCGACATTGAGACGCTTCGTCATGAACGGTCTCGCCGACTCGGCCATGACTTGCGCGGGCATCTGCGCAGCGAACTACATTCCTACCTTCAACAGCCCTGGCTGGCGCCGGCCGCACCGACTGAACATCCCTTGACGGGCGAGACAATTCGGCGACGTATCGCCGAGTCCGCCCGCCTGCTCGGAGACCCCCAATGAAGGGCCTGGTCCTTCCGGGCGCGATGTTGCTGCTGTTGATGGTTGGGTGTGCGCGCCAACCTCCGCCCGATGCCGCCGACATCGCGGCTAACAACCGCGGGGTCGGGCTGATGGGCCAATACAGCTATGCGGACGCTCGCGCCGTCTTCGAGCAGCTCGTCAACGAACATCCTGACTGGCTGGAGGTCAAGGTCAATCTCGCCATTGCCACGCTGAATCGGCAGGAAGACGGTGATGAGTCATTGGCGCTTGGATTGCTGAGTGACGTTCTGCAGACTGCGCCGGATCATCTGCGGGCACGGTACTGTGCTGGATTGCTGCTGCTGCGATCCGGAAACGAGACTGCCGTTGGTCATCTGCGGTTCGTTGCCGAAGCAGATCCACACGACGCGTATGCGCTGTATTTCTACGCCAGCGCGTTGGAGCAGATGAAGCGTAAGGACGAGGCGCTGCCGTTGTACCAGCGCACAATCGAGATCGATCCGTATCTGCGAAGCGGCTATTACCGTCTTTCACAGCTTCTTGCGCGGTCCGGGCGCGTTGATGAAGGTCGATCGATGCAGGAGACGTTTCAGAAGTTGGACGAAAATCCGCGAGCACGGACGGTTGACTTCATCTACTCGAAGATGGGTCCCAAGGCCGAGGCTCTCGCCATTGATCTCGACGATCCGCCGGTAACTACACCGCCGATCGGTCCGATCTTCGCTGAGCCGGGGCCGTTGATCGACGATGGCGAGGCTTACGATTGGAAAGAGCATGCCGAGCATCGTCCTGTGAGTATCACAGCCTGCGACATAGACAACGACGGTCGGTTGGACATCTTCATCGCTGATGCGCTTCGCCAAGGCGATGTCGCCAACGCCGTTATCCTCAACAGCGGCGACGGCTGCTTCACCCTTGACGTGGACCACGATCTGGCGACGGTCAGCGCGGTGAATGCGGCTCTCTGGGGCGATTTCGATAACGACGGCTGGACCGATGTCTACCTCTGCCGCAAGGGTCCGAATCAGCTTTGGCGTCAGGTCGAGCCGGGCAAGTGGGCCGATGTCAGCCAATCAACCCGAACTGCCAACGGTGATTACGACACGGTCGATGGTGCGTTCTTCGATGCCGATCACGACGGTGATCTGGACATCTTCTGCGTCAATGCCGACGGGCCGAACGAGCTGTTGAACAACAACCTCGATGGCACGTTCCGCCCGATCGCTCAGGAGCGCGGCATCGCAGGCGACGGTCGGCCCTCGCGCCAGGTGCTCGTGGCCGACCTCGATCATGACCGCGACGCGGACATCATCGTGATCAATGAGACTCCGCCGCATGAGGTGTATCTCAATGACCGACTTTGGGCGTACCACCCCGCGGAGGGCTTTGACGCGTTCAGATCGGCGCCGATCAGCGCCGTCGTGGCAGGCGATGCGAATGCGGATGGCCAGATCGAGCTCTATACGATCGAGCCGCACCGCTTCTTCTCTTCTTGGCAGCGTGTGCGTTGGCAGGCCGATGAAGACGGCGGCTGGCAGCCAGCGGAGCTTCTGAATCCTCCAGATCACGGGAGGCGCGCCCCCGAAGCCGAGCAGAGGGCTATTGTCGGCGGCATTGCACTGAATGACGTGACAGGCGACGGGTCGCCGAATCTAATCGAATTCGATGCGTACGGATTGGCAATTTGGGACGCAGCCGGGAACGGCAAGGGGCTTTTGGCAGGGCTTGTTGGCCGGGGCGATTTGCAGATTGTCAGCTGGTCGCCGGTTCTTCTGAACGCTTCGACGGGGCCAGCAATCATCGGCCTTCCAAGAAATGGTCCGCCGTTGATTTGGCCTCCGGGCCCGGGACGACATCGCTTCACAGCGCTGAGCTTCACGGGGATGGAGAACCCTGGCCAATCGATGCGCTCCAACGCCTCCGGCATCGGCGCCCACATCGCCGTGCGTGTCGATTCCCGATGGACGGTTCTCGATACGTTCCGCAATGATTCCGGTCCCGGCCAGAGCTTGCAACCGATCGCCATCGGGCTTGGCGGAGCCGAGAAGATCGACTTCATCGCGATCGACTGGTCCGACGGCGTCTTTCAAAGTGAGGTACATGGCATCGTGCCCAAGCTAAACGCGCCACCGCGCGATCTGTCCGCAGGGCACACGGAGCTGATCGAGGAAAACCAGCGGCAGGTTTCGAGTTGCCCCGTCCTGTTCGCCTGGAACGGCAAAAAGTACGAGTTCGTCAGCGACCTGCTCGGCGTCGGGGGGCTCGGGTATCTGGTCGCCCCGGGTGAATACGCTCCGCCCCGGCCGTGGGAGAACTTCTTGCTTCCCCCGGGGTTGCTGCAACCCAAGGATGAGCGTTACGTCCTCAAGCTCACCGAACCGATGGAGGAAGCGTGCTATCTCGATTCGATGCACCTGGTCAGCTATGACCTGCCGCCGGGCTGGAAGATGACGCTCGATGAGCGAATGTCGATCCTTGGCCCGGAGCCGACCGGCCGGCCGGTGTTCTATCGTGACGAAGTTCTCCCGGTGCAAGCCGTCAACGACCGCGGCGAGGATGTGACGGCGAACATCGTGACAGCGGACCGCCGCGCAGCGCCGGTTGGCGCGCTGGATCGGCGATTCATCGGCAGGCTCCAGCGCGAGCACATTCTGACGCTCATCTTTGATCAGCCGATCGACGCCCACGACCGGCAATCAGTCCTTCTTGCCGATGGGTGGATCGAGTATCCATACTCGCAGACGATGTTCGCGGCGTGGCAGGCTGCCGCCGCTTACCGCGCGCCGACCATCGAAGCCCTCGGCGCCGACGGCGCCTGGCACGTGGTGCTCGAGCAGTTCGGCTATCCGGCTGGGATGCCGCGCCAGATGTCAGTCCCCCTTGTCAACCTTCCGCGGCAAACCACCCAATTGCGCATCCGTACGAACCAGGAGATCTATTGGGATCGACTCGCGGTGATCTATGCCGACGATTGTCCAGCGGTGCGGAGCCGATCGTGCAATCTTCGATCAGCCCGCATGGCCCAACCCGGCTTCCCCCGGCGAACGACGGGTCCGCAGCGGCTGCCCTGGTACGACTACCATCAGCGCCGCCCCCTATGGGACACCCGGTTCCTAGCAGGCTTCCATACAGCGATCGGACCGGTCGATGAACTGGTCCGTGCGACCGACAATGCGCTGGCCATCTTCGGCCCGGGCGAGGAGATTCATTTCGAGTTCGAGGCCGCGACCGATGCGCCGCCGCCGGGATGGACGCGACGCTTCGTGGTTGAGGCCCGCGGGTGGTGCAAAGACATGGACCTGTTCACGATGGACGGCGAGACGATTGAGCCCCTGCCACGGTCAGGCGTCAGCAGCAACCAGCGTGATCAGCTCCACGAGCGCTACAACACGAGATATCGGTCCGGGCCGTAGAGATCGGGACTCGGCCGTCCGTTGCGCTGCCCTCAAGCCTCAAGTCTGGAGCCGTTTCCAATGCCGGAGGTGGGAGTCGAACCCACACGGAGTATCACCTCCACCGGATTTTGAGTCCGGCGCGTCTGCCAATTCCGCCACTCCGGCGACGATACTGACTGACATCTTACTCGCTCTTCGTACCTGCGCCGCCAGGCGGTCACGCTCGATCCCCACCGAGCCCAGAGAACCCTCTTTCAGAGCCGGGCCGGCACAATCGACCCATTCGGCGAATCTTGCCCTTGCGATTTCGCGTGGTCGATGTAGCGTAAACGCATGGCCGGGGCTCACGTCGCAGCGCCATTACCTCGGCTGCGAGAGGATCGAAAGGAAGAGAGAGGCCAGCGGTGCGAGATCGAGACAGAGCGGGATTCTTGGGGCGGATTGGAGGACGGGAGTCTCTTATTCTTGTCCGGTTCTACCTGAGTCCTGCTTTGCCGACCTCAACTGGGACGGGGAAATGAGTGCGTGGCCAGGTGTCGCGCGGAGGGCAGGAGGCGGCGGTCACCGCCGAGAAAACCGCCGGGTCAATCTGGGCAAGGCCTTGACGTCGCCTCCATCGGTAAGTTGTTTTCCCCTTTCTACTTGCGGTACGTTGCAACCGCGAGTTATTCTAAGGCATATAGTACCTGCAGGGCGGCAGGCCGTGGTTGGAGCCGGTGGTCACTACACCCCAACGATGGACGCCCTCTTGCTTCACCGCCATTACTTCACTCAGGTAGGAAGAAGAAAGATGTTCCTTGTCCATACCTCTAGATCATCCCGCTTGGTCCTCACTGCGGCGATGACATCGCTTCTGTCTGCGGGCACGCACGCCCAACAGTTCATCGAGGAGTCGGCCAGCCGGTTCCCCTCGCCGAACCCCACCGACTACACCAACCAGCTTACGATCGGTGATATAGACGCCGACGGCGATCTGGACCTCATCTTCGCCAACGGCGCCGGCTTCTCATCGCCGGGCGCCGCCCAACCTCAGCGCGTCTACATCAACAATGGGTCCGGCGTGTTCACCGATGAGTCGACGGCGCGGCTCGGCTTCTCCGGCTGGTGTCGCGGCGTCGAGCTGGGCGACATCGACGACGACGGCGATCTGGACCTGATCTTCGCCCAGGATTTCAACAAGCTGCCCCACCTTTTCACCAACAACGGCAACGGTTTCTTCACCGACGTCACCGCTGCGCAACTACCCAATATCACGCTCAGTAGTTCCCGCGCCCAGTTCGGCGATGTTGACAACGACGGCGATCTCGACATTTACATCACCAGCGGATCCACGAATCGCTTCGGCTGCGGCCAGTACCGCTTGTACTTCAACGACGGCAGCGGCTTCTTCACCGACGTGACGGCTACCCACCTTCCGATCGGGAACGTCTGCAGCAACATGGACTGCATCTTTGGTGATATCGACGGCGACTTCGACCTTGATGTCAAGACCGCCAGCACCGGCAGCAACAACAGCCGCCTCTACCGAAACGACGGGACCGGCGTGTTTTCCCTCGTGACCACTATTCCGGGCGATAGCTCCTGCTATTCCTATGACTTCGGCGACATGGATGGAGACGGCGATCTGGATCTCATCGGCATCAATGCGGGCACCGGCTCCACCGAACTCCTGCTGCGCAACGACGGCACCGGAAGCTTCACCAACGTCAGCGGGCAAATCTCGCCCAACACCAGCCTGGACGACAACGACAGCAAGTTCTTCGACTACGACAATGATGGAGATCTGGATCTCATCATCGCCCGACTCGGCTCCGGCGGCGAACGAATCTACAACAACGATGGTCATGGCAATTTCACCCAGGCCGCCGGCGTGATCCAGATCATCAGCGACTCTTCCCTCGACCTCATGGTCGCTGATCTCACCAACGATGGAAGGCTGGACATTGTGACCGCGCAAGGCGAATCCGGGAGCTTCCAAAACCGCATCTACATCAACAACGGGCCCGCTGACACCATCCCCCCAGCAATCCAGCGCACCGAGCAGGCGCCCGACACCGCCGACACGAAAGGGCCTTACGTCATCCGCACGGTGATCTACGACAGTGTCACGTCCGACCGAGGCCCCTTCCTCGATGACGTCACGCTCAACTTCGTGATCGCGGTCCCAGCCGGCCTGGGCGGCGTGCGGCAGGTGCCGATGAAGTGGGCCGGCAATTCACTGTGGCGCGGTGAACTCCCAGGACAGATCCCCGGCGCCACCGTCGAGTACTTCGTCACCGCCACTGACTTTGCCGCCAACACCGCCACCGGCCCCACCCTGTCGTTCAACATCACGTGCAGTGGTGACGTCGGCGACCTCAACTGCGATGGCGCTGTCAACATCTTCGATCTGTTGGCGCTGCTCGCCGCATGGGGGCCGTGTCCTGACCCGCCCGCGCCCTGCTCCGCCGACCTCGACGCCGACGGCTCCGTCGGCATCCTCGACCTGCTTACGCTGCTGGCCAACTGGGGCTGAGCCGAGCAGTCCGAGGGTGGGCTGCTTCTGGGCAAGCGACCCATATTCCGCTTGATTGCGGGCCATACGGTCGTACGCTAGGGTATTCTTACACTTTGGAGGCCCTGCGATGCGGCGATGGTGTCAACCGTTGTCGGTGGTGATGGCTCTGCTGCTGGCTGGGCCTGGCCTGGCGGGCAGCACTGATTGGGTCCAGTTTGCCGACGAGACGGACTCCAGGCTGGTTGCCGATCCAGCAGTCGGCGCTGACGACGTTCAAGAGAAGGATTACGCCTGGGGCGATGTCGATCAGGATGGCGACATCGACCTCATCGCTGTCCGCAAGCAACCGTTCTCCACGCAGGGCAGGCGGCGCAACGTCCTGTTTATGAACGAGGGAGTCGCCCAGGGCCATGCGATCAACGGCGTCCTGGTGGACCGCACCGAGCAATACGCCAGCGAAGCGGATGATGCCGGCCAGGGCTTTTTCGACGAAACCAACGACCGCGATGTAGCCCTGGTCGATGTCAACGGCGACGGCTGGCTGGACATCGTCACCGCAGTTACGTGCGATGGCTGCGCGGGGCTTCCAAAGACGATCTCCCATCCTCGCGTCTATATCAACAAGGCCAACGATGGGATGGGCGACTGGCTCGGCTTCCGATACGAGGAGACCCGAATCCCCCAATTCGTCGATCCAAAAACCGGCGAGCCGATTGCGCCGAACTTCGCCGCGGTCGCATTCGGGGATGTGACCGGTGATGGCGCGGAGGACCTGTACTTCGTCAACTACAACCAGAACCTCGAAGATCGCCTGCTGGTCAACGAAGGCAAAGGCTTCTTCACCGATCAGACCGAGCGGCGCCTTCCATCCGAGTTTGTGCAGTCGCAATTAGGTTACGCTTGCGCAATCGCGGATATGAATGCCGACGGATTCAACGATATTGTGAAAAACGCGCACCATGCCCCGATCGGCCTAGCGATCGCCTACAACGACCCGAGCAACGAGGGATTCTTTCGCGTATTTGATCTCGTCTACAATGGCAGCCCCTTGTATGTTTCGGTTGGTGATTTGAACAATGACGGAAGGCTGGACATGGTCGTGCCCGATGATGGCATTGACCGCTACTTCCTAAATCAAGGCAATGGCCCCGATGGACTGGCCGATTTCATCGCGTTCACGTTCCCCACGAGCAGCCTTGGTTTTGCTAGCAATACGGTGATCGCCGACCTGAATAACGATGGTTTCACCGATGTGCTCGTCGCCGACGTGGACGTGGACATCCCCGGCTGCAGCCGGCTGATGCATATTTACCGCAACGATGGCAGCATCCCGATTGTGTCGTTCGCGGAGAACTCCGGCGGTATTCCCGACATCATGCTCAATGGCACGCACGATGTGGCCGTGTTCGACCTCAACGGCGACGGTCGGCCCGACCTCATCATCGGCAGGTGCGCTGGCACGACGGTGTGGATCCAGCAGGTGATCGGCGACCTCGACGGTGATGGGACGGTCGGCGTACTTGATCTGCTGATCCTGCTGAGCAGTTGGGGCCCGTGTGCTGATCCGCCGGAAAGCTGCCCCGCCGACCTCGATGCCGACGGCGCCGTGGGCATCCTCGACCTGCTCACACTGCTCGCCCATTGGGGCTGAGTGCCCTTCTGGCAATGGCAGGTTCGTCGTTTGGTATGATGAGACCCATCATTGGTCGGACCTCACTCAGGTGGAGAGCCGGGAACCCAATCGGATGAAAGCTACTGCAGTGCTTCTGAGCGCCGCCACGGCTGCCACAATGTCATTCTTGATGGCAGCGCACGCCCAAGATTGTGGAGACGTTGAGCTGACCCAGAATCTGAGCCTGGAAATCGTGGACGGTGCAGGGATCGCGTGTGCAGCTGGAGGAATCACCACTGAGAACTCCTTCGCTCGGTGCTACCCGCCGAGCGATGAGCCGTTCACAGTCCGGTGCGTTGACATCGGAATTGAGCGAAACACCGGTTCTGATCTTCGCGCTGCGGTCAATATCTACATTGACGTCGACGGCTGTCCACCCACCAACCCCGACATCGACCTTGTCCTGCTGGCATCAGAACGCTTCCCCATCCCCGCTGGAACGTTCCTTGAACTCTTCGAGATCGAGCTTTCATCGCCGGCGATGATCAACCCGGGTGAGACGCTGGTCGTCGAAATGGACTATCCGGCCCACAGCGACGGCGGTGTCTGGCCTGGTATGAATAGGTTGGGTCAAACCGCGCCCACGTATATCCGGTCGGAGCCGTGCGGCATTCCGAACTACGTAGATTTTGGCGACATCTGCATCTGGTGTGGCTACTTGGTCCAGGTCGTCAAGGGCGCGCAAACGACGCCTTGGGATCTTGACGGCGACGGCGTCGTCGGGATCCTTGATCCGCTTTTGCTGCTGTCGGCGTGGGGGCCCTGTTCGCCTCCACCGGAGCCATGCTCGGCTGACTTCGACGGCGACGGCATCGTGGGTATCCTCGACCTGCTGACGCTGCTTGCCAATTGGGGTTGAGGAGAGCGGGTCCGTGTCGGGACGGTGTGAATACTCTCGACGCAGCATTTAGTAGCCGGGACGCTACGCGTCCCGGCACCGGCGGGCATAGCCCGCCGGCTAAACAGACCGTCGCCCAGGTGCCGGCCACACACAGCAGGGCATCACGGATGGATGCGATTCGTGCAAGTCAGTTCAGGCGAGCACGTCGAGCAATGTGCCGAGGTTCGTGACGTGGAAATAGTTCACAACGCGGACGATCTCGGCCGGATCAGGAGGGGTCACATCTCGAAACTCGGTGGGCTTGCCCAGCGGGTCAGGGGCGTAGGGTTTGCGATCGCTCGGCGGAGACGCCTTCGGGTCGGGCGGCACATCGCGTGCAAGGCGATGCAGCGATGGCTGGACCATGTCAGCCTGGGCCGGCTGAACCAAGCCGCGTCGCAGACGGTCGATCTCCCGGCGGGCGGCGTTGAGCACGATCCGGCATTGCCCGGCGTCGCACTCACGAGAGGCCGGGGCGGTTTCGCTCGCCTGGCGGTTCCGCAGCGCCGTGGCCAGGCTCTCGGCATGAACCCGTATGAGCCGCTCGACCGGATCAAACACGTTGAACCTATTCTCCACGTGCACACCAAGGGAGTAGCACGGCGCGCACCGATTGCAGCTGCGGGTCCCGGCCGGGCGTAGCCGCCTATAACAACCCGGCTCCGGCGATTCGCTCACGGGACGCCTGGCTAAGTATGAACCGCGCGGGATAATCTGGTTGTGCCGGATGTCGCCCCGGCTCCACGGCCCGGCGCCCGTCAACGTGCAGATGTCGAAACACGTGTTGCGAACCGATGAGCTTGATTACCAGCTTCCGCAGGAGCTGATCGCCGCCCGCCCGGTTGAGCCGCGCGACTCGGCCCGGATGCTGGTGATGAGCCGCTGCCGGGACACGATCGAGCATCGCCACGTGCGCGATCTGCCACGCTACCTCCGGTCGGGCGACGCGATGGTCTTCAACACCACCGCGGTCGTGCGCGCCGGGCTGCTTGGCCGGCGAGTCGGCACGGGC
>JADFIR010000043.1:0-22230 GCA_022566535.1 Planctomycetota bacterium
GCTGGGTCGCCGGCGGTAACCCCTGCGGCACATGCGGCCGCCCGCCGCTGGCCGCCGCCCATTGCGCGTCGGCCAAGCTCCTGGCCTTCGACGGCGCTGCCGGTGACGGGCTCGGCATATCGGTGTCGATCAGCGGCGACGTGGCTGTGGTCGGGGCCATTGGCGACGATGACAACGGCGCGGACTCCGGCTCGGCCTACATCTTCCGCTTCAACGGCTCGGCCTGGGTTCAGGAGGCCAAGCTCACCGCCTCCGACGGCGCGGTGCTTGACCAGTTCGGCATCTCGGTGTCGATCAGCGGCGACGTGGCCGTGGTCGGGGCCGATCGCGACGATGACAACGGCGCGGACTCCGGCTCGGCGTACGTGTTCGTCAAGCCCCCCGGCGGCTGGGTGGACATGACCCAAACCGCCAAGCTCACCGCCTCCGACGGCGCCGTCAGCGATTTGTTGGGCTTCTCGGTTTCGATCAGCGGCGAGGTCGCTGTGGTCGGGGCCCTTGGCGACAATGACAACGGGTTCAACTCCGGATCGGCGTACGTGTTCGTCAAGCCTCCCGGCGGCTGGGTGAGCATGACCCAGACCGCCAAGCTCACGGCCTCCGACGGCGCGGCCGGTGACGAGTTCGGCATCTCGGTCTCGATCAGCGGCGAGGTGATCGTGGTCGGAGCCTACCGCGATGATGACAACGGCGCGGACTCCGGCTCGGCATATGTGTTCCAGAAGCCCGTCGGCGGCTGGGTGGACATGACCCAAACCGCCACGCTCACGGCCTTCGATGGCGCGGCCGGTGACCGGTTCGGCGGCTCGGTTTCCATCAGCGGCGAGGTGCTCGTGGTCGGAGCCCGTCTCGACGATGACAACGGCGGTAGCTCCGGCTCGGCATACGTGTTCGTCAAGCCCCCCGGCGGCTGGGTGGGCATGACCGAGACCGCCAAGCTCACGGCCGCTGACGGCGCTGTCAATGACTTCTTCGGCGGCTCGGTGTCGATCAGCGGCGAGGTCGCTGTGGTTGGGGCCCTTGGCGACGATGACAACGGATCGTTCTCCGGCTCGGCGTATGTGTTCGAAGAGCCGGTCGGCGGCTGGGCGGACATGACCCAGACCGCCAAGCTCACCGCCGCCGACAGCGCTGCCTCGGACCAGTTCGGTGTCTCGGTGTCGATCAGCGGCGAGCTCGCCGTGGTCGGAGCCTGGCGCGACAACGACAACGGCGATGCCTCGGGCTCGGCATACGTCTATATTCAGTCCGGCATCGATTGCAACCGCAACGGTCAGCCGGACGCCTGCGATGTCTTCCTTGGCACGAGCTGCGACTCCAACGCGAACTTCATCCCCGATGAGTGCGAGCTGGCCGCCAGCGCCGCCGACATCACCGGCCCGGGCGGCGCCCCCGACGGTTGCGTTGACGCGTTCGACCTCGGAGCATTGCTCGCTGCGTGGTGCTCGGTCGCGGGCGGCAACCCCTGCGGCACATGCGGCCCGTAAGTGGGCGGCGAAAGCGTGGGGTATGCGGCCGTACACCGGGTTGACACAGCCCGGCTCGCCCGTGGGTGAGCCGGCGCCGCGAAATGATTCTCACCTGGTTTTCGGGATCCCGTTGGGTGGCAAAGAAGGTGGGTTGACCGCCATGAGGGGGTATCGCGAGGGGATCAGGGAAATCGTTGACGATCAATCTGTGCTATACTTTCACTCGAACCGGGCGAAGGCCTGGGCTCGCTCCGCCCCTTGGGTGGTGGATTTGCGATATGCTGAACTGGCGGATTCCGGACGGATGCCGGGAAGTTTGATTCTCGCACCTGCGCAACGACGCCAATACACGCCCTTTTCGGGGTAGGTTTCCGTCGCCGACTGTCGAGGCACCGGCGCAATGAGAGCTGATCGTTTCGATCGGCTCAGTGAAGCACAATCAAATCGGCAGGCCGCGTGCAACGACGCGGCTGATGCTCACACGGAGAAGATGATGTCCGACAGGAAGTTTGAATTCGGCGATCGGGTTCGTCACGCCCGCAGGCCGGAGTGGGGAATCGGGTCGGTCGTCAAGGCCGAGCTGGTCACGGTTGATGGCGACCGAACCCAGCGGGTCTCGGTGCGGTTTCCAAACGCCGGGCTCAAGACCCTCAGCACATCTCACGCTGAGCTTCAGCTCATCAACGAACAAGCCAGCCCCAATGGAGCCGGGGATGATGCTGAACTGCTGGCGGGGTGGGAACGGATGGACGAGACCGATTGGCTGGCCCCGGTGGTGCGGCGCAAAGTCGACGAGGCAATGGTGGCGCTGTCCTCGGAAGTCCGTGATCCATTCCAGTCTCTGCCCAAGCGATTCGCCTTGTTCCTCGACCTGTATCGGTTCGAACCAACCGGCCGCAGTTTGGTCGACTGGGCGATCGCTCAATCCAGGATCAGCGATCCGCTGAGTCGCTTCACGCGGCACGAGCTTGAGGCGCTGTTCGATCGATGGGCTGCGAACCGCGACAAACATCTGCGTCGGCTGATTCAGGAAGCTCGAAGCGACCCGGCCATGGCGAAAGCGGTCGTCGCCTCGGCCTCGCCCGCAGCTCGGGAAGCTGTGCGTCGGCTCACCAACGAGCGTTGATTCGAAACAACATCCCGTGCGATCGGACACCGGGCACTACACCCCAAGGTCCGAGAGTCAGCCTGCTGGCACATTGTTGGGGGCCTTTTCCCACGACCAACTGCCTGGTCCCATGTCCTGGCGCAGCGGTTGTTCGTTGTTCCTCGGCGTCACGCCTGTGCGAGTTAGTCACACACCGCCATGGCCAGCCACGGTGAAGGAACGATGCGAAGATGGACGAGCAGATCTTTCAGATCAAGTTGACTGAGTTGATGAGCCGGATCAAGCAGTTGCCCAAGGATGAGCGGGCCAAGATCGAGCGCCTCGCTCTGGATGCGCAGAAGCGCCGCGAGCGCATCCAAGCCTCGGTGGCCGAGCTTCAGGAATCGCTGGACTATCTTCGCCTGAGCATCAAGTACCTGGTGTTTGACCTGGAAGCGACCCGGCGCGAGAATGTCTATCTGCGAAAGCTCGTCGAGCAAGCGAATCGCGGCGACGCCTCCGATCGCGGTCGCGATCACGATGGTTTCGGTGAGGGTGAAATATTTGGCTCGGAATAGCTGAGAGCGCTGGGGATCGTAGGCTTGGGAGCACTCGCCTCCCGCGGCGCGCACGACGCAGCAGATAACCATGGGCCGATCCAGTGAGCTCGTGCCGCGGACCTGATGCCCCTTTGGCGGCGCGCCGCTATCAAGGTGGCGCGTCGCCTTTCTGTGCACGTTGGGGTCAAGGTGCGGGCGTCAGCGTCCGCCCGGAACCTTCCCGGTCCCAGGCCCCAATGACTCCCCGGCCCTGTTCGTCCGACTCAAGCGTCACTACTGCTTCGCCATGCTGGTTAAACACCCGAAGCGACGGTCCGCTGGCGCGCGACGCGATCGCCACCTGGATCCGGCCATCGCCGCTGTAGGTATAAAGCTGTCCCTCATCGGCGCCGGTGGCCGTCAACATCACCAGCGGATGACCGCTGTCGCCAAACGTCGCAATCTGGCCGTGGTGGCCGACCGTTGCCGACAACGAAACCAATCGCTGGCCGGTGCGGTTGTACGTCTCGATCACACCGCCGGTCGCGCTGTACAGGAGGCGGACGAGCTCCCGGCCGTCTTCGGCGAAGGTGGCGATCGTCCCGATGCCGGCTCCGGTCGATTCCAGGGTTGCGGCGATTTGGCCGGCTTGGTTGGCAATGTGCAGCGTCCCGCCCGCACCGCCCGCAAGCGCTTCGTAGATTCGCTTTCCTTGGGCGTTGAAAAGTTGCATCCCGCCGCCGGCTTCGGTCGCAGTGGCGATAAAGGCCGGCTGCCGGGCCGTCGTGTTGGTCACCACCAGTGATCCGCCATGCTCCGATGCGCCGGCCAGGACGAGCGTCTTGCCGTATCGATTGCGAACGCTCAATGTTCCGCCGTCGTTGTTAGCGCCGATAACCAAGACCACCGTCCCGAGCTCGTCGACCACCTCGAATCGCTTGGCTTGGATCACCCCGGGGATGGACTTGCCGCCCTGACCGGCCGCGCCAAGAAACATTCCCACGGCGAGGGCCGTGCCGCCGGCAATCAGGCCGGCAACGAACTGGCTTGTGATACGCATGTCTGGAACCTCGATCTATGGAGATGATTGTTCGGTGCTTGGGACGTATAACGTCCGACGCCCGGGTCCGGTTGCACCCTCTGGGGGTCCAAAGAGCACTTTGATTGCGGCAGCCCCGGTCAGGAGCCGGTCGGTGCCGGGCTGTTGGATTCAGCATCTGCATCGACACGATCCAGACGCCGCCGAAACGTTTCCCAGCGCACGGTCGGCCGGCCGAGCCTCGCAAGCGATTCGAGGCGGCGATTTCAACCTGATATACGCCAAAAAGGACTCTTCATCCGCCTGTTCTTGTGCTATTCAATTTCGGCCGGGAGGTTTGGCCCCGTGGCTCACGGTGGTCGAATTGGGGCGTCACGGGAATCGCGTGGGCGGCCAGCGCGCTCTTTGGGCTGGCGGAGCCGGACGCTGCTAGGGGGGAATCGGATGCGGGATCTTGCGATGCCCCGGGCCCATTTGGCGGCGTGTATACCCATACGTTGCATCGCATCCTCGCAGACTGGGGAGAAGGGACCTCCGTTGCCGGCGGAGGAAAGGGAGCGTTGTCAACACCCGGTGACGCCACCTGGCTTCATACATTCTTCCCCGACCAGTTCTGGGCCAACCAAGGCGGCGACTTCGATCCAACCGTCCGTGCCAGCCAATCCGTTGGGACCTGTCCCGGCCCATGCGACCCGGTCGTTGCACATACATGGGGCTCAACGCCGCAGATGGTCGCCGATATCCAGGGTTGGCTGGACAATCCGCCCACGAACTTCGGCTGGCTACTGTTGGGTGATGAGGGTGCTTCCAATTCGGCCAAGAGATTTGCCAGCAGAGTGTTTGCGAACCAGAAGCATTGGCCGATGTTCAACGTTGAGTTCTCGCCGCCGCCGCTGCCCACCGCTGACATCACCGGCCCGGGCGGCGAACCCGATGGATGCGTTGATGCGTTCGACCTCGGGGCCATGCTCGGGGCGTGGTGCTCCGCCGTCAACGATCCGAACCCGCCCAGCCCGCCCTGCGAGAACTGCACGTCGGCGAATCTCGCCGTTGCGGACATCTCTGGTGCGAGCAACGTCCCCGACGGTTGCGTCGATGCGTTCGACCTGGCGAAGCTGCTAGCCGAGTGGTGCTCCGTCGCCGGCGGCATCCCTGTGGCACCTGCTTCCCCTAGGTGCGAGACGCTCTACACGGCGGACTTCGACGGCGATGGGACCGTCGGCATCCTCGACCTGCTCGCGCTGCTGGCTAATTGGGGGCCGTGTCCGTGAGCGTGCCGCGGCCGTTTTTCCTGAAGGCCCCGTGCGCGGTTCCCCACAGGGTTTTGTGAGGAACAGCCCGCCATAGGCGTCAGAGAATCGTTGGCCGCGCTTCGGCTAACTGGTTCGTCATACTCGGTGACGGCTACAATCGAATCGGCTAGCGTGATCTTCCTGCTGGTTATGGAGGGTCGATGCCTACCGACTTGACCGGGCAGATTGCCGACGCCCGTAGGATGGTGCCGGTGCGAAACAATTGTCGTTGTAAAGGAGGGTTTCAGATGCATCGGATCTGGCTTTCAGCTGTGCTGGCGACCAGCCTCTTCAGCGTCCCCGTTTATTCTGCCGATGCGTTGTTTTTCGATCTCATGCAGATCGAGCAGGTGATCGGTGGGGTGAACGGCGACACCACCGCCCAGGCGATCCAATTGAGGATGAGGTGCAGATTTCAGAATCTGCTCAATTTCGCGAGGATGCGTGCGTTTGATGCAACCGGTTCCAATCCCGTCCTGCTCATTGATTTCACCACTGACGTGCCCAACGACGGCACCGGGGTCCGCGTGTTGATCACCAGTCGAAACTTTGACGGCCTGACCAGCCCAGTCGCGTTGCCCGACTACACCATGACGAACCTGATCCCCCCAAGCTATCTGGCCGCCGGGAGCATCACCTTTGAGGATGACTGGGGAATCATCTACTGGCGGTTGAGCTGGGGCGGCAACGACTACACCGGCCCGACCACTGGCGACATTGCCAACGACGCGGACGGCGACTTCGGCCCGCCTTGGCCGGGCCCGCTGCCCGCCGGTGGCGTTGTGGCTCTCCAGTTTCAGGGCCCCGCCAACGCGCAAAGCACGAACAACGCGGCCGACTATGCCCTGACCAGAGGCGCTGCCGTCTTCATCAACAATGCGGCTCAGAGCTTCGCGCTCACCGAGCCCTCTGTGGCCGACATCTCCGGTCCGCTCGGCCCCGGCTTCCCCGACGGATGCGTTGATGCGTTTGACCTCGGGACGCTGCTGGGTGCGTGGTGCTCCGCTGCGAGCGACCCAGACCCGCCCGGCGACGTAGACCCGCCCTGCGAGGGCTGCACCTCCCCGAACTTCGCCCTGGCCGACATCACCGGCCCGGGCGGCGTACCCGACGGTTGCGTTGACGCGTTCGATCTCGGAGCGTTGCTGGCTGCGTGGTGCTCCGTCGCCGGCGGCAACCCCTGCGGCACCTGCTTCCCGTAGGCGACGGGCTGCCGCCTAGCGCGTGAAACGATACCCCCAAACCCCCGGACTCCCCGGCCGGGGGTTTTGTTTCTCGTACTGCTGACGAGCGCAACGCAGCGAGTGTGACGGCAACGCCGGAATCCTCGACCTGCTGACGCTGTTGGCCAGTTGGGGGCCGTGCGCGTGAGAAGACGGCCATAAGTCATGAGCCATGGGTTTAGCCGGCGGGCATGCCCCGCCCGGTGCCGCCCTCATGCAGCCTGAACTTTCACGTGTTCTGCACGCCGTTGGCCTGGTATGATCGCAACGAAGGGGGTATCGTTCACAACGGAGAGGAGGCGTCCGATGGGAGTTTCGACGCAAGCCTGGATGCTCGCTTTGAGCCTGGCTCTCTTTCCCGGCAAAGCCCTGGCCGGCAGCGACTCGCCCCAGTTCATCCTCCAATGGGGTTCCAACGGTGCCGGGCAAGGCCAGTTCGCCGGACCGCACGGGATCGAGGTTGATGCCGACGGCAACGTCTTCGTCGTAGATACCGGCAACAATCGCATCCAGAAATTCACCTGCGACGGGATGTTTCTGATGACCTGGGGCTCCTTCGGGGCCGCAGATGGGCAATTCAACCATCCCCACGGAGTCGGCATCGGCCCCAAGGGCAACATCTACGTCGCCGAGACCGGCAACAACCGCGTGCAGAAGTTCACCAGCGATGGGGTCTTCGTCACGAAGTGGGGCTCCTTCGGCGATGGGGACGGACAGTTCCGCCATTCCCATGGCCTCGCCGTGGACCGCAACGGCAATGTCTTCGTCGCGGACCGGAACCAGAATCGTGTCCAGAAGTTCACCAGCGACGGAACCTTCATCATGGCGTGGGGAACAACCGGCACCGGGGACGGACAGTTCACCGGCACCAACGGCGTCGCCGTCGACTTGGATGACAACGTCTTCGTTGGCGACAGCAGTCCGCGGATTCAGAAGTTCACGAATGACGGCGTGTTCATCACCTCGTGGGGCTCCGCCGGCGCCGGAGACGGTCAGTTCAACTTCCCGCGCGGTCTCTCGACGGATGAGTTCGGAAACATCTACGTTGCCGACCGCAATCTCCATCGCATGCAAAAGTTCACGGGAGACGGAACGTTCATAACGAAATGGGGCTCGTTCGGCGCCCGCGAGGGCGAGTTCAACTTTCCGTATGCCGTGAGAGCCAGTGGAGACGGATTTGTCTACGTGGCCGACTCGAGCAATCATCGCGTGCAGAAGTTCCGCGTGACCCCATGCCCCGCCGACCTCGATGTTGACGGCATCGTTGGAATCCTCGATCTGCTCGCGCTGCTCGCGGCGTGGGGCACCGATCCCGGCGGCCCGCCCGACTTTGACGGCGACGGCAACGTCGGAATCCTAGACCTGCTCACACTGCTCGCCAACTGGGGGCCGTGCGCGTGAAGGCTGCGGCTGCGGCCCTGCAATCGCACGACAACAACCTTGCAACCGGACCGTGAGCCGTGGTATACTGAGGTCGGAGTTCTGATCTCCAGCCGCATCAGGGGGTGCTGGCGGCCACGGGTTCGGCCAACAAGCTGGGCATCACCGCCGTGTGGCCTCTTATCAGCGCAAAGGAGGATCAGCAATATGCGTCCACAAGCATCTACGATGAATGCCGCTAGCGTCTTCGCGGCGTCTGCAATGCTCTTGGTCTGCGGAGCAGCAGCAGCGCGGACGATCATTCCGATCGATCAGGATCGGTGGATTCAGACCGCAATGTGGTCGGAGTGCGAGTCGTTCACGACTGATAGTGACGCGGCAAAGGGATTCTCTCCCTTCAACGGCCTTGTGCAAACCATGCAGCAATGTGATGACATCTTCGGCTTGGCGACCGCCAGTCAACGATCGGAAATCGGTGCATCATCGATGACCGCGTTCGGCAGTGCTGCTTCCGAGGGCGAGTCGCCCACCGAGATACAGACCGTTGCCGCGAGCGTCTTCGAGGTGACGTTCGAACTGCCCGCGGCGAGCAACTTGGCACTGGATGGTGTGATCAGTGTCGACGGTGGCCCTCCTAACCTGATTACCGCGCTTATCAGGCTCACAGGCCCAGGAGATCAGATGATCTTCGAACACACCTTGGTGGGCACCGGCGGACCTGACTCCCAGGTCATTGAGGAGGCCGGCGTGCTCGAGCCGGGGGAGTACACCTTGTACGCTTATGCAGATTTCAGCTGGGCAAACCCAATCGACGTCATTCCTCTCGGCGAGGCCTTCTTCGACTTCACGTTTGTGGTAGCAGGTCCGTGCCCGGCCGACCTCGATGGCGACAGCTCCGTCGGCATCCTGGACCTGCTTGCGCTGTTGGCCGCGTGGGGCACCGACCCCGTTGGGCCGCCGGACCTCGACGGCGACGGCACCGTCGGCATCCTCGACCTGCTCACACTGCTCGCCAACTGGGGACCGTGCCCGTGAAGGCTGCGGCTGCGCCCCTGCAATCGCACGACACCAACATCGCAACCGGACCGTGAGCCGTGGTATACTGATGTCGGAGTTCTGATCTCCGGCCGCATCAGGGGGTGAAAGGCGGCCACGGATTTGGCCAACAAGCTGAGCAGTACCGCCGTGCGACCTTGTTCGGCCCAGGAGGAACAGTGATGGGTGTCAACGCATGTTGGGACGAGGGGGCTGTGGCCACATTCTTTGTGGTCGGGGCAATCAGTCTGGCCGCTCCAGTTCAGGCGGAACTGATCGACGACTTCAATGACGGCAACGACGATGGATGGTCGCATTTCGATGGACTCCAGGGCACCCCGTGGGGTCCGACGATCTACGACGCCAGTTCCGGACAGTACGTGATCTCCTCGACGCAGCCGCTTCCGCCCCTGAGGCAACCGGTGGTCACCGGCACCTTCTGGACTGAATCGATCGGAGACCCGTCGTTCTCGAATGGGTTCTGGACAACCATGATTCGTGCGGACAACGCGGCAACCAATCTTGCGTCGGCCATGCGGTTTGATCTCGTCAACGGTAATGGGTACGTCTTCATCGCCGACATCACGCAGGACACGATCGGCATCGTGCGCGTGGATAACGGTTCGGCCATACTTCTAGTGGCCGGATTCTTCAAGCTCCTCCCGGGACAAGATTATTTGCTGCAAGCCGGCGTGGTGGGTCCGGATCTATCCCGGGGCGCTAACCTGTCGTTGAAGATCTGGGCCGTCGGCGACCGTGAACCAATAGACCCGCAATTGACCGCAAGCGACTTCAGCTACCTCGTCGGCGCTTTCGGCCTGTTCATTTTTAGCGAAGCCGGTGGTCCGGGTGGGCAGCTTTCCGGTCGCTTCGATAATGTGACCTTTGACCTGACCTCCTGCCCAAACGGGTGCGAAGAGGTGGTAGTTGATCTCGACATCAAGCCCGGCGCGTGCCCGAACTCGTTCAACCGCAGCAGCCACGGCGTGCTGCCGGTCGCGCTGGTCGGCGCGAAGGACTTCGACGTGACCGAGGTTGACATCTCCAGCCTCTCGCTGTCACGGGACGATGGTGTCGGCGGCAGTGTGGC
The DNA here is from genome assembly GCA_022566535.1 of Planctomycetota bacterium. Lineage (GTDB taxonomy): Bacteria > Planctomycetota > Phycisphaerae > Phycisphaerales > SM1A02 > JADFFQ01. The sequence goes on from JADFIR010000043.1 coordinate 10,155, forward strand.
TCCGAACGAGGGTCCGCCCGGACCGCACTCGGTGTTCGCGGATGTGGCCACGCCTTTTGATGGCGAGCCTTGCGACTGCCACGCGCTCGAAGGCGACGGCATCACGGACCTGTCCATGAAGTTCAAGACCGACGATGTTGTCGAGGTGCTGGAGTTGAACGACCTGCCTGCCGGTGACCTGGTTCAGCTTGTCGTCAATGGCACGCTGCTCGACGGGACGGTCTTCAGCGCCAGCGACTGCATTCGGCTCGTTCCACCGGGCACACCGCCTGGGGCGATGGCCGTCGGATCGAACCTGTCAGGGGTGTACATTGACGTAACCCCGCTGGATGAAACGCTCGATGGGGGCGGGTTCGCGAACTTCAACCGCACGTTCCCGCTGGGAACCATCGTGACCCTCACGGCTCCGCAGACGCACCAAGGGTGGGTGTTCGCCGGCTGGAGTGACCATAGCGGTGGCCTCAGTAGCCTCACGACCCCCGACGACGCTGCCCCTCTACCAGATCCGTCGATTGACATCATCATCGTTGACAACCAGATCTCGGTGGAGGCGATCTATACCCCACCCGTCCTTGACAACTCCCTGTAGCAGCATCATGTGCAGGCGTTCCACGGCGCCATGGCCCTCTGATCCCTGCGGGAATCCAGAACGCACGAAGTCTTGACTTCCGCGTTCTTGGTGGTACTGCACTGTCCTTCAACGGTGGCAACACCGTTGACATCCTCGATCTGCTGACGCTGCTGGCCAACTGGGGTCCGTGCCAGTGACCGTGGCGCGGCCGTTGTTCCTGAGGCCTGGTGGGCGGTCTCCCACCAGGGTTTTGTGAGGCACAGCCCCGCCATGCGCATCAGAGATTCGTTGGCCGCTGCTTCGGGTATCTGGTCCCTCATACTCGGGGGCGGCTACAATCGTATCGACTAGTGTGATCTTCCTGCTGGTCATGGAGGGTCGATACCTATCGACTTGACGGGGTAGATTGGCGGCGCCCGGAAGAGGGCACCGGTGCGAAACGACGATTGTTGGAAAGGAGCGTTTCAGATGAACCGGATCTGGCTTTCAGCTGTGCTGGCGACCAGCCTCTTCAGCGTCCCCGTTTATTCTGCCGATACGACCTTCCATTTCATGCAGATCGAGCAGGTGACCGGTGGGGTGAACGGCGACACCACCGCCCAGGCGATCCAGTTGCGGATGCGGGGCAATTTCCAGAACTCCGTATCGTTTGCACGGCTCCGGGTGTGGGACGCACAAGGTCTGAATCCGGTGATAGTGATCAACTTCACCTCGAACGTGACCTTTCATGGTTGCGGCCGGCGCGTCCTGATCACCAGCTCCAACTTCAACACGCTGACCACCCCCAATACGACCCCGGACTTCACCATGACCAACCTGATTCCGGCATCGTATCTCGCCGCGGGCTCCATCACCTTCGAGAACAACGCCGGAACGATCATCTACTGGCGGTTGAGCTGGGGCGGCGCCAACTACACTGGATCGAACGCCGGGTCGTGCACTAATGACGACTCTTCCTGCCCGAGCCCTGGCGACTTTGGCCCGCCGTGGCCCGACCCGCTGCCATCGGGCGGTTGTCAGGCGCTGCAGTTTCAGGGCGCCTGTAGTGCGCAAAGCACGACCAACGCCGCCGACTACGCCTTGACCACCGGAGCAGCGGTGTTCACGAACAACGCCATCCAGAGTTTCACAGTGAGCGTGACCCCGTGCTGCGGCAACGGTGTGGCCGAGCAGGGCGAGGATTGCAGCAACTGCCCGGCGGACGTCCCCTGCCCGCCCGGAACCGAGTGCGTCGCCGGGGTCTGTGAGTCATTGTGCGGCAATGGCGTGGTCGATCGCGGTGAGGACTGCAGCAACTGTCCGGCGGATGTCCAGTGCCCGCCCGGCACCGAGTGCATCGCCGGCGTTTGCGAGACGCCATTGTGTGGCAACGGCGTGGTTGACCCCGGCGAGGACTGCGCGAATTGCCCCGCGGATGTGCCGTGCCCGCCCGGCACCGAATGCATCGCCGGCGTCTGTCAGCCATTGTGCGGCAACGGTGTGGTCGATCCCGGCGAGGACTGCGCGAATTGCCCCGCCGATGTCCCCTGCCCGCCCGGCACCGTATGCGTCGCCGGCGTCTGCCAGCTGCTGTGCGGCAATGGTGTGGTCGATCCCGGCGAGGACTGCAGCAATTGTCCTGAGGATGTCACCTGCCCGCCCGGCACCGAATGCATCGCCGGCGTCTGCGAACTTCCCTCCTCCCCGGCCGACATCTCCGGTCCGAAGGGCCCCGGCTTCCCCGACGGTTGCGTTGATGCGTTCGACCTGGGGACACTGCTGGGTGCGTGGTGTTCCTCTGCGAGCGACCCAGACCCGCCCGGCGACGTAGACCCCCCCTGCGAAGGCTGCACCTCCCCGAACTTCGCCCTGGCGGACATCTCCGGTGAGTTCGATGTGTCGGATGGGTGCGTGGATGCGTTCGACCTGGCGAAGGTGCTGGCCGAGTGGTGCTCCGACGCCGGCGGCAACCCCTGCGACACCTGTGACCCGTAGGGGTGCGACGCAGCCAGGTCTTCGCGCGCCCGGCGGGTTGACGTCGCGGCGCACCTCGTTGCGACAGACTGAGACGTGTTCGCTGCGCTCCCCTACAGAGCAGGGCTGTCCACAGCCCGGGTTCCGACCCTCGCCAATCCGCCCCCGCGATCCACGCATTTTTTCCTTGACCGGCCGGGCCGGGCGCTTCATTATGAAAGACGATCGTGTACGTGAGACCGTCGTCGTTGCGGCGAGGTTTACCGGAAAGAAGGCCGTCAAGATGCCCAGCCGGAGGTGTAACGCCGTGGCTTGATTTGGGAGCCTCCGGCGAAAGAGTGTCTGACGGATTATCTATTCAAAGAAATGGAGAAATGATCATGCGAAGGAACTACCTGGGTCTGATGTTGCTCGTCATGGCGAGCCTGGCCATCGGGCCCATTGCCGTATTGGCCGGGGGGCAAGGTGGCGCCGCGGGTGTGACGCCTGCCGGCACCGTCTTCACCTACCAAGGGCAACTCGATCAAGGCGGCGTGCGGGTCAACAGCACCTGCGACTTCGAGTTCAGCCTGTGGGATGCCGCCGTCGGCCCGACTCAGATCGGAGGCACGCTGTTCGTCATCAACGTCACCGTCACCGACGGCCGGTTCACGGTGCAGCTCGACTTCGGAGCCGCTGCCTTCAACGGCAACGCCCGCTGGTTGGAGATCGCTGTGCGCTGCCCGTCCGGAGCGGGATTATTCACAACGCTTGTTCCCCGCCAGCCGCTCACGCCGGCACCCTACGCGGTTCGATCCCTCGCGCCATGGGCTGTCTCGCCAACCAATAAGAGCGACATCATCTACGAAACCGGCAACGTCGGCATCGGGACTGCCTCGCCTCAGGCTCGGTTCCACCTCGACGCAGGTTCCGTTTTTGGTCAAACTCCCTTCCAGGTCGTTGGCGAGGATTTCAATACCGGTCTTATCGCCCGCTTCCGCCGCTCGAACCCGTTAGAGCCCTCGATAACGATGCTGACCCTCGGGAACACCGAGGCCATCCTCGCCTCCGAGAAGAGCTGGCGCTTTGACACCGATGCCGCCGGCAACAGTCCCGGCACTCCGCGCATGACAATCCTGCATGGCAGCGGCAACGTCGGCATCGGGACGACCGCGCCGACCGAGAAACTCGACGTGGCAGGCTCGGTCAGGATCACCGACGGCACCCAAGGTGAGGGCAAGGTGTTGACGTCCGACGCCAGCGGCGTGGGAACGTGGCAGACGCCGGCCGGCGGCGGCGGTTTCAGCAACATGCAGGTTTTCTCAAGCCCCGTGATGTCCGACTTCACCGTGCCTGCCGGCGTCACCAAGCTCATGATCGAAGTGCGCGGCGGGGGGGGCGGCGGCGGCAAGGGCAACGCCGGCGGCGGGGCTGTCGGCCAAGGCGGGAGCGGCAGTGGATATGGCATGGGGATCTTCAGCGTCACCCCCGGCTCCATTCACGCCGTCACCGTCGGCGCCGGAGGCCTGGGATCCAACGGCGGCACCTGCACGGTCGGTGCGCCCGGGGGCACGACCAGCTTCGGCATCATCATCTCGGCCACCGGCGGGGGAGGGGGAGGCGGCTGCGGCTCGTCCAGCACTCCGGGGTCCAGTACAGCGCCGTTGAACATGACCGGAGAAAAGGGACGTCAGTACTTTAGCTCGCCAGCCACGCCCGAGAATCCGGGCGGCGCCTGCGGCGATGGTAGCACCATCGGCCGCGGCGGCAACGGCAACGAGTTCTTCGGGCGGGACGGTAACGATGGAAACGTCGTGGTCTTCTGGTGATACCTTGCACTGAGCCCACAGAACGAAAGCCGACCAAAGAATGATGGCACGAGCAATGGGGTTACTGACGCTGATGAGTGTGGGGCTTGCATGCGCGGGTGAGCCATTCACCATCGACTGGTTTACCATCGATGGCGGCGGCGGCGAGTATGAGAAAACGGGCGATCTTGCGCATGGCGGGCTCCTCGGTAGGATCACACCACACACGACACGGCCAGGCGCGGCTTATCCCATGTGGGACATGCATGTTCCGACCGCGAAAAACCACGCCTACGTTCCGGAGGTGCGCGGCGTGCTATACGGCACCCAATGCCGTCAGGCGCATCGCCAGAATCTCGTCGAAAACGGAATCCTCAATCCCGACTTCACGCCCAACGAAGCAACGGCGGCCATGATGGGCTGTACGCTGCGGGACCCTGAGCCCGAGGACCTGATGGCGGAGACGGCCCTCGCCAGGGCCCAGCCCGCAGAAGAATCGGAAGTGAATGGAGCAAGCAAATGAAGCGCTTACGATTGATTTCATACCTCTTTACCGTTCCCCTTGCGGTTGTTCTTGTCGGCGGCGCCGCCGCGCTGGCGCCGCTCGGGCCAAGCTTTGATCTGAGTTGGCACACGATCGACGGTGGAGGAGGAACCTCCACCGGCGGTGGCTTCGAACTCTCCGGCTCCATCGGCCAACCCGATGCCGGCCTGATGACCGGCGGCCGCTTCGAGCTACGCGGTGGTTTCTGGCTCGCATCGTCCAGGCTGCCTAGCACCGCCGATATCTCCGGTCCGCTCGGTGCCGGCTTCCCTGACGGATGTGTTGACGCGTTCGACCTGGGGACGCTGCTGGGTGCGTGGTGCTCCTCTACGGGCGACCCAGACCCGCCCGGCGACATAGACCCCCCCTGCGAAGGCTGCACCTCCCCGAACTTCGCCCTGGCGGACATCTCCGGTGTGGCCAATGTGGCGGATGGGTGTGTCGATGCGTTCGATCTGGCGAAGCTGCTTGCCGAGTGGTGCTCCGTCTTCGGCGGCAACCCATGCGGCACCTGCCAGTGAGGCGGAAGCCAACGGCGATGGCACCGTCGGCATCCTCGACCTGCTCACCCTGTTGGCCAACTGGGGCCCGTGCGCGCGGGCGTTGCAAGCGAAAGGGTCTGAGCCGCGGCAATCGCCCAAGAGAAACATTGCAACTAGACGGGTCAGCAGTCGTACACTGTTGCCTGAGTGCGGATTTCCGGCCGCATGGTGGGGGCTTGTGGCGGCCACAGATTCGGCAGACGGGCTGAGCATCACCGCCGTGCGGCCTCTTCGGTGGGGCGGAGGACCAGGACTGCTATAAATGTCGACTGTCCAAGATTCGAGCGTTGTCCGAACGGTGAGTACGAAAGGGCATGTGTGAATCATTCTCCAAGGACAATCGCCGTTGCACCGGCGGCAGTCCTGATCTCCATCTGTATCAGCCATTCCGGCATCGGGCAGACGCTGAGTGTCAACTTCCGCGGCACGATGCCGCTGGGCACCACCGCCACGGACCAGAACGGGCAGAAGTTCACCGTCACCGGACTCAGCGGGCTGACGTGGGTGCAAGACTCTCTCTTCGTCGCCGTCATGGATAACTCCGACAAGCTGGTCTTGCTCGATGTCCAGTTGGCCGTGGACGGCACGATCAGCTTCGCGGCGATCGTCGGTGGTCTTTCCCTCGCCGAGTCGCGCGACTTCGAGGGCATCGCCTACACCACAGTCGACCGCGACAGCGTGTTTCTGTGTGAGGAGGACACACCCGCCGTTCAGGAATACAGCCACTCGGAAGGTGCTTTGCTCCAAACGCTCGACACACCGCCGGTGTTTTTCAACCTGCGTCCGAATTTCGGCTTCGAATCGCTTTCGCGACATCCTGCGGGCACGGAGTTGTGGACCGCGAACGAAGAAGCGCTCACGGTCGATGGCGAGCGTTCAACGCCCCAAGACGGGACGGTCGTCCGTCTATTGCGCTATACGCTCAGCGGTCAAACCGGTATACCTGCCGAGCAGTTTGCCCACATCACGGAACCGATGCACGGCGGAAAGATTTCCGGCGGTCGCAGCGGCCTTGTCGATCTCGCCGTGTTACCGAATAGCAAGATCCTTGCCCTGGAACGCTCATTTGCGCTCAGCATCCCGGATTTCTTCGAAAGCCGGCTCTATGAATTGGATTTCAGCGATGCGACCGACGTTAGCGGCTTCGCCGACGGCCTGATCGGAGAGACCTTCACGCCCGTCGCGAAGCACCTCCTTTGGTCAGGCAGCGTTGGCAATCTCGAAGGACTCGCGTTGGGTCCATCTCTGACTGGCGGCAACCAATCGCTGCTCGGTATTGTCGACGACGGCGACCCGCTGAGCACAAACCAACTCGTTGCTTTCGAGCTGCTGCTCCCCTGCGACCTCGACGGCGACGGGTCGATTGGCATCCTTGATCTGCTTCTTCTCCTGAGCAACTGGGGACCGTGCCCGGATCCGCCCGCTCGTTGCCCGGCCGACCTGAACGGTGACAGCACCGTCGGCATCCTCGACCTGCTTGCACTGTTGGCGAACTGGGGGCCGTGCCCGTGATCGGCCGAGCGCCATAAGCGATCAGCGATAAGAGCCGTGGTGTCCTTCAGAGCCGGGCTGTCCCCGGTCCGGGCTCCGCCCCGCCCGGGCGGCATAATCTGCCCAATCTCGCCATTTTGCCCTTGCAATTCTAGCTTCTTGAGGTAGCCTGCGCAAGTTGCCGGGGCTCATATCTGAGACGCCCTGCCTCGGCACAGGCTGGACAAAGAAGAAGAGAGCCATGCGACTCCAAAAGATCATTGGCTTTGCCGTCGCCGCTGTGCTCCTGGCCCCAGCGGGCCCTACCCAGGCTGGTGTAATCGAGCTGATCGACCGGGAAGAATGGTTCTCCCTGGTGGGGCCTGTGATCACGCTCGATTTCACTGGTTTCGCGCCGGGCACCTTCATCACCGACCAGTACGCCGATCTCGGCGTGCTGTTTACGGACGGCAACGACAGCATTTTTCCGAGCGAGCCGGCTTTCCCGAACGACGGGTGGGGCTTGGACGGCAACGGCAACATCTCCGTCGCGTTTGACTCGCCCCAGGCTTGGATCGGCCTGGACTTCCCCGGGTTCCTCAGCATCGAGTTGTATAGTGAGGGACGCTTGTTTTTCACCAGTAACCTGAGTGGTGGAGCCGGCGTAGGCAACTTCCTGGGGCTGATTTCGAGCCAGTTGTTTGACGCAGCGGTGGTGGTAGAGGGTGCGCCCGGTTTCGAAGCCGAGATCGACGACTTGCACTTCGGTGTCCCCGCACCGGGTGCGCTCTGGTTGCTTGGCCTTAGCGCACTGCGCCCCCGTCGCCGACGACCTCGATAAACATTCGCCATGTTCTTGGAGGGGGGGAGAGTCGAGTTCTTTCCACTGAACCTCTACGAAAGGAAAAAGGCCATGAGAAGGATCAAACGTCATTCCGCTGTCACCTGTCTTGTGGGCGCTGCCTTGGGATTGCTTCCCGGCAGCAACATAAACTCCCCATTTTCTCCATTTTGTTCTTGGTCCCGGCGGCAACTCGCTGTATGTTGACATAGCGCCGGGGCTCATTTCTGACCGCCCGACCTCGGGGCACGCTGAGAAGAGAGAAGAGCCATGCGCCTGCGAAAAACGACCGGATTGATGGCTGCGGCGCTGCTAATAGCCTGGCCGGGGAATGGTGAGGCGCTTGGCGGATTTGTTGAGGAGTTCACGGACAAGGATCAGTGGATCGTGGCGATCGGGGGCGAGGACGCCTTCCTTACCGTGGACTTCGTCGGATTCGCGCCCGGCACCTTCATCACCGACCAGTACGCAGATCTGGGCATCCTGTTCACGGATGGCAACGATTCAATCCATTTCACGCCGAGCTTTCCCAACGACGGCGTCGGCCTGGACGGCAACGGCAACATCTCCGTCGCGTTCGACACCCCCCAGGCCTGGATCGGCGTGGACTTCCCCGGGTTCCTCAGCATCGAGTTGTATAGCGAGGGACGTTTGTTTTTCACCAGTAACCTGAATGGAGGCGCCGGTGTAGGCAACTTCCTGGGGCTGATTTCCAGCGAGTTGTTTGACGCGGCGGTGGTGGTAGAGGGTGCGCCCGGTTTCGAAGCCGAGATCGACGACTTGCACTTCGGTGTCCCCGCACCGGGTGCGCTCTGGCTGCTTGCCTTCGCCGGGCTCTTCTCACGACGCAGACGCCGATGAAGATTCGCCATTTTCTTAGGGGGGGAAAGTCGTGTTCTTTCCATTGAACCTCTACGAAAGGAAAAGGGCCATGAGAAGAATCAATCGTCATTCCGCTGTCGCTTGCGTGGTGGGCGCTGCCTGCGGATTGGTTGGCGCGAGCGTCGCGACCGCTCAGCAGACCTGTTACCGGGTCACCGACATCCGTGCGCTGGGGTTTCTACCCGGCACTGACGACATTTTCGGGATAAACAACCTGGGCGAGGTTGCCTTTACCGCCGAGGTCAATGAAGAAAGATATTCGGATATTCGGGATATTCGGGACAGTCACCTATTTACATCCCCGCTGAGTAGTCTATTCATCAAGGTGTGCTCGCCTTGGTGCGTTTGCGTTTGTGATATTCGGGACAGTCACCTATTTACATCCCCGCTGAGTAGTCCATTCATCAAGGTGTGCTCGCCTTCGTGCGTTTTCGCTTGGGTCGGACGACGGCAGGCTTTGGCGGTCGACCCACTGCCGCCGCGCCGACCCATTCTCGGCCCGTTTACGGCAGGTCGGACCCCATCGCTCGACATATTGACCGAGTGATGCGCGAGCTTCGGTCCGAAGGTTGGTCACCGCCGAGCGATGACGAGTTCGCCTGCTAGCGTGGCGGTGAGGTCGCCGTTGTCCTTCAGAGCCGCCCTGTCCCCAGCCCGGGTTCCGCCCCTGCTCAATCCACCCCCGCCCGTGGCCGTACACCTTGCAAAACCATGAGAATCTGGGCAAGAACGGGATTGACTTTCGCCGTCGACGTGGCACACTAATCAGTACGGCCAACACGAACGCCACCCATAGCATTTCTTGCAGCGTACCGGCCGGATTGGTGATTTCGAAGTTTTCTTCACATTGCGCGCAAGATCGACCCGTACACGGCATATATACCTTCGGAGGCAAAAAAACCATGCTTACCCTGTTCGCAACACGTTTGGGCTCAGTGATGCCAATGACCCTGGCAATCCTGCTGGTGGCCGCTGTGGGACACGCGCAAATCCCCTGCGGAGGGTACGAAGTGACGGCGATCATCGCCGGGCCGGACTGCGGTCCGCCTGGATTGGGCGCGGTGCTGCCCTATGCCATCAACGAGGCCGGGGATGTCGCCGGGTTCTTCATCTGCCCCGTCCTCGCCGATCACGCCTTCCTCTGGACGGCGAGTGCCGGCCTCCAGACCATCCCCATGCCCCCGGGGACCACGCAGAGCCGGGCCTTCGGCATCGACGGAACGCAAGTCGTGGGATATCACGTCGTCAGCGGCGACGAATTCGGCAATCTTGCGTTCCTCTACGACACCAAGACCGGTGAGTTTACCAACCTCGGCACCTTTCCCGGGGGCGACTGGTCCGAGGCCTTCGCCGTTGAGCAGGGAGTCGTGGTCGGGTTTGCGGGCAACACCGTCATGGGCGATCCGCCCCTGGAGGCGTTCATCTACCAGGATGGAGTGATGGTCAACCTCGGCGAGGACCTCGGCACACCTAGCAGCAGGGCCAGGGACATTGCCAATGGAATGGTCACCGGCTGGATGGGCGAGTCCTCGATCTTTGATGGCAACGCCTACATATGGGATCAGCGCGACGTCATCACACTTCCACCCATCCCGGATGGATTCACCAGTAGTGGCTGGGCCATCAACAACCTTCAGGATGTTGCAGGCAGAGGCCGTATGGTCGATCCCCGCACGGGGGAGACCGTCAAGCGGGCCTTTGCCCGGATCGATAGTAAAATGATTCTGTTGGGCACCTTGCCGGGGTTCCCCGACTCTACGGCCACCGGAATGAACGATTCTCGGGTCGCCACTGGCTTCTCCCAAAGCAATTTCCCCCGGAGCTTTGTCTGGAGCCAGGGGGTGCTCGTGGACCTCAACGATCTCATCTCTCCGGACGCGAACCTGACCATCCAGGTAGCAAGGGGCATCAACCAGGCCGGTCAGATCACCGCTGTTGCGGATAGCAATGACCTCAACGCGACGGTTGGACTCGTCCTGACGCCGGTTGAAGGGCCGCCGGGAGACCTCGATGGCGATTGTGTCGTGGGGATTCTGGACTTGCTCACGCTCCTGCCCGACTGGGGGCCGTGTCCGCCGATGGCCGATTGTCCTGCCGACCTGAACGAGGACGGCATCGTCAATATCTTCGACCTGCTCCTGCTCTTGGCGAACTGGGGATGAACCAACTGAGCGAAGTCTCGTTACCGCTGAGAAAGGAGGTCATCATGTAGACAGATCCACGACAGAAGAATCCAGGGGAGACAGTAGGAAGGAGCCGTTATTGTTCGCATGGATGCTTCCTCAAACCTTCACATTACGGATCCTTCTGACTTCATTTCAACCAAGAGGAACATCAACCATGAAGCGCAATGTAACGAGAATCCGAGACCTTCTAACACTGGGCCTGTTCATACTGGGCCCATGCCTCTTCAACTCCCCTGCGCAAGGTGATTTCTTGCGAGTTGACGGGACGAATGGAACGTGCGCCGGGAACGGATCCGGTTGGGGCGCTGCTGCGTTCAAGTACCTCCAGGACGCTCTGGCTGAAGCTGACCCAGTCGATCAGATCTGGGTGGCCCAAGGGATCTATTTCGTGGACCAGGACTGCCTGAACCCCGATGGGACGGGTGATCGTGAGTCTACCTTCCAGCTCAAGCCCCTCGTCTTGCTCCTGGGCGGCTTTGTCGGTAACGAGGACGCTGCCGAGCAGCGCGACCCGCTGACCCACATCACCATCCTCAGCGGGGCGGTTGCGCAGGGACCGAACCCTGGCGTCTGCCCGGATACGGAAGGCTGCAATGCCAGCGATTGCCCCTTTACTCCTCCCCAAGACGTGCTAGACGGCTGCTGCTGCTGTCGCGTCTGCGATGTCAACCCCGCCTGCTGCACGGTCGGGTGGGACGAGCTTTGTGTCGAACTCGCCACGAAGGTCTGTGGCGGGGCCTATCACGTGGTGACCGCGGGCGCCGAGATCACCGATTCCTTCACAACGATCATCGACGGGTTTACGATCCAAGACGGCACGGCTTCCGGGGGGGGAACCAATCAGGACAGAGGCGGGGGCATGCTGATCACTGGCCAGCCCTCTGTCATCAGGTGCATCTTCACGAACAACCTCGCCGGCGACGAAGGCGGCGGCGTCAGCATTGTCGGGGTGGGCATTGAGCCCCAGCTGATCAACTGCGAGTTTCGCGACAATCCTGGATCGCAAGCGGGGCTGGTGATCTATATGACGACCAACGGTGGGGGCTTGGCGAACAACAACGCCACGCCGACCCTGACCAACTGTCTTTTTGCCAACAATGAGGTAGACCGTTTCGGCGGCGCCATCTACAACACTTTCGGTCCGGCGTGCGACTTCGACGAGGATTGCGGGCCCCTCACGCTGATCAACTCCACCCTGGCTGAAAATGTCGCCAACCTTAACGGATTCGGCAACGGCGGCGGCATAGTCAACACCACCCCCCACGGCGTCGTCGTTGTCAACAGCATCCTCTGGGATAAT
>JADFIR010000043.1:22240-26215 GCA_022566535.1 Planctomycetota bacterium
TGGCCAATAACACAGTAGAAAGTTCAGCAGGAGGCGGTGCCATCTACACCGAGGGCCTCGCCCCCGTCAATATCATCAACTGCATCCTGTGGGGCAACACGGTGGATGATGATCCCCCCGTGCCAGGACAGATCGGTGCGACCCCTGGGGGCCTTGCGTTTATCACGGTCACCTACAGCGACGTGCAGGGCGGCTGGGATTGTCCTGACGGGATGCCTATGTGCGGCAACATTAATGCCAATCCGTTGTTTGTCAGCGCGGGGCTAGGCGACTATCGCCTGCTGGCCGGATCGCCCTGCATTGACAAGGGCAACCCGGACGAGACGGTTATTCCCCCTGATCAGTTCGACATTAACGACGATGGCGACGTATTGGAGCCGACGCCGGATCTGGACATCAGCGATCGTGTCGTGGATGGCGATGCGGTGCCAGGTCCGATCGTGGACATGGGGGCGTACGAAAATTGCGATCCGCAGCCCTGCCCGTGGGACCTCGACGGGAGCTGCGCCGTGGGTATCCTCGACCTGCTCGCGCTGCTGGCCGCGTGGGGACCGTGCGAGGCGCCCTGCCCGCCGGACTTTGATGGCGGCGGCATCGTCGACATCTTCGACCTGCTCCTCCTGATCTTCAAATGGGGCCTCTGCCCATGCCCGTGCGTTCTCGGTGCCTCGGAGCCAACGCTGGACGAGGTTCTGACCGAGGCCGGGCTGAGCATGGACGACTGGGACCTCTTCTTGGACTGCCTGACCACCGGTACATCGGAGGAACAAGCCAACTGCCAGTGCTGGTTTGAGTACTACATCGACGGTTGCGATGGCGGGCCGCGCCAGGCGTGCTCCGACCACGATCCGTTCACCGACTGTGTCGGCGACCTCAACGGCGACTGTTGCGTTGATAAGCTGGATGCGGATATCCTGCTGAACCAAATGGGACCGTGTCCAGCGGGGCCGGGTGCTTGCCTGGGCGACCTCAACGGCGATTGCGTCGTGGACCGGTTGGACCACCGCGACCTGCTTGACCACTTCGGCGCCTGTCCAACCACGGAGGCTTGTCCATCACCGCCCCCCGGCTGCGACTCCGTCACCGGGCTCCAGGGAGCCGTCACGCTGATGGGCTTTGCCGAGGTCGCCGACTACCAGGCGCATATCTCGGCTACGAGCGAAGGCGAAGCCTTCGTGTGCGCCTGCGTGCTGCAAGTGCTTCTGGAGGCGCAACCGTAGGCGAGCGATGAGACATGCGCCGTGCACTATGAGCCAAAGCCCAGGGAAAGGATTCCCTGGGCTTTCTCGTCACTTTCGTGGGCGGCACAGCCACGTCTCTGCGCGCACGGCGGGTTGAGGTCGCGCCGGCGCGCGCGAGTTGGTTGAAGATAAGGCTCGATGCGCCTGCGAAGCGCCGACTTAGCACGAGATAAGCCCGGCCAAGCCTCGGTTAGCCGAAGTTGTTGCTTACGCGGCATGGCTGGCGCGCGCTGAGTGGCCCGCACGGTCGCCTGGGCGCGCGCAAGAAAGACCGACTCTCACTTGTTCGACAGAATCAAGGCTCCCGGAAGCGTAATGTGGGACCCCAAAAATGATGCGCGCGCAGAAACGGTCGGGGTTGTCTGGCTCGTCTTGTGCGCGGGCGGAATGAGGGTCTCACGCGGCGCGGCGCAGATCATCGTAGGCGATGATTCGCGCTCGGCCGGAGCGCTTGGCGGCGTACATCGCTTCATCGGCGCGTCGGAGCAGCTCCTGCGGCTCAGTGACCTTGCTCGACAGGGCCGACGCTGCGCCGATGCTGAGGGTCGGCCGGCTCGGCTGTGCGTGCGGCCAGGGCATCTTGGAAAAGGACGAGCTGATGCGTCCGGCAACGCTCTTCGCCACCTCGATCGGCTGATCCGGTATCAGCACGATGAATTCATCGCCGCCGATCCGAAACGCAAAGTCTCCACGACGCAGGCCCGATTGCAGTTGCCTGCCGAGGTAGGCCAGGCATTGATCGCCCGCTTCATGACCAAGTAGATCATTGACTTGCTTGAACTGGTCAACATCGATCATGAGCACGCTCAGCGACCCATCGCCGCACTTGGCTGAACCGAGAAGCCGTTCCATCTGAGCCCGCAGCGCTCGGCGATTGCCCAGCGAGGTGAGGGGGTCAGTCTCCACCTGCCGTTGGAGGTGGCCGGCGGCCCGATCGGTGCCTCGGCGGATGGAATGATCCATCGTTCGACGCAGCAGACGTGCTTGGAGGCGATGGCCGGTGGCTGCGGTGAGGGTGTCGTAGATGGCTCGGCTGAGTTCGCCGATCCCGTCGCTGCGGTCTGTCAGGAGCTTTCGCAACGGCTCGCTGCGGTGATCACGGTTGATCTGCCTCACCCACCGCGTCAGCCTTCGAATCTCGGCGCGATCATCGAAAGTTTTCTTCATCTGTCTCCACGGGGCAAAGGCGAGCATGGTCAGCCAGCCCAGCGCGACAGCGATCAGTGCCTCAACTGCCCCCGACAAGTGGCCCAGTATTCCGGTCGCCACAACGCCGATGCCTGCGGTGATCCCCAAGAGACCAGCCAGAACCCACAAACGGGGCGTCAGATCGGCCCCAGCCTTTGCGGGTTGGCGCCTGATTGTACGGTTTGACATATCCCAGCCGACCAGGCGTGAAAGGTGTTGAGCACAGGACGAGTCGAGGGTTCGGGCATCCCTCGAATCGGCCCAAAATGCGAGAGACTTTGCCGGCAAATCCGCACCTTGGGCTGGGCGGTCACGATTCCGGCGGACCTGTCTGCGGCGTTGGTTGAGAACCTTGCGCTGGATGCGCCTGCTTCACCTTGATCAGATACAAGTTGCGGCTGTAGACAAGCCAACCAACGGCCTGGCCGAGGATGCCGATCGGCTCTCGGCGCCCAATGAAGTAGATCATAAGCATGCTGGCCCCCAGCAAACTGCACCACCAGAAGAGGATCGGCATGACCGATGCCTGCTGACGCTCGGCGGCAATCCACTGGATGATCCAGCGTCCGAAGAAGACGGCCTGGGCCGCCAAACCAAGCAGAAGCCACCAGGCTTCCCAGGTCTGATTCACATCAAGCCACTGTTGCACCCAGTTGCTCAGGGACGACTGGCCGCTGGACTCACCGAGACCGGTAGCGATCAGAGCAGCGTTCATCATGTCGTGGCCTTTTCTCGATCAGCAGTGGAGGTGGAAACGGCTGGAGAGGCCGGCGATTCGATCTCTTCACATCGAACGGGCCGGCGACGGTTGCGCATCCATCGCACGGCGAAGCAGTCGATCAGTCCCGGAATCGCCCGGTCTCGTATGCCGTACTTGGTGGTGCCGGCGGTTCGCGGGCGATGGCGCACCGGCATTTC
Organism: Planctomycetota bacterium; assembly: GCA_022566535.1. Taxonomy (GTDB): domain Bacteria; phylum Planctomycetota; class Phycisphaerae; order Phycisphaerales; family SM1A02; genus JADFFQ01. The sequence goes on from JADFIR010000043.1 coordinate 25,588, forward strand.
AACCACGTTGTATCCCAGTTGTCGGGCAGTGAGGGGAATGAACCGGTGCATCCCGCGAAACTCCAACGGCAGGGCCAGAGCGACCTCACGCCGTATCACACGAAGCGAGCATCCCGTGTCGCGGATGGTGTCACCCAGCAGCCACCGGCGGAACAGGCGTCCGACCAGAGAGCTCACCTGCCGAAGCTGGTTGTCGCGACGGTCGAATGAACGGTCGCCCTGGACCATGTCGGCCCCGCTGCTTTGGAGTATCTGGAGCATTGCCGGAATGTCCGCCGGGTCGTTCTGGCAGTCGGCATCGAGCAGCGCGATCAGCTCGCCGCAAGCCGCCCGGAACCCCGCATGGAATGCCGCTGATTGACCGAGACCCCGATCCGCCGGCGTTCCAACCATGCGCAGCACTCGAAGTCGATCACAACGGGTGAGCAACTGCTTGAGCATGGCGAGGGTGCGGTCGGTCGAGCCGTCATCAACGATGATGATCTCGTAGCCCAGCTGCGTCGGTTCGAGCGCAGCGCCGATCTGCTCGACAAGCCGGGCCACGTTGTCCTGCTCATTGTGGGCAGCGGCGACCACCGAAAGTGCGATTGGCTCGGACGAATGGGCCATACCCTCAGCGTAGCACATC
>JADFIR010000077.1 GCA_022566535.1 Planctomycetota bacterium
CGATCATCGTTGATGAAGAAGACATCCTGGCGGTTGTTGCCGCGCTGCGTGATATGGTGGGCCAGACCGGGTACGACGATTCGCGCGACTCTCGGCATCGCAGACAGCGTAGCCGATACGGGTAGCGGAAGCGTTGGGAAATAGGTGACTGTCCCTAATTGAATGTGAGGTTCGACCACCGCGACCTGCTTGGGCACTTTGGCGCCTGTCCAACCACGCAGGCGTGTCCATCACCGCCCCCCGGCTGCGGTTCGGTCACCGTCACAGAGCTCGAGGGAGCCGTCACGCTGATGGGCTTTAGCGGCGTCCCCGACTACCAGGCGCATATCTCGGCTACGAGCGAAGGCGAAGCCTTCGTTTGCGCCTGCGTGCTGCAAGCGCTTCTGGAGGCGCAACCATAGGCCGCCGGTGCAGGCACCATTCCCGACGCCCCCGGCCGCTCCGGGGGCTTTGTTTGATTGCCCGCAGCGCGGTGGCCGGCACTGAAGTCCATCGCGATGCCCCAGTGCACGCTGGGAGGTAGCGATGAGGCTCAAGCGATCTTGGATTTCTGCGCGTGCTTGTTCTGGCGGCGGCGCTGTTGGAAGAACTCACGAAGCTGCTGCCGGCATCGATCGGCCAGCACGCCGCGGATGATCGTCACCCGGTGGTTGAGTCGCTCATCAGTGGGGATATGAAACAGCGTCTTGCACGCCCCGGCCTTGGGATCGTCGGTCCCATAGATGAGCCGGCCGAGCCGGGCGTTGACCATCGCCCCTGCACACATCGGACACGGCTCCAGGGTCACGGCCAGCGAACAGTCGGTCAGACGCCAATCGCCCAGCACTTTCCCGGCTGCGCTCATGGCTAGAAGTTCGGCATGTCCGACGGGATCACGGGTGGCCTCTCGGTTATTGGACGCTTCGGCGATAATTCGGTCGCCCTTGTAGACGACGGCCCCGACGGGCACCTCGCCTATTGCCGCCGCTTTGGAGGCCAGGGCGATGGCGCGCTCCATCATGGCCAGGTCGGTCGCGGTGACGTTGGGGTCATTCTCTCTCGCTAAACGCAGCCCGGCCATGGAACGCCTCCTCCGTCTCCGACCCGATCTTTTCAGTCTTCTTAAGCTGGCGTGAGCCGGTTCGAGCCTCGCCCGTCGCACGCTGTGACGGCTGGTCATTGACCGTCCCCCTGGTCATCGGTCGGCTGCGGCGACGACTGGTCGGCGGCGCCGGTTCTGCGGGCTATGCGTTTGGTCTGCGCGGATTCGTCCGGCTGGTTGGTGTGTGACGCCGCCTTATCAGACCGCTGCCGATACCGCCAGCCGGACCGTCGAAAGACGGCGCCCTCGGCGACGGCCGAGGCAGGGGCGACAGCCAGCATCAGAATGCTCAGCTCGAAGAGAGCATATAAGGGAATCAGCATCATGATCATGGACACCGCGTCCTGGGGGGTGATCACCGCGGCAGTCACGCCACAGAAAAACAGCGCGTACTTCCGTTTGGCGCGAAGCGCGCTGGTGGTTACCAGACCAAGCCACCCCAGCAGCAGAATCACCAACGGCATCTGAAAGGCGATGACGATCCCGAGCATCAGCAGCAGCGTGAAGTTGACCACGAAACTGACGCGGAAGATCTGCTCAATCCCGCCGCTTTGCACGCGGGGCACGAGCACCGGCCCAACGGCGCCGTTGGTATCTGCAACGGCGACATACAAGTGCATCTTCGGCACGAGCAGCCACACCTCGCCGCTGTGGGGCGATGGAGGCTGAAACGTGCGGATCGCCACGTGGTCGGCCGAGGCGAGAAACTGCTGCACCTGCTCATCGAGCGCCGGCCCGCCCGGATCGACCTCGATGTTTTTGGCGAACATGATCAGCACGTGGAGCATCAGCGGCAGCATCACGTAATACATCAGCCCAATGCCCGCAGCAGTCAGAATCGCGCTGCCAGGCACAAGGAAGTGGACAAACCGTCGTTCGTGGCGATACAGCCCCGGCCGGATGAATTCCCACGCCTGCCAGAGGATCCACGGGCCGGAGAGAATCAATGCCGCGATCACGCTCAGCTTGAACTTGGTGACGAGGAACTCCGGCGGGCTAAGCACCTGAAGATCGCTTGGCAGGTTGTGCTGCCGAAGCACGGTAAAGACGGGCAACAGCAGCCACTCGATGAGCGAATCGCTGACAAAGAACGCGATGATGCACAGTGGAAGCGGTAAGGCAAGGGCGAGAATGACCCGCCGGCGCAGTTCATCCAGGTGATCGCCGAAGGTCATCGTGTGTCGGCCTGGTGGATTGTCTGCTTGCATGGCGAATGTTTGACCGGCTTGGGGCCGCTGAGTCCGGGCCAACCCCCCTTGGCACAGCGATTGGCTTATAGCGATTGGCTTATAGGATCAGTGTAGCCGCAGCTCAAAGAGCGGCGCGACGGTCGCTGTGCTCGGGCGCCGGATTGCGGGTGGTGCGCACCATAGGCGTGCTATACTGCACCGTCCTCGACCGCTCGTGCAATGATGGCACAGACCAAGGACTACTATGAGTTGCTCGGCATCGATCGTAGCGCGACCGCTGAGCAGATCCGCAAGGCGTATCGGCGGCTTGCTCGCCAGCTCCATCCGGACGTCAATAAGTCGCCCCAAGCGGCGACGCGCTTCGCCGAGGTCCAGGAAGCGTACGAAGTGCTGTCCGATGCGAAGAAGCGCAAGGCCTACGACCGGTTCGGGCACGCAGGGGTGGGCGTGGGGCACCGCCCGGGCGGCTTCGGTGGCGGCGACTGGAGCGCGACCGACTTTGGTCCCAACAGCCCCTTCGATGCGACACAGTTTGCCGATATGTTTCAGGATATCTTCGGCCGTGGCGGCGGCTCCCCGTTCGAAGCCGGGGCCGCCCGCCACCCCGGGGCCCATCGGGCCGCGCCGCAGCGCGGGCAGGACCTGCACCACACGCTGACCGTCAGCTTTATGACCGCAGCGCTCGGCGGCCGCGAAGCGGTCCGTCTTGCGCTCGGCCACGGCCCGCCGCAAACCATCACCGTAAAGATTCCGCCCGGCGTCGACTCCGGCGCCAAGCTGAGGATCAAGGCAAAGGGCCATCCAGGACGAGGCGGAGGCGCCGCGGGCGATCTTATCCTCACCCTCCAGGTCCCCAAGCATCCGTACTTTCAGCGCGATCGCCTTGATCTGCTCATTGACGTGCCCATTACTATTGCCGAGGCGACGTTCGGGGCCAAAGTCACCGTGCCGCTGCTGAGCGGGTCCGTCGAGATCAAGGTCCCCCCCGGAGCCTCCAGCGGGCAGAAACTCAGAATCAAGGGCAAAGGATTGACCGACGCCCAGGGCCATCAAGGCGACTTCTATGCGGTGGTGCGGATCGTCGCCGACGAGCCCCTGTCCAAGCGAGGCCGCCAATTGATGAGGGAGCTGGCCGTGGAGTTGAAAAATCCCAGGGAATCGGCACCATGGGCCGATGACCTCGCTCCGCGGAACGACTAAGCTGGGCCACCCTCGCCTGCGGTGGGACTCCGGCTCGGCAAGACTCACGGATTCAATGGGTGGATTGACGTGCTGAGCAAGCAGCATCGATTCTTCCGCAGCGTGCTGTTAGCCGCGGACTTGACGATCATCGTCGTCGCGGTGGTTGCGGCCTACTTCCTACGGTTCAAGCTCTTTGCCGACCTCATTCCTCCCAAGGACGCAGCGGTCAGCTACCCCAACCTTGCAATCCCTCTGGAGGTTGCCGCACCGCTGATGATGCTCGCGATGCTCTGGGCGGGACAGTACCGGCCGCGGCGGGATCAGCGATTCCACCTCGAAGCGGCGGCAATTCTCAAAGGAACGGCCGTTGGCCTGGGCGCGACCATCGTCTCCGTAGCCCTGCTACAAAACATCCTCTTCCAGGGGCAACACTTCAGCGGATGGCAGTTCGCCATCTACGGAGTGTGCACGGCCGTCGCGCTGTTGACCTGGCGGTTTGCCTTCCGCACCGCACTACGAGCCATCCGCGCCCGCGGCTGGAACCTTCGACACGTGGCGATCATTGGCACGGGCCGGTTGGGGCAGCTGGTCTACCACACCCTACGGCGCAACAGTTGGACCGGCATCAACCCGGTGTTCTTCATCAGCCATCACGAGATGACGTCGCGCAAGATGTGCCAGGATCTTGCGGTGAAGGGAGGGCTGGCTGATCTCGAGGCCACCCTCGACGCCGCCGACATCACCGGAGTATTCATCGCTGTGCCAGGTCGCCTGGCGGCCGCGCTGCCCGATCTGCTCATGCGCCTGGAGCGCTACCCGATCGACGTGCGCGTGGTGCCCGATATGAACCCGAAATACATGCCGATCAACATGTCGGCCAACGAGCTGGACGGCATGCCCATCCTGTCCATCCGCGAATCGCCGCTCAGCGGGTGGGGCCGGGTCACCAAGCGCACGCTGGATCTGGTCGGCGGGCTGGTATTGTTGGTGCTCTTCTCGATTCCGATGATTGGGATTGCAGTGCTTCTGCGCCTCCCCGGACGCGGGCCGGTGATCTTTCGACAGCAGCGTATGAGCCTCAACGGTCAACGGTTCGAGATCTTCAAGTTCCGGACTATGGAGCATGTGGATGCTGAGCGCCAGGCCCTGGGCAACCTGAGCCGGGGCACCGACGCCTGGACCCGCCGGGATGACGACCGAATCACTCGTATGGGAAAGTTCCTGCGCCGCACCAGCCTGGATGAGCTTCCGCAACTGTTCAACGTTCTGCTTGGCGAGATGTCACTCGTCGGCCCCAGACCGGAGCGGCCGGAGCTTATCGAACAGTTTCGTGAAAACTGGCGCGGCTACATGCTCCGCCAGAACGTCAAAGCCGGGATAACCGGCTGGGCTCAGGTCAACGGGCTGCGCGGTGACACCAGCCTCCGCAAACGCCTCCAGTACGACCTGTTCTACATCCGCAACTGGTCGATCATGTTTGACCTGCGCATCCTGGGGTTGACGCTGTTCAAGGGATTCGCCCACCCCAACGCCCATTGATTCGATAGCCCCCGGCTTGCCGGGGGTTATATCGTGGCGCGATATGTCGTCCCACCTACGCAAAGCCGTCGTTTTGCTCTCCGGCGGGGTGGATTCAACGACGACGCTTGCCAGTGCGCGGCACGAAGGCTTCCAGTGCCATGGCCTGAGCTTCGACTACGGCCAGCGCCATCGTTGCGAGCTGGAGGCCGCTTGCGGCATCGCAAAGTCAATGAACGTCGCCGACCATCGCATCATCAAGATCGATCTAGGCGGCTTCGGCGGCTCGGCCCTGACCGCCGATCTCGATGTGCCCAAGGATCGGGGTGCCGAAGCGATGTCGCAAGGCATCCCCAGCACCTATGTTCCCGCCCGCAACACGATCTTCCTGAGCTTCGCCCTGGCCTATGCCGAGGTGCTCGCCTCGACCGACATCTTCATAGGCGTCAACGCGATTGATTACTCCGGCTATCCTGATTGCCGGCCGCAATACATCCAAGCGTTCGAGGCCATGGCCAACCTTGCCACCAAGATGGGCGTTGAGGGCCGGCGCATCAGCATCCACGCCCCGCTGATCGACCTTCGCAAAGCACAAATCATCAAGCGCGGGATCGAACTCGGCGTGGACTATTCGCTGACGATCAGTTGTTATGATCCTGATGCACAAGGCCGGCCGTGCGAGCATTGTGACTCCTGCCTGCTGCGGGCAGAGGGCTTCCGCGCCGCCGGCATCGACGATCCCGCTCGTCCACGAGACTGATGATGTGCACCAACGATCAGCGCTGCAGCGTGTCGCCGCCGGATCCAAGCCGCCGACTGCATCAGCGGACCGCAGAGTCGCGCGTCAGCGGTCAACTCAGCAGCGAGACGATTTGGCGATACTCCGCCTCCTGATCGGCCGGGTCAATCACCGTCTCGGCCACGATCTCCCGCAGCAGCAGCCTGAATCGCTTCCGCACGACCTTCAACGCCGACGCCACGTGCACCGCCGAGGCAAACCCCAACTCCTTAGCAAGCTTCGCCAACGGCGGCGGCGACACCGCCCCAATCGCCGGCTTGACCGCGAACGCGTCGAACGCCGCCCAGTGCTTCGCCAGCCCGCCGTCAACAAGCGATCGCTCGCACCGCCGCAACGCCTCTTCGAGCTGCACCATCGCCAATCGCCGCTCGAACGCCTCTTCGGGATCCACCTCCGGTTCACGCGCGAGGAAGCGTTCCTCCCGCTCCAATGCATCCAGTGAAAGACAACCCTCATCGGGTCGGCATTTCCGCCGGCGATGCTCATCAATCATGAATCGCTTCAGCGCTGTAAGCAGCAGTGTGCGGAGCCTGCCCCGCTGGGCCTCGGCCTGATCGAACAACCGCCGGCCAAGCACCACATCAGCAAAGAACGCCTGCGTCAGGTCGGCCGCGTCGTCACGGTTCCGCCCCATCCGCCGAACGCTGGCGTAGACCGGCGGCCAATAACGGCTGGCCAGGGCCTCCAGCGCCTCGCCATGACCCGGGTGATCCTTATCCTGAAGTGCAGCGACCAGCGTCCAGCTCGTCGTGGCGAACTTCGCATGGGTTTCGAAGAGGCTCACGCGAAATACCTTCCCCCAACCGGCCCGATGGACCCAGTGTACAGCATCACAGCCCTATATCGAGCGCAAACCGCGAAGTTTCCGCCCAGCCCGGCCATGCCCGGCCGCCACGTGCGTATCTTCGGGGGACCGAATACCGGCCTGCACACCGGCCAAGGCAGCGAGCGATGAGCAGCAGCGATTCAAGTCCCCCTGCGACCGGCCACGAG
>JADFIR010000044.1 GCA_022566535.1 Planctomycetota bacterium
GATCTTCGTCTCGGCCGGGAAAGCGTAGTTCCCAAAGGTGTGGTCGCCGTGGTAGTTGGTGTTGACCAAGTAGAGGATGGGCTTATCGGTCACCTTGCGGATGGCCGCCTGGATCTGCCGGGCCATGGCGCCGTTGAAGTGGGCGTCGATCACCAACACCCCGCGCTCGCCCACGACGAACCCGGCGTTGTCCACGGGCGGCTTGTTTGAAAGAAGCGCGTAGACCCCCGGGCCCAGCTTCCTCGTCTCGAGCTGCACCCCCGTGGGGTTAAGAGGCGGCGGAAGCCACCCCTCGGGCGCCTCAAAGTCCCCAAAGAACTCCTGTGCCGCCGCCGGCGGGGCAATACCCATAACGACCAGCGCCGCCAACGCGAGTAATACCGTGACGGAGATGTTTGAGCTGAATCTCGATTGCATGGCTGCCATTCCTAAACTCCTTTCCCTGCTGGTTACCGAGGATTGGTGAAACTGGTAGTCAACTACCCCGATGGCCCATGGCCCTCGGTGGTGAACGCCAGTATCGCTGCTAACCAAGGCAAACGCAACGTTTGGTGCGCCAGCCGTGGATTCGCGGTCCAGGCCTGCCCAACCAGAGACCAAGCATCACAGGTTAGCAGTCGTCGCGGTCAACCGGGTGGCGAGAGTAGGACCGTTTTCTGCAGGTGGACGGGCCTTCGTGTTCACGGCGGCTTGCGTGCCACGGCGATGCAGCGGCGGCTAGTCAGCTCCATTGGCTCGCCTTCGATTGACCCGTACAGCTTGACATCGGCGAACCCGCAGCGCTGCAGCATGGCGACGATCTCATGCGGCATGTACATGCGCGTTGAGCACTGCCGTGTCTCGCGCCGGCCGTCGGGATGGATGAAGGTCCAATCGGAGTCGAGCATGCCGCGGGCAAAGTCCGGCCGGTTTTCGTTCAGGACGATCAGGCCTTGGAGTGCCGGGCTCTTTGGCCGGTCGATGATCGAGGGTCGAAAGTCGGCGAAGACACGCGGCATATTGAGATAGTCCAGCGCGAATCGCCCACCGGGCCGAAGCGACTCAAAGGCCCGCTGCATCATCTGGATGTTGATTGAATCATCTTCGACATAACCGAAGCTGGTGAACCAGTTGATCGCCGCATCGCACGGTCGCGGCGCGATGAACGAAAACGCATCATCGCAATGGAACTCGGCGGGCAGCCTGCGTTGTTGGGCCTGCTCGGAAGCGTGTTTGATGTAGCCGGCGACGCGGTCCACGCCGATCACCCGTACGCCGCGCTCAGCGAATGGCAGGGCGAGCCGGCCAATACCGCAGCACTGATCAAAGAGCGTCGTACCCTCGGCAAGCTTCATCGCCTCACGGAGGAAGTCAACGATCTTGCGGATTGTTTCGTCGTCATCGTTGGCCAAACCATATTCGGCGTAGGTGTTGTCAAAGAACGTGTGCCACCACGGCTCGGCTGAGGAAGAAGTCGGCGTCCGCTCGGTCATCGTGCGTTCCCGGTAGGCGGTGTCGGCCGAGGGTATCATCGGCGGCAGTTCAGCACGGACTGAGCAACTCTTCCAAGAGGCGCTGGATGTCGGGCTTGTCGTGCGCCCGGCTCGGTTTGGCTGCCCCGAGGGGTGAGAGCACGTCGGACCCGAGCGCCTGTTGGATCACGAACCAGGCGAGAGCGTTCGCCGGTTGGTCACCGCGCATCGCCCCGCTGCTTTGCAGCTGCACAAGCTCGTCCGTAAGAAAGTCATGGAGGGTGATGAGGTGCGTTCGGACCGCGGCCCGGATGGCCGGGTTGTACCTGGCCTCAGCCATCGCGCAGAGAATCACCCGGCAGGGGCCTCGCCCGGGCTGGCCGGTTGCAGGATTGCCCGCCAGGAGTGCGGACAGCCGGCTTTGCGGATCGTCAATGCCCTCCAAGGCGTTTCGCCAAGAGGAGATGATCTGCTTGCCCGCATCGTCAATCACACTGATGAACAGGTCGAGCTTGTGCTCGAAGTGGTGATAGAGGATCGGCTGGGTGATGCCGGCCAGTCTGGCCAGCTCAGCGGTGGTGGCGCCACGATAGCCGCGCCGAGCAAACAGATCTGCCGCAATCTTGAGGAGTTGGCGGCGACGATCCTTTGCCGGCATGCGAGCCACAGGATCAACCCACCTCGCAGAGGTATGTCCGCGGTAGCATGATCTTCGGCAGTGTACTGTTGTCCGTGGTCATCCTTCGCCGTGGGGGGTGGTAGACGGCTCAGGCGGTCTTTGCCCGGAGAAGTGAGGCGGGATGGATCTCCAGCTCGGCGATCCCGTCGGGCAGCGTCAGCTCGCTGATCGGCGTTCCTTCGGCGACGACCCCGCCGTCGAGAGTTCGGATGACCGTCCGTGGCTGGGCCCGCTCGTGCTCCTCGAACCTGGGTAACAGCTCCTCGCGCTTGGCCTGATCGAGCTTGGACCAGCTCGCGCGCCCTCTGCACTTGGGAAAGGTGGAGCAGCCGAGCCACGGGCCGCGCTTGCCCCGTCGCAAGTTCATCGGTGCGTCGCACTTGGGACAGGGCAGGTCGGTAAGCAGTGGGGCCGGGGTCGGGTACTTGATCTGCCCCTTCTTATCGAGGTTGATGACGCAGTTGACTGCGGGGTAGTTGACAGAGGCAAGAAACTGCCCGAAGCGGCCAGTGCGAAGAACCATGGGTGATCCGTCTTCCGGACACGCAACGTTGAGGCGCTGCGGCAGTTGCGGCTGACCATCCCGGTCGATCGGGGCCGCATAATGGCACTTCGGATAGGCCGTGCAGGAGAGAAACCGACCGTTCTTCCCGAAACGGTAGCAGGTTTCGCTGCCGCATTCGGGGCACTTGTAGATTGCCGGCTGGGTCTCGGCCTTGGCGTGCGTCATCGTTTCGTGCGCCTTGGCCAGCGACGCGGAGAACCGGTCGTAGAACTCTTGGAGCATGGTGGTCCAGTTTGTGTGATTCTCCTCGATCTTGTCGAGCTTCTCCTCCATCTGGCGCGTGTAGCCGACGTCCATCAACCGGGGAAATGCTTCAACGAGCTTGTCGATGACGACCTCACCGAGATCGGTCGAATGGAACCGCCGGGCGATCTGCTCGACGTACTTGCGGTCCTGAATGACTCCAATGATCTGGGCATAGGTGGACGGCCGGCCTATGCCTTCAGATTCCAGCGCTTTGACCAGCGAGGCTTCGGAATACCGCGGTGGCGGCGTGGTGAATCGCTGCTGGGGATCGATCGAGAATGGGGCCAGCTGCTGGCCGCGGCCTAGCTCCGGCAACGTCGGTTCATCTGCCGAGATCGGCACGCCGGCGACCCTATAGAAACCATCGAACACAAGAACCCGGCCGGCGGATTTGAAGACGGCGCCCGTGGCGATGTCGGACCGCTCCAGCACAACAGTCGTCGCGTCCCATTGAGCCTCCGACATCTGGCTGGCGACGAATCGATTCCAGATGAGCTGATACAGCTTCAACTGCTCCTCGCTCAACGCCGATCGAAGGTCGCGCGGTTGGCGCGCGGCGTCGGTCGGCCGGATCGCCTCATGCGCCTCCTCGACCCGTTTTTTCTTGCCGGCGTTGCCAAAGAAGTTGGGTGTTTGCGGGAGGTAGGCTCCGCCGAACGCCTTGCTGATGTAGCCTCGCGCGTCGTCCAGCGCTTCAGTGGTCACGTGCGTGGAGTCGGTCCGCATGTAAGTAATGAGGCCGACCTGGCCTTCGCCGGGCAGATTGACCCCTTCGTAAAGGGCCTGGGCGACGCTCATCGTTCGCTTCGCCCGGAATCCCAGTGCGGTTGACGCCGCGACTTGAAGGCTGGCGGTGATGAACGGGGCGGACGGACGGGCGGTCGTCCGTTTCGTTTCGACTGACTTGACCCGATATCGCGCGGCGGGATCAACCCGACCGGTGACGTTGCGCAGCATTCGACCCGGCCCTTTGCCCTGGGGGTTGTCGGTGGCGGTAGCCTGAATGTCCACCAGACCGGTCGCTTCGGCGACGCGTTTGACCTCATCCGTGATGTCTCGAGGATGCTTGGCCTTATACCGAAGCTCGAACTTCTCGCCGTCCAACTCAACCAGCTCGGCCTTGATCGAATTGTGTTCTTCCAGCCAGGCGTTCTGGGCCTTAAGGGTGGGGGGGTTGCCCTTTGGGTCTACATTGGCGATGTACTTGGACCACGCCTGGCCGAGCTGTGGGGCAGCCGCCGGATCCAGGCTGAGCAACGTGGTGATGTGCCAATATTCCGCTGGAATGAACGCGCGAATCTCTCGATCCCGGTCAACGACCATACGCAAGGTCACCGACTGGACACGCCCGGCGCTCAGCCCTCGGGCCACCTTCTTCCACAGCAGCGGTGAGACCTGATATCCGACGATTCGATCCAGGATCCGCCGGGCCTGCTGGGCGTTGACCTTATACATGTCGATCGAGTGCGGATTCTCAAAAGCGTGCCGGATCTGGCTCCGGGTGATCGCGTTGAAGATCACCCGCTTGGCCTTGGCGGGGTCGATTCCGAGCTCCTGGGCTAGGTGCCAGGCGATCGCTTCGCCCTCTCGATCCAGGTCGGTGGCGAACCAGACATCCAGTGCCTGGTCGGCGGCCTTCTTCAAGGATGCCAGCGTCTTCTTCTTTGCGGGCAGGACTGCATACGTGGGCTCGAAATGGTTGTCCAGGTCCACGCCCGGTACAGGCTGCTTCGATCCCTTCGGCGCCCGTGGCGGCAGGTCCCGAACGTGCCCGATTGACGCCTGGACCAGATAATCGGGCCCCAGATATTGGTTGATCGTCTTGGCCTTGGCGGGCGACTCGACGATCACCAGGTGCTTGCCGGAGGCGTCAGCAGAACCGCCTCGGCGGCGGGTGGACGTGCTCTTCTTGCGGGATGGTGACGACTTGCCCATAAGTGCGTTGGCGTATCGGCCAGAACGGCTGGAAGGATGAAACTCCCGGCCGAACCAGTCATCCGACGGTATGGGTCGAAATTCCCCTCTGTCAAGAGGCCCCGGGCGAGAGACCAGCAGGCGCGAGGCCCTCAACCTCGGATGGCCTGGCCGATTCTGGCTCAGCGAGAATAGCTCTAAACGATTGATATATAAGCTGTTGCGATGATAAATCATCCGCCGGGATCCGAATAGAATCCGGGTGCATGCGAAACCGCCGAAGCCAGGTCCGCTGTTGCTTGGCGTATCGGCGGGTGTGGATTTTGATCTGCTCCACCGCCTCATCGAGGCTGTACTGTCCCGCAAGATGGGCGATGACCTGCTTGTAACCCAGCGCTGTGGACGCCTGGCGACCCAGCCCGCCCGACGCAAGCAGGCGGCGGACCTCCTCCACCAGACCGCCTTTGATCATCGCCTTGACCCGGGCGTTGATCCGGGCGTTGATCGCCTCGGCTGAGTAGTCCAGAATGATGATCCGAACGTCGCGGCGGGGTGATTGGTAGAGCCATTGCTGTTGCAGCTCACTGATGGGCCGGCCCGTCAGGTCGAATACCTCGATCGCCCGGACCGTGCGCCTGCGGTCGTTGGGATGGATACGCCGGGCCGCGACAGGATCGACGGTCTCCAGCTTCCGTCGCAAGCTGGCGCTCTCCATCATCTGCAATTGTGCACGTAGGGTGGGATCCGGCTCCGGCCCGTCGAATAACCCCTCCAGCAGCGACTGGACGTAGAGACTCGTGCCGCCGACGACGATCGGGTGCCGCCCACGGCCGCGAATCTCTTGGATAGCCCGCCGAGCCAGGTTGAGCCAGGTATCAACGGAGAATCCGTCACTGCTTGGATCGACGATGTCGAGCAGGTGGTGGGGGACCTCCGCTCGCTGGGTGGCGGTGGGCTTGGCGGTGCCGATGTTCATCCCCCGATAAATTTGCATCGAGTCGGCACAGACACACTCCCCGCCGAGCGTCTCGGGAGCGCGCGCAGGCAACCGTTTCGCCAGCTCGGCTGCGAGGTCAGTCTTCCCTCCGGCCGTAGGACCGAGGATCAGGATGATTGGTTTGGGCATATCCATAGAGCCTTATGTGGTAAAGTTTAGCCGCCGCTCGTAGAGCAGCGCGCTACTCGCTATGGGAGGGTTTGATGCACGACGAGGACCCCACAGCTTCGAAGCCGGCCCGGCCCAACGGCGGTGCGGCCGCGAGGTTTACGCAGCTTGCTGCGGGACTCCGCGGCGGTGATCGCGTCGGTCCCTACAAGATCCTCGAAAGCCTCGGCGAAGGCGGCTTCGCCGTGGTGTACCTGGCTGAGCAGACCGAGCCGATCCGCCGGCGGGTGGCGCTGAAGGTCATCAAGCCGGGGATGGACACCAAGCAGGTGATCGCCCGCTTTGAGGCCGAGCGCCAGGCCCTGGCGGTGATGGACCATCCCAATGTGGCCAAGGTCTTCGATGCCGGCGTCACGCCCCCGGAAGCGGGGAGCCGCCCGTACTTCGTCATGGAACATGTGCCAGGTGTGTCCATCACCGAGCACTGCGACCGGCAGCGCCTGAACATCGAGGAGCGCTTGGAGCTCTTCATGCAGGTCTGCGAGGCCGTTCAGCACGCCCACCAGAAAGGCATCATCCACCGCGACCTCAAGCCGTCCAATATTCTCGTGACCGTAAAGAATGGACAGGCGGTCCCCAAGGTCATCGACTTCGGCGTGGCCAAGGCGCTGCACCAGCGGCTCACCGAGAAGACTCTCTTCACCGAGCAGGGCCAGCTCATCGGCACGCCGGAGTACATGAGCCCCGAGCAGGCGGAGATGACCGCCCAGGACATCGACACCCGCACCGACATCTACTCGCTCGGTGTTCTGCTCTATGAATTGCTCACCGGCGCGCTGCCGTTCGACCCGACGACGCTGCGCCAAGCGGCGTTTGCCGAGATCCAGCGGATCATCCGCGAGCAGGAGCCACCCAAACCCAGCACGCGTCTCAGCACGCTGCGCGAAGCATCGGGCGACCTGGCGGCGCAGCTCGCCCGCCGTCGCGGCACCGACGCCCGCTCCCTGCTCCGGGATGTCCGTGGTGATCTCGACTGGATCACCATGACCGCACTGGAGAAGGATCGGGCCCGTCGCTACGCGAGTGCCACGGAATTGGCCGCCGACGTGTCGCGATTCCTGCGCGACGATCCGGTGGAGGCGCGTCCACCCGAAGCCTGGTACCGGCTCCGAAAGCTGGTGAGTCGGCATCGGATTGCGGTCGGGATCGGTCTGCTTCTGGCCGGCATGATGGCGGCGGGTGTGGCGTTCCAAGTGGTTGCCGATCGAATACGTCTGCAGAGCGAACTGGGGCATTTGATCGGCGCCGGCGCGATCCAATACGAGATCGGCCGGCGGGCGGTGGCCGTCTTCGACGCGCCGATTCCATCGCCGCCCCGGGCCGGAGCGGATCTGCTTGTCGATCCGCGGGTCCGGCTGGCGGCTGCCGCCGAACGAATGAGGTGGCAGAGGAAGGACGCATCCGACGAGACCATCGTCGTAGAGCTGCTCCGCGACGCGGGCTACGCGTTCGAGACCTTCGCGGCTCTGGATGAGACGCTGGCCGATGCGACGGAGGAACAGCGTCGGTCGATCCAGACGCGGTTGCACGAGGTCTGCATGGCCCGTGTCCCGCTGGTCGTCTCCGACGACGCGATGATCCTCGGAGAGCCGCTCGACCCCTATGTCGATCGACTCATTGGAGCCGCAGCGCACCGCATCACGACAGGCTCGGAGCCATCCGACGAATCGGCGATACCACCGAGGGTGGACGCCGTAGCCGCCCTCTCCGACGAGGAGCTGGTGAGGCTGCGGGATGAGATGTTCAAGGGGACAGTGTTCGTCTTCTTTCTCCTGAATGTGGCCGACCCGGCGTGGAGCATCCCGATGGCGGCGACTCTGTTGCTCTTTGGTCTGATCGCGATCGTCAACGCCAGGTGGCTCAGTGCGGCCATCGTGCCGGTGATCATCATCGAGACCTTCTGGTTCTGGTTGGCCTGTTTGACGCTGGCCACCGGCGGGAGCTCATGGATGCTCTCGGGTGCCGATTTCGTCGCGGCGGTGATCTGCGGCCTCCTGGCGACGGCCGGATGGCTGGGGCTCGTCTTGGTCGTCGTTCGCCGCACCGAGGCGGTACGCTCCAGAATCCTCGGCCTCGCAGTGACCACTCTGCCGCTGCTGCTCGCCGTAGCCGCGTGGTTCGGGCTTGCGGCGCTCGCGTCGCCGGCATGAGCGAGAGAAGGGAGAAGAGAAGGAAGAGGACAAACAGTCCGGCTCCTCCTCGGCCAGCCGGTCGATGTGGTCCAAAGAGCTGAAGTTGACGCCTGGGGCAAGCCGGAGAAGGCCGCCGAGTGGCGGGCGAAGATAGCGGGAGAAGGCGCCGAGGCATCAAGGCAACAAGGCACCGAGGGGGAAGAGAGTGATGAGCGATGAGTGATGAGACGGACAAGTGAGCCGGGCTGTCCCCAGCCCGGGTGCCCGCCGAACACCGGAAGTTGTCCGTGATCGAGTATCACCGGGCTCGCTCGGTTTCACAGAAGCAGTGTCGCTGAGGCACGCTGTGGTAAAGTAGAGCGGCACGCGGGTCTTCGACCCGTCGCTCCAAGTCAGTGATTGAAGCCGGGACCGAGTGCATGGCCAAGAAGACCATTGAACAGGTGGATGTCGCTTCCAAGCGGGTGCTGATGCGGGTGGACTTCAATGTGCCGCTGGACAAGAACGGCGCGATCACCGACGACCGGCGGATTCGATCGGCCGTGGCGAGCATCAGATCCGTCATAGAGCGCGGCGGCCGGCTGATCCTGATGAGCCACCTCGGCAGGCCCCAAGGCAAAGGCTACGAAGCCGGCTTCAGCCTCAAGCCCGCGGCAGCGTCCCTGGAACAGTTGCTTGGCGGCGTGTCTGTGCGGTTCGTCGAAGGCGACTGCGCGGGGCCGGCCGCCGCCGAGGCGGTGGCCGAGCTGAACACAGGGCAGGTGCTCGTGCTCGACAACCTTCGCTTCCATCCGGGGGAGAAGGCAGGCGATGGGAAGTTCGCTCAAGCGCTCGGGGCCTATGGTGACATCTATTGCCATGAGGCGTTCGGAACCGCCCACCGAAGCGATGCCTCCCTGGTGGCCGTACCCCGTGCGATGGACGACAGGCCCAAGGTTGCCGGCCTGTTGCTTGAGAAGGAGCTGAGATTCCTCTCCGACGCCATCAACGCCGCCGGCCACCCGTTCGTGGCGGTGCTCGGTGGTGCGAAGATCTCAGACAAGCTTGCTGCGATTCACAACTTGATGGGTAAGGTTGACACGATCCTGATCGGTGGGGCCATGGCGTACACGTTTCTCAAGGCGTTGGGCCATGAGATCGGCTCCAGCATGGTTCAGTTGGGGATGCTCAACAAGGCCCAGGCCATCATCGACGAAGCCGCCGCCAGCTCGACGGACCTGATCCTGCCCCACGACCACGTTTGCGGAAGACAGATCACTCATATGACACCGGTGAAGGTCACCGCCACGTCGATCCCGGCTGGCTGGATGGGCCTGGACATCGGCCCGGAGACGATGGGCCAATTTGTACAGAAGCTGCACGAGGCGAAAACCATCGTATGGAACGGACCCGTCGGGGTCTTTGAGACCCCACCGTTTGATGTGGGCACCAAACAGGTTGCCCAGGCCGTTGCGCGGGCCACCAGCGAGGGAGCCGTGAGCATCGTGGGTGGGGGCGATACCGCGGCGGCTGTTGTGATAATGAGCCTCGCCGACCGATTCACCCATGTCTCCACAGGCGGCGGGGCAAGCCTGCAGATGCTCGAAGGTCGGCGCTTTGAGAGCGTTGAGCTGCTTGATGATGCTCAGCCGGACCGCTAGCCTGAGCGGGCGATCGCCTTGCCAGGCGGTCCCGGGCCCGCCAGCAGTCTTGTCTCTTATGGGATCCGCCCGGTTTGGGGCAATATTCTCTGGCCTGTGCGATGTTTTGACACTATCGTTCATTCAGCTTCGGCGGTCGGTGCCGCCGTGGCCTCCTTGATCGGACGGTCGTTTCGAAGGGAGTCGTTATGAGGCTTGGAAACCTCTTGTGTGTGGCCGTTTGTTTGGCCTTGACCAGCGTGGCCGTCGGGCAACGGAAGCAGTTGTCGGTGGGCGATCCGGCCCCGGGTCTTGACATCGACATGTGGGTGAAGGGCGAGGAGGTGTCCATTGAATCCGGCAAGGTCTACGTCATTGACTTCTGGGCGACGTGGTGTGTCCCTTGCCGCAGGTCCATTCCCCATCTTTCGGAATTGCAGGAGATGTACGGAGACCAGGGACTGATTGTCATCGGCATCAGCGATGAGGACACTGACACGGTCAAACCGTTCGTCCAACAACAGGGCGACCGCATGGACTACACGGTGGCGACGGACCGGCGGAAGGCAACGACGCGGGCGTGGTTCAATGCCGCGGGCCTCAAAGCCATTCCCGCCGCCTTTATTGTCGGTCGCAACGGCAAGCTTATGTTCATCGGGAATCCATTGGCGGACCAGGCCCAGATGGATCTGATCCTCTCGAAAGTTCTCCGTGGACGTTTCGACCCTGTGTTGCAGGAGCAGGCGGAGCCGGTCCTTCGCGCAGCTCGCCGGGCCCGCAAGGTCAAGAATTGGCGGATGGCTGCGAAGCAGTTCGACGACATCATTGCGCTGGACGGTAGAGTTTTCGCCGACGTCGCGCTGGAGCGGTTCGAAATGATGATCGTCGATATGGCCGATCCGGATGCGGCCTATGCCTATGCCCGAGATGAACTTTCCGGCCGGTTATTCCGCGACGATGCCGACGCCCTGCGCATGTTGGCCGCCAAGATCATCTCCGATCCCAAGATCAAGCGGGAGCATCGCGATTTGGAGGTTGCCCTGGAGGCCGCCAATCGTGCGCAACAGGTCGTCGAACGCGATGATCCGCGATCACTGGCCACGCTGGCTCTGGTTCGTTTCCACCGCGGCGATCTACAAGCCGCCATCGACCTGCAGACGCGTGCGTACTTCATCGCTCACCCCAGAGCCAAGGCCGGCTACAAGAGAGTGTTGAGCAGTTACCAGGAGGCGGCTCAGCGAATTCCATCCGACTCCCCCACGAGTTGAAGTTTCATCGAACCTGGCGATTCGGTTATGCTGCGCGCCGTTGTCTTTGAGGCGCGGCCGTGTGTGGCCTCGCAGGCGTAGAGCATGTCAATCGACAATCTCATTACCAGACCGACCAGGACACCGATGATCGCCGCGTCGGTTCTTTCGGCGGATTTTGCTCAGATGGGAGCCGAGGCGCGGTCGGCGCTGGAGGCGGGAGCCGACCTGCTGCACTTCGACGTGATGGACGGGCATTTCGTGGAGAATCTGACGATGGGGCCGAGCCTGTGCCGGTCTCTTCGACGGACGCTCCCCGAAGCTTTTTTCGATGTGCATCTGATGGTGAGCGATCCTGCGAAGTTCGTTGATTCATTCGCCGAGGCCGGGGCGAATCACATCACGTTCCACATCGAGGCGGTGCCGGATCCGATCGCACTGGCCGTAACGATCCACAGTGCTGGGATGACCGCCGGGCTGGCGATTAACCCGCCCACGGGCGTATCGCGGCTCATGGACTTTGTTGAACACGTCGATCTCGTCCTGGTGATGAGCGTGAACCCCGGGTTTTCCGGGCAGGATTTCATGCCCGCGGTGCTCCAGAAGGCCCAGGGAATCAGGCCATTGCTTCGGGCGGACCAGCGATTGGAGATGGACGGCGGCATCAACGCCCAGACGGTGCCGGCCGCTCGTGATGCTGGCTGCGACATCCTGGTGGCTGCGTCGGCTATATTTAATGCAGCCGACTACGCTGCGGCGATCACTGCCCTGCGCAGCCCCGGCGGCATCTTGACGGGGAGGCGGTGAGTGGCCTCGAAGCGAAAATCTATCGTGCTGAGCCTGATCCAGTGCGGTGAAACCGCATGGGATGCCGAAGGACGTCTTCACGGGCGCACCGACCTGCCGTTGAGCACGGCGGGACGTGTCGCCGTGACTGAGGACGCGGCTTGCCTGGTCAGTCCTGGCATTGCGACTGTCCACCATTCGCCGGACGAAGCCGCCACGGAGACCGCTCAGATCGTCGCCAAGGCCGTCGGCGCCAAGACCAAGTCGATGGCGGAACTGGCCGGGGTCGATCTTGGCGTGCTTGACGGGCTGACCGAGCACGATTTCGCCGAGCGGTACCCGAAGCGCTATCGGCAATGGCAGGATGACCCGGTTTCGCTATTACCGCCGGAAGGGGAAGAGGTGGCCGACGCTCGGGCGCGCATGTTCTCAGCGGTGGCTAAGATGCTTCGCCGTTGTCGCAGCGGTGAGGTAGCCGTGGTATTGCATTCGTTGGGACTTGGGCTGCTGCGATGTTGGTTGGCTGATCGCCCGCCGACCGAGGCGTGGGCTCTGGTGCGGGCACGGCCCCGCATCGAGCGGTACACGCTCGCGGCGGAGATGATCGACTGGCTGGAAGAGGCCGCCAAGGCCCAATTTTCACACTCCTGATCAGGCATGGCCCCTGTTGCCGGAGAAATCTCAAGGTCGCGCGTGGCATCGCCGGGCCGAGGCGGGCGTGGTGGCATTGCCGGCGGGGGCCGATGGGGCCATGCCATTGATGGAGCTGGACCTGCAGCTGGAGATCGACGACCATAGGTGCTGACCAACTCAAGAGATCGATTCCCATGACTCAGGCGCCAAACAGAACCTGGGCCGACAGCCCTGAGCTTGCCCCCAAAGGCAAGAAGGCCGTTCCTGAAGGGCTGTGGATCCGCTGCCCCGACTGCGCGGCGATCCTGTTCCGCAAATCGGTTGAGAACAACCTGTGGGTCTGTCCGGAATGTCATTACCACTTTCGCGTCTCCGGCCTGCGGCGCATCCGGCAGTTGGTGGATCCGGAAAGCTTTGAGCCGTTCAATGAGCGTATGACACCGGTCGATCCGCTCAACTTCGTTGATCTGAAACCTTATACCCAACGTCTCGCCGATGCCCAGAAGGGAACCGGGCAGAATGACGGTGTGCAGACAGGAGCCGCATTTATCAAGGGTCGGAAAGTCATCTTGGCGTGCATGGATTTCGAATTCCTCGGGGGGTCGATGGGCTCGGTCGTTGGCGAAAAGATCACTCAGGCGATTCTTCTTGCTGCCGATCGCGATCTGCCGCTGGTGATCGTGAGTTGCTCAGGTGGGGCGCGGATGATGGAATCAGGCTTCTCGCTGATGCAGATGGCCAAGACCACTGCTGCTCTGGCGCGGTTCGACGACCAGGGGGGTCTATTCATCTCGGTGCTCACCGACCCCACGACCGGCGGCGTGACGGCGAGCTTTGCGATGCTGGGTGATGTGATTCTCGCCGAGCGCAAAGCGTTGATCGGGTTTGCCGGGCCTCGCGTGATCCAGCAGACGATCCGCCAGGAATTGCCCGAAGGATTCCAGCGGGCCGAGTTCGTGCTCGAATGCGGATTTGTGGATCGTGTCGTAGAGCGCAGCGAACTGCGCAGCGAGATCAGTCGCATCATCGACTATGCCGGTAAATGACGGTCAGCGGTCGCGGGTGCCTGCGTGTGGGTCCCCGGTCGTTCACTCCATGGCCAAAACCGTGGCGTTGGCGATCGCCCATGCCGTCCTGTTCGCCTCGGCCTTCCCCGGAATCGGACTCTGGCCGGTGACGTTCATTTCGGTCGTTCCGCTGGTCTGGCTGGCGATCAATGCCCGCTCGACGCGTCGCGCCGTGCTCACCGTGCTTGTTATCCAATGGGCGATGTGGCTGTGGACCAATCAGTGGCTCATCGCAGTGACCGCGGTGGGATATCCGCTGCTGGGTGTCTATCTGTCGTTGTATGCGGCGCTGTTTGTATGGATCATCAGGCGCATCAGTCACCACCGCTGGCTGCGCGCATGGCCGATGACCGTGGTGGTGCCGTTGGTATGGGTCGGGATCGAGTGCCTTCGAGGCGAGTTCCTGTTCGACGGCTACCCGTGGTTCATTCTTGCTCATCCCATCATTGAGTGGCCGATGCTGGCTCAGTCCGCCGACCTCTTCGGGACCTACTTCTTGAGCTTCCTCGTAGCAATGGTCGCGGGATCGGTGGTGGACTTGGCTCGGGTCTACGTGGGGCAATGGCCGGCTCGAAGACTAGTTGTTGTCGGCATTGTGACAATGGCTGTTCACGGCGCCAACCTTGGGTATGGGCTCTGGAGGCTCGGGCAGGCCGACGTGGCCATGTCGGCTCCGTCGCTTCTGGTGATTCAGACGAATCTGGCTCAGGACAACAAGATTGCCTGGGAGCCGCAGCGCCAAGTCGATGATGTCCGCACCTTCATCGACCTGACGCGGCAGGCCCACAACGAGGTGATTGCGAGCGGGAAAAGCGTCGATCTGGTCATCTGGCCGGAGACGATGCTGCCCGGCTTCGGTCTTGAGCCTGAGGCGATTCGGACGTTGGTCGAAGGCGGTTTCTTCCCAGGCGACTTGTTCTCCACCGCGCTCGTCGAGCTTTCGGGGCAGCTGAAGACGCCGATGCTGGTCGGAAGTCCTGCCTACGTCGGCCTGGAAACCGTTGACGACATGCCGCGGTGGCTGGCGAAATACAACTCGGCGTATCTGATCGACGGCGACCCGCCCTATCAGCGCTACGACAAGGTGTTCCTCACACCCTTCGGCGAGACTATGCCCTACATCTCCAACTGGCCGTGGCTGGAGGACAAAATGTTAGCCGTCGGCGCCGAACGCATGAGCTTCAACCTTGACGCCAGCCGCGCCATTAACCGCCTTACACTGCGCTGGACTCCTCGCAGCGATAGTACTCAATCCTCAAGCCTCCTCACGCCTCAAGCCTCTCTGATCCTCGCCACGCCCATCTGTTTCGAGGATACGGTTGCCAGGGTCTGCCGGAAGATGATCTACTCCGGCCGACGCAAGACGGCCGACATCTTCGTCAACCTTAGCAATGACGGGTGGTTCACTTCGTTTGACGCGAGACGGGCGCAGCACGCACAAATCGCCCGCTTTCGCTGCATCGAGAACCGTGTGCCCATGGTCCGGGCGGTAAACACGGGGCTGAGCGTGGCCATCGATTCGACGGGAGCGATCACGCGCTCAGTCGGCGCGGGCCGATACGGTGTGGGGCGCCGGGCCGGCTGGCTCGCGGCCGAACTCCAACTGGATTCGCGCAGTACCCTGTACGGAGCAGTGGGGGAAGTGTGGCCCTGGGCTTGTCTGGCCGCAACAGTGGCACTCGCTGGATGCACATTGATCTCCAGGAAGGGATCACGGACATGAGAAACCTGAATGTGGGTGGCATTGCGTGTTCATGTGTGCTAGCCATGCTCAGCGGATGTCTAAAGAACACAGGACAACCGTGGAGCACCAAAGCAGAATCGAGTTCGCAGTCGCCGATCGGCCCGGGCCGAAGGCTTATGCCCAGCGTCGATCAGATGTCGGCTGTCGATGTCCCCGAGGACTTGCATGAAGCGGCGATCGATGTGCTTTTGCGGGCCGCGGCGTCTACCAATGAGCTTCTGCGGGCCAATGCGATTGAAGCGTTGCACCATGCGCCCGCCGAGCTGGAGCCGGTGGTGCGTCGGGGAGTTGTCGATGAGAACCGCGGCGTGCGGTTCGTTGCCGCCATGACCATCGGGACCCTCCGGATGGAGCAGCTTGCCTACTTGCTGGAGCCGCTGCTGAGTGACGAATCGCTCTCGGTGCAGGCATCGGCGATCTTCGGGCTCAAGCGTTGTGGGCAGCGCGTTGATCCCACGCCCCTGTCGGCGATGATCGTCAGCGACAATCCTGAGGTGAGAGGCAACGCTGCCCTGGTCCTGGGCGAGTTGGGTGATCCCTCCGCGGCTCCCATGATTCGACAGGCAGTTGGCAAAGGCATGCAGCGCGCCAACGAGGCGAGGGTCAAGATGGTCAATCTTCAGCTGGCGGAGGCGATGGTGAAGCTCGGCTTAGAGAGTGAGATCGACGCGATTCGCGCGGCGTTGTTCGCGCCCCCAGAACAGGGTGAGATTGTCGCGTTGGCCTGCATGATCTGCGGCCGGTTGAAGGACGAGCGGGTGGTTGCGGATCTGATCCGTCTCGCCCGCCGCCGCGGCCAGTTCCAGCAGGCGGCTGAGGTTCGCATGGCTGCCACTTGGGCGCTGGCCCGGATCGACCGTACCCAGGCGACGATCGACGTGCCGATGGAGTACACGAGCATCGAGCAATATCAGCTCCGGGCGCAGGCGGCGCTGACGCTGGGCGAAGTCGCCGATCCGGCTGCTCTGCCCACGCTGGCCACCATGGTGTACGATCCCAACCCCCTGGTGCGGGTCGCCGCCGCCAGCGCGATCCTGCAGGTTCAGCAGCCGTGAAGGCTGGGCGGAACCGACCGCGGTATTGACACGAATGGTGCCACAGGGTACAAGGTACCCGGCAGGTTTGTCGGTGTTTGTTTGCGCCTCGGCAGGCGCGTTGTGATTATCGGCAGAGACTGGACCCCAGACCTCCTAAGCCGCCTGGAGGTTGAGACCTCACTGAGGCGGTCATGTCCCTGCCCGGTCGTGAATTGGCGCCGACGATTGACGCCAGCAGACGTGGGGAACTGAAGGTGCATGTTCTGACGAAGATCTTTATCGTGCTGGTGTCACTGCTGGCCCTGCTGCTCGTGCCTCTAGTGGTGGTTTACGCCTACAACGAGGACAGCTTCAAGGCCAAGTATCTCGGGGCCGATGCCCAGGCCGCGACGGCCGTTGACCGGCTCGGGGCTGAGCAGGCCGTCCATGCCGCGGAGATTACTCGGCTTCAGCTGCAGATTCAGGAACTGACCGCGGGAAAGCAGGCGCTTGCGAAAGAGCGTGACGCGGCCGCGGCCGACATACGCGAGATGCAGATTGAGTTGGCCGGGGCCGAGAGTCAGCAGGCAAAGATCAGGGCCGATCTGGCAAAGCTCGCGTCCGGCGTCTCGGCCGGCCAGGAGCTCATGGCAGGCCTGCTGTCGGAGGTGCGGACGATGCGGTCAGATGCGCTGGCAGCCGAACGCCGTGCCGTAGAGCTGGATGAAGCTTTGCGGGATAGGGATGCGCAACTGGAAGTCGCGGTGGCGGCCCGACGAGCACTTCAGGAAGAACTTCAGCAACTTCGAGAGGGGCATACCAAGGCCCTAGAGCACCTCGCCATGTATGTCACCCGCTTCGGGGAGCTGGGGGAGATGGCACGGCGCTCCGGCCGTCGGCCGGCACCTCCGATTGACCGCGATCTCGACGCGCAGATCATCAACGTCCGCCGGAGCAGTAATCAGAAGCTTGCCGAGATCAACGCCGGTTCCCGCGATGGTGTGAAGGAAGGCTGGGAACTCACGATCGGCCGGGGCGGGACCTTCATCGGGAAGCTGCGGATCATCTCGGTGGACATCAATCGCTCCACCGGCATCGTCGAGCTGGAGTCTGAGGAGCGGGGCCGGGTCGAGCCGGGCGATCGGGTCTACGGCCGCGCCGGCCGGGGTTGATTGCCCTATAGGGGCCAGGAGATTCACTATGAGCCAGTTCAATGCCCCGGTCCGCCGTACCGGCGGTGATCTCGACGTGTATGCCGGTCTACTGTGCGTGGCGTTTCTGGTGCTTCTAGCCGGCGTGTTTCTTCTGGCGACGCGCAATCTCGACCACTCCAGCGTGCCCCCTGAGCCCGGCGGCGTGTTCAAGCTCGTCGGGCAGTAACCCGGCCGGGCGCAAACTCGCCCCGACGATTCCAAGGACAAGGCGACGGCATTGGGCGGCCCTGATGACGTTCTTTATGTATCATTCGCAAGCAAACCTCGTACTTGGTCGATCAAGAGGCTAGGTTCCGGGTAGGATAGTTGCCTAGTTGACCGATCCTCACCCAAACGGAGTTGGCTTCGGTGTTTCTCGATTCGCTTCTCGGCTGGTTCAGCGTCGATATGGGCATCGACCTGGGCACCTGTAACACCTTAGTCTGCGTCCGCGGCGAGGGTATTGTGCTCAACGAGCCGTCCGTGGTGGCGGTGAAGCGAGGCACGAACCGCGTCCTGAATAACGGCAATGCGGTTGGCTGGTCGGCCAAGGAAATGCTGGGCAAGACGCCGGGCTCGATCAGCGCGATCCGTCCGCTCAAAGACGGCGTGATCAGCGACTTCGAGATCACCGAGGCGATGCTCAGCTACTTCATTCGCAAGGTAAACGGGCGAAGCCGGATCTTGGGGCCGAGGGTGGTCATCGCGGTCCCCTCGGGGATCACGGCGGTGGAGAAGCGCGCGGTGCTCGACTCGGCCGAGCGCGCGGGAGCTCGGCGGGTGTACCTGGTCGAGGAGCCTATGGCTGCCGGAATCGGAGCGGGCCTTCCAATCGTTGAGCCGACCGCCTCCATGATTGTGGATATCGGTGGCGGAACCACCGAGGTCGCCATGATGTCCCTGGCCGATATTGCCTCATGCGAGTCAATTCGCGTTGCCGGCGACGACATGGACGAGGCGATCATCAGCCACATGAAGAAGACCTACAACCTCACCATCGGTGAGCAAACAGCGGAGCGGATCAAGATTGAAATCGGCTCCGCGGCCCCGGTGGACGAGCCGACGTCGATCGACGTCCGTGGACGGGACAACGTCTCGGGACTGCCCCGCAAAACGGTTGTTACCAGCGACGAGGTACGTGAAGCCCTCCAAGAACCGTGCGCGGCCATTATCGAGACGGTGATGCGAACCTTGGAACGCGCCGAGCCGGAGCTTGCCGCCGACCTGGTCGACAACGGGATTACGCTGGTTGGCGGTGGCGCGCTGTTGCGAGGAATTGACGTGCTGATGTCCAATGCCACCGGCTTGGACGTCCGCATCGCGGATGATCCCATGACGGCGGTTGCTCGCGGGACCAGCATTTACCTGGAGAATCTTGGGGAGTGGAAGGCGACGATGGAGTCGGATCTGGACGAGTTCTAAATCCAGGCATGAGGCATGAGGGGACGATGAGACGCCGGCGTAAGCGAGCGATGGCCGCGGATTTCCAGACGGGCTGTTACTCAAGCCTTCATGCCTTCAAGCCTCAAGCCTCAAGCCTTCCAGCCTGACCGATGGCCAGGACCGTTTCCCGTTCACAGCGAACGTTTTCCGTCGCGGTCGGCCTGGCGCTGATTCTGGCCTTTCTGCCCACAAGATGGTTGATGCCGTGGACCTCATATCTTGGGGGCGGCCTCGATATCTTTGTTCAGCCGGCCGGTGAGGTGGGTATCTCGGTTCGAAACTGGCTTCGTCCGGCCCATGATCCGCTTCGTGAGGAACCCCAGCGGGTGCAGCAACTCATCGAGGGTCAGGATGAACTACGCCGGTTGTTGCATTTCGCTCGATTGAGAATCGACACCCTTGAAGAGGAGATGCGCGAGCTGCAGGACGCCCAGCGGTTCCACAAGGGCGTGGTGATCGATCCGCTGTTTGCCCGGATCACCGGCAGAAGCCCCGATCGTGTCCACGGCCTGATCAGATTGAACGTGGGCACGCGCGACGGCGTCACGCAAGGGACGATCGCGGTGTTTCGAGGCGTGCATCTCATCGGGCGGGTGGCCGGGGATGTGGCTCGTCTCAGTAGTTGGCTGGTGCCGATCACCAATCCATCCAACGGGCGCGTCGGGGCGATCATTCTGCCGGCCGATGATCCGCTGGCCCCGATCGAGGCGGCCCGGCGGATCTGGCTCGAGCCGAACAAGACAGGCGCTTTAGTCGGCGATCTCGATAAGGATGTCCTGGTGCGAGACGATGATATTGTCCGGCTACACAATGATCCGTCTTGGGTGGACAGTGCCCAGGGCATGATCCTCGGTTTCGTCGAGTCGGTTACGGCGAACGACCGGAAGCCGCTTCTCAACTCGATCGTTGTCAGACCGAGGTATCCCGCTGACCGTTTGGCCTACGTGACGCTGAAGATCGAGCGAGAGGTGGTCTTGACCGAAGGTGTCCAGCCATGAGGTGGGTGGTCTTTGGGATCTTCGCCTATCTGACTCTGGTGCTCGACACCAGTTTGCTCGAGGTGCTCGCCGGACGAGAATTGCAGATCAAACCGAGTGCCTGCGGTCTGCTTGCTGCATTCATCTGCCTCTCGGCCCCGCGCATGGCCGCGATGTGGGCGTGCTTGACGCTCGGCCTGCTGCTGGATCTGTCCGACCCGCTTTCGCTGGGCGAGGCTGACAAGCTGCACTTGATCGGTCCGCGCACCCTAGGCTATGTCGGCGGCGGGTATCTGGTGTTGCAGCTTCGAACGATCGTCTTTCGCCAGCGCGCCCTGACCATCGGTACCATGACGTTCATCTGTTTGCTCGCTGTTCACCTCGTCGCCGTCGCCGTCTACGTCATCCGCTCGTGGTACCCAGGCGCCGGTTTGTCCTGGGCGCAGACCACGACGCTCGGCGAGCTGCTGCGACGTTTCCTCATGGCGTTGTACTCAGGGCTGCTGGCGATTCCATTCGGATGGCTGCTGGTGCGGTCCATGCCGTTGTGGGGCTTCCAAACGATCAGCCATCGCAGCGGGGCCCTGCGCTAACCATCGGTGGTTCCCAGGCGGACTTGCCCGCTGAGAGGAAGGTTCGGGACAGGACTGCGCATGACGGGCATGATCATTTTCGATGACGGGCTCGGCCAGCTTGGCCCTCTGACCGATCTGCGGGCTTCGTTCGAAGTCCGCACGGGGATGCTGACCACGGCCGGCCGACTGGCTGCGCGGTGGCCCCAATCGCTCGCTGGGTATTGGGTGCCGCGATCTCTCCAGCCACTTGTGGCTTCGCGCTCCAACGCCCCCGTCAATCATCTGCCGGATGAGGATGCGTTGTACTGCGTCAATGGGCGCTGGGGCAGCCCCGATGGGCGCCTGAAGCTGGAGGTTGGCCAGGCCGCGACAGATCAGGCGACAGGTCACGTCGTGGCGGCGATGCTGACGCGGGTCGATGCCGAGGCGTTCCTTACCACCGGCGAGCTCCCCGACGGCGCCGAGATTCGTCCCATCGCCGGCCACGTACTGTATGAATATCCGTGGGATGTGCTGTCATTGCTCGAAAAGACGATTACTCACGACATTGGCCTCATTCGCCTGGTTGACGCGAAGGTCCCCGCGGACGAGGCCGTCATCATCGGGCAGCATCCGGTTGAGGTCCACGAATCCGCGACTTTGTATCCCAACGTCGTGCTCGATGCCGAGCACGGGCCGATCGTGATTCACGAGCGGGCCGTCGTTCGCCCCGGGTCGGTGATCTGCGGGCCGTGCTCGATCGGCCGCGACGCGACGATCGTTGACCGTGCATTGATCAAGCCCAACACGGTGGTTGGGCCGATGTGCAAGATCGGTGGCGAGGTTGGCGGCACCATCTTCCAGGGCTACTCCAACAAGGCGCACGACGGACACCTGGGTGATTCGTGGGTCGGCAAGTGGGTCAACTTCGGGGCCGGCACAGCCAACTCCAACCTGCTGAATACCTACGGCCGGGTGAAGATGCGGTTGGAGCCACATGGCTCGGCGCATTGCACCGGCCTGCGCTTCGTGGGCGCCTTCGTCGGTGATCACGTGAAGTTCGCCATCAACACCCGGATCATGGCCGGCACCGTGGTAGGCACCGGAGCGATGATCGCCACGACCGCGCCGCCGCCGACCGTCGTTCGCCGTTTCGCCTGGCTGACCGATTCCGGCGAGCAGGTTTACCGCTTCGAAGAGTTCATCCAAACCGCCAGGACGATGATGGCCCGCAGAGACAAAGAGCCGAGCGAGCCATACCTGCACGCCCTTCGCGCACTGTACGAGCGACAGAATAGCCCGGGCAATCCGGGCTGACGCGAGCCCTGCAGCGGGCAGATTAGCTGCGAGTCGCAGACCCCGGGTGTGTTTTTCGGCTTGCTACCTGTCGAATGCGTTGCAGCAGCCCCACCGTACCGCGCAGCGGCAGCCAAAAGAGTGCGGCGTAAAACAGTGTCAGCGCTGCTGCTCGAGCGAACAGGTTCAGGGCCGAACCGTCGCCGAAGATTGAAGTGGTGTCCATGAACGGGCTCCTTGCCGATTCCAGCCAACTCCTCCAGGAACCAAGCCTACGATTCGACAGCCGATACCCAAGGTCCTGATCGAGGGAAACCCAAGGCCGTGGGAAGCTGTATCAGTTGGGGGACCTGGTGCGCTGATGACTTCGATGGCGTCACTTCTGCTGGGGTCGCTGCTCCCGCATCCCACATCCTCCGGCTCCGTCGGGGGATCGATGGATTGACATGTCGGCGTCTGGATCGACTCCCGGCCGAAGGCCGGGCTATTGGGTAACGCACTGAATCCACCCACTCCCATAGCCCCCGGCTTCGCCGGGGGACCGGACCGCAGGCGACTTTCTCCGGCGGCGCGGTGAAGCGACGCGACTGCAGAGCCCAGCTGCGCGATAGCATGGCCCGCACACATGGCCCAATCCAAGGAAAAACCGAGAACCCTCTACCTCATCGACGGGCACGCCCAGTTCTTTCGGGCCTATCACGCCATCGGCGCCGGCATGACCAGCCCAGTCACCAAGGAGCCGACGAACATGACCTTCGGATTCGTCGGCATCCTGCTCAAACTGCTCCGTGAATACAAGCCTGACTACCTTGTGGTGGCGATCGATGTCAGCGGCGACAAGGAAACCTTCCGCTCCCGCCTCTATCCCCAATACAAGGCCAATCGTCAAGAGCCGCCTGAGGATTTCCGTCCCCAGGTTGAGCGATGCGTGCAAGTGCTCGACTTGATGGGTGTTCCCGTGCTCGGTGTAGAGGGGGTCGAAGCTGATGATGTCATCGCCACCATCGTTCGCCAACTCGCGGCCGAACGCCCCGACCTCAACATACGAATCATCTCGCGCGACAAGGATCTCGCCCAGCTGATCGGGGAGCATGTTGATCTGCTGGACATCAATAAGGACGAAACGATCACTCCTGGGCAGTTGTTTCGAACCGAAGGCGTGAAGCCGCACCACGTCCGGGACATTCTGGCCTTGATGGGCGATCCGACGGATAACGTGCCGGGAGTTGCCGGGATAGGGCCGAAGACCGCGGCTCAGTTGATCCTTCGTTATGGCTCCCTTGACGGAGTGCTGGCCCACCTCAACGAGATCAAGGGCAAGCGGCGCGCAAATATCGAAGCGTCCCGAGACGTGCTGGCGCTCAGCCGGCAGCTCGTCACGCTCAAGGACGATGTTGAGGTGCGTCTGGACTTGGATTCCGCACGCTGTCAACCTGCGTCGATTCCAGTTGATCAATTGATTGCCGTCTTCCAGCAGTTGGGTTTCAACCGGCACCAGACCGAGCTGCTGAGTCTGACCCGCGGTGCCTCGACCTCCACGGCGCAACCGGCTGAGGCTCAGACGGAACTGTTTGCGGCTCCTTTGCAGAGGCCCCAAGCGACTGCACAGGAGGGTGAATACCAGCTCATCAGCACCGTCCAAGAGCTTGATCAGCTCTTGGGGGAGGTGTGCAGTGCGGGCATGCTGGCCATCGACACCGAGACCGACAGCCTTTCGCCTCTTCGCGCCAACCTCTGCGGTGTATCAATTTCGATCAAGCCGAAGAAGGCCGTATACATCCCGACCCGATCACCCCAGCCGCAACGACATCTGGACACCGAAACCGTGCTCCATCGCATGCGGTCCGTGCTTGAGGACGAGTCCATCAAGAAGGTTGGCCACAATCTCAAGTTCGACTTCAACATCTTTCGACGCCACGGCGTGCGTTTGGCGGGGATTGCGTTCGACACCATGATCGCCAGCTACCTCATCGACCCTTCGCGTTCCAGCCACAAATTAGACGTGCTCGCGCTGGCTCTTCTTGAATACACGTGTACACCGCTCACCGCGCTGATCGGCGCGGGCAAGCAACAGAAGACCTTTGATCAGGTCCCGCTTGACCTGGCGGTGCAATACGCGGCTGAGGATGCGGACGTCACGCTCCGCCTGCGCGATGTGTTGGCCCCGCGGCTTGCCGAGATCGGCCTGCAAGATCTGTTCGACAACGTCGAGATGCCGCTGGTCGAGGTTCTGGCTGAGCTTGAGTTCAACGGTATCCGCGTTGATTCAGACGAGCTTGACCGCCAACGTGTTCGGCTGGGCGAGCGGATCACGGAGCTTCGACAGCGGATCAACGATGCGGTCCCGCGTGGCATCGGCCCCTTCAACGCGGATTCGCCCAGGCAGCTTGCGCGCGTGTTGTTCAACCGACCCGATCAGGACCCGCCGGGGCTTGGGCTGGCGGTGAGCAAGCGCGGCAAGACCGGTCCCTCCACCGATCAGGGGGTGCTTGAACGTCTTGCCGCCAATCCCGCCATCGACTCTGCGGTGCCGGGGCTGATCGTCGAGTACCGCCAGTTGACCAAGCTCGTCAACACCTATCTCGTCGCGCTGAAGGACGCGATCAATCCCCAGACTGGCAGAGTCCACGCTTCGTTCAACCAGACCGTAGCCGCGACCGGCCGGCTGAGCTCTTCCAATCCGAATCTTCAGAACATACCGATCCGCACCGAGGTCGGCCGGGAGATCCGCCGGGCGTTTGCCGCCGAGCCCGGGTGCGTGCTCATCAGCGCCGATTATTCACAGATCGAGCTGCGCCTGCTCGCGCACCTGTCCGAGGACGAGGCGCTGATCGAGGCGTTTCAGCATGGCGTGGACATCCACACGATCGTGGCCTCGGATGTTTTCGGAGTGGAGCCGAATCAGGTCACGCCTGCTCAGCGCGACACCGCCAAGATGGTCAACTTCGGCATCATCTACGGCATCACGCCCTACGGGCTGGCCCGGCGACTAGGCCCCGAGACCGGTGTCGAAGATGCCGCAGGCTTTATCAGTGACTACAAGGCCCGCTTTCCGCGGATCGACGAGTTTCTCCAGCGCTGCGTCGAGATGGCCAGGGACGAGGGCTACGTTGAGACTATCCTGAACCGGCGCCGGCCGATCCCCCAAATCCGCTCCCGCAACCCTCAGCAGCGAGCGCTCGGCGAGCGCATGGCGATCAATAGCGTGGTGCAGGGAAGCGCCGCGGACCTGATCAAGCTGGCGATGATTGACCTGCACCGTCAGCTTCGCCAGCGGAATCCACTCGCCAGGATGCTCTTGCAGATTCATGACGAACTGGTCTTTGAGGCCCCACAGGAGCAGGCCGAGCCGCTGCGCCAATTCATCACGAAGCGGATGGAGTCGGCAATGGACTTGCGAGTGCCGCTCGTGGTGCAGTCGGCCATCAGCACTCGCTGGATCGACGCGAAATGAAGGTTCTTGACCGGCCGAACGATGCTGTTAGAGTTGTCGAGCTTGAACTTGGGGCGGTAGCTCAATTGGATAGAGTCCCGGACTGTCGATCCGGTGGTTGCGGGTTCGAGTCCCGTCCGCCTCGCTTGAACACCCCGCTGCACGCGGGGCTTTCTTTCCGCACAGTTGCGACACTGACAAGGGGTTATGCGCCTTGCCGACTTGCCTGGCCGGCGTTGGTGTCTGTGAACCGTCCTGCACCGAAAGGACCGCGTCCGCTGGCTGAATGTTGCGCCCGGTGTTGCGCGCTGTCGGGCCATCAGTGCCGTCGATGCGTTCGACCTGGCGATAATGCTCGGCGCGTGGTGTTCAGCGGTGAACGACCCCAATCCGCCCAGCCCGCCCTGCGAGAACTGCTTCCTCGAAAATCTCGCCTTTACAGACATCACGGGTCCGACCAACGCGCACGACGGTTGCGTCGATGCGTTTGACTTGGCGTTCCTGCTGGCGGCGTGGGAGTTGGGCCGGTAACGGCCTGGACCGCCAACGGCGACGGCACCGTCGGCATCCTCGACTTGGCTCACCTTGCTGGCAACGTAGGGGCCGTGTCCGTAGCTGCTACGGCCGTGATGTTGCCAATTTGGGCATGGTCACGGTGCCCGGTACATCCGGGCTGGCGGCCATGACCCGCTCGTTCTCTCCCGCTCCACCGGCGCCCAACCTGACCGCCCC
>JADFIR010000012.1 GCA_022566535.1 Planctomycetota bacterium
ATACAAGGTCCGACTCACCAACGGGACCGAGTATGGGCCGGCGGGGATGGATGTCCTCGTGCTGTGGGCGCGAGAAGGTCGGATTCCCAGCGATGCTGTGCTCATTCCCAGCGATGGCGAGCCCACCCGAGCCGTCCTGGATGAACCGGCGCTGGCCGCGATCGTCCAAGCTCCGCCGACGGTGTCTACCGGCGTGGCGCCGCCAGCCGACGATGCCCCGATGTCAGGTGTCATTCCCTATCGAAACCCGGCAGCGCTGATCGGCTACTACCTGGCCGTGTTCTCGTTGATTCCCATATTTGGGATCCTTCTCGGCATCCCCGCCTTCGTGCTCGGCATCGTTGGCTTGAGGAAACGCCTCAAGAACCCGCGACTCAAGGGCCTGGCCCATGCCTGGATTGCGATCATCGGCGGAGCCCTGACCACGCTTCTTTGGCTAGGCCTGCTGGTGACCGTGATGGTCGGATTCTCCGCCGCCTGGCCGTAGGCGACCCGGCGCGTGTTGCCAAACGATCTGCGATAGGCTTAGCGGCGTCGAATACCTCTTGTCCGTTACCGATGGTGACCGATCATGGCGGCGCCGCCCACTCCATATGCGCTTGAGCGCAACGTCAAGCTCTACCCGCTCTATGAGGGTCTGGTCAACGCCTACTTCTGGATGCCGGTGTTCTTTCTGTACTTCAGCGAGCACCTGCCGCTGCGTCAGGTACTTCTACTGGAGGCGATTTATTACGCAACGGTCGTGTTGCTGGAGGTTCCGTCCGGGTATTTCTCCGATACCGTCGGCCGGCGCCGGACGCTGCTGATCTCCGCGGCGGGGTTGACCCTCTCCTATGCCCTGTTTTTCGTCGGGCGAGGCTTTGGAGCATTCGCCATTGCTCAAATCTTCCTGGCGGTAGGTCTCTCGTTCAAGTCGGGCACGGATACGGCTCTGCACTTCGATTCATTGAACGGGCTGGGCCGAGCTGACGAATACGCGGCCCGCGAGGCCAAAGCGAACCGGAACGCCATGCTTGGCCGGGCGGTCGCGGCGCTGGGCGGCGGGCTTGCGGCAACGTGGCAACTGCACTTCGCCTATGGGCTGTCCCTGCTGGCTGCGATCGGGACGCTGGCAATAACCCTGAGTTTCGTGGAGCCGGCGTCTCATTTCCAGGAATCGATGCTCAGGCGCGGCTTTGTCCGCCAGCTCGGTGCTTGTATCGGCCAACTGACCAACCGATCGTTGGCCTGGTTGTTTGGATTCGCGGTGATCATGATCGTCATCAATCACGTTCCCTACGAGTTCTATCAGCCATACATCGATCTGCTGATCGGGCAACGTGGCTTGAAGCTGCCCGGCCAGGGTACGCCGCTGCTCACGGGGGTGATCACGGCGTTGATGATGCTGCTGGCCGCGTTGGCCACGGCCTATAGCATCCGCCTGCGCGACCGCATCGGGCTCGCCGCGACGCTGCTGCTGAATACGGGACTTCAAGTCGTGATCATCGCGGCGATGGGGCTGTGGTTGCATGAGGTCGTCGTCTTGCTGATCTTGCTGCGAAGTGTCCCAGCAGGGATGATGAAGCCGCCACTTCATGCCGCGATCACGCCGCAGGTGCCGCAGTCATTGCGAGCTACATACCTGTCCATGCAGAGTCTGGCCGGGCGGCTGTCGTTTGCCGGCGTGCTGGCGGCGCTGTCGCTGGCGCCCGAGCCGGGCAGCGACACGGACTGGCCGGCAATCTCGTACATGAGCCTGGTCTGCGCCGGCTTGGGAGCGATCGGCTTCATCCTTCTTGTGACCACGGCCAGGTTCAGTCTGGCTCGGCTGCGGCCGTCGCCTGCAAAGACTGACCATGAGGTACGATGACACCGACTATGCCTCCGACCAAGACCGAGCACGTCATCAAACGCATCGAACCCGAAGCGCCGTTGATCGACGTGATGGGCGGGTCGGCTCGCTGGGAGATTTCTCTCCATAAGCACGGTCTTGTCGCGCTGGTCGATGTCATGCCGAGGATGGCGCCGCAGGGTCAGACCGCTGACTTCGCCATTGTTCAAGCCGCCCGCGTCTCGTACGGCGCCGGGACAAAGAAAGTCCACGAAGATCGCGGATTGATTCGCTATCTGATGCGGCACCGTCACACAACGCCGTTTGAGATGGTGGAGTTCAAGTTTCACGTGGCGATGCCGATCTTTGTCGCCCGCCAATGGATCCGCCACCGCACCGCCAACGTCAACGAGTACTCCGCCCGCTACTCAATTGTTCCGGATCGGTTCTACCGGCCAACCGTCGAGGAGGTCCGCAAACAGTCGAAAGGTAATCGTCAAGGCGGAACCGAGCCGGTCGATGACGCATCGGCCCAGGAATTCCTGACCTATCTGGAGCGCGCGGAGAAACATTACCACGACTATGAGCATCTGCTTGAGAAAGGCGTGACGCGCGAGCTGGCCCGCATCGGCCTTCCGGTCAGCGTCTTCACGCAGTGGTATTGGAAGTGCGACCTGCACAACATCTTTCACTTCCTGTCGCTGCGGTTGGACGACCACGCCCAGCAGGAAATCCGGGATTACGCTCGCGCGATGTTTCAGCTGATTCGCCCGATCTGCCCCGTCGCCTGCGAAGCCTTCGAGGACTATCGCCTCCACGGGATTCACCTCAGCCGGCTGGAGATCGAAACAATCAAGACCGGCCAACCGCTGGCCACCGACAACAAGCGCGAAAACGCCGAATGGGAGGCGAAGAAGCCGCGCCTGGGCCTCTAGGTACAAGACCGCGGATGCCATCCGCGGCTTTATGCGGTCGGCCCTACTCTGGCATTTCGGCCCGGATCGTAATCAAGCCAATCAATGGCCGATCCTCGCTCAGTTGCATCTCGATGAGGCGCACCGGCGTCGGCTCCTGCGTGCGCCACAGCCCACCGGCATTGAAGACCTCGCCCCGCTCGTCGTAGAACTCCTCCAGCGAGAGGCGAATGAGTTCGCCCACCGCCATCAACTCAACATGCCGGACATATCGCTGATTGATCCAGAGATCGAAATCGCGGTAAGAGTGCGGTGTCGAGTTAATTATCTCAAGAGAGTTACCCTCGCGGAACACCTGAATGTCCACTACTTCCGCCCGGTGCAGATCAATCGGATACGGCCTCGTCGCCTTGGTCAGGTCGTATTGCAGCGCCTCACAACCAAGAGCAAGTGCCAAGAGCACGAAAACCATGATGGAACTGCGATGGCACATGACAGGCAGGCCGCTCACCTCAACTGCGATAGTTTACCAGATATAGCCAACCGCGGATTCACGAGGCCCATCCCATGGGTCAGATCTCGACCGACTCGCTCAGCGACCGCAGTTCGTTGCGGATCTCGCGCAGACGCGCCAGGGCTGCAGGCGAGAAACCTTCGCGGAACCGTTCAGCCGGCCCCGCTCGGTGCCGATCTTCAGGGTCGCCCAGTCCCGCGTCGCGATACCGCTTGAGCAGGCTGAGAATCTGGTCGCGAATTTCACGGGCGTTGGCAACGCCCCGCAACACACCCTGGTGTCCGCGGCGAAACGGTGACTCGCCCCGCTTGTCCCGCGACGCCCCCCCCGCGCCCCCGGCCGTCTCCACCACCAGGTTCGACAGGCCCAGGAGACGCTCCACCGGGCCCTGGAGAATCCTGAGGTTCTGTACGTTGGCGTAGGTGAACGTGGATTCGTGAATAAAGAGCGCCCCTTCCCGTATCCGCAGGCTGCGGTCCGTGACAATGTAGTACCGCATGTCGTAGTCGAGACGGATGAGAAAGTATTTGACGACCGTTGCGAGCACCGTGAACGCGAAGAGAACGTAGCCGAGCCCGAGTTCGAGCCATTCCCCATCCTTTGTGTGCCCGACAACAACGAACGCAATCTCGCCAATCAGGCCGACGGCAAAGCCAAACCCCCACACCAGCAGCTGGAGCTTCAGAAAATTCGGCGCGGCTCGAAAGATCTGCACCGACTCGGGCGAGCCAGCGGGGGGATCCGGCGGGCGCTTCGGGGCCTTGAGCAGATCCAGCAATCGATCTCTGAATCTCTTGTAGATCATTTGCCACCGGCCTCGAAACGCCGGCGCAAGGACCGAATCTCGTCGCGGATATCCGTCAGCAGTTCGAGGGCAACGCCGGCGTCGCCGGCCGCCTCTACGTCCGAGGTGTACGTGTCATCTGCCGCGGGCCCTGCTTGCGTTTCACCGAACCGTGCGCCGCGCATCTTCAAGTAAAGGAAATCCCGCACCGCTTTGTACTCGAACAGCCCCACGACGGCCATCTCCGCAGAGGCGCTGCCGGATGCTGTCTGAATGTGAATCGTTCCCAGGCCAAGCCATCGCTCGAAGAGGCCGCGCGACAGGTGGATGTCCTGGATGCGGGCGTAGGTGAGGAAGATTTCCCGCCGCCACAGCAGCCCCCATGACATCGTGACCCCTTCATCATCGAAGCGATAGCGGAGCGTCTCGTATTTGAAGTAGCACGGCAGAAACACGAACGGAAACGCCGGCCCGGCGAAAACGCACCGCAGCAGATAAAGCATAAGCAGCTTCTTATCCGGCCGTTTGATCTCATACACACGGTCTTTGTCGAATTCAGTCATCAGCAGGTCAAGGATCGGCGCCGACCATAGCATCATCGACGATGATGGTCGAGCTCAGCCCGACCGAGTTCGCCGCGCACAAGATCCCGCGGATATGCATCCGCGGCTACGAAGCTCCAGATCATTGATCCGGCGCGACGTTGTGCCACGCTCGGCCGTGCGCTGCCAGCAACTCGTCGGCTGAGGGCGGGCCCCAACTGCCAGGTTGGTAGTTGGCGTGGATGTTGCCGCGGAGCGTCCGCGCTTGCGGCCCGAGCAACGGCATCACGGCCCGCCAGGCGGCTTCGACTTCGTAGCGGTGCTGGTACAGGGTCTGATCGCCGCGCATGGCGTCGAGGATAAGTGGGCCGTAGGCCTCCACCGGTTCGGCCCCGAATCGTTTGG
This sequence comes from Planctomycetota bacterium, assembly GCA_022566535.1. Classification (GTDB taxonomy): domain Bacteria; phylum Planctomycetota; class Phycisphaerae; order Phycisphaerales; family SM1A02; genus JADFFQ01. Next base: position 4,970 of record JADFIR010000012.1, read on the forward strand.
CGAAGTCGAAATCCATGGCCACCGTGTCGAGGCGAACGCCGCTTCCGGGCACCTTGCCTTGGAACCGAAGACTCACGCCACCGCGCGGCGAGATCTCAATGATGATTTGATTCGCCCCCCGAGTACCGCCCGCGGCGAATTGATCGGTGCGCTTGAACAGGTTGGCCGGTGGCTGCTTGAATTGGATGACGATCTCGGTTCGCTTGGCCGCCATCCGCTTGCCGGTGCGAATGTAGAAGGGCACCCCTGCCCAGCGCCAGTTGTCAAACCGCAAGGCGATCGCGGCAAAGGTTTCTGTCGTGGTCCCTGTAGGAACCCGCGGATTGAGGTGATAAGCCGGCTCCGCATCGTCACCGGCGTACTGTCCGAGCGTGGCAAAGTCTTGCAGCCGGTCTGTCGGCGCCGCTTCGATCGCGTCAAGGACCTTGATCTTCTCCTGGCGAATGTGATGGCTGGTGAAACTCGTGGGTGGCTCCATCGCCACCAGTGCCAACACCTGTAGCAAGTGTGACTGGATCATGTCACGAATCGCCCCCACCTCGTCGTAGTATTGGGCGCGATGCTCGACGCCGACCGTTTCAGCGGCGGTGATCTGCACATGATCGATGTACCTATGGTTCCACAGTGGCTCGAAGATGGTGTTGGCGAAACGGAACACCAGCAAGCTCTGGACGAGTTCCTTGCCCAGATAATGGTCGATCCGATAGATCGCGTCCTCTTCGAAAACCCGGCCCAGTGCCCGGTTCAGAGATTGCGCTGATTCGAGGTCCCGGCCGAAGGGCTTTTCGACGATGATCCGCTGCCAGGGCATCTTGTCGCGGTCAATGGTGCACCATCGCCGCCCCTCCGCCACCAAGCAAGAGGCTTCAATGCGCTCCACAATCGGAATGCACAGCGACGGGGCCACCGCGAGGTAGAAAAGGATGTTGTCCCGACCGCCATGCTGCTGCGACAGTGAAGTGATGCGCTCGGCCAACTGGGGATATATCTCGGCTCGGGTCGCGCTGCCGGGAAAGTAGTAGATGCGCCGGGCGAAATCCGCCCATGCGGCCGCATCGAAGCGCTTGGCATGCCGCTTCACGCATGGCTGGAGCTTGCCCCGCCAGTCATCATCGCTCATCTGGGTGCGGCTGACACCCAACAGACAGGTGGACCTAGGCAGCGCCCCCGCCGCCGCCATCTCGTACAGGGCCGGGATCAGCTTGCGCGACGTCAGATCGCCGGAGGCTCCAAAGATCACCACCACGCACGGGTCAGGCTCGGCTGCCATGAAAACATGATGACGGAGAGGCGGTGCCTGTCAATGCAGCCCAATGCTCACGGATTCCAGACCATGGCCATCTTTCTCTCGATCAACCCCGATGAATCGAGCGCCGTCTACGGTCGCGGATGGTGTTTTCGCACCACGTCACGCAGGCGGGAGTGGTCCACGTGCGTGTAGACCTGTGTCGTCGAGATATCGGCGTGGCCCAAGAGCTCTTGTACGGTGCGGAGATCAGCTCCGCCGGCAAGCAGATGCGTAGCGAAGCTGTGGCGGAGCATGTGCGGATGAATCTCCCCAAGCCCGGCCAGCTGCGCGTTGCGGCGAACGATCTGCCAGACCGCCACCCGCTCCAGAGGCCGGCCAGTGTGCGACAGCAACAAGTGATCCTCATCGCGGCGATCATCGAATCGCGCAAGCTGCGGTCGAAGCTCGGCCGAGTAGCGGTCGGTCCAGCCTTGAGCCGGCTTGCCGATCGGGACCAATCGCTGCCGGCTTCCCTTGCCGGTGACGATGAGCACGCCGAGGATCGCGTTGTACTCGTTGACCGCCAGGGTTGCGACCTCGGAAGCTCGAAGACCGGCCGCGTACATGAGCTCGAGCATCGCCTTATCGCGCAGCCACAGCCGGCCGTGTTGGGGTGACGGGGCGGCCAGCAGCGTCCTCATCTTCTTCGGCGAGAGCACACCGGGCAACCGCTTCCAACGCATCGGCGTTTCCAGTAATCGGGCAGGATTGTCCTCGACCAAGCCGTTGGCGGACAGATACCGAAAGAACACGCGGATCGACGCCAGGTGCCGGATAATCGACGCCGGTTGCAAATTGCGATCTCGATGGAGGCGCCTCAGATGCTGCGCAAGATGCTCGGGCCCAACGGCTTTTGGCCCGCCGACGCCATCGCGGCGAAGGTCCGCCAGCAGATCGCCCAGATCTCGGCTGTACGCATCAAGGGTCGCCGGAGCCAAGGCGGCCTCGACCCGCAAATACGTGAGAAACTCACGCAGCGGTTGCGCGAAGGGGCAGGGAATATCCATTCACCAATACCCAACCGCAGGAAAGGGTCCAACCGCGGCGCCTTGGGGTGTCGTCCATAACACGGCCCGGCACGATTCGAAGATATCGACCGGGCTTCGGGCTGGGCCGCAGAAAACTCCCCTCCAAGCCAAGCGGTTCGCTCGTCGTCACTTGCGCAGCGATGGCAGGAGTTGCGCCTGGCCAACAAGTCGGCAGGTCGGGTGCCCGCCATTCCTGGCCAATCGAACATGATCTTGCGGGATCCCCGCCTCCATCGGCATCGGGCACACCGATTGCCATTGCTTCTCCGTGCAACCAACAGCGGCAAGGAGTGCCCGGTGCGGGAGCATATGTACAAGGTGACCGATCAAGCACCACGACCCGGCGAGCGAATCGGCATCGACGGCCGGCGGAGGCCGCCATTGCGGCTCGCCGCGGAGACGATCCGATTGGTCCGCGAGGCGGTCTCAACCCACCTGATCCTCTCGGCGAGACTGCCGACCGAGGAAGACCCAGACCTCGTTGGTGCGATGGGCGTCCCGGAGAGCGCAAGATGAACTACGGGCTGTATCTTTCCGCCGCCGGCGTCATCACCAACCTGCATCGCCAGGACGTCATCGCCAACAACCTGGCCAACGTCAACACGGTGGGGTTCAAACCCGACACCGTCTACACCCGTCAACGCCTGCCGCAGCGCCAGGAGGCTTCCCTGCCCATCGAGCCGCATTGGCTGCTGGAGCAGCTCGGAGGCGGACAAGCGGCCAACCCGACCTACCTGAGCTTGCGCCAGGGCAACCTTTTGGAGACCGGCAACGACCTGGACCTGGCCATCGACGGTGACGGGTTCCTCGTCGTCAGCAGCACCTCCGGCACCGGCAACGAGTCAATTCGATTGACCCGAGACGGCCGGCTGACTCTCAACGCCAATGGCGAGCTGATCCTGGCCGCAACGGGTATGCGGGTGCTGGATGTCAACGATCAACCCATTCGGCTGGATGGTGCAGCAAAGGTAGATATCAAATCGACCGGCGAGGTTATCCAGGACGGCCAGGTCCGAGCCACGATTCAGATCACCTCGCCTGCGGATCCGACCAGATTGACCAAGGTCGGCGACAACCTGCTGCGCCTCAGTTCTTCCGGCCCAACTGAACGTGCTCCGGCCGGGGGACGACTGCTTCAGGGGCACCTCGAGGCCAGCGCTGTGGACCCGATCATGGCTCTGAACGCAATGATCAGCGCGACCAAGGCGGCGCAGGGCAACATCAAGATGATGCAGTACCACGATCACCTCATGGGCCAGGCCGTCAACACACTCGGTCGGGTAGCCTGAAATGAGAAAGACACTAGGCATTAGGCATTAGGCATTAGTTGCGAGGAAAAGACGTTTCGCCGAGAGCCGAAGGCGAGCGCTTGCTTCAACGGACATCATCATGGCCATCATTGCTCTTCATTCCGCCGCTACCGGGCTCAGCGCCCAGAGCACCGCGCTGGACGTCATCGCCAACAACCTCGCCAACGCCAACACCGACGGCTTCAAGGCCAGCCGCACCATTTTCCAGGACTTGCTATACATCGAGAAGGCTCAGGCGGGCGCGGCGAACGCCAACGGTGATCAGCGGCCGGTGGGCCTCTATATCGGCCTGGGTGTCAAGGTCGCCGGCACCCAACTGGACTTCCGAACAGGCTCGGCCAACCGCACCGGCCGCGAGCTGGATTTGATGATCGAGGGCCTCGGCTTTTTCCAGGTCGAAATCGACGATGACATCGGCGACGGATTCGGGTACACCCGCGCCGGCAACTTCGCGCTCAATTCAGAAGGCGAACTCGTGCTGATCACCGATCAGGGCCGGCGACTGGTCCCCAGCATTCAGATACCCGAGGGCGCAAGCAACATCTCCATCAGCGATGACGGCATTGTGACCGTTGACGTGCCAGGCCAGGTTGAACCGGCCGAAGTCGGACAAATCGAGATCGCGTCGTTCATCAATCCGACGGGGATGAAACAGATCGGCGAGAACCTCTTCATCCCGACCATCGCTTCCGGAGAACCCTCGATCGGCGCACCGCTGGACGGTGGGCGCGGCCGGCTGCGACAAGGATTCGTCGAAGGCTCCAACGTCGATCCCGTTACTGAACTGGTCAACCTCATCCGCACCCAGCGCGCATTCGAGCTCAACAGTCAGTCGCTCCAGGCTGCGGATGAAGTCCTTCAGTCGCTTGGCAATCTTAGGCGGTTCTGAGCAAGGCAAGGCACTAGGCATTAGGCACTAACGATGAAAGATCAAGTCATCGAGATAGGCAGTCAACAGGCGGGGCATCGCGTTTCGCGGGCCGGCTTGCCCAGCCGCTTGACACGTCGCGTTGCGACGATTGTGCTCGTCACCGTCACCGGCGTCGGTCTCATCCGCCCGGCCATCGGCGACGAGGTTGCGCTGCGAAGCTCGGTGCGGCTGCAGGAGGGCGCGACGGTCGTGCATCTGGCGGACATCGCCACCCTGGCCGGGCCGCACGCCGAGCGCTGCGCCGACACGATCGTCGGCCAGGTCGGCGACCCCACGCAGGTGCTGGAGATCTCCATCGGGCAGGTGCGCCAAGCCCTCACCGAGGCCGGTGTGCATTGGGGAAAGGTGCAACTCAGCGGTAGGAAGGTGATCGTCCGGCCACATGGGCCTAGGAACACGAGCCCGCCGCTGGCCATGGCGCCGGCTTCGATCGCCAAGTCGGCTGGGCAACACGGGCCTGAGCGTAGCCGGACAACCCAGGAGCCGGTGCAGGATCTGATCGAGCTTCCCACGCTACGAGGGGCCGTTGCCAGATTGATTGCGCAGGGCCTCCACACTGATCCAAGCGACCTGCGGCTCATCTTTGACGACGACGACGCGGCCTTTCTCAACACCCGCGAAGAGGCCTTTCGCTTCGAGATCCAACCGTTGGGCAGCCTCGGCAGCAACCGAATCGAGTTGAGCGTGCGAGCATGGTCGGCAGATCGCGTCCAGCAAACACAATCGTTGACCGTGCGGCCGATCATCAGGACCAACGTCGTCCTACCTCGCTACGACATCGACCGGCGTGTGCAACTGAGCGCTGACGACTTGTCCGTCGAAGACCGGTGGCTCCCGGCGAGTCAATCCAACGCGATGAGCACACTTGTCCAAGCCGTGGGTCGGGTAACGGCAACCAAGCTGCATGCGGGTCGCATGCTTCGTGCGAAGGACCTCAAGCGGGAGGTGCTCATTGAACGGGGCGACCGCGTCATGGTTCGCTGCCTCGTCGGCGGCGTGGTGATCAGCCTGGAGGCTGAGGCTCGCAGCGGCGGAGCCGAAAACGACCTGATCGAGTTACGCAAGCTCGGCGAGCGCGACACCTTCTTCGGCGTCGTCACGGGACCGGGGGCCGCCATCGTTGACCTGAGCCGCTAAACAAACACTACCCTTGGCGACGGGAACACTGAGATGATCACCTATGCACCATTGAGGAGCCAAATCACGGATAGCCGAATCAGTGTCATCCTCATCGCCCCCATGTTTGCGAGCCTCTGTTCGATCAACTCGATCGCCACGGCGCGGGAACCTGAACCCGCCGTTGAGTCGGCGACGAGTTCGCTCCTGGCCACGGCGACGGCGATGGTCTCGGACGACAACCGCTCCGATGCAGCCGAACCACACGCTCTGCGCGATGTCAGCATGTTCGCGGTCGCCTCGCCCGAGTCGCGAGAATTCCAAAAGCACGATCTGATTCAGATCGTCGTGCGCGAGACCAGCCGCGTGGACACCCGTCAGCGGCTTGACGCCGAGAAGGAATACAGCATTGACGGCAGCATCCCAAGATGGCCGGCTCTGTCGCTGCGCGACCTGCTTGACCTCCGTATCGATCCCGGGCGCACCGGCGGTCGTCCGGAGCTTGAGCTGGAATTCAACAAGGGGTTCAGCGGCAACGGCCGATATCGCCGCCAGGACGACCTGACCGCCCGGCTCACCGCCGAAGTCATCGAGGTGCTGCCCAACGGCAGCCTGGTGCTCGAAGCCCGCACCCACATCAAGACTGATGAGGAAGAATCAACGATCAAGGTCACGGGCATCTGCCGACCCGAGGACGTCACGGCCGCCAACACCATCCTCTCCAGTCAGATTCATGATCTGAAGATCGAGAAGATGCACAAAGGCGAACTCAAGAAGGCCAACGAGAAGGGCATCATCGCCAAGGTGCTCGACACGATCTTCGCGTTTTAGAAAGGCTTGAGGCTTGCAGGCTTGGGGCCGTCAGCGATATCGCAACTTGCGATCGAAGAATTTCAAACACGCGGCGTCCTTTGCCATGGCCAGCGTTTCCTCCGCGACTTCGTTCGCTCTTTCGCAGCCGGCTTTAAGGATGTCGATGATCGCGTCGTCATCGCCCTCGTAGAGCCCACGGCGCCGGCGCATCGGCGCCAGTAGCGCATTGACGGCCTCGGCGACCTCCGGCTTGATGTGCCCGTCACCGATGTTGTCGCCGCGAGCATAGCGGTCTCTCAGCTCGGCCACCCGATCCTTGTCTTGGATGAACGTATCAACGTACTGGAATAAGGCGTTGTTCGGATCACCCGGCTCTGTGGGGCTTTGCCGACCGGTGTAGATCTTGGCGATCTTCCGTTTCACTACTTGCGGGCTGTCCGTGATGAAGATGGCATTGTTCAGCGACTTGCTCATCTTCAATTTTCCATCGGTCCCAACCAGCCGTCCGACTGGGCCCACGTCGGCGACGGGTAGGGGAAAGACGCCGCCGAGCTTGACGTGGTCGGCGTCCGCAGCCTGATCGGACACGCCGCAATAGAGCTGGTTGAACCGCCGGGCCACCTCGCGCGTGAGCTCGATGTGGGGGACTTGATCCTGGCCAACGGGCACGCTGTGGGCTCGAAACGCCAGGATATCGGCGGTCTGACCGACCGCGTACAGCGGGAAGCCGAAGCTATACCGGTCGCCCAGACCACGGTCTCTGATCTCGTCCTTGAGGGTGGGGTTGCGCATCACCCGATTGAACGGGAGCAACATCGCAAACAGGTACGTCAGCTCCGAGATCGCCGGGACTTCCGTCTGTAGGAAAATCGTTGAGCGATCGGGGTCGATCCCCATGGCCAGATAGTCCCGCACGATCTCCAGGCAATCGCGCCGAATATCGGCCGGCTCCTCGGCCCGAGTAGTGAAGGCGTGCATGTTGGCGATGATGAAATAGCAGTCGTGCGTCTCCTGAAGCTCAACGCGGCGCTTCACCGACCCCACATAATGGCCGAGGTGCAACTGCCCGGTGGGCGTGTCGCCTGTGAGGACGCGCGGCTTTTGGGAGCAGACGGTGGACATAGGGCGATACTGTAGCAGCCGGCAGCACCCTTGGCCGGTGGTTCATAAGGTGCAGATCAACACAGTCCGGGGACCAGTAATGGGGCCAGCGCGAGGTTCGCCGCGTTGAACAGGGCGTGCATGGTCACCGCCGCTGCCAGCCGCCCTGTCTTCTCGTATACCCACCCGAACCCCACGGACAGGACAAAGATCGCCGCCACCGCGTGCCACTGCGCCACATCGAGGTGCATCAGCGCAAAGATCACGCTCGTCGCGATGATTGCCGGCCAACGGCCCATCCCGACCTGCACCATCACCCGTTGAAGTACTCCCCGGTACATCACCTCCTCAAGAAGCGGGGCGGCGATTATCACCAAAGCGACCATCACAAAGAACCATCCGCCCACGGGGCTGCCCAGAAGGAGATTCAGCGTATCGTGGGCGATTGGATCGACCGGCTCATCACCCAGGTGTTCCACAAGGTAGCCTGCCGCATATGCAGCGCACGTAACCATCGGCCAGAAGACCAGCAACGCGCCGGCCCCAATGAGCGACGCGCGAAGCGGTCCCGGTCCGCCTCTGGCGGATCGAGCGGTCGCTCGCCGGCCAAGCCAGACGAATACCGCCACGATGATCGCCTGTCCGGCATACCGGCCGATCAGAAGCCTTGCCTGGTCCTCCAAGGGCCCAACGGTGATCTGATCGCCCCCGAGAACGTCTTGGGCGACAAGACCTCCGAGCTGATCCAAGAGCAGCATGCCGAAGAGCATCGCCGCCCCAGCCAGGGCTGAGAACGCCTCCGGTCGCCCCGGCGAACCAGCCAGCCGATACCAGCGCCGCCAGAGGAACAATCCAAGAGAAAGCGGCGCTGCGAGGACCCCTGTAACGATGAGAATGGTGAGACCGGCCGAGCTGATTTCGGGTCGCTGGGGCACCGCTTGCGTCGCGGCAAGCCAATCCTTCTCAACCTGCCCGGCGGCGACCGCTTCTCCACCGGCATACAGCACGAGTACGATACCTGCCATCCCTATGGCCAGCGTTCTCGACAAGATCATCGCCCGCAAACGGGTGGAGGTGGCCAAGGCCAAGTCCACCACACCGCTAGAGACGCTCAAACGGTGCGTTGCGGATATGGCACGCCCGCGAAACTTCTTTGGGGCGGTGGTCAACGAGCGCATCGGTCGCCACACCCGGGTCATCGCCGAGATCAAGAAGCGCAGCCCGTCCGCTGGCGTCATTCGCCAGGATTTCGACCCGGCAGGCATCGCCAAACAGTACCACCAGGCCGGTGCGGCGGCGATCTCATGCGTCACCGACGAAGAAGACTTCGGCGGGCACCTCGGATACATCCAACAAATTCGGGACGCTACTCCTCTGCCCGTGCTTCGCAAGGACTTCATCGTCGATCAATACCAGATATGGGAATCTCGGGCTGCCGGGGCCGATGCCGTGCTGCTGATCGCGGAGGTGCTTGAGGAAGGCAAGCTCCTGGACATGATGATCCTGGCACGCGAGCTCAGCATGACCACCCTCGTCGAAGCCCACGAAGTCGATCGGCTGCTGAAGGTGAGGCACTACATCGGCTTCCCCCATGCCGGCTATTCGCTGCTGGGCATCAACAATCGTGACCTCAAGACCATGAAGACCAACCTGTCGCACATCTTTCGCCTCCTGGAGTTTGTGGAGAACCGCAACGTCGTGGTGTGCGAGTCCGGGATCTGCTCTGGGGCCGACCTGGCACGGCTTCGCCAACGCGGGATCAACATCGCCATCGTGGGCGAGCATCTGCTTCGGCAGCCGGACCCCGGCCGGGCGTTGCGCGAGCTGCTCGGCCCAAAGCAGCCAACCGAGCGCTGAACGTGTGCCGTGCGGTGCGACCTCATCATCCCAGCCCGCAACGAAGCCTCGAACATCGAGACCTTGTTCGACTCCCTGGAGCCGCTGCGTGGCCAGGTCGTGCGCCATATCATCCTGGCCGACAACGCTTCGATCGACGGGACCGCCGAGGCCGCTTCCGCCCGCGGCGCGATCGTGGTGCACGAGCCCAAACGAGGCTACGGAGCCGCCTGCCTCAAGGCCATCCAATGGATCAAACAACAAGACCCGCCGCCGGAGGCCGTGGCCTTCCTTGATGCGGACCTCTCCGATGATCCCGCTGCCTTGCCAACACTGCTTCGACCAATTGAGCGCGGCGAAGCCCAGATCGTCATCGGGTCACGCGTCCGACTCGCCGACCCGGGGGCGCTGAACCTTGCCCAACGCTTCGGCAACCGCCTGGCCTGTTGGTTCATGGCCCTGCTCACCGGCCGGCGGTACCGCGACCTCGGGCCGTTTCGTGCCCTGCGCTGGACGACATTGCAACGGCTGAACATGAGGGATCGAACATGGGGCTGGACGGTGGAGATGCAGATCAAGGCCGCCCTCATGCGTATCCCGACCGTTGAAGTTGACGTGCCTTATCGACCCCGGGCCGGCGGTCGATCCAAGGTCTCCGGCACCTTTCGGGGAGTTGTTGCCGCTGGAAGCAAGATGTTCTGGACCATCGGTGTCCTTTGGTGGAGGCACCGGTTTAGCCGCCGCTCGGAGAGCGGCGCGACACGCGGGTCTGCGACCCGCGGCTAAACATTCGCCCCGCTACGTCAATCTTCCGGGAGCTCGTCCACCTTTGCAGCCTGTTCGGTGCGAAACTCAACCAGCTTCCTGCGCACGTTTTCATCGGCGAGACCCAGGATCGCCGCGGCGAACAGCGCCGCGTTGACGGCGCCTGGCTTGCCGACGGCGAATGTCGCCACCGGGACACCGCTAGGCATCTGCACCATCGACAGCAGCGAGTCCAGTCCCTCCAGCGACCAGGCCTTCATCGGGCATCCCAGGACCGGCAGATGGGTCTGCGCCGCAACCACCCCCGCAAGATGAGCCGCGCCGCCAGCCGCACAGATCAGCAGCTTCAGTCCGCGCTGCTCGACTGAGCGACAATACTTCGCCAGCCGATCCGCCGATCGGTGGGCTGAGATCACATTGCATTCATGCGTGATGCCTAACCGAGTGAGCATCCGGCAGGCGTCCTTCATCGCCGGCCAATCCGACTTGCTGCCCATCAGGATACCGACCACCGCACCATCCTCCGTCGTGTAGTCACTGCTCATGCGTCGCTCCTGAGAAGCCAACCTGGAGCGATGGTACACTTGTCGGCGTACTTTGCAGCGTCTCCCGATGCCCTTATCCAAAACACCCAACCTGGCGATCGTCGGTGCCACGGGCGCGGTGGGGCGGGAGCTACTGCTGATCCTCCAGCAGCGGACCTTCGGCCACGGCACGCTCCGCCTGATGGCTTCGGCGCGCTCCGCCGGATCAACCGCGGGAGATCTTTCCATCGAGGCGTTGACCGACCGGAGCCTGGCCGGGGTGGACCTGGCGTTCTTCTGCGCCGCCGCCGAGGTTAGCCGGCAGTTCGCGCCCGCTGCCGTCGATCAGGGGGCTGTGGTCATCGACCACTCTAGCGCGTTTCGCATGGGGCCGGACGTCCCACTTGTCGTACCCGAGATCAACGGCGAAGTGCTCGACAACTTCGATGCTACGACCGGTGGAATCATCGCCAACCCTAACTGCTCGGCGATCATCGCGCTGCTGGCCGTCACGCCGCTGCACCGCGCCGTCGGCGTCAAGAGAATGGTCATCAGCACCTATCAGGCGGCGTCCGGGGCCGGAGCAGCCGTCATGCGCGAACTTGAGCAGCAGGTCCACGATCACGCCGCCGGTCAGCCGTACACGCAGAACGTGCTCGGCCGGCCGTACCTGTTCAACCTCTTCAGCCACGACTCGCCGATCGGATCGGACGGATACAACCAAGAGGAGCGCAAGATCATCCGCGAGACGCACAAGATTTGGCACGATGATTCAGTTCAGATCACCGCCACCTGTGTGCGGGTGCCGGTGCTCCGCGCCCACTGCGAAGCCATCAACCTCACGTTCAACAATCCGCTCAGCGAAAGAGACGCACGCGTGCTGCTGGGCGAGGCGCCTGGCCTGAAGCTCGTTGACGATCGCGACGCAAACAAGTTCCCGGAGCCGATCGACGCCACGGGGCTCGACGAGGTGCTCGTGGGCCGCATCCGCGCTGACACCAGCCAGCGGCCGGGCCTGGGGCTGGATCTGTTCGTGGCCGGCGATCAGCTGCGCAAAGGCGCCGCGCTGAACGCTGTCCAGATCGCCGAGCGCCTGGTGGCGGCGAATCCGGCGACCGTAGCGCAACACGGCTCGGGTAAAAAATGAGGCCGTTTAGCCGTCGCAGCCAGGCGACGCTCCGGCCGCAACTGCATCACGAACCGCCCAGCCGTGCCACATCGGCAACGGCTCCCAGCGCTCTGGCCGCCCGTTGCGCGTCGGCCGACTTCACCAGCAAGATATCCGTCTCGTAGGTCGAGATCGCCAACACGCCGACGCTCGCGCCGGCCAAGGCCCCGCAGAGTTTGGCCAGCACGCCGACCGCTGAAAATCCCAGCTTGCCCACGATGCGCATCGCCACCCAATCTCGCTCAGCCTGCACGTCGGCCGGGACCGCATCCTGCATCGCAACGATCGACAGCTCCCCGTCCGTGCGAGTGATGCTGATCAACCCCCCGCCGGCGGGCACCCATTGGGGAATCTCAGCGGTCGCCGGCAACCGACAGACCGCGAATCGCCCGGCAATCCATTCCAGTTCAAGCTCCGCACCACTCATGCCACGCAATCCTTGCGCCGATGTCATCCCGGAGGTCAATCCGGTCAAGCGTCTCACCCAGCGACGCTCTCGGTTGATCCTCCACCGCGACGTTATACAATCGCGTTCGCCCACTGGGGATTGGTGTAACGGTAGCACGGCTGACTCTGGATCAGTTAGTCTGAGTTCGAATCTCAGATCCCCAGCTTTCGAGGCTTCCCGCGGGCATCAGACGTCGGCGGCATTTCTTGCCGCCATGTCGGTTGCGGGATGAGGATGCGGCGGCTCCTGCGCCGAGCCATGGGAATCCGCACACTTCTCCATTGCCTCAGAGGAAGTGCGCGGTACACTGGGAGCGCCGTGCGGCGTCTTCACCGGGAGGAGGTGCAGCCATGTCGTCCAGCCATCAATCCGTGAAATGGGCGGTCACCGCCATCGCTGTGCTTGGGGCGATGATGTTGACCTCGGCCGCCGCCCAGGCCGGCAGCATTGAGGCGATCTACACCAACATTGCCGGCCACCAGACCGCACAGGTTCCGGGAGTGCCCGGTGAGCAGTTCCGGTCGCCCCTGGTCCCGTTTCTCACTCTGTACGGCAGCCCGATCGGAGCGCATTGGATCTTCAAGGCGTTCACCGACAATCCGAACTCCGATGCCAACGACGTGATCGTCGTCGGCTCGGGGCGCATGGGGACCGTGGTCGCCAAGGAAGGCGATCCCTCTCCCATTGGCGATCTGACCTACGGCTTTATGGATTCGGATTGCGGCATCAACAACTCCGCCCGGTACGTCTTCGGCAACCGGCTTTCCGGTGGACCGACGAGTAATGATGAGATCATCTTCACATTCGACGGCGCGAATCTCATCACTGCTGTCCGCGAAGGCGATACCGCTCCGGGCTTAGTCGATCCGAGCGGCGTCGAAGACGAGCTGTTCGGCAACTCGCTCAACTCGGCGCACATCCTCAGTGACAATACGGTCGCCTTTCGTGCCGACTTGATCCAGAACATTCATGATGACTATGAATCGGCACTGTACCAGGGTTCAATGGTCCTGGTCCAAGAAGGTACACCGGCCGGACCGAGTCCCCGAGAGGTCTTTGATAGCTTTGTCGCGCTGGCCGGCAATACCTTCAGCAGCAGCGCCGACGGTGGATCATGGATCGTCGAAGCGGACATCATGCCCGGCTTCGGAACGATTGAAGCGGTGGTCGTCAACGGCAGGATCGAGCTGCGCGACGGCGACCTTCTGGACGGACTCGCCTCGCCGGTGGAGGCCGTCTCTGCCGTAGACATGGCCGGTAACGGCGATTGGTTTGCGATTGGTGGGCTCGCCAACGACGATCGTTGGGCCGTGCGCAATGGTGTGGTCATCGCCACCACCGGTCAGCCCATTACGCCCAGCGAGCCGGATGAAGTCTTCGCCGGACCCATGCTCGCGGCCAACGCCAACTCCGCGGGCGACTTCTTTGTCATCGGCGCCACCTCGAATCCCGATCCGAGCGCGAACCAGGTTGTCGTGCTCAACGCACAGATCGTGATTGCCCGCTCCGGTGACCCCGTGGACCTCGACGGCGACGGGCTCAACGACGACGACACGTTTATCGAGAGCTTCACAGCCAACGACGCTTTCCTGTCGGATGATCTGAACGATGATCTGGTCGATGACCGCGAGCTCTACGTGTTCGCGACGTTGCGCAACGGGCGCGGCACGATGCTCGGCCATGCATTCTTGGTCGTGCCGTTGGCCCAGGCGACATGTCCAGCCGACCTCGACGAGGACGGAAGTGTGGGCATCCTCGACCTGCTCGCGCTGTTAGCGGCCTGGGGAACCAACCCCCTCGGGCCGCCGGACTTCGACGGCGACGGCACCGTCGGTATCCTCGACCTGCTTGCCCTGCTTGCCAACTGGGGTCCGTGTCCGTGAGCACGGCAGTTGAGGCGCTCACCGCTTGATCGCTCTCGCCAGTCGTCATGGGCTTCGTGGTCGCTCTACCGCAGCGTGTGGCACTTCTCGCTGACCGTTCGTATGACGCGATCATCAATGCCGTCTGGTTGACTTAGTACGTGGCCCTGATCCCAAGAGGGCGATACCCCCGAAGTCACAGAATCGCCTGAGCTCCTGTGGTCGCGACGGTGTGATCGTCTTCGACCGTTGAGCCGGAGACGCCGATCGCCCCGATGACGGTGCCTTCGGTGGTCTTCAGCGGCACGCCCCCCGGGAAGCTGATGAGGCCGCCATTGGAATGCTCGATGTTGTACAGCGGCCCGCCGGGCTGCGATAGCTTGCCGATCTCACCCGTGGGCATGTCGAACAGTCGCGCGGTCCGCGCCTTCTTGATGGCGATGTCAATACTGCCGAGCCACGCGCCATCCATGCGGAGAAACGCTTTGAGATTGCCACCAGCATCGACCACGGCGATATTCATCTTTGTGTTGATCTGTGCAGCCTTCGCCTTCGCTGCATCCACAATCGCCCGTGCCTGTACGGCACTGATGTCGTGCGTCGTGAGGGTGTCCGGGAGTGTGAGGGTCTCGGCCATCGATCAATTCTCCTTTGCTTGGCATAGCTTGGCGGAATCGACGCGCAGCAAGTTTCGCAGGTCTGGGCGAGGCCGTCAATGCCGAGCTACCCCTGGGCGACAGAAAGGGTGCCTTCCCAGACCAGAGCAAGTCGATGGCACCGTCGGTATCCTCGACCTGCTGGCGCTGCTGGCCAATTGGGGCCCGTGCCCGTAAGCGGCGAGTTTGATGGTGATGGCGACAACGATTCGGCCGACCCTATGCTCGACACGGTCGGCGGGAAACAAGCGCACGCCTTTTCACCACAGGTTGCACCGCGTTCTCAGGATGGATACACCCTGTGGAGCAGGGACCGCATCTTGATGCTCATGCTTCACCGCCTTCGTCTCTAAGCTGATCGTCAGAGTCACCATCACCCCGAGCATCGATTGCCTGATCGATGGCGTCGATGATGCTTGTCTGTACAAATGATTGCGGCGGCAGATCCGGTTGCTTGCCGACTGCAATATCAAGCGTCTTTGTGGCGGCACTGACGGTGACAGCCGGCTCCTCCTCGTGTGCTTGCACTCCTGCAGAGTCGGGGAGAGTCAGCGCTCGCAACGTCACCACCCAATCCTCGAAACCGAATTCTTGGAGTCGCTCGTCGCCCGTCTGGCGGACTTCTCTCCAAAATTCATCGAGTTCGAGTCCGCCTTGGAGCCTGATCATGCCTCACCGCCTCTCTCATCCAGCTCGTTGAGCGAATCGCATCCGCCGCCGGATTCGACGCAAGCAGGTCAACCGCAGCGGGTGCGCAGGCCGGGAGCCAATGGTGAGATCAACTTGCCTGCGCCGTGCTTCGGGACCTCCAACGTGCACTGCTCAGCTGCCTTGGGCGCTCTCGTCGAGCATATCGCGTTTGCTTTCGACATCCTTGAACTCGTCCGCCTCCGGCAGCCCATCCTTCTGCTCGGTGATCTCCGGCCAATCGACGGCAAGGCGGGCGTTGACTTCGACGTACTCGGCCCACTTCTGGGGTAGGTCGTCCTCGGAGAAGATCGCATCGACCGGACACTCGGGCACGCAGAGGTCGCAGTCAATGCAAACCTCCGGATCGATGACCAGACAGTTTGCACCTTCGCGAAAAGCGTCGACCGGACACACGGTTACGCAATCGGTGTACTTGCACTTGATGCATGGTTCCGCAACCACGTAGGTCATAATCCGTCGCCTTCGGTAGAACCGTGAAGAGCACAGTCTCTCAGCCGCCAGCCATCCACCTCAGGAATCCCGCTGGGCAGCGCCGGCGCGGCGGGCCTTGATGAAGGACCGAATGCACAACACCACGAAGACCGCACAGAGCGCAGCCACCACAACCTGCATTGTGACTGCGGTCGAAATCTCAATCTCCTCTCCGACAATGAGTTTCTTCACGATCCGGAAGAGGGATCCGACCAGACCGAGCAAGGCGATGAGGGCTGCGGCGTGCATCGCGTGTTTTCGCATGCGCTCCTTCAGAGCGACCAGACCCAGAAGCAGCAGCGGCAGGCCGAAGAACGCCGGGATCAACGCCGTTATGTGCGCGCTACCGGTGCCGACGTAGCCGCCAAGGCCTAGAGCGATCAGCACGAGGCCGAGTCCGATTGTAATCTTTGCCATTGACCTACGCTCCTCTGCTAGAGGTACTGAGGTTCGCATGGCTGCTTGCTAAGCAGCCCGGACACTCGTCAGCTATCTTACCCGGCCCAATGCCGGGGGCAGCGAGTGAAGCGGCTGTCCTGCTGGGCGAGATGCTCGCCGTGGACTGGGAGGACGGGTAGGTCATCATCCGGCTATCGTTGGGTCGTGAAACGCCGCCATTCCGACCTCCTCGCCGATGTGGTTCAACCGACTGCGAAGCTGGGGATCAACCGTCTCAAGATCGCCGCCCATCGAGCCCGCCGCATCGCTCCAAGCAGCGGCATACCCACGCGGAGCAGATCGGATAGCTGGCGATAGGCCGTGGCCAGGTGCTGCGACGACACTCTTCGTTTTAGGCGCGGTCGTTCATGAACCCGGCGGACTCGTACCGGCGCCAGATCCCGCCCGGCCAGGTCCGCCAGCACCGCCTGTTCGCTTGCCGCGGTCAGAGTCCCGATCACCCGCTGACCAGCCGGATCACGCGCGATGTACGAGAACGTCGTCATCGTCGGCCCGATTGTAGGTTACCGCCGCTTCCCGTTTGGGTTGCAAGGAGCGTACCCTGGCCGCAGCGGATGCATATCCGCCGAAACCCTTCCGCTGTCTCACAACGTCGTGTTCTGCTGCTTGGTGTCGGTGCCGGCCGGAATGTGGCAGAGAATCCGGCGCGTGATCTTGACGCTACACGTCCCAAGGGAGCACTGTTCAAGCTGCAACGACTGGAATCGTCCGAACCTGAGAAGCTTCTTGGGGATTCTTTGCGGCGCGCTCGGCACGCTTTACAACCTCGGCGGGGAAATAACGGTGGCCGCAGCGATCGCACCTGCCAATGGTCGCGCCATCGATCAGCACCATCCTGCCACACACCTTGATCGGTTCATCTCTAGCCACAATGGGCTGGACCGTCCCGGAGCAGAAATCGCAACAATGTGGCTTGTACTTGCTCATTACTCAGATTCATCATAGCTATCCCCGGCGAGGAGCGTGGGTCGCGCTCGTCGATCACAGCCCATCCCACCACGGCGGTGGGCTGTCTCGATTTCCTTGATGCCTTGGCGCCTCGATGCCTTCCCCGTCACCCTTCTTCGCTCCCGCGCAGGCGGGCGAGGACGGAGAGATCTTCCAGCGTGGTGGTGTCCTGTTTCGTATCGGTGCCGGCGGCGATGTCGCGCAAAAGCCTGCGCATGATTTTGCCCGAGCGCGTCTTGGGTAGGGCATCGGTGAAGCGGATCAGGTCCGGCCGAGCAATCGCGCCGATTTCCTTGCCCACATGATGGAAAAGCTCATCGCGCAGCGCCGGGCTGGGACTGTGGCTCTGGTCAAGTGTAACAAACGCAGCGATGGCGGTGCCCTTGATCTCGTGGGGCATGCCGACCACCGCGGCCTCCACCACCGCCGGGTGGCTGACCAGAGCCGACTCAATCTCCATCGTGCCGAGGCGATGGCCGGCCACGTTGATCACATCATCGACCCGGCCCATGATCCAGAAGTAGCCGCGCTCATCACGCCGAGCCCCGTCGCCGGTCAAGTAGGCGCCGGGAATCCGCGAAAAATACGTGTCGATGAACCGCTGGCGGTCGCCGTAGATTCCGCGGAGCATGGCCGGCCAGGGTTTGCGAATGACCAGGAGCCCGCCGACGTTGGCCGGCTGCTCTTCGCCCTGTTCATTGACCACCGCAGCGTCGATACCAAAGAACGGAAGCGTGCAACTCCCGGGGACGGCCGGCGTCGCACCGGGCATCGGCATGATCAACTGCCCGCCGGTTTCCGTCTGCCACCACGTATCGACGATCGGGCAGTGTTCGGAGCCGATGACGCGGCGGTACCACATCCACGCTTCGGGGTTGATCGGCTCACCCACCGTGCCGAGCAGTTTCAGGCTGGATAGATCGTGCTTGCGAGGGTGCTCATCGCCCCATTTCATAAAGGCGCGAATCGCCGTCGGAGCAGTGTAGAACTGCGTGACGTTGTGCCGCTCGACGATATCCCAGAAGCGGTCCTCGGCTGGAAAGTTCGGCGCACCTTCATACATGAAGCTCGGCACGCGGGTCGGCAGGATGCCATAGACGATGTAGCTGTGCCCGGTAACCCACCCGATGTCAGCGGTGCACCAGTAGACTTGCCCACGGTCTGGGACGAGGTTGAACACATATTTGCTCGTGAGGTAGGTGTAAACCATGTACCCGCCGGTGGTGTGCACGATGCCCTTGGGCTTGCCGGTCGAGCCGGAGGTGTAGAGCAAGAAGAGCATGTCCTCGCTGTCCATCGCTTCGCAGGGGCAGTCATCGGACGCCTCGGCCGTTAGCTCGTGCCACCAATGGTCGCGCCCCTCCGTCCAGGCGATGTCGTTTCCACACCGCTTCAACACGATGACGGTCTCGACAAGATTGGTCATGCCGGCCGCGGCATCGACGTTGGCTTTGAGCGGCACGATCTTGCCTCGCCGCCAGCCGCCATCGGCCGTGACGATGACCCGGCTCTTGGCGTCCTGAACCCGGTCAACAATTGCCTGGCTGGAGAACCCGCCGAAGATCACCGAATGAACGGCCCCGATGCGGGCACAGGCGAGCATGGCGATCGCTAACTGGGGCACCATGCCCATGTACAACGTCACCACATCGCCCTTCCGCACGCCGAGCTTCTTGAGCACGTTCGCAAACCTGCTCACCTCGCGCAGCAGGTCGTTGTAGGTGAGCCTGCGAATCTCAGGGAAGGCTTGAGGCTTGTCCGCTGGCGGCCCAGAGGCTTGGGGGGCAGAGGTGGGTTCACCCTCCCAGATGATCGCCACCTGGTCGCCGAAGCCGTTGTTGACCTGCCGATCAACACAGTTGTGGCAGATATTCGTCTTCCCGCCGAGAAACCATTTCGCATCCGGCTCCTTCCATTGGAGCACCTTGGTCCACTTCTCGAACCAGTCAAGCTCCTGGGCAAACTCGGCCCAGAAGCCTTGCGGGTCCTTGATCGAGCGGGCGTACATCTCGCGATATTGCTGCATCGAGGAGATATACGCCCCGCCGATGGATTCGCTGAACCCCGCCGGCGGCTCGAACACCCGCTCCTCGTGAAGGACAGACTCGATACTGCTCGTGTCTCCAATCCTCTCGGACATGGCGAGACCTCTCCAAGCGTAAGGAAAACGATCACTGTAACGGATCCGCAACGCCGACCAAAAGCAAATCCGCCGATTCCGGAGCCCCATCTCAGACTCAGGACGAGCGAGAACCGCACCGGTCACAGCGCGATGGTCGCAAGGTCCCCAGGTGGTATCATGCTCGACCAATCGGGTGACGCCCGGGCAACATCCCAGCGACCGACACGCATCACGTCGTTGCCAAAATCTAACACATCAATCCGCCCGTAGGTCGTCAGAAGGCGATGAAGATTTGACGACAGGCCTTTCGATGACAACAAATACGCCCCTCTTGGCCGACAGACACGACAATACCCCAGGAGTTGACCAACATCGACGAGCGAGATGGGCTTTGCTTTCAGCTCAACGAAGACGAGTGTGGTCTGCCGCCTCTGCTGTACCGCAGCGACAACATCGACTCTTACTTCCCAGGCGCTCGATTCTAGAAAACTCGACGCGAGCCCGGCGTCGTTCATGGCGTACCGAAGTTGTCTCCGATCAGTCTTGCGAAGTATCGTTATTGTCGCACGAGGGTGCTTGTGGCGAAGAAAGTCAGCGAGCCATTCGCGGCAATCACGGACGAGACGAGTCGCCTTTGGCAGGAGAACCTCGGGGGCTTGGGCCTGTCGCGCGACCAAGAGTTGCACGGTACGGTCTCCTTTCGAGTAAGACGAACCGCCTCGGCTTTAGAGCAAGATGGGTTCCGCATTCGCCGAATCCCAGGTACCAACCCGAATATACTGCTCGCCATACCTCAGAATATCCCACCGACCAAAGCGCCGGAGCAGTGTTACCAAACTCGCCGACAGTCCATCAGGTGCAAGAAGAAAAGCAAAAGTCGGCCGAATGACTTCACATGAAGCCACCATTTCGCCAACATGTGAAATCCGGATCCGATCACTTTTCAACTTGGCGAGGGCGAGGGTTACAGAAGACGCGCACCTGATCAGCACAACGGCGTCCATAGTCACCGACCACGTGGACGATTCTGGCCAATTGGTCTCAAGCCCGTGACGCGCTACGAGATCACGGAGCATTGAGTTCCGCCCCTCCTCCAAGCATGTCACTTCGGCTTTGGGAAAGCGAGATCGGAGGTGTTCGGCAAGCCACTGGCGCAGCTGTCGAACATGTCTCTGCTTGCCAGCTCGATTGACATTAGTCTTCGTAGAGGTTGCCATCTCGCTACTCCGAAAAGACAGTTTCGGTGAAAGACTTCATGACGGCAGCGGCCTCTACCACCTTGTCGACTTCGTCAGGCGTCAAAAACACCAGTTTGTCGAGCAATGGCGACCGCTTCACCCTCAGCCGGTCGAGCATCCTCTCCTGCTGCTCGGGATCGGTAACCACGACCGCCTTTTGCACCACGTTAGCAACCATCTCAAGGCGTTCGATCGCGTCAGCCATGCTGCCAGATATCTGAACTTCAAAGGGATACTGTAGCTTCCCACCGAAATGGACAA
The DNA here is from genome assembly GCA_022566535.1 of Planctomycetota bacterium. Classification (GTDB taxonomy): domain Bacteria; phylum Planctomycetota; class Phycisphaerae; order Phycisphaerales; family SM1A02; genus JADFFQ01. The sequence continues at coordinate 26,026 of JADFIR010000012.1, forward strand.
ATCGCACCCAGAGACAATCAACTTGACGATTCTCCCTGAGGCGGCTCGAGGCGGGCAGAATATCATTGACGCTCGCGCGCGGCCGAACCTCGAACTGGAAGAACGCGCCAATGATGCCAAGTTTGTGCTCAAGATCATTGTGCGACACCTTGCTCTTTTGGGCAGGAGTGCGCGCTCGGGCTTCTAACTCTGCCCTGCGCTCCCGCGATCCCGCCTGCGACAGGAAGAATCTCCCCGAAATGAAATCAACGAGCCCAAGTGACCGCAACCAGTCAATTCGGAAGCGCAATTGACTACTCAAATGCTGGGGCCTCCAAGAACGCGCCTCTTTGCGCCGCGAACGCATGTGCGCACCCCATCCCTCGCGCAACGCATCCCAGGTGGCTGGCTGAATCTGTGCGAGGATAGACAGGATTACATCTACGCCGAAAAAGGTCCGCGAGAAAACCCGGTAGCACTTCTGCGCGCTGTGGGAGCGGGCGACCTCAGTCCCCCGTTTCGTCAAACGAAAAGCCTTTCCATCGCGCTCTACGAAACCCGTACCGCGCAATAGAACTGAGTAGACCTTCTTGGAAAAGCTTTCGCTGAGGTCATAGGTGCGCTGCATCCACCCCACTAAATCTGCTGACGCTGATTCGTCCGATGAGACGGCTTGCAAGATCGTGACAAGCGTGTCGAACTGGGCCTCGATGGGGCCGGCCATCGGATAGCACAGAAGCTTGCCCTCGGGAGCTTTCTCGCGCATGCTGTAACTCAGAGCTAGGCCGAGGCGGGCAATTCCTCAAATCCTTCAAGCACACCGTGCTGGCGGAAGAACTTTTTCCAGCCACGCCACCGAAAGATACCCTTAGCGGCATCGATCTCCGTCTCGATTGCGCCAAAATTATCGAGTTCAAGGGTACAGGGTTGAGCATCGGTTTCATCAATGCGGTCACCACGAATGGCCCACTTTGGGAAGAACCACAGATACTCCCTGATGTACACGTGGCCGTTTCGCAGATTCCCACCGGTGATGGGCACCTTGATCGTGGAGCTGCGCTGCGGTGTCTTTGTCGTTGAACTCATGATGCTGTACGTTTGCGCATCGACCGTAACCGTATCGTGATGTGGTAAGACTATCAAACCGACTGCCGCACATCAACCTGCCAGCTGTTCGACGTCAACTCCATAGTAAACGTGATACCGCCCGGCACCAGGTCGCAACATGCAAATTGGCCACAGCATCAGCGGCGGCGCTTGCCGCGGCGGGGGTGTTTGGAGGTTTTGCGCTTACCTTTGGCGCGGTCGGGGCGCTGCTTCGACGCAGCTCGCTCAACTTGCTGGGGCAGTTTGGTGAGTTGCAGGTCGAGGTGCCGGGAGGCCAGATCGACGCGCAGGATCTGGACGGTGACGATGTCGCCGATGCCCAGTGAGGCGCCGCTGCGCTGGGCGACGATTCGGCCGGTCCTCTCGTCGGCGGTCCACCGATCGGCACGTCCGGCGGACTGGGGCATGTCCTGCATCCGGACCATCCCCTCGACGAGGAACCGCTCGATCGAAACGAACAGCCCATTGCTGGTAATGCCCGTCACGACGCCGGGGAACTCATCGCCGAGGTGATGCTCGGCGAGGAACTGCATCACCAGGAAGTCGCGCAGCTCGCGTTCCGCCGCGTTGGCTTCGATCTCGGTCTCACTACAGTGCCGGCCAAGCTGGATCAACTGGGCCTCGTCAGCCACGCGATCGTCATCGGCGAGTCGCTTGCCAAGCTCACCGCGCCTTCGCCCGCCGGGGATGGTTCTCCCGTTGTCGGTCGCGTCCAGATACGCCTCGATGGCGCGATGCAGCGAGAGATCGGGATACCGGCGGATGGGGCTGGTGAAGTGGGCGTAGTGGTCTGAGGCCAGCGCAAAGTGGCCGATCATCGCCGGGCTGTACGAAGCCTTGGCGAGTGTTCGCAGGACGGCGAGATGGATAGCCCGGGCTGCGGGGGTGTCGCGGGTTGCGTCGAGCAGGTGCTGAAGATCGCGTCTCGTCGGCTCATCGGGAAGACCCAGGCCCGCGCCCCGCGCGTACATGCGCAGCTCCTGGATGTCGCCGGGAACGGGATCAGGGTGGATGCGCCGCAGGATCGGCACATCCAGGGCATCGAACGTGCGTGCGACCGCTTCATTCGCCTCCACCATGAACATCTCGATGATTGTGTGGGTGAACGCGCCATCCTCGGGCACCGCGTCGATCACATGCCCGGCCTCGCCAAAGACCAGCTCCACCTCCGGAAGATCGAGCACGATCATGCCGTCGCTCAACCGACGTTTTCGAAGAATGCGGGCCAGCGTATCACATCGCCGAAGGCTGTCGATCAACTCATTGCTATAGCGAGGCTCGCCGCGGGTGTGCTTGCGGGCCTGGTCACGCTCACCGTCGATCAAGGCCTGCGCCTCGAGGTAGGTCAGCCGCTTCCTGGACGTGATGATCGTCCAGGCCAGACGTTGATGCATGACCTTGCCCCGGCCGTCGAAGGTGATGAACACCGACTTGGTGAATCGCCCAACACCTTCCTGGAGCGAACACACTCCGTTGGAGAGGGCCTCGGGCAGCATGGGGATGACCAGTCGGGGCAGATAGATGCTGTTGCCGCGCTCCTTCGCTTCCTCGTCGATGGCAGTACCGGGGCGGACGAAATGCGCCACGTCGGCAATGTGCACGCCGAGCGTCCATTCGTCTTGCTGGGCGTCGTAGGTAATGGAGATCGCGTCGTCAAAATCATTCGCATCCGGCGGATCAATGGTGAACGTGAACGTGTTAGTGAGGTCTTCGCGTTCGGGCCGCCGGCCGTTCGTCCGGGCGTCGAAGGCTTGGGCTGCCGATGCGGCCTGATCGATGGCCGATGCGGGAAACTCGGTCCGGAGACCGTGGGCCACGATGACCGCCTCGGTCTCGACGTCAGGCCGCCCGGCCTCGCCAAGCACCCGGACAATGACGCCTTCAGAGACGTAATGCTCCTGCGGGTAGTGCAGCAGCTCGATCACCACCTTGTCGCCGGCGGTGGCGTTCTTCGCGTGCGGGTCGCGGATCAACACCGGCTCGTGGAGTGATCGGCCGTCGGGCTCGACGAACCATTGCCCGCCACGGTGAAACAACGCCCCGACGAAGTGATCTCGTCCTCGCTGGACCACCTCGATGATCTGCCCGATGTAGGGGCTGCGGCCGGAGCGGCTCTTGCCGCGCCAAGCCTGTCGGATCACCTTGGCCCGCACCCGATCACCAGAGATAGCGTCGCGTGCCCTGCCCGCAGGGATAAAAAGATCGCCATCGCGGTACGAATCGTCGGGAACCACAAATCCGAACCCTCTGGCGTTGAGGCGGAAGCTACCGATCACTTCGTCCGGATAACTCGGCAGCTGAATGAGCCCATCACGATTGATCTCGATGCGGCGTAGCTCGACGAGCTGCTCGATCGCCGCCTGGAACGCGGTCTGATCCTGCGGCTGCGTTTGCAAGTCGCGCGCCGTCTGCTTGACCGTGGATGGCCGATAGTTTGAGTGGGCCAGGTGTTTGAGAATTCGACTAGTGAAGCGCAGTGGCATGTGGCAATAGGCTCTTAGGTTGGCCGGTCAGGCACGACGGTAGGTTGGGGCGTTAAACGAGGCAAACCTGGACGGTCGTGCCGGGTGAAATGTGCTTCGATTTGCAGACTCAGCCGTGCATCCGGCCGGAAATGTGGCAAGGTTCAAGAGGGTTTTCCAGGGCCATGGCACAGCGCCATGGGGAAACCTCGATCCTTGCAACATGGAGAGCACGAAGAAAATGAAGAAGATGAAATCACACCTGCGGGTGTTGGTGATCGTGGCGGTGGGGGCAACGGCCATCGTCATCACGACGGGCGCCGCCGGCCGCGGCCAGCAGATGACGACCTCGGGGGCCGATGTCCGCGGGTTTGTTGTACCGGCCGTACAGATCATCAGTTTCGACGACACGGTGGGAATGCTCGACACAGCAACCGGCGCCATCTACCGCCTCCGCGGTAATTTGGATAACCCCAGCGTTCGGAACACCTGGGAGCTGCGCGTCGGGCCGGTCAAAGCGGCAACCTCCGGCCTGCTGGAGATTCAACGACCCACGTTCAACAATCCCGATGCGATCTTCCTGGTGGACATTGTCGCTGGCAAGACATGGATCCTCCAGCGTCGCGCGAGCTCCAATGGGACGTGGGATCCCGTCGAGATCTATCGATAGGAAACTGCCGGCTGTTGGCAGACCGGCGGCTCTCCTTCAATCAGTGTCTTTGCTCTGCGAACCGCCGGAGGATTGCGACGAGCTCGACGAGTCGCTTGACTTCGCCTTGGACTTGGCCGCCTTGTCATCCTTCTTGGGCGTCTTGCCCTGGGCCGCCTTCTTCTCGGCCTCGGCCGCCTTCTTGTAGGACTCGCTTCGATAGTCGGTTTCGTGGAAGCCGCTGCCTTTGAAGATGACGCCGGCCCCGGTGCCGATGAGGCGTTTGAGCCTGGGCTTCCCGCACTTAGGGCACTTGCGCTTGACCCGGTCGGTCATGGATTGGAATAGTTCGAACTCATGATTACAGGCATCACAAACATAATCATACGTGGGCATTGTCACTCCCCCTCATCGTGGGCCGCGGCGACCGCAACCTTGGCCGGGCGGAGGACCTGATCGCCCATTGCGTAGCCCGGCTGAAGGACGGAGACAATATGGTTGGGCGCAATGCCCTCGGCCGGCTGCCGCATCACCGCCTCGTGTCGGTTCGGGTCGAACTCGTCGCCAACCACCGGCTCGATCCGCTGCACTCCCTGACTCTCCAATGCCTTGACCAGCTCGCACTGTGTGATCCGTACGCCGCCGAGAAGCTGCTCGACGGTGGTTTGCTCGGCGTCTTGATCTAGCGCCAAGTCGAGATGATCGAGCACACCGAGCATCGACCTGACCACCCGGGCGGCACCGGTTTCGGCGGCGCGGTGTTCATTCTCGACCGCCCGGCGTTGGAAATTGGCAAAATCCGCCAACGCACGCTGCCGAGCAGCGATCGCGTCCTCGAGCTCGACTTGGAGTTGCTCCGCCAAAGCCGAGGGGTCTTGGGGAGCATCGACCTCATCGGCGGATGCCTCCTGGGCCACCTCCGGTGTACCCTCCGCCGGCGCCTGCTTTGTTGTGCTGGCATTGGTAACCCGTCCGGGCGTCTTCGGTTGATGAGCATTTCGCTTCGGCATCTGTAGTGCATCGCCTCCGCAGGATTAGGTTCCGGACACCGCGTCCTTGATTTTGGTCCACATCGATGGGCTCCCCGCGCCGACGTCTAGTTTCTCCGTCTTGGCGTACTCCCGCAGCAGGTTCTTCTGACCGTCGCTGAGCTTGCTGGGAACAACCAGTTGCACCACCACCACTAGGTCGCCCCGCTTGGGGGAGCGCAAGTTCGGAAGCCCGCGCTGGGGTAGACGAAACAATGCGCCGTGCTGGGTGCCCGGCGGAATGCTCAGCGACGCCGGCCCATCGAGCGATGGAATATCCACCTGGGCCCCCAAGGCGGCTTGTGTGAACGCAATGGGCACCGCCACCAGCAGATGGTCGCCGTCGCGCTCAAACTGCGAATGTTGGCGTACTCGCACAACCACCTGAAGATCACCACGAATGCCTCGGCCGCTGGGGCTGATCTCCGCCAAGGGCGGCTCACCTTCGCCAGCCACGCGCACAGCCTGTTGGGCGTGGATGCCCGGCGGAATCTTCACCCTCAGCTTCCGCTTGATCGATACCCGCCCGGAGCCGTGGCAGTCGGGACACTTCTCGGCGATGATGGTGCCTCGGCCTTGACATTGCCGGCAAGTGGTCACCATGCGGAACATGCCGCCAAAGCCGGCCTGGACCACCTGGCCGCTTCCGGCGCAGGTGGGACACGCTTGTGGCTTGGTTCCGGGTTTGGCCCCCTCGCCGCCGCAGGTCTTACATATGTCCAGCCGCTTGAACTCCACATCGCGACTGGTGCCGGCGAGCACTTCGTCCAAGGTCACTTCAACCTCAGTCTCCAGGTCGTAGCCGCGAGGAACGCCGCCACGCCTCCGGCCGCGACCGCCGGTCCCGATGCCCCCGAAGATCTCCTCGAACATCGAGAAGATGTCTTGGGCGTTCATCGAGCTGAAATCGTGGCCTGGGGTGGACCGCAACCCGCTGTGGCCATAGCGATCGTAAATCGTGCGGCGCTCAGGGTCGCAGAGCACCTCGTAGGATTCCGCGCACTCCTTGAACTTCGCCTCCGCCTCGGGATCGCCCGGGTTGCGATCGGGATGATACTTCATCGCCAGCCGCCGATAGGCGCGCTTGATCTCATTATCCGAGGCATTGCTCGGCACGCCAAGGATCTCGTAGTAGTCGCGCGTCGTGGGCATGACCAGGGTTCAGGAGTCAGGAGTTAGGAGTCGGAATGTCCGCAGGATTCTTGACCCGCGGACGACCGATCTCTACCTGCACCCTTAGCGGGCTGTACGAGGCGCCTCCCCAAAGCATCAAGGACCGAGTGTTAAGGATTGACACGGTCGCCACCACCCTCAACGCCTCGGTCCTCGGCCCTCCGGCACAGACACCGGATCAGCATACAGCCTCTTCGACCGGATCCTCATCGTCCTTGAGTTCGGTGACGATCACATCAGTGGTCAACATCAGCCCGGCAACCGACGCGGCACTCTGAAGCGCGGTGCGAGCGACCAGGGCCGGGTCGATGATGCCGGAAGTGACCAGGTTCTCATACTCGCCGGTCTCGGCGTTGAAGCCGAAGCCGCCGGTACCCTCTTTGATCTTTTCGACGACAATATCACCGTCGAAGCCGGCGTTGGTTGCGATCTGCCAGGTCGGGGCCTCCAGGACCCCCGCGACGATGTCGAAGCCGAGTTTCTCATCGCCACGAGCCTTTCGGCGGGCGTCCTGCACGGCGCTGATTGTGCGCAGGAAGACCACCCCTCCACCGGGAACGTAACCTTCCTTCGCGGCCGATCTCGTGGCGTTGAGCGCATCCTCGACGCGATCCTTGCGCTCCTTCATCTCGATCTCGGTGGCGGCGCCCACGTTGATCACCGCCACTCCGCTGATCAGCTTCGCCAGCCGTTCCTGGAGCTTCTCACGGTCGTAGTCGCTGGTGGACTTATCGTACTGCGCGCGAATTTGATTCGCCCGGGCTTCGATGTCCTTCTTCTTTCCGGCACCTCGGATGATCGTCGTGTCGTCTTTGGTCACGGTGACCTTCTGTGCCCGTCCCAGTTCGGACAGCTCGATGTCCTCCAGGTTACGGCCGATGTCTTCGGAGAAGAAGGCGCCGCCGGTCAGCGTCGCGATGTCGCCGAGCAGCGCCTTGCGCCGATCGCCGAACCCAGGCGCTTTGACGGCACAGACCTGGATCACGCCGCGGAGGCGATTGACCACCAGCGCCGCCAGGGCCTCGCTCTCGACGTCCTCGGAAATGATCAGGATGGGTTTGCCGGAGGTCGCCACCTTGTTGAGCAGCGGCAGGAAGTCCGCCAGGTTGGCGATCTTCTTCTCGTGAATGAGGATGTTGACATCCTCCAGGACACACTCGGCCTTCTTGGGGTCTGTCATGAAGTAGGGGCTGAGGTATCCCTTATCGAAGGCCATGCCTTCGACGTAGTCGAGCGTGATTTCGGCAGTCTTGCCTTCCTCGACCTCGACGACGCCTTCGGAGCCTACCTTGTGGATGGCCTCGGCAATCAACTGGCCAATCTCTGCGTCGTTGTTTGCGGACACCGTGGCGACCTTGCGCAGATCGTCGCGGCCTGCACACTTGGTGGCCAGGTCGTTGATGGTATCACTGACGACCCGAACCGCGTCGTTGATGCCGCGCTGCACGGCCACCGCGTTGGCGCCGGAGATGACATGTCGCAAGCCCTGTCGGTAAATCGCCCTGGCCAGGACAACCGCCGTCGTCGTGCCGTCGCCCGCCTCGTCTGCGACCTTCTTGGCGACCTCATTCACCATTTTGGCCCCGACATTCTCAAAGGGCTGAGGCAGCTCGATCTCCTTGGCAACGTTGACGCCGTCTTTGGTGACAGCGGGGCCACCGAACGACTTCTGCACGAGCACATGCCGGCCGGTCGGACCCATCGTCAGGCCGACGGCTCGCGCGATCTGTTGCACCCCCTGCTCGAAGTCCTGGCGGGCCGACGTGTCGAATTTTAGTTGTTTGGTAGACATGGTTGTTGACCCTCAGCACGTTTAGCCGTCGCTCGAAGAACGACGCGGGGGTCTGCGAGTGAGCGGCTAAACAGGACCATTTACTTTTCGATCACGCCCAGCAATTCGCTTTCCCGCATGATCATGTGGGTGACGTTCTTGATCTCGATCTCGGTCCCGGCGTACTTGCCGAAAACGACGGTGTCGCCCTTCCGCACGGAAGGCTTGACCCGTTCGCCGTTGTCCAGCAACTTGCCCGGCCCGACTGCGATCACCTTGCCTTGGATGGGCTTCTCTTTGGCTGACTCCGGCAAGTAGATCCCGGATTCGGTCTTCTTGTCCGGGTCAGAAGGCTTGATCAGAACACGATCTTCAAGAGGTTTGACGGACATTGGTCGAAATCTCCATCCAGTTGATCTTCCAAATCTGTAGGGTCCGCGGTGCGGACCATCTCAACTTCGTTGCCTATCTTCGAGGTCCACTCAGCGGACCCTACGAACTTTGCTTAGAAGTCCATGCCGCCCATGCCACCCATGCCGCCCATACCGCCCATGCCAGGAGGGCCGCCGGGCGGCATTGAGGCTTCGTCTTCATCTTTGGGCGCTTCGGTGACAACGCAATCGGTGGTCAGCAAGAGCCCGGCCACGGAGGCGGCGTTCTGCAACGCCGTACGATCGACCTTGGCGGGTGTCACCACACCGTCAGCGATCATGTCGCTGTACTTCAAAGTGAGTGCGTTGAAGCCCATGTTTCCATTGAGCTGGGTCACCTTAGCGACGACGACGCTTCCCTTTTCACCGGCGTTGTCGGCGATGGCTTTGGTCGGGATAGAAAGGGCCGACTCGACGATATCCACGCCGAACTTCTCATCACCCTTGAGCTGCTTTCGGATCCTCGTCAGACACGCACTGGCCCGAATAAAGCTGACCCCGCCGCCGGGAACAATGCCTTCCTCGACTGCGGCTCGTGTGGCGTGAAGGGCATCCTCGACGCGGGCCTTCCTTTCCTTGAGTTCCAATTCGCTGGCGGCGCCGACGTTGATTTGAGCCACGCCCCCGGCCAGCTTCGCCAGACGTTCCTGCAACTTCTCGCGATCGTAGTCCGAATCGGTCGTCTCGATCTCCTTGCGGATCTGGGCGATGCGAGCCTGAATATCTTTCGTCGCTCCGGCACCTTCGATCATGGTGCAGGTATCGGAGGTGAGATCGACCTTCTTGGCCTGGCCGAGCTGTTTGAGCGTGACCTTGTCCAGCTCGATGCCCAGGTCTTTCATAATCGGTTCGGCCCCGGTGAGCACGGCGATGTCCTGGAGCATGGCGCTGCGGCGATCACCGTAGCCGGGGGCTTTGACCGCCGCCACCTGGAGCACGCCGCGAAGCTTGTTGATCACCAGCGTACTGAGCGCCTCGCCGCTTACGTCTTCGGCGATTATCAGAAGCGCCTTCTTGGCGCCCATCACTTTCTCCAGGAACGGCACGAGCTTGGTCACCGAATCGATCTTGTCCTCGTAAATAAGGATCAGCGGCTTGTTCAGCTCGACGGCCATCTCGTCGGGGTTGGTGACGAAGTTGGGGCTGAGATACCCGCGGTCGAACTGCATGCCTTCGACGACATCCACGTAGGTCTCCAGGCCCTTGCCCTCTTCGACGGTAATGACGCCGTCCTGGCCGACCTTGTCGAATGCATCGGCCATGATCTTCCCGATAGCTGGGTCGTTGTTGGCGGATATCGTGGCCACGGCGGCAATCTTGTCCATGTTGTTGGCCACGGGTCTGGCCATGGACTTGATCTCGGCGATGACTGCGTCGATGGCTTTGTGCATCCCGCGGACGAGCGCGTTGGCTTCCACGCCGGAGGCAACCTGCTTCAGCCCGGCATTGAACAGCGCCTCGGCGATCACGGTGGCAGTGGTGGTTCCATCGCCGGCGTCCTGGGAAGTCTTGGAAGCCGCCTCCTTAACCAACTGAGCCCCCATGTTCTCGACCTTGTTGCGGAACTCGAGTTCTTCGGCCACGGTCACGCCGTCCTTGGTGACGGTCGGCCCGCCCCACGACTTGTCGAGCACCGCATTCCGACCGCGGGGGCCGAGGGTGGACCTCACGGCAGTAGAAAGCTTCTGAACACCGCTGAGCAACGCCTTGCGAGCATCAGTATCGAAGGCCAGTTCCTTCACAGCCATGGGGCTTGTCTCCTGGAAGTGATGATCAAGTCTTTCGATCGATCGCGGGACGATATCTGCTCGACGCAGACCCCGGGGCGCATAGCACCGCCCGGCACCCGCACCCAGAGCATTCCCTTTCAAAGAGTGCGCCAGTGCATGCGGTAAGCCATACCCCGCCTAACCGAAGCGATATCAACGATTTCAGGCCAAGACAGGCCGCTGGAGACCCCACGGGTAGCTGACACGGTCAACCGGCCTTGGCACTGCGCCTGCCAAGCTGGCAGACTACCGGCCAGCGAGGGGGAAAGCCATATCACAGGCCGTTGGGCTCAACGGGGCCCAGAATCTGATCCAGCGACGGCGGCGGACGGCGCAGCGAATGGCGAATCCACCACGCGTTGACCAGCAGGTAGAACAGACCGATCAGCAGCATGAAGGCGCTGATCGCGGTAATCACCGTGCCAACGGTGAGCAAGCCCCCGCCACGGCCGGCCAACTCCGACGTGAGCCGAATCACCTGCCCCAGGGCGATGCCCACGATTGCGGCGACCATCGCGTGGATACTTTGGCGTCCTCCGCGGGCGGTGCGATACGCTCGACTGCGAAGGCCAATGACGCCTAGTACGCCGTGCAGGCCGAGCAACCCCACGATCGCTGCCGCGGCCATGGCCAGCCGCAGCGCATCAGCCACCCAGCGTAGGCCGGCGGAGCGCTCCCAGGCGATCGCGGCGATCACCAAGATCGCCCAGCTCGCCAGACCACAACCCAGCAGCATGACATCTCGCCCTGGCGCGCCGCTGCGGACCCGGCCCTTCGGTGGCGCCATCTGCCGTACTGACCACAGCCCGCCCAATGCGGCAAGCCCCGCAACGAAACCCAGCTCCATCGGCGTCCAGGTGGAAAGATTCCGGAGACCGCTTTGGTCTAACGCGTCGATCCACAGCGCTACCGGCCGGGCCGCCAAGACCAACGCCCCAACCATAAGACAGATCATCAACCACACCATCGCGTTGCCGACCGCAACCGCGTTGTGAAGCTTGGGCAGCCGGCTGGCGGCCGGATCCACCGTATGGAGGATCGCTTCCCAGATCGCCTGTCCACATTCAGGGCACAACCCATCGGCGCGAAGTCCGTAGAGGTTGTAGCCGCACCGGCGACAGTGCACCGGCGAGACTACGACGGCGTTGGAAAGGCTGTCCGGCGCCGGGAAGTCGTTCATCGCTAGAAACTCTACACCAGTCGCCTCAATCGGGCCGTCCAGCGTCGCGCCGAGCGCCGTACCGCACTGGTATACTCCCTCGCGCCTCTGCACGACCAATGGAGTTGCCCGTCATGGCAAGTGAGCCCATTGAACGCCTCCGCCGCAACATCACATCGGTCTATATGGGCAATACCGCGGCCGTTGATCGGGTCATTCTTTGCCTGCTCGCGCGGGGACACATCCTCATCGAGGACGTCCCCGGGGTCGGCAAGACGGTGCTGGCCAATGCCCTGGCCAGATCAGTCCGCTGTTCATTCACCCGCATCCAGTGCACGCCGGACCTGTTGCCTTCTGACATCATCGGCGTCAGCGTATACGACCGCGAGCAAGGCGTCTTCGAGTTCAAGCGCGGGCCCATCTTTCACAGCATCATCCTTGCCGACGAGATCAACCGCACCACGCCGCGCACGCAATCGGCGCTGCTGGAGGCGATGAACGAGGCCACGGTTTCGGTGGAAAGTCAGGTGTTTCGGTTGCCCCAGCCGTTCATGGTGGTGGCCACCCAGAATCCGTACGAGTTCGAGGGAACCTATTTCCTGCCGGAAAACCAGCTTGATCGATTCCTGATGCGGATCAACCTGGGGTACCCCGCCCCGGACGACGAATCGCGGATCATCGAGAAGCAGCCGGCCCGAACCACGCTGGCCATGCTCGAGCCGGTCATGTCGAGTGAAGAAGTGCTTCGGCTCCAAGAGCAAGTGGACGAAGTATCCATTGACCAGACGCTGGTGGACTATGTCATTGCCCTGGCTGCGGCGACGCGAGAAAACGATGACTTGCAGATCGGGATCAGCCCCCGCGGGTCGCTGGCGCTCGCCCAGGCTGCCCGGGCATGCGCCATGATGCAGGGCCGCGACTATTGCGTGCCCGAGGATATTGTCTCCAACGTCCTTCCGGTCTGCGCCCACCGGGTGATCAGCAAGACGTACATGCACGCCGGTGATACCGCCACCACCAAGCGCATTATCCAGCAGGTACTGGAAACGGTGCCCAGCCCGGCGTAGAACAGCCGGCAGCGATCACCGATTCCATCGAGGCCAGCGATCGGCCGTTATCACATCCAGCACCGCCTGATGTCGGCCGATACCTGATAGCTGAGACCTCCCGGCAAAGTTCTTGCGGTTATGAGCCCGATCGTCCGACCAACACCCAGACCCGGTACGCCGAGGACCCCAGTTGTGCCCAGGCGGCACGCCACCGGCGCGATCAAGTCGCTGCGCAGCACGGACGAGCCGATGGGCACGCCGATTCGGCTGGCGATCGGGGTGATTGTGGCGGTCGGCTTTGTGGCGGTGGTGTGGCTGATGGGCGTTGTGGGATTCCGGCTGGGTTTCGCCCCGGTGATTCGCGTGCCTGGACTTCTCAGTGAGCCCGGCGGAGGCCTGGTCACGGGAACCATCATGCTCATCTGGATTCCGCGGGTGATTCTCCTGGCCGGCGGGGCCCAGCCAACCTGGCTGATGCTGGGGTTTGGGGCGATCGCGATCCCTGCCGCAGGTCTCAGTGCGGTGTGGCGTCGCCCAGGCGGCAGTCGAGGGCCATCATTGGCGGCGGTGGTGTTCACGCACGCCGGCGCGATCTGCGCCGCCCTGAACGCCTTGGCCGTGATCTGGTGGACCTCCTGCAACGCGCGCAATTCCAGAATCGCCGAGCTGCCAGATGATCCCGCCGGCGCAGACATTTGGCTGGAGAATCTGCAGACCGTAGCCGGTCTCGATGTGCTCGCGGTTATCGCCGCCGCGGTGTGGGTCGTACTGGTGATGCGACTTTCGATTCCATTGTGGTTGCGAGCGCTGGCCGCCTCGGCCAGCTACGTTGCCCTGGTGGTGGCGATCGTGGCCATGTCAATGAGCAACGCTGCATTCGCTCAGATTCAAGCCGAGCGGTCGGTGGTACACCTTGACGACGGCTCCATTGATACCCGGCTGGTGCTCGGGTTCACCCCCCGGCACGTCGCGACGCTCCGGATCGAGAACGAGATGGCGATCGTGGAACTTCGTGACCGCTCGGCCACGATGACCGTCGTGGGACGTCAATCAATCGTCGGCATGCTCCAGGAGGCGGCCCAGCGCAGCCGGGGGAACACCGAACGCTGACATCAATCGCAGTCGAACGCTGCCCCGCATATGAATGCGGGGCTACAACTCAAGATGTCCGTGGGCAGTATGCATTGGAGCCGCGGGCGGATATCCGCAGGAGACCAGCCCGGCTCATAGGCGGCCGTAGCGCTGGATCGCCTCCACGACCGCGCGGCTTACCGCAAACGGCTGGCGAATCATCACCCAGAATGCTTCGAACACGTCGCTGCCCGCGGTGGCAAAACCGATGCTGCCCAATCCAAACAGGCGCTCTCGCAGGCGAAGAAACACGCTCGTGTGCTGGATGTTCTTCAACTGCGTTTCGAACACGTTGACTCGGAGCACGCCCATCCGCCTAATGACCCGCCGATCGGTCAGCACATACACCCGGCACCACCACTCCAAACTCTGCCAGAGCAATCGCCCGGCTGCGGCGGCAACCCCCAGACTGTACGCCTGAGCCTCCGACCACGGGATCCAATCAACGCGAATCGCCACGATCGCCAGAGCCAACGTGAGGATGGAAATGAACATAAGGCTGCCCAATGACGCCAGCGGGACAAACAGCAGACTCGGCCGTAGCAGCAGAATCACGATCTCATCATCGTGGATCAGTCCCGCCGGCAACAATGCCTCCACCTGGTCCACCGTCAGCGACGAGGCTTCCGCGGCACTGAGCATTCCGTGGGCGCACCCGGTGGCTGGTCTTGCGGCCTCGACGCGGCGGAGTCTCACAACGCTTCCTTCCGGAGCGTGCCGATATCCGGCAGATTGCGGTAGTAGTTGTTGTAGTCCAGCCCGTAGCCCACGACAAACACATCAGGGATGTCAAACCCCACATACTCACATGGCGTATCCAGCGCGGACCGACGCTGCTTGCGCAGCAGCACGCATGCTCGAAGCGACTTCGGCTGACGGCTGGCCAACTTCTCGCGTATGAGCCGCAGTGTGCCGCCGGAATCCAGGATGTCATCCACGATCAGCACATGCTTGTCTTTCAAGTCGTCCGGCAGGGCGCCGATGATCTGAGGGCCCCGGCTCGTCATCGATTTGCCCGGATAGCCGGCGACGGTCACCACCTCGATTCGGATCTTCTGCGGCAGTTGTCGAATCAGGTCGGCCAAGAAGATGATGCTGCCGGTGAGGATCGGCACCAATACGATCTCTGCTTCATCCGGCAGATCGTCCAGATCGCGGGCGATCTGTGCAGAGAGCTCCTTGAGGCGATGGGCAATGCGCTGGCGCGGAATCAGCACCGTTTCGATATCCGTGAGCACGATGCGCAGTGTATAGCCGGCCGGGGCTGCATGTCATCATTCGCAGACATTCGAATTCGCGGCCCACCGCGCTGGGTCATCCAACAGCGCAGGGCCCGATCAGCCAGCCCGACAGCAGTTGGGCACATCCGAGGAAGGTGGCGAACGCGACCGCGTCGGTGATCATGATGAGGAAGATGGCCGAGGCGGTTGCCGGGTCCGCGCCCAGGCGGCGCATCAGAAGCGGCACGGATGAGCCGGCCAGCGTGCCGATCCCGGTTGACAGGGCCATCGACACCGCGGCCACCACCCCCAGCCGCCAACTGACGCTGTCCATGACCGTTGACAGAAGCGTCAGGGCGATCCCCACCACAACACCCAGGAGCAGGCCGGTCAACAATCCCACCGCCCCTTCGCGTAACACCAGCGGAACCACCCGGCCGGGCCGGACCTCCTCCAACACGATGCCCCGCAGAGTGACCGCCAGGGCCTGATGACCGGCGTTGCCCGCCTGGGCCGCGATCATCGGCATCAACACCGCGAGGATGGCTAACTCCCGAATCAGATTCTCAAACTGCAAGACCACAATCACGGCCACGCAGGTCGTGAACAGGTTGACCACCAACCACGGGAATCGCCCGCGAAACTTCTCGCCCATCCCCGAATACACCGCTTCGACCGCCCCCGCCCCGACGCTCTTCTGAACGTCCTCGGTGTCCTCGGCCCGAATGATGTCGATCACGTCATCCACGGTGACGACGCCGATCAGCCGATCGTCAAGATCAACGACGGGAAGCATGGAATAGTCATAGCGGTCGAACTCCCTGGCCACCTGCTCACGATCGAGGTCGGTACGGACCGCCTTGACGGTCTGATTCATCAGCTCGGCGATGGGATGATCGGGGCCAGCCAACAGCAGGTCGCGCAGCCCGATGATGCCGACGAGCCGGCCGTCGTCGCGGACGACCAGGAGATGCTGTACCTCCGGCCCGATGGTTGACGCACGGATGACATCGATGGCTTGAGCAACTGTCAATCGCTCCTTCAGGGCAAGGAAGTCGGTGGTCATTAGACCCCCGGCCGATTCGCGGTCATAGTCGATGAGGTCTCGAAGCTGAGCCGCCGTGGCCAGCGTCAGGGCGGCGAGGGCTTCCTGGCGGTAGGACTCGTCCATCGCCTGAAGGAGATCCGCGGCGTCGTCCGGCGCCATCAGATCCAGGAGCCGGGTGGCATAGGCCAGGTCTTCCTCGACCAGATCCTCCATCACGCCGACCGCCAGCGGCATCTGCATTTCGGCCAGAGCGTCCGCCGCGGACTGATCGTCCATCTGCTCCAGGACTTCGGCCGCTTCCTCCTGCTGAAGTGTCTCCAAGGTGTCAGCTGCGTCCGCTGCTTCTTGTTGCTGTACGGCGTCGGCCAGCACCGGCACGTCGATGGAGTGCTCGAGCAGCTTGGCCACCCGCTCGTCCTGTGGCGAGGTCTCGGCCACATCCTCGATGTGGGACGCCGCCTCGGCCTGAGCCGGCCGGTGTATGGAAGGTGAGTTCAGGGCGGATTTGTCCGGCGGCTGCGGCATCACCGCGAGTGTAGCGAAGAGGCCCATCCCCGTTTGACCGCTCACTCGAAGACCCGCGCGCCGCCTCCTACACGGCCAGAGACCGGCATCACCACCTACGGCCGAAAATCTAGGTGTTCAACTTTCCCCAGGACCGCGGTGGAGATGTTGGCCAGGTGCGAGGAGACGCGTTTGTAATGCCTCGCCAGAAGAGAATAGGCGACGGCTTCATGCGTCTGGATGCTCGCCTGGTCGCCGAGCAACTGCTCGATGACCTTGTCACAATCATCTCCGATGGCATCGGCCTTCGCGATTGCCTCCTTGGCCGCTTGCGCGTCGGACTCCCGGAAGGCCTTGCTCACCATGGTGAACAATTGCTCAACCCGACTGCACACGCCCTCCAACGGTTCGTGGTAGCGCGCAACGTGGAAGCCTTCCTTGTAGAACCGCCCCACCTCAAAGACGTTCTTGCAGTAGTCGCCGATGCGCTCGGCATCCTTGGCCACGCTCATCAGGGCCAGACCCGCCGCAACATCCGAACCTGGATTGATGGTCAGATGGCGAACGATCTTGCGGCGGATCGACCGCAGCAGTTCGTTGATTGATTTGTCCCGCTGGTAGATCGCGTCCCTCTGCTGCGACGCGTCCACCTTGCGGTGTAAGACTTCGCTGGCTCTGACGAACATCCACTGCGAATGATCGAGCATCTCCGCCAATTCGGAGAACGCTTGATCGAGCACATCGCCAGATTTGAGAGCAGAAAAGAGCTGTTTGAACATCGTCTTGACCTCAGGGACCAGGCGTGGGACCGCTCCACCACCTGGTGATGAGTATTCCCATTATTGGCACCACAAAGAAGAGAATGACCAGAAAGAGTATTGCATATCCCCTCGACCTCGTCGCCAATCCACCGTACCACTGGGCGAGTGTCATCGGCACCACCTTCAAGGGGTACCAGATCGCAATGCCAGAGATGTTGAACAGGACGTGCGAGATGGCCACGGTGGCGGCGACGGCCTTCTCATTGACGGCCGTCGCCGGATCGTCAACTATGGCCAGAGCTGCGATGATCCCGGTCACGGTTGTGCCGAGGTTCGCACCAAGCACAAAAGGGAAGACCTGACGCAGCTTCAACGCGCCCGCCGCGGCCAGAGGAACGATCAGACTCGTCGTTACAGAGCTGGATTGAACAAGCACCGTCGTCACCGCCCCCACGCTGCCCGCCACCAGATCGTTGCGAAAGAACACCGTACGGAACAACCCCTCGATGCGGCGGAGGAGGGCGCCCTTGAGGTTCTTCACCAGGAACACCAGCGACACGAGCAGGAGAACGAGGCCAAGGATCGCCACCGCTGACGCCACCCATGTGGGGCTCGAAAACACTTGTTGTGCGGTCGACTCGACCGTGGAGACGACCGGTTTGGTGATCACGATGATTGGACTCGTTTGCTTGCCCTGAGTTTGAAAGCCGACGATGCCGGCCACGAATCCGGCGGACTTGATCAGCGGGCCGAACATCCACTCAATTGGGAACAACACGGCGACCGCCAGCAGATTGAAGATATCGTGAACAAGCGCGGCGGTGAAGCCTCGCTGGAATTGGTGCCGAATCCGCCAGCTCCCTAACGATACCAGGATGCCCGTGACCGAAGTCCCGATGTTGGCCCCCATCACTGCGAAAACGGCCGCGTCAACCTGCAATACGCCTGCCGCTGTTAGCGTGATGATGAGGCTCGTGGTAAACGACGAACTCTGAAAGATCGCCGTGACCAAAAGCGATACCAGCAGCGGCACGAACGGATTCTCGGCTGCATTGAAGAGTTCCTCGATCCTCTGACCCGTTCCCGGCATCTTTGCCAACGTCTTGAGGCCGCTGCCCATGACGTTGATGGCGGCGAGGAAAAAGTACAAACAGATCCCGGCATAAATGCCGCTGAGCCAAGCCGGTGTTTCGCGCGTAGATGAGGGCTGACTTAATGGGGTCGGAGATGATGGGGGCTGCGAAGCGGCGCCCTCGGGCATCTCGGTCGGCCCTCAGTGAGATGGCGATTCGGCAACGCGAACCGCACAGGGTCGGCATAATACGGTCGGCCCGTCTTCTGTCTACACCGCTTCAGAGATCCACGAAGAAAATAGTTCATCGCTATCCTCGTCCAGATGGAGCCGCCCCGGGCACAGGCCGGCAACGTCTTTGAAGTGATCGATTTGGCTGATCCACGCCTCGCCGACTACCGCGATATCCGTGACCGGGGGCTGCGTGGCCGGGACGGCATTCCCGGGCTGTTTGTTGGCGAACAGCCGCTGATCGTCCAGCGCATGCTCTCCATGCCGGGCGTGACCAAGTCCGTGCTGGTGGTGACGAGGTGGGCGGATCGCATCGCCCCCCTTGCCCCGCCCGATGTGCCGGTCTATATCACCCCGCTGGACCTGATGCGGCACGTGGCTGGGTTTACCGTCCATCGAGGCGTGCTGGCCATCGGGTGTCGCTCGGCGATCGAGCGGTCGGACCTCGCCTCGGCCCTGTGCCCCGACGGCCCGCTCACCGTTCTGCTGTGCGAAAACATCACCAATATCGACAACATCGGGTTTCTCTTTCGCAACGCCGCAGCGTTCGGGGTCGATGCCGTCGTACTAAGCCCCCGCTGCCATGATCCACTGTATCGCAAATCCTTGCGCGTTTCGATCGGTCACGCGCTCACCGTGCCGTTCGTGCGGTGTCTCGACTGGCCGGGCGATCTCGGCCGGCTGAAGGCCCGGCATCCGACGAGTCGAGCGTGCGCGAATAATCAGCGAGCCGCCGCGTCCTCGCGAGCGGCTATTGCCGGGTTGGAGCGTTCATCCATTTCACGACTGATCGTTGCTGCCGATCGAGCGAGACCGCTGGCGGGGACGCCGCGGCTCGCTAAGATTCCCCCTGGATCACTGTGATCACATCGTCAAGGTTCCGATGGCTCCGGGAGTCGATTCGCTCAATGTCGCCGTCGCCGCCGCCGTGTGCCTGCACCGCTTTAGCACCGCCGTGCGTGTGTAAACAGTGAAGGATCGCCTCGGTGCTTGGGCCGCCAGGTCGGCAATACCAAAATGTTTAGGGTTTCAGGTGCTCTTGGGATTCGCGGCGAACGGTCTCCCGCTCGATCCAGTGAAGAAGTGCGTCCCGGTTCACGATCACTCCACCTTTTATCACCATCCATATCTTTTTTGTATTTTGAATGTCTTGCAGCGGATCGGCGTCGAGGATCACGAGGTCCGCCCACTTGCCGTCCTCAATGGTCCCGATCTCCGCGTCGGCTCCGAGCACGCGGGCCGCGATGCCGGTCGCCGCATGAATGGCTTCCGACGGCGACATGCCCGACCGAACGAGTTCTTCCAGCTCCCAGTGCAGGGCCCACGCCAGATGGGGCGTGTCTGTGCCTGCGGCAATCGTTACGCCGCCTTCATGCAGCTTCTTGGTAGCTAGGCGCGCCCAATTGAGCCGTGGTTCCCAGAACCGGCGTCGTGCCGGGGGATTACGTAGTGCAAACTGGCGCAAGGACGGGCTGAGAAAGGGAGCGGTGACCGGTTGGTCGACGATGGACGGCTCATCGATCAGACGCACGATGGAGGAGAAGACCGCAATTGTGGGCACGACCCAGAGATCGGCAGCCTTGAAGAGCTGCACGACATCATTGTAGATGATGCCATCCGTACGGTCGCCTGACTGCCCTAAATGTTCTTTGCCATCGAGTCCAGCGGCGATCAGCGGAAGCGGAAGCGCCAAGTGTCCACTCACCGGCAGGCCAAACGTGTGGGCCGCTTCGATGAACTCGGCGCCAGAATGGACGATAGGGAAATACAATTTGGCATATTCTGCACCGAAAGCATGGGCCAGCCTCAGCGCTCGTAGACGGCCCGCGCCGTCTGCCGGTGTTTGAATCGTATCGCCCGACAAACCGGGGCCCGACTTGTCAGTTGCGAGGAACTGAAAACCTCCAAACACAATTCTGGGCCCCGCACGCAAACCGGCTTCAACCTCGTCGCGCAGCGCAGCCGTCCGGGCGATCGGCGAGCTGGCGTCGCGGACCGTCGTCACACCGTAGTAGATCAGGCCGGGAAGCTCGACGTCATCCCACATATGCGTATGCAAATCAATGAGTCCGGGCATCACCACCCGGCCTTCTGCCTCAATGACGCGGGTCCCCTCTTTTGCTTTGATCTCACCATCGGGCGCAACGCGAGCAATGCGTCCCCCCTCCACAAGGATGTCGCGCAGTTCTGTTGGAGCATCTTCCTTGCCGGTAATGAGCCGAACGTTGCGAATAAGCATCGGCTCCGGTGGCGCGGGCAGGCGATAACTGAGAGGCCAGCCGAGGTGTTGGAGTTGGCCATCGGATCGGCGGAGCCGGAGCCCGTCATCTGAAACGTAGAGGATGCTACCATCCCGGGCGACACTGGGATAGAGTGCCGCGTCGTCGAAGAGGGGGGCCGGCTCTTCCAACATTCCAGCTTCAGCGCTGAAGCGCACTCGCCAGAGCTTGTTGTTCTCGATGTACACGATTGCCCCGCTCGCACCCCAGTGCAAAAAGGTCGGCATCGCCGGGAACCGCTCAAGTTGTCGCTCCTTGCCTTCGAGCGTGATGAGAGTGGCCGTAATTCGCGAACCCTCCCCCGGCGGCCAATCTGGCCAACTGAAAAGAAGGATGCTTTTGGAGTCTGGACTCCACGGTGGCACCTCCTGACTGTGCGACATCCCCCACGATATGGGAGCTTGAGCGACGTCAAGGGTCGCCTCCCTGTGTTTGATTGGCCCGCCGTGGGCAGGAATGACACGCACACGAAGAGACTCCTCCTCGTGCAAAAAAGCGATGTGCTGACCATCGGGTGACCAGGAGGGCCTTGTCTCCGAACCGGGAAGCGAAGTGAGTCGCCGAGTCTTGCCGTTCTCCACATTCGTGGCGAAGAGGTCCTCGGTTCCCCCCAGCCCTGCGCTGAAGACGACCTCCTGGCCATCGGGTGACCACACCAGGCCATCCGCGGTGCTCGGCAGCGCGGCTAGGGCGCGGGGCTTATCATCCGCTCGCCAGACCCAGAGCTTTCCCAATGCAATCATGGCGATACGCTTTCCGTCGGGCGATAACGCCAGTCCCCTATGACCCCGGGCAGGACGCTCGACGCCCGGAGGCGCAAAGCGGACCGGCTTCAACTGCGGCCGCTTCCGTTGAAAACTCAACTTGGCCGTGAAGGGGATCGCCTGTGGGCTCCCGCCGGTTGCCGCCATGCGCCACAACCGGCCATCGGCGGAATAGTAAAGCGCGGACCCGTCGGGTGACCAGCGCACACGAAGCGGCGTCGTATCAGAGTGCTCGGTAAGCTTCTGCGCGGTCCCGCCCAGATCCTGTACCCACAGTTGCATTCGTCCTTGTGCATCCTTGGAGAAAAAGGCAATCCGCTTCGCGTCCGGCGAGTAGACCGGCGCCCGTCCCTCTACGGTTTCCGCTGTCAGAGGAGTCGCGGTCTCACGGTTGATCCCAACTTCCCAGATGCGCCCTCCACTGGCCCTAAACCGGCCGGCATTGACGAAGCAAAGACGTGTGCCGTCGGGCGACCAAGCCGGGTCGCGCACGGACGGAGAGGGAAGACCTTCGATGTGGAGCGGCCGAAGTGCGCCGGTATCCACGTCGAGTATGTAAATCTCATTTTGAGGAAACCCTCGAAAGAAGGCAATCTGCCGACCCGTCGGAGACCATGCTGGAAATGTGTCACCCTCACGCCAGCCCCCCTGCTCCGTGAGCTGCCGTATCTCCTCACCTCCAATCGAAATGAGCCATAGGCCCCCGCCTTCCGGACGGGACGAGCGGAAAGCAATCCATTTCCCATCGGTGGAAAAGGAGGGATCCCGATCCACGGCTTGGTCACGCACGGCATGGGTTAACGGAGTCGCCTCGCCTCCGGTGGCTGGCAGGAGCCACAGTTGGCCGAGTAGATCAAAGACAATCATGCGTCCGTCAGGGGAAAGATCAAAGGCAAGCTTCGTTCCCTCGCGCACTTCAATCGAGATCGCCTGGGTCCAACCATCGCCAGACTGGGAACTGGCAGAACCGGTGCCTGCGCTTGTTCCGCCGCCGTCGTTCAGCGGTCCAGTAACCGCCAGGCTGACGACTACCATGACAAGCGTCATCCGATGTGCGGTACGGATTGTTAGTTCTCCCTGTGCTGCACTGCCTCCCTTGGCGCCCCTCACTTGGCGGCGTTGAGCTGAGGCAGGAATTTCTTCATCACCCAGACTTCGTTTTGGACGCTGGACCCGGTACTCAAGGCGACGCACCAGGCTGGGGCCCCTCCACCGCCCGCGAGACATCCCCATCGTACCGTCAGTCGGGCCAAGGACGACCGCATCGTGCCCGCGGCATTGACAGCGGGCCAATAGACCGGTTCCCTGTGGGTGTGCAAGCTGCAACCGGACAACCAGATCCGCGAACGATAGATCGCCAACTCTCCGAGGCGGTCGAGGCTTTCGCCGATCGCTTCGGCCGGCCACCACGGTTTGCGGCAGCGGCTCCGGGGCGAGTCAACCTCATCGGCGAGCACACCGACTACAACGACGGCTACGTGCTGCCCATGGCGATCGACCGATGGACGGTGATCCTGGCCGACCGCAGCTCCCACAGACAATCTACATTGTGGGCGATCGACCTGGATGAGCTGATCGCGGTCGATCTGACGGCTCCGCTTTCGCCAGTCGCGGGCAGTTTCGCCAACTACCTGTTGGGCGTCGTCGATCAGTTCACCGCCCGCGGTCACAGCGTACCGAACCTCGATCTCGCCGTTACCAGCACCATCCCCATGGGGGCAGGACTGGCCAGCAGCGCCGCGATTGAGGTCGCGATGGCTACCGTCCTGGAGCAGATGACCGGCGTCCAGATCGACCGGCTGGAGAAAGCTTTGCTGTGCCGGAAAGCTGAACACACCTTTCCGGGGACGCCCTGTGGGATCATGGACATGTTTATCGCCACCCTCGCGCAGCCGAACCATGCGCTATTGATTGATTGTCAATCCAAGACAGCCGAGCCCATTTCTTTGCCGCCGGCCGATCAGATCACGGTGCTGATCGCCGACACGAACGTGCGTCACGCGTTGGCCTCCAGCGCCTACGCGGCCCGCCGGTTCACATGCCGCCAGGCTGCGGCGAAGCTCGGTGTCAATTCCCTTCGCGAGGCTGATCTGGGCATGCTCGCAACGGCCCAGCTCAGCGAACATCAGCGGCACTGCGCTCGCCACGTCATCTGCGAGAGCCAGCGCGTGCTGCTCGCGGCCGCGGCGCTGAAGACCAATGACCTCGACGCTCTTGGTGAGCTGATGTTCGACAGCCACGCGTCGCTACGAGACCTCTATGAGGTCAGTTGCCCCGAACTCGACACGCTGGTTGACGCCGCGTCCGAACTGCGCGCCCAAGGCGGCGTGATCGGGGCACGAATGACCGGCGGAGGCTTCGGCGGCTGCGCGGTCGTTGTGTGCCGCACCGGCGCGGTTGAGAAGGTCTCGCACAGACTGCAGCGGCAGTTCGCCAAGCGATTCGGCCGTCCGCCAATGATCTTCTCAAGCACCCCAGCCGGCCCCGCCCATCTGCTTCGAATCTGACCCGAATCGTGCGGATCTGCAACCCTTCTCGTCAAACGTTGCGCTGCGGCGCCGATGGTGTGCCGCGGTGGAGTTTCGGCACATTCCCCGAACGCCATCCAACGGGCGAGGCGCCGCAATACCCAACCTGCATCCCGCGTTCGCGCCGGGAACCGTTATGACAGGGCTGCGAATCGTCTGAGGCGTTCCCGTTCGCGGGAGCGCGCAGCTTTTCGGCCTGAGTTATCGGATCGTCCTGCGCGGAAGGAGAAGGAAGTGCAAAGAAAGAAGATTGTTGCGATCACCTCGGCATTGCTCGGGCTCACGCTGACGGCGCAGGGCGGGGTCCAGGTCACCGGCAATGCGTGCAACCCGGACATCCCATCGTCCGCCTATCAGATCGTTGAGCTTCCGAGCGGTCATTTCAACGTATCTCTGACCCAGCTGTACGCGCCATTTGGGAAGACGTTCTTTGAGATTCATCCGACAAGCCCGGGCGTCATCATTGACAACGTGGTCATCGATGTAGACGGCCCACCGGCGGGCTCGCCTGTGATTGTTCGCGTGTTACCGGATTGCAATAATCCATTGGTGAGGATCAAGAGTGTCGGCAGCATCCTTCAAACCGGCACGGGCGAGACGCTGCTCAACAAGGTTGAGGTCGAGGAGGACATCGGATTTGTCCAGGTGGAAGCGATCGGCGATCTCTTGGCTCATCGCGACATTGTCGGCCCGATCATCGCCACCACCGCGGACAACTCGGCCCGCGGTATCAACATCGCCTGGGCCCAACGTCATATTCTCGGTGACCTCGTCGCGGCCAACGGCATTATCCGCTGGGTCACGGCGCACACCGGTGACATCGGCACGATGAGAAATCCGGTATCCATCATGGCCAAGCACGGCGTCATCCAGGCGGATTCGGTCGTGGGCAACATCTTTGCGTACATCAACACACGCATCAACGGCGGCGCTGGCCCCTTCAAATTCCTCCGGGCACGAACCTTCAGGGGAGCCCTCGACACCGCGGAAATTGTGCCGGGCAATACGTTCAACGGCCAGCTTCTCGTTGGCGTGGAGCTCGCCGCGGATATCACGATTGGCCGGGCCTTTGTACCGCCGAACTTCATTGGCCTTGTGCCGGCCGGCCTCACCGGGCAGATCATCATCAATGCCGACAACCTCCCGAACCCGGTGTGGACCGCTTCGGTCTACTTCGGCGATCCGGCAGATCCGGATATTGAATTGACGGGCCCCGGCTACACCGAGTCTCCCGAATTGCTCGGCGGTGGATCGATCGGCCTGGCGCCGTTCGCGCTTCACGATGAGTCCTGCGTTCCGCCCAACGGCGAGACGGTATCTGTCGGCACGAACGACCCGCCGCTCCAGGTGAAGCTGCGCCACTATGGGCCGGTTACCTGGAAAGGCACCGCGCCCCTAACCGTTGAGCGACAGACTAAGGGCGGTATCTGTGAATGGCAGCTTGTGACCAACAACTTTGTATTCATACCTGCCAAAGGCGATGACAATTCGATCATTGCGATCGCTGCAAGAGGCGCGCCGGGATTCGAGGTCGGCTACGAGTACCGCATTCAGGCCACTGGCCAACTTGTCTGCGACAACGTGCTCGGCGCACCGCCGGTCAACTGGGCCGGCCCGTATGTCCTCTCGGTCGAATCGGCGGGCCCTGCTGTCAGCGACGCCGACATCTCCGGCCCGGGCGGCATACCCGACGGTTGTGTTGACGCGTTCGACCTCGCGGCGGTGCTGGCTGCGTGGTGCTCGGTCGCGGGCGGCAACCCCTGCGGCACATGCGGCCCGTAGGTGCGCGAAGCAGCCACATCTCTGCGCGCCCGGGGTGTACCAACTTCAACTGTAGGTCAACAATGAGCCCCCCGTACGCATGTAGGGTACCCAGCCGAACGCTGCGCGCCCAACAAGGGCGCTGAATCAGTTGCCCGGCTTGTGCGCGCCGGGGACTGTCGCCTGGGGCAGTCACGCGGTGAGGTAGTCCGGCTTCCACTTGATGCTGCAGCCGATGCTGGGTTGTTGCTCCGGCGGCACCGGGCAGCCTCAGCTGGGCACGGGCGCTTCCTTGCGTAACATGCTGCACATAAGTCGTTTACATCGATACATTTGAATCCTGATCTTGACCCTGGTACACTACAGTTTCCATGAGCAAATCGATCTCCTCCCCACGACGCCGCGGCTCGGGCGGGCGAGGCGCTACGGAAATCGCCACCTTCGCCAACGCTGTGCGATACCTGTATGACCGCGTGGACATCGAGCGGATGCGCGTCGTGCGCTATGACGACAAGATGTTCAAGCTGGACCGCATGCGCAGGCTGCTCAAGGCCCTGGGTAGTCCGCACGAGCAGATCCGCACCGTGCACGTAGCCGGCACGTTGGGCAAAGGCTCCACCGTGGCCATGATCGCATCAATACTGCAAGGCTGCGGCTACGGTGTCGGGCAATACACCAGTCCGCACCTCGTTGACATCCGCGAACGGATCACCATCAACAATCAGCGCATCAGCAAGAGCGACTTCATCCAGCTGACACGTCAGGTCTCAGCCGCTGCAGCCAAACAGCCCGGCGAACCGACGTTCTTCGAGCTCTTTACTGCGGTAGCCTTCAAGCATTTCGCGGACCAGGCCGTGGACATCGCAGTGATCGAAACCGGGCTTGGAGGCCGGCTCGACTCGACCAATGTGATCACGCCGGAGGTCACCGCCATCACGCGGATTGACTACGACCACACACACATCCTCGGCCGAACATTGACCGACATCGCCCGGGAAAAGGCCGGCATCTTCAAACGGGGCGTCCCCGCGCTGACCGTCGAGCAGACCGCCGAGGTCGAAAAGGTCCTGCGTGACACGGCCGAGAAGCTCGCCGTGACGCTTCGCATCGTGAACAAGGACATCGAGTTCAGTTGCCGCTTCGCCACCTCAGACGCGCTGGGGCCGCACACTCGGGTGTGCGTTCTCACCGAGACCAGCCAATTCATGCACCTGCCGGTGCCGCTGGCGGGCGATCACCAAGCCATCAACTGCGGGCTGGCCCTGGCGGTCATCGATTCGCTGAAGGGCTCGGGATTCGAGTTTCCCGAAATCCCGTTGCACGACGGGCTGGCCCGGAGCGCCTCGCCGGGCCGGATGGAGCTCCTGTGGAATCAGCCGCGGATCTTAGCCGACGGCGCTCACAATCCTGCCGCCCTCGGCGCGCTGATGCGATGCGTCGGGACCTTTGTCCCTTACGACTCCCTGATCTGCATCTTCGGCTGCTGCCAAGACAAAGACATTCCCGCCATGCTCGACCGGCTCGCCCTCGGCGCGGACAAGATCATCTTCACCCGTGCCAAAGGCACGCCACGCGCAGCCGAGCCTCGCGATCTGCACCGGCAGTTCTCGGAGCGCAGCGGCAAGATGAGCCAGGCCGCGGCCAGCTTGCCCAAAGCTCTCGATCTGGCCACCCAGGCCGTCGGGCGGGACGACCTCATCTGCGTGACCGGCAGCTTCTATCTGGTTGGAGAGGCCAAGAAGCACCTCACCAATCTCGCCCGGAAACACCAGCAGCCCTGACCGAGGTTCGCAGGCCAACCTCCGCAGAGATTATTTGATCGCACCCAATCCGCCGATACACTTTGCGGTGATGGATGCCCATGTCTCCCGAGGCCGGCTTATTGCTGTGGTGCTTGCCTAGACCGCGCGCGATCCTTTGCGAGCAGGCGTCGCCAAGGCCTCGCGATCGCGGGGCTTTATTGTTTCTTGGTCTCCCGAATCATTTGATGAATGACGAATGACCAAGCCGCCGACCACCAACGCCCGCGAGCCCTCCACCACCCCCCCAGCCGACGGCGAAACCCCCTTCCGGTACACGGCACGGTTGGCGAACGTCATCGAGAGACGCTGGCAGACCTACTGGGACCAGCACGACACCTTTGTGACGCCCAACCCCGGCGATCCCGGCTTCGATTCGGACAAGCCCAAGTTCTATTGCCTGGACATGTTTCCCTATCCATCGGGCGTCGGCCTGCACGTCGGGCACCCACTGGGCTACATCGCCACGGACATCCTCTGCCGGTACAAGCGAATGCGCGGGTTCAACGTGCTGCACCCCATGGGCTTCGACGCGTTCGGCCTGCCCGCTGAGCAGTTCGCTGTCGAGCACGGCATCCATCCCCGTGTCACCACCGAGCGCAACATCGCCAACATGGTCCGCCAGCTCAAGGCGATCGGGCTCAGCTACGACTGGGGGCGCTGCCTCGCCACCACGGACACGAGCTATTACAAATGGACGCAATGGGTCTTCCTCCAGCTGTACAACAGCTATTTCGATTCCGCCGTCAACAAGGCCCGGCCGATCAGCGAGCTTCGCCAGCGGGCGCCGGACGCTGTGCTCGCCGAGCATCGCCTTGCCTACATGGCTGAGGTGCCGGTCAACTGGTGCCCCGCCCTGGGGACCGTGCTGGCCAACGAGGAGGTAACTAGCGATGGGCGATCTGAGCGCGGCAACCACCCGGTGTACAAGCGACCCTTGAACCAGTGGATGCTCCGCATCACCGCCTATGCCGAACGCCTGGCCGAGGACTTGGAGTTGGTGGACTGGCCGGAACCGATCAAGCTCATGCAACGCAACTGGATCGGGCGCAGCGAAGGCGCGATGATCGAATTTCAGATCGCCCCAGCCATGCCCGGGCCCCCGGCCCAAGGGCCGGGCTATATGAAGACCATCCGCGTCTTCACAACCCGCCCCGATACTGTGTTTGGCGCAACCTACATGGTGCTGGCACCCGAGCACCCCTTGGTCGATCAGGTCACCACGGATCAACAGCGCGACGCCGTGAGCGAATATGTGCGGCTGGCCGCGTCGCGGTCCGACACAGAACGACAGATTGACTCGCGCCGCAAGACCGGCGTCCCCACGGGCGGCGACGCGATCAATCCCGCCACCGGCGAGCACATCCCCATCTGGATCGCCGACTACGTGATGATGGGCTACGGGTCCGGGGCGATCATGGCCGTGCCCGGCCACGATCGCCGCGACTTCGAGTTCGCCAAACAGTTTGGCCTGCCGATCATCGACGTCGTCAAACCCCACGGCGCGCCAACGCCCGGTGACTCAAGTGACCAAGCGTTTACCGGCGAAGGCGTCGGTATCAACTCCGCCAACAATGAAGTCTCGCTCAACGGCCTGCCCACCCGCGAGGCGAAGAAGACCATCACACAGTGGCTTGAATCCAAGGGGCGGGGCCAGCCCAAGGTGCAATACAAGCTGCGCGATTGGCTGTTCAGCCGGCAGCGCTATTGGGGCGAGCCGTTCCCGATCCTGCACGCCGCGGATGGGCGCATCGTCGCCCTCGATGAATCCGAACTGCCCGTCGAACTTCCGGAAATGAACGATTTTACGCCGCACACATCGGATGATCCGGACGCTTCCCCGCGCCCGCCACTGTCTCGCGCCCCAGACACATGGAAATACGTCGAGCGCGATGGCGAGCGTTTCGAGCGCGAGCTGAACACGATGCCGCAGTGGGCCGGCTCTTGCTGGTATTACCTGCGGTTCTGCGATCCGCACAACGACGAGCGGTTCGTTGATCCCCAAGTTGAGCGCTATTGGATGGGTGCATCGACTGGTCACTTCGGTGACCAGTCCTCAATCAGAGCTCAAGATCAGGCGTGCGCGCCTGGCGGCATCGACCTGTACGTCGGCGGGGCCGAGCATGCCGTGCTCCACCTGCTTTACGCCCGCTTCTGGCACAAAGTCCTCTACGACCTCGGCCACGTCTCGACACCCGAGCCGTTTGGCCACTTGTTCAACCAGGGCTATATCCAAGCGTACGCCTACACCGACGAACGCGGGATACATGTGGACTCTGAGAAGGTCATCGAACAGGACGGCGGATACTTCTTCGAAGGTCGGGCTGTTACGCGCAACCTCGGCAAGATGGGCAAATCCCTGAAGAACGCGGTCAGCCCCGACGATATCTGCGAGCAGTACGGCTGCGACACGCTGCGGCTGTACGAGATGTACATGGGTCCGTTGCAGGCGAGCAAACCGTGGAACCCACGCGACATCATCGGCCTGCATCGCTTCCTGCAGCGCGTCTGGCGTCTGGCTGTGGACGAGCAGAACGGCAATCCGGCGGTTCGCGACGAAGCTGATCCAGCCGTCGAATCGCAGCTGCACCGAACGATCGCCAGGATCGAACAAGACATCGAGCGACAGGCGTTCAACACCGCGATCGCCGCCCTGATCGAGTTCATCAACGTCGCCACCACCGCCGGGGGCCTGACTCTCGATCAATTTCAGCGATTTGCGCTCGTCCTCGCTCCGTTTGCGCCACACATCGCCGAAGAGCTGTGGTGCAAGCTCGGCCACAAGAATTCGCTGGCGTACGAACCCTGGCCGGCCTTCGACCAGGCGATGCTCACCGAGAACTTCATCGAGCTGCCCGTGCAGCTTGGAGGCAAGGTACGGGCCAAGCTCACCATCCCCGCCGACGCCAGCGTGAAGCAGATCGAAGCCGCAGCACTGGCCGATGCCAAGGTGACCTCATTGCTTGAAGGCAAGACCGTCCGCAGGGTCGTGGTGGTGCCCGGAAAAATCGTCAACATCGTCGCCGACTGACCCAAGACAGCCACATTGAGGCTTTACGACATAAGAAGCCCATGGACTGGAGTTCATGGGCTTCTTCTATGGAGAGACGCGAATCTCCTTTGGTTTGGCGAGTTCCAGCGGTACACTTGCCATTATGCGAACCGCCACTGATTGGCGTGAGTTGTGCCGCTTTGATGATCTGTTGCAGGCCCGCGCGGTGGCCACCTCGGTCGCGGCGATGGAGTTCGACGTCCGCCTCTGCGCAGCGGCTGACCCGGCCAGTAAGGATGACGATGCCGGCCGCCCGCCATATATCGTGGAGGTCGTTCACGCCGACTGGCCGGACTTGACCGAGGTACTCGACCAGATCATCGACGAGCAACAGGAGTTCGATCTTCGGCTGGCGACGCGCGCATCCCAGCGCGACGGACGACGAGTCATGGTCGTCATCATCCTTACCAGCGCCGCTGACATCTTGCTTCTACTCGGCCTGTTGGAGCTGTAGGAGATCGGCACGTGATTGAGAAGCCCGCTGCACCGTCGCATTCAGCGGCACCGCAGCGCTGCCCAACCTGCGGCTACGATCTGCGCGGCTCCGCGTCGCCCGTGTGCCCGGAGTGCGGGACACCAAAGACGTGGCGGCGGCTGCGTTTCTTCGATCGAGCGCAGCTCCTCGAAGTGCTCAAGATCCTCACCGACGCGGGCGTCGCGCACCGAGGCTCTGATGGAGAGGCCGGCCAGGCCGTCCTGGGCCAGATCTTCATGGGCGCCAGTGCTGCCATGGAAATCTGGATCGGGGAGCCGGACGCCGAACGAGCGATCGAAGCGCTTGATTCTGAGGGAATTGCTTTCCCGCTGCCCATCGTCGACCGCGCTGAGCCGGCGTGTCCGAGTTGCAGCACTCCCCTGCACCCCAGCGCCCCGGCGTCCTGCCCGGCCTGCGGCACAATCTTTCAATGGGTGCAGATTGAGAACGAAGAGCCCGACGCCCCGGCACCTCCGACGCATCCTGATAGAGCACCAAGGGTCCGGCGTCATGTCGGCGCACTGTTCGTCGGCTTCGGTATCCTTTGTCTGCTTTCAGCACCGCTCCTGCTCGGTTCCGGCGTTGGTGGAACATGGTCCACACTGAGCAGCGCCGCCTTCTTCATTCTGATCGGCGCCGCCCTGCTCCGTGCACCGAGCCCAAGGAATACCCGCCAGCACGGCTGACTTTGAGCCTGCCCAGCTCTATAGGTACGACGATGGAAGACGAAGGTCAACTCAACCCGCCACTAGCGGGGTTCGCGGATCTGCAATCTGAGCCCTGGGTGCTCCCGGAGCCGGAACCGACAACGCTGATTGGGCTGTGGCCGCACGAGCGACCGCCGACCATGACCGAAATCCGGGGAGCGCTTCGCCGATTCATCGGCGTCGATGTCACGGTCGGCGACGAACCGCCCGCTGCGGATGACTCTGTCTTATGGACGGCGGTGTTTGAGCTGCCGGGGCTTCCCCACCCGGTCATCATCTGGTCCGAGCCGGCCAAGCCGCTTCCACCGGGAGAGCTGGACGATCCCCAAGCCGAGGCGTGCAAATGGGTGTTGGGGGCGGAAACGGTGCTGGATGGCGAAGATCCGCTGAGCAGCTACACCCGTCTCGTGCGCGCGGTGGCCGGGTCATTCCAAGACATTCCGGCGATCCTGGATGTGAATTGCACGCGCTGGCACCTGCGCCACGACATCAATCGCCTGTTCCTCGCCGATGGCATCGAACCCTCGGCGGAGGTCCTGTGGATTATCCACGTGGTGCAGAAGCCGGCCGAAACCGGCACCGCCTGGCTGCATACCCACGGGCTGTGGCGATGCGGCCGGCCGGAACTCGAACTGTTGCAGATCCCCGGGGAATACATCGGCCCCGCCTGCGAGCTGCTCAATACCATCGCGGAGCTTTCGCTGGACGAGCCGCTGCCGGAGCCGGGTGAGCCGCTGGAAGTGGGCCGCGAGCTTGCGGTGACCCTTGAGCCGTGGCGCGAGGCGGCGAAGTTCCTCGACCATGACACGCCCGGCTCGATCGCCGCCCGCCAGCCCGACGCCGACGACCCTCACCAGGGCATCCGGGCCGTGATCTGCGAATCGAAACCTCGGGGAACACGCCGGGCAACCTGGTTGTGGCCGAAAGACATCGTGCTGAAGGTGCAACGCCAAGACGCGGCCTTGTACCGCAGCCAACGCGCCACAGCCCGTCAGGCCGCCCTCGCCCAGGCCACGTGGTCGCAGTTGATCGCAGCGTTCTCATCGGTCCCAGGCAGGACTCCTCCGGGCTGGTCGTTCTTGATCAAGGCCGGCTTTGCCGACGAGGATCTCGAACCCACGAACCGCGAGCATCTGTGGTTCGAACTGCTGCGGCTCGACGGCAACCGCGCCGAAGGCCGGCTCATCAACCAGCCAGCTACGGTTCCCCGGCTCAACGAGGGGGATGTGATCTGGATCGACGCTGCAATCGTCACCGACTGGCGAGTCTGCACCCCGATCGGCGACTTCGGCCCCGATGAAGCGGCCGCAATTTCGCAGACCATCGAGGAACTCAAGAGCAAGGCGGCGGTGAGCCCATGAACAATGAGCCGGGCCTCGACGACATGGCCGTTGTCGCGACCACCGCAACAGAATTCGAAGCACAGACCAAGGCGGCGGTCCTGCGATCGGAAGGAATCGACTGCACGGTGACGCGCGACGCGCCTTCGGGGACCGGCCACGTCTCAATCAGTCCTACGGCGTGGGGGGCGACGGTATGGGTTCGCCGCCGCGATCTCAAGAGCGCTCAAGACGTCTTGCAGCAGGCCGTCGCCGACTCGGTGGACCTGGATTGGGACCAGGTGGACGTTGGAGAGCGTGAAGATCAGCTGCCGCTACGGCCGGTCGGCCAAATGCCGCTGTTGGCCAAGGTGGCATTCGCGGTCGCCGCGGCGCTGATACTTCTCACCGTCCTGCTGGCGCTGTTCGCCATGACCTTGTAGTGCGCGGCGGATAGCGCGCTGGCTCACGCTTGCGACTCGTTACCGATCTCGAAACTTGATCAGGGCCGGCCGTGGGGCGAAGAGCGTCATCGCCCAGTCGGCCTCCGCCTCCCGGATCGACTCAACCTCGCTCCTGCCGGAGCCGAACTGCTTGAGCAACTCAGCCGAGGCGAGCACGATGTCGATCTCCAGCGTCTCATACTGCGGCTGCCGCGCTTCATTCCACAGCGGCCGGCCGGCCCCATCCCGTCTGACACGATTGACGACGAGCTGCACCTCATCGCCCGGACGCCTCGCCTGTATGCGGCGGATGAGATCGTTTCGCCCGTTCAGCGGATTCCCGTCCACATGGGTGATGCGGTCGCCGCGCTGTAAGACGCGCTCGGCCGGGAGGTCGGGCAGCAGATCCATGATCACGACTTCACCTGGCTGATTCGCATCAGGCCGCTCGATCTGCATACTGATACCCAGCGCGCCTCGCGGCGTGTTCAACAGGCGCTGCCGCACTACTGCTAGAAGCCGATGGCGCTGCTCAGTAGTCAACGTCTCGCGTGCCAGGACGGCATACAACTGGCGCTGATCGTCCGGGGCATCTTGCAGGGCCTTGGTGGCTGCTTCCCGCTCCCGGTAGCACGGATGATCCAAACGCGCCACCAACGCCATGACCTGGGCGGTGACGTCGACCGACGCCAACTCCTGCCGGGTGGGAAACGCCAACGGCCCGACCACCCTCGGCGCCCCCATCTGCGGCTCACCATGGGTCCCCCGACCCTCGGGCTCTTCCTGCCCGGCCAAGCAGTGATTCGCCATACCCGCCGCCAGCGCCGCGGTGACTATCAATACGACAGAGGCATTGTGGGTGGGCGGAAGTGACGGTGGCATCGTTTACCGCTGCTCCTGGAGGAACCGGATGATCTTACCGGCCCGCGGCGCAATCCAATGTATCTTCCGCTCGATCATCGGGAGAAACTTGGATCCGGCAATACGACCAAAGCTCCCGGTGGCGGCGATCGGGACCACGCTTTCAAGGATCAGCGCCTCAATCATCAGCCAGGGCAATGCCGCCAGCTCATCGGAGCGCACAGGATGTTCGGCGTCGTGATCATAGCCGCGGACCAACCGCCGAATCCGTTCGACGTCCAGACCTTCGGGCCAATCTGCCGGATCATCGTGAGCCGGCATCTTCATCGAGAACTGCAGGGCTGCGTTGGCGATGTCTGCGATGCGCGGCTCGAGACGGGCTGAGTCAAAGTCCAGGACCGCCACGACCGCCCCCCGACGGAACAGCAGGTTCCCCGGATGCCAATCGCCGTGGATGATGACTTTACGCTGAGACCGGAATCCGGTTTGATCGACGCGCTTCCCCGCCTCGCGGTAAGCCTTACGCAGAGACACGCAGGTGTCGCGAAAGGCGCTGCGATCCGCCTGCGGCTCAATCGCGGCCGTCGCATCCGGAATCTGTGCCAACTGCGCGTCGATTGCCGGCGCGGCGTGAAAGGTGGCGACCGGGGCTTCATACGGCGGCTGATACCTTCCCAGGAGCCGATGCAGCGCACCCAACGCCCGGCCGGCCTGCTCCGTGGCTCCGGCCGAGCCGTCGTACCGCGTGCCGATTGTGTACTGGAACATCTCGTAAATCCGTCCGTTGAGCTGCAACATCGAGTTGTTGCCTTGACGGGTGCCGATCAACGCGGGAACCGGATAGCCGTGCTCGACCAGGAACAGCTGGAGGCTGTGGGCAAACGCGACGCGATACGGATCGTCGCGTCCGAGTGCCCGGCGTTTGAGCAGGAACTCGCCCCGTCCGGCCTTGATTCGAAGCTTCGGAGCCCGGCGAGACCCGCGGGGACACACACGGATCTGCTCGATGACGCCCAGGCCGTAGTGGCTGATGACCATGGCCAACTCATGTGCGCCAAACCGCTCACGCTGGACCCGATCATCCACCATCGGGCCGATGTGAGGCAGCGGTTGCGGCGGGGGCTCACTCGGCGACATCACCCTGTATTAGGTCCCCCAATCAAGGCAAGGCAAGTGCTGAGTCGAAACGCTCAGCGCGAAACGAACCGCGGTTTGCAAGCGGCCGAAGCGCGGGGGCAAGCCCGGCGGCGAAACAGCCGCGCCACCCGGGCGACTGTCACTCCACGTTCTGCACCTGCTCCTTGATCCGATCGATGGCGCCCTTGATCTGGACGATCTCGCGGCTGATTTCAATGTCCAGGCATTTGCTGGCGATGGTGTTCGCCTCGCGGAGCATCTCCTGACTCAGGAAGTCGAGCGTCCGGCCGGCCGGCTCGCCCTGGTCGGCGTCGAGGATCTCGGCAAACTGTTGAAGGTGCCCCTGGAGCCGTGAGACCTCCTCGGAGATGTCGCTGCGCTCCGCGTACACCGCCACCTCGCGGATCAGGTCCTCCTGGCCAATGGCCGAACCCGACTCCGCCAACAGCGCGTTGATCCGTTCCTGCAGCCGCTGCTGATAATGCTCCACCACCACCGGTGCCCGCTGGGCCACCTTAGTCAGACGGTCGGCAATCTGGCGGCAGTGCTCGTGAAGCTGGTCAAGGGTGGTTCGGCCTTCGCGGCTGCGCATAGCCAGAACCTTGTCGCAGACCTCATCCACCAACCGAAGGAGCACTGGCGCGGCGCGCTGAAGCAGCTCCTCACCAGTGCCGGCGATCACCACCCCAGGCAGTGACAACATGGCCCCCAGATCGATTCGCGCTGGGTCCAGCTCGTCGGGCGCAACTGCGCGCAGCTGGGCCAGGTACCCTTGCAACGCCTCGGCGCTGATCCTAGCCGAGGCGCCCACCGACGATTCCGAAAAGCGAACGGTTATGACCACGCTGCCGCGCCCCAGCCGCCGCGCCAATGCCGGCTCGAGTTGAGCCTCAAGCCCCTGCAACTCTTCAGGCAGTCGGATCATCGCCTTGAAGTACTTGCTGTTGAGCGACCGCAGCTCGACCACGTAGCGGGCGCCATCGACTTCCGTCGCCGCCGCTCCGAAACCCGTCATCGACCGAATCATCGTGTCACCGTTGCGGCTGGTTGCCGGGTCGAGTTGTCGGGGCCGTGGAGGGGCTCAACAGGTCCGAAGGCGGCGTGCTGAGAAACTCCACGTCCCCGAATTGGATCGCCGGCTGCGTCGAGACCGGCTGGATTGCCGGCGCGGCGGTCGGGGGCTGGGTCGTTTGAGCAACGGCCGGTTGCGTCGTCGCCGCAGGCGCAACGTCGTCCAAGAGGTTCAGCGCGATCGCCAGCCCCAGGTACACCACGAACGCCAGCACCGTCGCCACGGTCAGTGCATCGCCGACCCGGCCGCCGAAGACCGTCTCGGTCCCCGCTCCGCCCGCTCCGCCGAACGCCCCGGCCAGTCCGCCGCCTTGGGGACGTTGCACAAGGATAATCAAGACCATCACGACCGCCACGATGACAAACACCAGGGTCGCGATCCAAAACCATATCGTCATCGGCTTCGCGCCTCGCGATTCACTTCCTTCGCCTCGACCGCAGCCCGAACAATCGCCATGAATTGCTCAGCATCGAGCGACGCTCCTCCAACCAATCCTCCGTCAATCTCACCTCGGGCGAAGAGGTCGGCGGCGTTGCCCGCATTGACCGAGCCGCCGTACTGTATGCGAATTGATCGAGCGGCGTCTTCATCATACAAATCGGCGATGTTCCTGCGGATCAGGCGATGGACGGCCTCGGCGTCGCCCGGACCGGCCACCTTGCCCGTTCCGATGGCCCATACCGGCTCGTAGGCGATCGTCACCTGACGCAACTGGTCGATTCCGACCTCCCGCAGAGCGGACATGAGCTGGTTGATGTTGACCTGATTCGTCTGGCCGGCCTGGCGCTGCTCGTGCGTCTCGCCAATGCACACCACGACGTTCAGCCCAGCTTCGAGCGCCCGACGGACCTTCGCATTGACCAACTCATCATCCTCGCCGATCACGTGCCGGCGCTCCGAATGGCCGGCCAGCACCACCTGCACGTTGAGATCAAGCAGCATGTCGGTGCTGACCTCGCCGGTGTAGGGGCCGTCCGGCTGCGGGTAGAGATCCTGAGCGCCCAGCTGAACGCCGTGGTGCCCTAGGGTTCTGCCGACCGCTTGGAGGTATGGAAACGGCGGATACACGGCGATGTCGCAATGCTCGACGAGTTGGCCGCAAGAGGCGGCGATCTCGTCGGCCAGCTCGACCGCTGAGGCCAAGTCGGTATTCATCTTCCAGTTGCCGCCCACAAAGGGCCTGCGGCTCGCCATGAATCACAGCATACCCGCTCGCGAGTGGGTTTGAATCGTAGCCCCCGTTTGGCAAGGCGGGCCATGTTTCGCGAGCGGGCTTGCCCCGCTGCGGTCACGGTGGCCGCGCGGAGGCGATCCGCGCCGGCGGCACGGGGGCAACCCACGTCGCCAAACAGGTTTCTTAGAATGCCGTGTATGGTGCGCGCGTACCACGTCGTATTCAGTACATACGGGTTCTGGCTCCCAAACGATCCGCGCGGATCGTGGTCGGACTTCGTGCGCTCGTGGGAGATTGCGCGGTTCGGCAAGGCAAGCAAAGTCAATACGCGGCGGTCACTCGCCCACACGCCACATGATGTAAGGCTTCGACAGCGGGCGAAGCGAGCACTGAAGTACCCGGCAGTCGTTCTCGCTGGCGTGCAGGCGCGGGCCGTTGGGCACGGATTCGCGATAGCGGTCGCGAAGTCCGGCTACTGCATTCACGCCTGTTCGATTCTGCCACAGCACGTACATCTGGTGGTCGCGCGACATCGGCTATCGGTTGAGCAGATCATCGCTCACCTCAAGGGGGCCGCGACGCTACGGCTGATTGAGGACGGTGTACATCCCCTGAAACACTGTCGCACGTCCCGAGGGACGACACCTACGCCTTGGAGTCAGCGTAAGGGATGGGTTGTCTATCTCAGTGATGATGGCGACATTCGCCGCGCGATCCGATACGTGGAAGAAAACCCAATCAAAGAGGGCAAGCGGTGGCAAAGGTGGTCCTTCGTTGTTCCCTTCGAGGCGTAGGCTGTTTCGCGAGCGGGCTTGCCTCGCTGCGCTGCCTTCGATTTGATTCCGATACGCAGCGGGGCAAGCCCGCTCGCGAAACGCAGACCGGCTACACTTTCACTTTGCATCCAGACACTCACCTGAGCCATGAAGACGCCCAGCACTGCCACCCGCACCGCCGCGCAGATCCGCCGGGAGTTCATCGACTTCTTCGTCGAGAAGCACGGCCACACCTTCGTGCCTTCCAGCCCCGTCGTGCCGCATGACGATCCGACGCTGCTGTTCGCAAATGCCGGGATGAACCAGTTCAAGGATGTGTTTCTCGGTCACGGCCGGCGCGACTGGACGCGCGCGGCCAATACGCAAAAGTGCATTCGGGCCGGCGGCAAGCACAACGACCTCGAAGATGTCGGCAAAGACAACTACCACCACACGTTCTTCGAGATGCTCGGCAACTGGTCCTTCGGCGACTACTTCAAGGCCGAGGCCATCGAGTGGGCCTGGGACCTTCTCACAACCGTGTGGGGATTAGACAAGGACCGACTGCACGTCACCGTCTTTGGGGGCGACCAGCGCGAAGGCCTGGAGCCGGACGAAGAAGCAGCGGAGGTCTGGAAACGCTTTGTCGATCCGTCGCACATCAGCCGTTGGGGCAAAAAAGACAACTTCTGGGAGATGGGCGATACCGGCCCCTGCGGCCCGTGCAGCGAAATCCATTATGACTTCACCCCCGGAAAAACCGGCGGAGACCTGGTCAATGCCGGTGATCCCCGGGTCATCGAGCTGTGGAACCTCGTCTTTATCGAATTCAACTCCACAATCCCTCAGGACGGCCTGGATAAACTTCACGAATGGGATGTAACGCCGCAGAGCGAGCGCTCGAAGAAATTTGCGAATTCCTACAAATCGCGCAATGAGATTCTCTCGCAATTTCGACAACTCACGCCGCTGCCGGCCAAGCACGTGGACACCGGCATGGGTCTGGAGCGCCTCGTCCGAGTGCTCCAGCATGTCCAGAGCAACTACGACATCGATCTGTTCACGCCGATCTTCAAGGCGATCGAAAAACACACCGGCGCCCATCCATACCGCGGAACGCTCGACGATCCGGTTGACATTGCCTATCGGGTGATTGCCGATCACATTCGTTGTCTGACGGTGGCCGTCACGGATGGGTGCCGGCCGAGCAATGAAGGGCGGGGCTACGTCCTGCGCCGGATTCTTCGCCGTGCCGTGCGCCATGCGCACCAAACCTTGCAGACCAAAGGTGCCTGGCTCCATGAACTGGTGCCGACCGTCGTGCAAACTCTTGGCGACGCCTTCCCTGAACTCAACGACAAGCCGGACAAGGTCGCGGAAGTTATTCGGGATGAAGAAAAGGGGTTCCTGACCACTCTCGATCGAGGCATGGAGCTGTTTGACAATTCGGCGACCGATGCGGGTCGGTGTTTCTTAGATGAGCAGCGGGCATTACGTGCGCACGATGAGAGCGCAAAACAACAATTGCTCACCTGGCAAAATGAGCAAAGACAAACTTTGGGAATGTCCGGTCCTTCGTATTGGGAACCACGTGGTTTCTACTGGCATGACTTTCCGGGCGAGAATCGACCGTCAATCGCTGCCGACGACGCCTTCAAGCTCCACGACACGTATGGCTTCCCGCTTGATCTGACGCGGGTGATGGCCCAGGAGCGGGGGATGACGGTCGATGAAGCCGGCTTCAATCTGCTCATGGCCGAGGCTCGCGAGCGATCCCGTACAGCTGGCGAAAGGGGCGATCGGCAACGAGACATTCTCGGTGTGTTCGTCCAACAGAATGAGTTTCCAGCGACCAAGTTCGTCGGTTACGACTGTCTGGCGGTTGAACATGCGAAAGTGCTGAAGGCCTATTTTGTGGAGAAAACCGGAGCACTGACGAACGCCCCTGACACCTTGGGTCAACAGGCGTATTTGCTCGTGGACGATACGCCCTTCTACGCCGAAGCCGGCGGCCAGGTTGGAGATGCCGGCGTCATTGAATCAGCCGGTGGAGCAGTATTTCGCATCGATGACACGATCAAGATCGGAGATGTCTATTTCCATCACGGGATTTGGGAGTCGGGCAAGATTCGCAGCGGCGATCCCGCTCGGTTGACTGTCGATGCGGCCCGCCGGGCAAGGATCATGGCCAACCACACGGCGACGCATCTGTTGAACTTCGCGTTGCGTGCGGTGATCGGCCCTGAAGAAGATCAGAAAGGCTCGCTAGTCGCGCCTGACCGGCTGCGGTTCGACTTCTCCTGCTCGCACGGGATGACCGACGAGCAGATCGAGCAGACCGAGCGCCTCGTCAACGCCGACATCGAACAGGACCTCGAGGTGTTTGCCGATGTCGTGCCGCTGGCCCAGGCCAGGAGCATCGCCGGCGTCCGCGCTGTGTTCGGCGAAAAGTATCCCAACCCCGTGCGGGTGGTGGCGATCGGCGCTCCGCTTGCGGAAGTGCTCAAGGATCCGGGCAACGAGCAGTGGAGCGAATTCTCGATCGAGCTGTGCGGCGGAACACATCTGCCCCAGACCGGCGAGGCGAAACAGCTCGTCATCATCCAGGAGCAGGCGCTGGCGGCGGGGGTGCGCCGAATCACGGCGGTGACCGGCCGGGCTGCGCACGATGCCGAAGCCGCGGGCCGGGAACTAGAAGCCCGCACCCGCCGCGCCGCTGAATTGGGCGACGATGAATTGCTCGACGAATTCAACGAGATCACCACCCAGCTCCAAGGGCTGACCATCGGCGCCGTGGCGAGAGGCCGGATCGACGCGCTGCTGGGGCCGGCGCGCGATCGAGTCAAGCGAATCCACAAGCACGCACAGGCGGAGACTCGGGCCGGGGCCGTGGATCAAGCCCGCCGAATCGCCTCCGCCGCGACCGGCCCAATCATCGTCGAGCAACTGTCCGATGCCGATCACGACGGGCTGCTCAGCGCGATGGACGTGATCCGAGCCAAGCACATGGACACGGCCGTCATGCTGTTTGGGACCGATGAGGCTGAGTCGAAGGTGTCGATCGTGGCCCGGGTGCCGCAGGCGCTGATCGAACGCGGGCTCAAGGCGGGGGATTGGGTCCGCGAAGCGGCGAAGGCGTGCGGGGGGCGAGGCGGCGGACGGGCGGACATGGCCCAGGCCGGTGCCAAGAATCCCGCGATGGTTCCCCAAGCGATCACTGCCGCCAAGGCCTTTGCGGAGCAGAAACTCAAATGACCAGCCAGAATCCCGACAAGCAACCACCAGACTCCAACGATGCCCAGGCCAACCTGCCGAACATCGTCCAACACGTCGATCGCAAGCAGATCAAGCAGTTCGTCACCCGGATCAAATCGGCCGAGCAACAGGTCGGTGAGCACATCGTCAGGGCCCTGCAGGACGATGAGACCGTGGCCGTGCTCACCACAGTCGTGGTCGGCGGTGACGGCGGACAACACATCGTCTCCGCGGCGCTTGATCCCGGCATCCTGCAACAGGTTCAGCATCTGCTGCGTGACGCCCAATCGCAGCGAGACGAAGAGATCCCGTGCATCGGCTTCCATTGCCTGCTCAAGCGGAAAGACCAGGACAAGAAGGAAACCGACAAGTCGTCATAGTCATCGTCGGGGCAAGTCAACCAAGAACACTGCCCCCCGGCCCAGCCGAGGGCTCATGGCCGTCACCGCGAACCCCTGATGCCTCTCTTTCATCTCTCGCTCGCCCAATGGTCGCTGCATCGGATGCTGTTGGCACGCCAACTTGAGACGCTCGATTTCCCCGAGTTTGCAAGAACGCGGTTCCAGATCGACGCGGTCGAGTACGTCAACACGTTCTTCAAAGACAAAGCGCAGGACCGCGCC
Source organism: Planctomycetota bacterium (assembly GCA_022566535.1). Taxonomy (GTDB): domain Bacteria; phylum Planctomycetota; class Phycisphaerae; order Phycisphaerales; family SM1A02; genus JADFFQ01. The sequence goes on from JADFIR010000012.1 coordinate 68,574, forward strand.
TATTTGGGCGATCTGAAGAAGCGCGCAGGGGACGCCGGCGTCAGAACCTTGCTCATCATGGTCGATCGCGAAGGCGCTCTGGGCGATCCAGATGATGCCAACCGCACCGCCGCGATCGAGAATCACCACAAGTGGATCGAGGCGGCGAAGTTCCTCGGCTGCCACAGCATTCGTGTAAACGCTCATTCCGACGGCACGCCTGATCAGCAGCGCGATCTTGTCGCCGATGGCCTGCACCGCCTTACCGAGTTCGCCGCGCAGCACGAGATCAATGTCTTGATTGAAAATCACGGGGGGCTGTCATCAAACGGCCAATGGCTGGCGAGCGTCATCAGGCAAGTTGATCATCCGCGCTGCGGCACATTGCCGGACTTCGGCAACTTCCACATCCAAGGCGATGAGTGGTACGACCGCTACCAGGGTGTGGCCGAATTGATGCCCTTCGCCAAGGCCGTCAGCGCAAAGAGCCACGACTTCGACGAAGCCGGAACCGAGACCCACACCGACTATCGCCGGATGATGAAGATCGTCCTGGACGCCGGCTACCACGGCTATATCGGTATCGAGTACGAAGGCGAGAATCTCAGCGAGATCGACGGCATCGCGGCGACAAAGCGCCTGTTGGAGCGCGTGGACAACGAATTGGCGGCGTAGAGCATCGCCAAGCAATGGAGAAATAGCTGCGGGCGGCAGCCCGCAGTTCGCTTATCAATCTCGGTACAATGCCCGCCATGAAAGCAGCCGTCATCACCAGACAAGGCGCACCAGTCGCGCCGAACGTGCAGGTCGTTGACGATTGGCCCCAGCCGACCGCGGGTCCTGGGCAGGTGCTCATCAAGACCGAGGCCGCGGCGCTGAACCATCTCGATCTGTGGATCGGCCGGGGGCTGCCCGGCGTCGATCTGAAGTATCCGTGCATCAGCGGCTCAGATGGCTGCGGAATCGTCGAGTCGGTTGGTCAAGGCGTCGATCAGTCGTGGATCGGCAAACGGGTGGTGCTCAATGCCGCAATGCCCGTGGCCGATCCGACCCGGCCGCAGAGCAATCCAACCCTGCCCGACCTTCGAATGATCGGCGAGCACGAGCCGGGAACGATGGCGCAGAACTTTGTCGCCCCGGCCCAGAACGTGTTGGACATCGGCGACGCGAATGCGGTCGATGCAGCTGCGTTCGGCCTGACCCATCTGACCGCGTGGCGAATGCTGTGGACCAAAGCCTGCCTTGAACCCGGTCAGTCCGTGCTCATCACCGGCATCGGCGGCGGCGTCGCATTGGCGGCGCTGAATCTCGCCCGGCATTTCGGCTGCACGACGATTGTCACCAGCCGGCATCAATGGAAGCTCGACGAGGCGTTGAAACTCGGGGCGGATCACGCCGTCCTTGACGCCGGCGAAGATTTCTCCGGGGAGGTCCGCAAACTCACAGGTAGGCGAGGGGTCGACGTGTGTGTGGATTCGATCGGCAGGGCGGTCCATCAATCATGTATCAAGTCGCTGGCCCGAGGCGGAGTACTCGTTACCTGCGGCTGCACCACCGGCCCGGATGCCGTGACCGACCTTGCTCGCCTCTTTTGGAATCAGTGCAGCATCATCGGCTCGACCATGGGCGACATGAATGAGTTCGGCCGGGTGGTTGCGCTTTTGGTTTGCGGCGCGATCAAGCCGGTCATCGACACCGTGTACGACGCGGCGGAAGCCGCCAAGGCCTACGAGCGGCTGGAGTCCGGCGAACAGTTCGGCAAGGTCGTCGTCCGCTGGCCGTGAGCAATCCCCAAGACGCGCATCGAAACACCCGCCTGCCGGGCGGCAAGCGGGTGCGAAAGGTCGAAGACTAAACAGCGCTCAGGCCGCGGCCTGGAACTGATCCTGGTCGCCGGTGGTCGTGTCGCTGGTGGCGGCGGTGCCGGCTGAGAACGCGGCCTTCCAGGCGGGCCTCGTGAACAGGACACCCAAGACGACGGGGTAGACGAATCCCATGATCGTGACGAACCCGAAGCCGCCGATGATCGCCGCCCCGACGCCCATGATGATCTTTGATCCTGCGTAGGCAAGGCTGCACGTCCGACCCCAGGGACGGACCTTCATTACGCCGACGCCTGCGACGATCAGCAAGATGCCCAGGACCATTCCCACTAGCCCCAGGAGCACGAACATCCCGCCGCCGGTCGCAGCCGCCTCCGCGAATCCCTCGGTGCTCACGCCTTCCGCGGCCGCAGCCTCCTCAACGGCACTGCCAAGGAAGGCAACCGCTCCGCCGCCGAGAATCAAGAGCAGGGAGCCGATGCACCCAAGCCCGCCAAATACGAAGTTGAGGATGCCGATTACCGTCATCCCACCAGTCCGTTGCGTTCCCATGACATTCCCTTTCTCTGATCAAGACGAATGCGAGATTCACATCGGACCGATCCAAGGCCAACATTGGTGCCAGAGGCGACAAACGGCCCAATTTCCTACAAATCGGCCGGGGACCTGGGCGGGTGAGCGCTCGACAAGAACTGTGACAAGTCTATTGATCACAACCATTTATACGTCAATCCCGGCCGGGCGTGGACCAGCTGGACCCAAGGTGGCCGCCCGGGCGATCCGCCATGCCGGGATGTACGGTCACCGGCAATCGCGGCCCGGGCGGCCCTAGAATCACCCTCAGATGGCGGGTGGCCCCGGTCTGCTCCACCCCGGCCGGAGCAGTTGGGCGCTCAACCCCGTCCGCGGTTCGCTCTAGAGAGTTCGCGGCCAGTAGACCTCATTCCCCCCAGGCCCACAGATGCCCTACTCCTTCAACGGCAACCCAACCCACACCCTGGGCGTGGAAGTGGAGCTTCAGTTGGTCGATGCCGAGACCCTGGCCCTGTCCAGTTCGGTTCAGCAGATTCTCGATTGTGTTCCCGAAGAATGGTCCGACAAGGTCAAGCCCGAACTGATGCAGAGCTACTGCGAGTTCAACACCGACATCTGCGCCACGGTCAAGGATGTCCAGCGGGATCTCACGGAAAAGCTCCAATGGGGTCAGGCGACGGCGCGACGGCTGGGGTTGAAACTCGCCTGGGGCGGCACCCACCCGTTCAGTCCCTGGCATGAACAGATCTACAGCCCCGGCAAGCGCTACGCGTGGATCACCCGGGTGATGCAGGACATCAGCCGGCAACTTGTAGTGTTCGGCCTGCACGTGCACGTGGGGGTTGATTCGGGCGATAAGGCCATTCAGCTCTGTGATCGGCTGCTGCGCCACCTGCCGACGCTGCTGGCTCTGAGCGCGAACTCGCCAATGTGGAACGGGCGGGTCACAGGCATGGAGTCGTATCGCTCCAAGATCATGGACGCGCTGCCGACCGCCGGCTTGCCGCAGCACATGCGCAACTGGTCGGAGTACGTCTGGCTCGTCGATCACCTCTGCTCCACCGGATTCATTCGATCTATTCGCGAAATCTGGTGGGATGTCCGCCCGCATCATGAGTTCGGCACGGTTGAGGTGCGGATAATGGATATGCCCTTGAACATGGACCATCTGCTTGCGCTGGTGGCGCTGACACAATGTCTCGTCGCGGGAACATCGGATCACATCGACAAAGGGGCCTACCTGGTCGACTGTCATCCCATGATCGCCAAACAGAACAAGTGGCACGCTGCCCGCTACGGCTTGGATGCGATGTTCGTCGACCCCGACACGATGAAAGCAGTGTCGGCCGTCCAAACCGTGCGCAGCCTGGTTGACCGCTGCACGCCATATGCCCAACGACTCGGCTGCACCCAGGAGTTGCAGGCCGTCAACGAGATCCTCGAGCACGGCAACGGCGCCACCCGGCAGCGCGAGGTCTATCAACAAACCGGCGAGATGGCTGAGGTCGTCAGGTTGCTCACGGACCAGGTTCGTGAACCGATCGCCCCAGCGCCCCGATCCTGATGCATCCTGATCAAAACGACCGCGATGGAGGCCGCGATGGCACAACCGGACAGCACGACCAACGAAAACGAACCGCAACCGAGCTCAGGCGGGACCGCAATCGCTGTAGCGACCAAACCGGCTCGACCCAAGCCCAAGCGCCTTCCGCCCTGGAAGGTGCTGCTGCACAACGACGATGTCAATGACATGCTCTACGTCGCCGACACGATCGTCGGGCTGACGACGCTGAGTCGTCAGGACGCGGTGCAGCGCATGCTCGAAGCACATGAGAACGGCGTAGCGATGCTGCTGGTCACCAATCGCGAACATGCGGAACTGCTGGCCGAACAGTTCGCTTCCAAGAGCCTCACCGTCACCATCGAGCCGGACGCCTGAGCGAAGAAGCTGTCAGCTTTCAGCTTTCAGCGAGCCGGGGCGTGTCACCCCGGTGGACGAACGCATGTATCTTGCGTGCGATCCCAGAACGACAACGGGCGTCCACCGGGCTCACAGAGCCCGGCTCACGGTTCGTCGCGGCGCTACGATCGCGGTCGTCAGCGTGGTAGCGCGACGAGAAGCAACACTCGACTGCACCCCCAATGAGCAGTACAATGAGCAGCGAAGGAGAATGTCCATGGCGGCGTCGATCGCGTTGCGCTCGTTCTGCGTTCTCGGCGTCGTATGCGCCGCCCAGCCTGTTCTGGCCGGAGGCGACACCTGGCCTACCTTTGCTGACGAAACCGCGACGCGATTGGTCGCAATCCCCAGCGTCGGCACTGCTGACACGCAGGAGAAGGATTACGCCTGGGGCGATGTCGATAAGGATGGCGACATCGACCTGATCTGTGTCCGCAAGCAACCGTGGAACACGCTCGGCCGATTCCGCAACGTGCTGTTCATGAACGAGGGAATCGCCCAAGGCCACGCGATCAACGGCGTGCTGGTGGACCGAACCGCCGAGTTTGCCACCGAAGCCACGGACGGTGGCCAGGGCATGCTCGATCTGACCAACGACCGCGACGTGGCGCTGATTGATGTCAACGGCGACACTTGGCTGGATATTGTCACCGCCACCACCTATGGCCAGGGCTTGGCCAAGACGATCTCCCACCCACGTGTCTATATCAACAGAGGCACGGACGCCGGCGTTTGGCAGGGTTTTCGATACGAGGAACCACGGACCCCGACCATGCCCATCGCTCCGAATTTCTGCGGCATCGGTTTCGGCGACGTCACCGGCGACGGCTCACCCGATCTCTACTTCGTCGATTACAACAACGACCTCGAGGATCGTCTGTGGATCAATGACGGCACAGGCAATTTCATTGACGAGAGTGAAGCCCGCATGACCTACGCCATGCGCGAGTCAGACTTCGGTGTCCATGCTGTCATTGCGGACATCAACGGCGACGGCGTAAACGACGTCGTCAAGGACCGGGGCAGCTCAAACAGCTCCCCACCACTCCGCATTACCACAAGCTACAACAACGCGGCCAACGAAGGATTCTTCAACGCCTTCCAGCTCGTCTATACCGGCAAACCCTATCACGTTGAAGTCGGTGATCTGAACGGGGACGGGTTGCTGGATATCGTCATCGAAGACGACCAGACTGACCGCTACTTCTTGAATCAGGGCAACGGCCCCGACGGACAGGCCAACTTCCTCGGTTTCGCCTTCTCCAACGAAGGCGACAGCTTCGGCGGCAATATCGTCATCACGGACTTGGATCAGGACGGCCATAACGACGTGCTCATCGCTGATGTCGATGTCGATTGCTGCGGCTGCAATCGCCACCTGCGCATCTGGCGGAATCTCGGCAACGTGCCAAACATTACCTTCCAGCCCGAGCCTAGCGGCATCCCGATCAGTGCCCGCACCGGCACGCACGATGTTGCGGTGTTCGACATCAACGGCGATCAGTGGCTTGACCTGGTGATCGGAACCTGCACGGGCACGTCGGTGTGGATCGCCCAGCCGAAGCTCGCCTTCGCCTATCCACAGGGCCTGCCGCCCACACTCATCCCACCTGGCGAGGACTTCAACCTCCAAGTCGAGATCCAAGAGATCGCTGGCGCGCAGATCGAGCGGGGTAGCGCGATCATCCACACCTCGGTCAACGGCGGCCGGTTCATCGCGACGGCCATGGACCCCATCGCAGAGAACCTCTTCCTCGCCACGCTTGGGGCCGAGGAGTGTCCCGACAGCATCGCCTTCTATGTCAGCGCTGCGATTGCCGGCGGCGGGATCTTCACCGATCCGCCCACGGCTCCCGCCTCAACCTTCGGCGCCATTGCCAGCATCGGCACCAAGGTCGTGTTCAGCGACAACATCGAGGGCGACGTATCCGGCTGGACGATCATGAGTGATCCCTCTCTGACAGCCGGAGAATGGGGACAGGCCGATCCCAACGGCACGATCTCGGCCGGCCAGCTCGCAGCGCCCGAAGACGACGCGACGCCAGGGGCCGCAAACGTCATGGCTTTCGTGACCGACAACGGTCCGCCCGGCGGAAATGCAAATGCGAACGACGTGGATTGGGGGCCGACCTACCTGATCTCGCCGACCATTGACCTCCAAGGCACCAACGCAATCATCTCCTATGAGCGCTGGGTCTTTAGCGACTTTGGCCAGCCCGACGTGCTTACTGTGGACGTGTCAAACGACAATGGCCAGACCTGGAAGCTGGTCGAAACCGTCAGCAGTACAGACAGCGCCTGGCAGCACGCCTCATTCGTGGTGAGCGACTTCGTTACCCCCACTGCGGCGGTCCGCGTCCGCTTCGGCGCCTGCGACTGCCCCAACGACTCAGTCACGGAAGCGGGCATTGACGATTTCCAAGTCGAGAAGCTCATCTGCCCGCAACCCGCCTCCCCGGCCGACATCACCGGGCCACTCGGTGTACCCGATGGATGTGTTGACGCCTTTGACCTCGGCGCCATGCTCGGCGCGTGGTGCTCCGCTGTCAACGACCCGAACCCGCCTAGCCCGCCGTGCGAAAACTGCACGCCCGCGAATCTCGCCGTTGCTGACATCTCCGGTGCGGCCAATCTGCCGGATGGTTGCGTGGATGCGTTCGATCTGGCGGCGGTGCTGGCCGCGTGGTGCTCAGTCGCCGGCGGCAACCCCTGCGGCACCTGCTTCCCGTAAGAGCCAATGGAGGTGCCCACGGCCGGGATGCCGTGGGCTTCGGGTCTGTGTTGCGGGGGTATCGGGAGTGCAGGAAGACCGCGACCAATCCCGATGGAATCGGGACGGCTTTATAACGGGCCATCGACGGCGCGGGCGGCCACGGCCGGTCATCGGCCCTAAACCGATTACCATTATTGAGTGCAGCGTTTGGCGAAATGGATGAGGCGGTTCTCTGGGAAATCCCGGATGAACACTGGGCGCTCCGTGTTCAAGTTGCGAGCACTGCCATCGGTGTGGCTGGTGGCGGTGGCGGCACTGGCGGGCGGCTGTCATGACCCCTCTGAAGCTGCTCCGGCCAAGAACCCAACCTCCTCGCAATGGTTCACCGAAATCACACACGAGGTGGGTCTGCGTTTCATCTATGACACCGGTGCGACCGGTGAACTGCTCTTTCCGGAGATCATGGGCTCCGGCGCCGCCTTGTTCGATTACGACGGCGACGGCGACCTCGACATCTACTTGACCAACGGCGCTCGCTGCTTCGATCGGTCCGACACAAGCGGCGATCTTGTCAACCGGCTCTACCGGCAGGATCCCGACGGTCGATTCGTCGATGTGACCGAGGCCTCCGGGCTCGGCGACATCGGTTACGGCATGGGCGTCGCGATCGGCGACATCGACAATGACGGCGACGCGGATGTGTACGTCACCAACTACGGCCTGGACCGCCTGTATGAAAACCGCGGAGACGGCACGTTCGACGACGTGACGGCGGCCGCCGGCATCCACGTCGATGGCTGGTCGTGCTCGGCCGCCTTCTTCGACTACGACCTCGACGGCTTCCTGGACCTGTACGTCACCCGGTACGTCACCGGCAACCCGGCCAAGTATTGTTTCGATTCGGCGGGTCGGCGCGCCTACTGCGGCCCGAAATCGTTTATCCCCGTGCATGACATCCTGCTTCACAACAACGGCGACGGAACCTTTACCGACGCCACTGAGAAGGCGGGAATCGCGGCGATCGCGGGCAACGGGTTGGGTGTCATCTGCGAGGACCTCAATGGAGACGGCTGGCCGGATGTGTATGTCGCCAACGACGCCTCGCCCAACCAACTCTGGATCAATCAGCATGACGGCACCTTCCGCGACGATGCGATCATGATGGGAGCGGCATATAACATGGAGGGGCAAGCGGAGGCGGGAATGGGCGTGCTCGCAGCCGACGTCGATGGTGATCTGGACTTCGATCTGTTCATGACGCACCTCCGCAACGAGAGCAACACGCTGTACCTCAATCTGGGCGGTGACGCCGGCTTCGACGACACGAGCGCCTCCGCCGGGCTGGCCACCTCCAGCATGCGGTACACCGGCTTTGGCACGGCAGCGTTTGACGTGGAACTTGATGGTGATCTGGATATCGTTGTCGTCAACGGTCGGGTCGCACGTGGCGACGCACTGCCAGGCGCGCGCGTTGAGCCTCCCTGGGACATCTTTGCAGAGCCGAACCTCTTCTATCTCAACAACGGCTCAGGCCGTTTCGACCTGATCGAACAAGAGGTGGCAACGCTGTGCGCGCCCATCGAGATCAGCCGAGGCCTGGCGGCCGGCGATATCGATGAGGACGGTGACCTGGACCTGCTCATCAGCAACCTGCATGGTCCGGCACGCCTCTACCGCAATGAAGCGCCTCGCAAAGGGCACTGGCTCATCATTCGGGCAATCGACCCTCGCTTGCGGCGAGACGCCATCGGGGCGCGCATCACCATCTCCTGTGGCGGTCGGCAGCAGGTTCGCTCGATCAGCAGAGGCCACAGCTACTTGTCCAGCAGCGATCCGCGAGCCCATTTCGGGGTCGGCCCCGCGACCCGGATAGACCAAATCGACGTTCGCTGGCCGGACGGGCTACGAGAACGCTTCCCCGCCACACCGGCCGATCGGGTGGTGGAGCTTATACGAGGTGCAGGGGAGAGACCGTCATGAACCAGGACGCGCAAGCGGGCTCTTGCTCGGACCCGGCGCAGCAGCGCGGCGTCCCATCGCCGCGGCGAAGTCGCGGCCCGGCCCGGATTATAAGAGTCGTTGTTACCGCTGGGGCCTCGTTCGCCGTTGCCGCAACGGGATGCTGGTCGGAGCCTTCGGACGATGAGGTTCCCAGTCCAGACACCGCGGGCATGGAGCGACGTGTCGCTGCGCTGATCCACGAAACGCGCCAGGCCGTGCTAAAGCAGCCCAACTCAGCCGAGGCATGGGGCAGGTTTGCGATGGCCAGTGAAGTACACCGCTTGTTGGACGTCGCCGAGACCTGTTATCGGCGCGCGTGGAAACTGGCCCCCAACGACTTTCGATATCCGTACAATCTCGCGGTCGTCCTGGAATCTCAGGGGATCAGGCCGGACGAGACGGTGAGGTTGCTTCGGACGGCGGCGGAGCTTGAGCCCAACTTTGCCCCGATTTACCACCACATCGGCGCGGTGCTCACCAGGCATGGCAAGCTGGCCGAAGCACGCGACGCCTTCACGAAGTCGATCGAACTCGATCCGAACCTGGCAATCACGCAGCGCAGCCTTGGGCTGCTCCTACTACGGTTAGGCGAGCCGCAGAGCGCACGAGCCAACCTGGAACGAGCGGCCCAGCTCGCACCGAACCACGGCTCAGTCTACGCAGCCCTGGCGCAAGCCTACAGGCGTCTGGGACAGCAGCAGCGCGCAGCAGTGGCCGCGGAAAAATCCCGCCGCCTGACGAGTGGGCTTACGCTTCCAGACCGGGTCCGGGCACAAGTTCGGGCCATGGGAGTCAGCTCCAATCACTTTTTCGACCGAGCGCAGCCTCTCGTGGCGGCCGGGCAGTACGCCAAGGCCCTACCCCACCTGAGAATCGTCGAAAAGGCGCGTCCCAACGACCCGCATATCCAACTCTGGCTGGGATTGGCGTATGTAAGCACCAACCAGCCCAACGTGGCCTTCGAGCATCTGTCGAAGGCGGTGCAACAATTCGAGCGTCTGCCGACGGCCGCGCAACAACGCGATGATCTTCCCCTTGCACACATGCACCTCGGTGTGATTCAACTCACACGACGCCGGTCTCAAGAGGCGATTCAACATTTTCGGCGCGCGCTGGCCTATGCGCCCCAGAACGCGCAGGTGCATTCTCATCTTGCCACAGCATTGAGCTCAAGCGGACAGTTCCAAGAGGCCGTCCAGGAGTTTGAGCAGGCCGCCGTCCTCGGACCGCTCGCCGCGCGAGACCACGTGAACTGGGCATTCGCCCTGGTTCGGCTCGGAATGCCTGAGCAAGGCATTGACCACTATCGCGAGGCAATCCGCCTCAATCCTCGTCTTGCGCCTGCCCATTACCAGCTTGGCCAGACATTTGAAATGCTGGGCCGCAAGAATGAGGCGATTCAGCAGTACAAACAGACGACGCAGATCGACCCTACGCACCGAGCCGCGCAGCGCTTGGCTCAACTCGTTGCCGAGAAGAAGTGACTGCTTCGCCGGCCCTGGATCACACCGCCCGTTGCACACGGAGCCTCGCTGGCGCCCGGTCCTGCACGCGGGCTCGCGTGAGCATGATCTGTGCCGGTTCCATACGGCGGATTCTGACCGCAGGTACGCCTGCAATCCGCACTTGCGGGCGGCGGCCGCCAGACGTATCGTACGCAGCGCGTCCAAGGCCGAGGCAAGCCAACCCAAGGAGCCGGCCATGCCCGCCAAGAAGCTCAAGCAGTTCCTGGACGGCCACAAGGTCAAGTACCTGGCGATCAGTCATTCGCCGGTCTACACGGCCCAGGAGATCGCGGCGTCGGCCCACGTGCCAGGCAAGGAGCTGGCGAAGACGGTCATCGTGAAGGTGGACGGCCGGATGGCCATGGCCGTGCTGCCCGCGACGCGTCAGGTCGATTTCAAGCTGCTCAAGAAAGCGCTTGGGGCCAAGAAAGTCGAGCTTGCGTCTGAGGAGGAGTTTGCCGATCGCTTTCCCGAGTGCGAGCCGGGGGCGATGCCGCCGTTCGGCAATCTCTACGACATGGAGGTCTACGTCGCCGAGCCCCTCGCCCAGGACGAGGAGATCGCCTTCAACGCCGGCAGCCACACGGAGCTGATTCGGCTCGCCTACGAGGACTTCGAACGGCTGGCCAAGCCCAAGGTGCTGCGGTTCACCGAGAGCTAAGAAGACTCACCGCAGTGGCGCAGAGGATGCTCGGTTGTTCATTGAATGTCCACCGGGGCGACACGCCCCGGCTCGCGCGCCGTGCGCTCAGGTCAACCGCTGTTGCAGGCGATTCAGCAACGTCTCGAACACCGAGTCGGGGTCAGCGGCGGCGGCGATGAGAAGGTACTTGTCCGGTTGCGCTTCGGCCTGGTCCAGAAACCCTTGCCGCACTCTCGCATGGAATGCAGGGCTTCTGCGCTCCATTCGATCGCGGGCCGGCGAATCGGGGAGGCGAGCACCGGCAACCCGCTGATCGACATCGAAGATGACGGTAAGGTCCGGCCAGCTCGATTGCACGGCAACGCGGCCTACGGCCAGGATCTCTTCGGGGCTCAGCCCGCCGGCGGCGCCCTGGTAGGCCAGGGTGGAGCTGATGAACCGATCGGCCAGCACCAGCTCGCCGCGCTGTAGCGCCGGGGCGATGGCCTGCTCGACCAACTGGGCCCGGCTGGCCATGTACAGCATCATCTCGCAGCGAACGCTCATCTCGGGACTTGCGGGGTCGAGCAGGATGCGGCGAATCTGCTCGCCGAACGCGGTCCCGCCCGGCTCGCGGACCTCGCACACCCCAAGACCGGCTTCCCGGCAATGCTCGGCAAACCGATCCAACTGCGTGGTCTTGCCCGACCCATCCGGCCCGTCAAAGACAAGGAACTTGCCGCCAAGATGGGTGATCCACCGGCTCATCGCAGCGACTATGCACACTGCGTGACCGCTTGGCAAGGTCGCGTAGCCTCAGGCGTCAAGCGTTGGGCATATGATTGTGACGGCATGCGAATCGAGGTTCGAGACGCGTCGCGGCGGAGGATCGGCAGGATCGAGGTTGACCCGGCCCGGCGTCCCACCCGAGTGAACATTGAGGGCACGGACCGGGAGGTATTCCTCGATTGGGACAGGGCCTTGGATGATGCGAGGCATCTGCGCCGCTGTGTGGTCTGCGGATGCAGCGAGCTGTTTCGAGCCAAGGCGTTCCCGCAGGTCACCAGCTTCGTGGTGGTGCTGGCCTTCGCCGGTGCGGTCGTTGGTGCGTTGGGATACGCGACCACACCCCCGATCCTGGTGGCAATGGTTGTCGTGCTGGCAGCGGACGTGGTGATCCTGTTGCTGGCCAGGCAGCGGCTGGTCTGTCACCGCTGCCGATCGAGCTATCACGGGCTGCCGGTTGCACGATACCATCGGGCATGGGACCGGGCCGTGGCGGAGCGCCATTCGCCGGCGCCGCAGCCCGCGCCGCTTCGGAGCGGCCCACGCATAAGAACCTGGCTGAAGCGCGTCACGCAGGAACGTAGAACCGCATGAGCCGCCAACGGACGCTGGTGCTGCTGGGCGGTGGCGGGCATGGGGCAGTCGTTGCCGAGGCCGCGCGTGCGAGCGGATGGTCGGTCGTCGGCTTCCTCGATGATGACGAGCACCATCCCCGCACCGAGCAGGTCAACCTCAAGCATCTGGGCGCGATTGAAGATCTCGCCACCGTGTTGGCGTCGTTGCCAAAGGGGACGGCCGCTTACGCCGCGGTGGGCGATCCGGCGGTTCGACGCCGGTGGCTGGATGCTGCGGATGAGACTGAAGCGCCGGCGATCATCCACCCAAGCGCGGTAGTCTCACCATCAGCCGCCCTCACCGAGGGAGCCTTCATAGGCCCAGGCGCGATCGTCAACGCCCGAGCCGTCATCGAGCGCGGCGTGATCGTCAATAGCGGAGCGCTCATCGAACATGACTGCGTGCTGGAAGCGTTCTGCCACGTGGCCCCCGGGGCTGTATTGGGAGGCCGGGTGACGGTCGGGCGAGACGCGCTGGTGGGTCTGAACGCGACGGTCCTGCCGGGCGTGCGGATCGGCGCGGCCGCCACGCTTGGGGCGGGGGCCGTGGCGGTCTCGGATATTCCCGAGGCTGCCACCGCTGTCGGCGTCCGCCCACCGCTCCCAGGATTGCCACAGTTTCTCGACGCGCTGGCTTTGGGTCCGCGCCTCGGCGTTCTCGGACGCCGATAATTCATTGCTCAACAGGGCCGCGCCGGCGGTGGCCAGAGGCTCGCCGGTCCGCGCCGCAAGGTTCCACCAGACCTGGGCCTCGACCGGGGCCGACGCCGTTCCCTGGCCCATGGCAAGCATATGGCCGAGGCGGACCTGGGCGTCGACGAAGTGCTTCTCCGCCGCGCGGCGATACAGGGCTATGGCCTGGGTCTGATCCTCGGGCACGCCGAGGCCCAGTTGATCGAGCGCCGCCAGGATATATTGGGATTCCAGATCGCCCTGCTCGGCCCCGGC
>JADFIR010000045.1 GCA_022566535.1 Planctomycetota bacterium
ATCCTCCATCACCCCACATGGGCAGCCTTCGCAACATGCTGGAATAGGCCAGCGGTTGTTGTCGTGATCTACTAATTGCCCACAGACCTCGCAAACGTGTAGAAAGCCTTCTGGTCTCATCGCACGTCCTCCGTCACCCACGAATGATTGCGGAGGGTATAGACCGTCTGCGGTGAGTGATGGTGGTGGTATTCGATCTTGCACCGTTCCGACGTGATCTGATGCCCCTTCGCTCGCAGCTCGTGAATCCGAGCGGCGTAACGAGGGATATGCCAGTTGAGAAAGGAGGTGCCACAGGTCGGCTCATCTTGCAGATGGAGCAGGATGCGCTCTTGTTGGGTCATTCGGTAACGTCCCTTCCGACGATTAAGTGGCCATTGCACCACACGGTGGTGAAGACCTTGTCGGGGTTCTTCCGCTTGTGTCGGTAGGGGGCGAGGCGGGAACCGTCACCACCCTTGAGAACGTGGCCTTTGAAGACGCCTCCGCAACTCACACACCGCACCCGTCCAATTATCAGGTCGTTCATTCCGTGACCTCCATCAATCGAATGGCCCGAGGTCCGACCCGTTCGATCAGACCGGCGTTCTCCAACACGGCCAACCGGCTATTCACAGTGGCCGTCGCTGACACTCCAAGCGTTGCGGCCATCTCCCGCACCGTGGGAGCAAACCCCCACAATCGGATCGAGGATTGAAGCAAGTCCAGTGTTTCGGTGTGGGGCTGGTGGTCGGCATAGTCGAAAGCGTCGCATTGGCACATACCCCGCGCCCGGCGTCCCTGGCAGGATCCGTCATGGATCGAGTAGAGATGGCGGCAGGTGCAACGGGCCACCGGGGAGATGGTGTCAGTCGTCATCGGTCAGTGTTTTCTACGGTGAACCACTCCAAAAAAACGACGAAAGGTGCGTATTCGTATCGGAATGGGAGACACCTGATTTTGTGTGTTGTTGTACGACCAAATAGTGCCGACATGGATTTGGAATGGACTGAATCGTCGTAGCTGAAGGTCGTAGGTGGCCCCGTGTTGCCAGCCCTTCCGAGTAGGTCCGCGATATCTAGTTCTCATTCATCGTCCTCGTGGTGGTGGCCGCCCCCGGTCCAGTCCCGGTAGACCTGATACCCACCGGGACAGAGCTCGGCCGGTTTGCAGCCTCTGTTCCGACATTCGACCGTGGAGTAGGCGCATCCGTCATGCTTGGTCATCGGTGTCTCCGTCGGAGTCGTTTACGCAATCTTTCGAGAAACGAGGCTGTCTCATCGAGGATGCCTTGCTGGTTGATCGGTGCGTACTTGGGTTGAGTAGCTCGACTGGAGAGAATTTGCATTGAGTCCTTGATCAGATTGCCTGCCTGAGATCCTCGAGAGTGGGAATGGGTAGACCGGCTTGAATTTGCTCCACGACCCTTAGGCATCGGTATTCTCCTCTTCCGCTACTGCTTCCAATGCCACTAACCCGGCCAGATCAGGCACCAACTCCCTCGGAGTGGACCCATCCACCGCCAAAGCGGTGCGAAACTCGACATTCATCGGCAGTTGACGGCACAGCTTGGCGGTAACCGTCTTACGGGCCATCTCCGCCTCCTGGTCCTTCCACGCCTTCGACTTCGACCAGTCGGGTACATAACGGTTGCGGTGGGCCAAAACCTCGGCTTTGGACATCACCTCGAACGGCTCGGCGCCATTGACGAGGTATGCGGCGCAGTAAACGTCGGTCCAGTCCCGTTCGGGCTCCCCGGTGGGCTTGTGAGACCAGTTGGCCCCCCCGCGCCCGTAGCCAAAGTCAAAGTCATCACCTTCATGCACTATGCGAGCCTCGATCAACGAAACGCGGTCAGAGCGGTAGGCCAGTTGACGCAAACCCTGATATCCGAGCTGGAATGATGCCTCTAGCCGTCCTTTGTTGCGGCGTGGGATCACCCAACACAGACCCAACGGTGGACCGGGCTCAAGACCCATCTGCGCCGACATCAACACCGAGGCAATGAAGGACATCGGGTCGACGTTGAGAAGGGCAGGAGTGGCACGCACCAGGTTGATGCAGACACTCTTGAACCGGCCTGGGGTGTATCCGTCGGGTAGCGCTTCGGTGAGATCGGCGTCGTACTGTTTGAGCAGGGCGACGATGGGTGGGTCGTCGGCTACGTCGCGGCGGTCGATGGTGGTGGAATCGGTCATCGTGGGTAGGTCCGTTCCACAAAGTCGATGGCCTTGTCAAGATGCTCGCTCAATTCCGGGTTAATAGTTGCGGCACCCTCCAACCACGCGTAGGCGTAGGCGTAGGCGTCAGGGTTAGTCTTTGCCAGCTTCCTCATCCGGTCCATTCGGTCCATTTGGACCTCTGTGGCTGTCTTATTCATCTAGTGCGTCCCCTTTCACGAGAAACCGTCGGCCCTTGCCGTTGTTACGCCAGGTGGCGACCACCTGTTGGCCCACCACCGCGGTATCAGCCTCACCAAGCACCGCCTTGATAACCGCCTCAGCAGCGTTCCTACGCTCAGAAGCCAGTTTGTCGGCACTACGGGCCTCGTAGAGCTCAATAGCGGCGTCAGCGTCAATCTCGGTGGCCTGCTCGGTGTGTGACGGCCATAGCGAAGCCATGAGTGGGTTGTCTGCCCCGTCGGTGGGTGGAGGTTCGTTGGCCTCCACCAGCTTCCAAAACTCGTCAGCAGCAAGGATCTGAGCCGTCTGGTAGTCGTTGTCGGCCTCGATCTCAAAGGTTTCCAGGTGACGGCCGGCGAACAGTACAATCAGGTAACCGATCTCATACCCGGTGACCGCTAGTTGCCATTGCACCTGTGCGTGGTAGTGCTCGGGTATGGAGTCCCAGGACCACTCGCTACGGTTCTTGGCTTCGGCTACTGCCGGCGTGAAATCAGGAGTGGACGTGGTCCCATCAAGTGTCGCCATCATTATCGGGACGTCGACAGATCGAATCAATTGATCGCGGGGATGTACGCCCCGATTGTCTTTCTCCCACTCATCGAGGATGACGTTCGCGTTGGAGTCGCAGCTTACGCCCAAGAAGATGTCGCATGCGTCCGGTTGACCGTTGCGGTTGCAATCGACGCCGGACAGGACATAGACGTACGCCGAGCCGGAGTTCTCGCCGTTGTCATCGTCGAAATTGGCTCCGACCACGATCACCTCGCCGCTGATTGACACCGACTCGCCGAACTGGTCATTGTCAGCGCCATCGAAGGCGGTGAGCTTGGCGGTTTGGGTCATGCTCACCCACCCGCCGGGAGGCTTGACGAACACGTACGCCGATCCGGAGTTGAACCCGTTGTCATCGTCACGAGAGGTCCCGACTACTACGACCTCGCCGCTGATCGACACCGAGCCGCCGAACCGGTCGTCGGCAGCGCCGTCGGCGGCCGTGAGCTTGGCGGTTTCGGTCATGTCCACCCAGCCACCGGGGGGCTTGACGAACATATACGCCGAGCCGGACAGAGAGCCGTTGTCGTCGTCGCCAACGGCCCCGACCACGACCAACTCGCCACTGACCGCCACTGACAAGCCGAAAAAGTCATCGGCAGCGCCGTCGGAGGCAGTAAGCTTGGCCTCCTGAACCCAGCTCAAGCCGTCAAAGCGGAAGATGTAGGCCGAGCCGGAGTCCGCGCCGTTGTCATCGTCGCTCCCGGCCCCGACCACGGCCACGTCGCCGTTGATCGACACCGAGCCGCCGAACTGGTCGTTGGCCGCGCCGTCGCTGGCCAGGAGCTTGCCCGCCTCACACTGGGCGGCAGCGGGCGGCGGGGCCGCACCCCAGGCGAACATGCAAGCCACGAGGACGGGAGCCGCGCCCCGTCCAATCAGTCGAATGTTCCCTGCCATCCTCCTGCCCTCCCTATGTCCCAGTCCGTACGCCGACGATCTGCCCTTGCCCATTAGAACACAGCATGTAGGACGGATCAAGAAAATAGCGCGGGGACAGGGGGTGAGGTGACATGAGGCTTGGCGGTGGGTAGCGTTGACGTCGGCCTCTGGGCGAGTCCTCGACGCTGAGGTTCGCCCGTGAAGCTGGGCAATTCGCTCCGATTTCCCCAGCCGATCAGATGACTCCGGCTGGGACATTTATGGACTTTTTTCGCATTGTGCGAAGAAAAGGGTTGACGAAACCCCGATTGCGCTGTCGCATAGGAGAGAGAAAGTGCCGCGAGAACTGGGGTGTGCGGGGGTCCGCACATGAGGAGGTCCTAGCACATCCGGCAGAGGTGTACGAAGAGAGAGGAACATGTTGCAGTATTGCGGTTCGAATCAGTCTTTGGGACGGGGCTGCCGTGTTAGACGAACGCTGCCGGGCCGCACTGCGACTGGAATCAAGACCTGGAGCAATAACCCGCCTGAGCAACATCGTTAGCGGCTTCCGTATCGATTAACTCGCCACAGCGGAGGCCGCAGAAAGTCGATCCGGGGCGCTTCAATCGTGATGCACGAACGAAGGAGGTTACTGCGCGGACGACTCGTGACAGCGGGGCCGGAGAGAAGAGAGAGGGCAAGGAATGGCCAGCGGGTCGAAAGTTCTGGATCGTCTGGACACGTTTGCCTTAGAGGGCATCGAGTCGGAGGGTCGATCCGGATCGACAATCGAAGGTTGGATCCAGCTCGTCAAGCGTGCTGCGCGATCCAACTGCACCATTCTGATTGGGGGCGAAACCGGCGTCGGCAAGGAACATCTTGCCAAGTGGGTGCATAGGAACAGCCTTCGCCGCGATCACCCGTTCCTGCCGGTCAACTGTGGGGCCATCCCTGAGAGCCTCACGGATAGCCAATTGTTCGGCCATGTCCGCGGATCGTTCAGCGGCGCGACCTCCGATCACCTTGGCCTGGTCCGGGCCGCCGAGGGAGGCACGTTGTTTCTCGACGAGATCGGCGAGCTTCCAGCGTCGGCCCAGACCAGGCTGCTGCGCCTGCTGCAGGAGCACGAAGTGCAGCCGGTGGGCCGGTCTCGCCCGATCGTGGTCGATGTGCGGG
Source organism: Planctomycetota bacterium (assembly GCA_022566535.1). Lineage (GTDB taxonomy): Bacteria > Planctomycetota > Phycisphaerae > Phycisphaerales > SM1A02 > JADFFQ01. The sequence goes on from JADFIR010000045.1 coordinate 4,977, forward strand.
TCATCGCCGCGGCCAACATCGACTTGAGGCAGGCCGTCGCCGACTCGAAATTCCGCGAGGATCTGCTGTTTCGATTGGATGTGATTCAGCTGCGAGTCAAGCCTCTGCGTGAACGGCCAACGGAGATGCCCATTCTGCTTGAGGCCTTCAATGGCGAGTTTGCGGCCCTGTACAAACAGCCGAAGCTCGTGTTTGACCGGTCGGCGATGAACCTGCTGAGATGCTATCCCTGGCCGGGCAACATCCGCCAGCTGCGCAGTGTCGTTGAACGGCTCCACGTGCTCTGCCCCGGGCAGCCGGTGACAGCCCAACGCCTCCAGGAAATCTGTCAACTCCAGGAGTCGGATAGAACCACGAAACGAGTCCGGTCGCTGAAGCAGGTCAAGCTCGAAGCCGTCCAACGAGTGCTGGCCGACTCCCGCGGTTCGATCAGCCGGGCCGCGGCAATCTTCGGCGTACACCGCAGCACAATCTATCGCTGGCTTCAAGAGCGGTGATCCGAGCTCATCTGCGACCGCCTGCGTCGCCGTAAGAGTTCCGGGGCGGATAATTTCTCCATTTTCTTTAGCCGGCCAGGCGCGCGACGGACCGCCGCGCCGCAGATCTGCGACAGTTTGTCGCGTGAATGCGAGTCGATGCGGCTAACACCCGTGCAAGGCCATCGGCACGTCGCAATTCTGCGTCACCGGGTGTCGCCACATGCGGCGGTCCCGCCCGGCCATGCCCCGCAAAGCCATCCAAACCACAGTTTGCAGCCCCAGATCGCACCGGGGCTGGCACGGCGTTTGTGTAGGTGGCGAGATGTATGAGAAGCCTGGGAGCTCACGTAACAGTTGTAGTGGGCGAGCCATCCATGGCCGAAGAGTTGCGCCGCGCGCTGACGGAACACGGCGTGGACCACGCGGCCGTCGTCGCCCATATCAGCTCGATTCGCCGAAGCCTGGTTTTGGGTGAAAACGATTTCGTCGTGGTGTGCATCGCATTGGACCATTCGACGCTGAGCCGGCAAGGCCCGGCCCTGCGAAGCCTGCTGGCGGATCACCACTGTTTTCCCACAGCCGTCCGCACCGTCGGGCTGCTCTCCGATCTCGGCTTTACGCGCGAGGCGGCGGAGCTTGGATGTGACGTGTACGTGAAAGACTCAGCGCAGGCGGCGGAGGCGATTCGGCTGCTGGACGACGCCTGGGCCGCTGGATCGTCACAACCGTCGCCATCGACCGGCGAGACCCGGCCATCGCATCGTTGGCGTATCCATGGGGGCTGGATGCACGGCTCTCCCGACCTGCCGGCCGAGTTGACCTCGCTGATCCCCTCGTCCCGATCAGGTCGCGAGAAAGCCCACAGCGAGTCGAACCCGCCTGCGAGGCCTCTGCCACCGCTTGCTCCTCGCCGGATCAACAGGTCCGGTCGGGAATTTGGGGACCGCCGCGGTCCCTGAGAAGCTCTCTCTCTTCTCTCCGCGCCGTGCTGGCGAGCACGGCGTGGATTTCGCGGGGATCAGGTCGGTCCCCGAGGGACTCTCTCTTCCGCGCCTCGCCGAAAGGCGAGGCGGGGAGTTGGGGCGCCAAGGCCCCACTGACTCTCTCTCTTCTCTCCGCGCCGTGCTGGCAAGTACGGCGTGGATTTCGCGGGGATCAGGTCGATCCCCCCAGCGACTCTCCGCAGCGTCCCGCTGGAAGGCGAGGCGTGCAATTAGAGGACCTCGAAGTCCCCACCGGACTCTCTCTCTTCTCTCCGCGCCGTGCTGGCAAGCACGGCGTGGATCTTTTTTGCAGAGTCGGTCAACGACTAGCTTCTACATCGCACCTCTTGTGATCGCATCCCAGGTTCATGCCCCCTTTTCCCGATCGAAGGGCGCGGCGCGGTTCTTGCCCTTCCGTGCCCACACGTTGGATACGATCGAGCGGCCCCTATCCATCGGGGCCGGCGCTGCCCACCCGGATCGCGTCCAGCAACTGCCGCGCTTCGGCGTTATGAGGATCCAGCTCGAGCAGGTCCGAGAGAAGGCGAAGCGCCTCGGCAGTGTCGCCGGTCTGCCGAAACATCTCCGCCAGCACCAGGCGCAGATTCCCCGCGGAGGAATCCAGCGCCACCGCCCGCTGCATGGCCGTGATCGCCTCAGCCGTTCGTTGCTGGAGGAACAATGCACGGCCCCGCAGGTCGTAGATCCGCGCGAGTTGAGGATCGAGCGCCTCCGCAGCATCGAGCGCTTGATGGACGGTCAAGAAGTCTCGCCGCTGGAAGGCGATTACCGCACGAACACAGTACAAGGCCGCTCCGTCCGGCTTGAGCTCGATTGCCCGATCAGCCAGGGCCTCCTTCGTCGAGCCGGCCGAGCTTGCGGTAGGCCTCCGCGAGGTTACTTAGCGTCGAGAAGTCCTGGGGGCGGCGCCGCAGCAGCAGCTCAGCGACGTGCACGAAGGTCGCCCAGTCCTCGCCCGCCGCCGCTGCCCGCATCTGGTTGGTCAGGTAGCCTTGCGTATTGGCCAGCGCGTTTGACTCCTGCAAGCGAGGATCGAAACTCAGCCACCCGGAGTACTGGGGAAGACGCTCAGCCAGATCCTGTTCACGCCGGGCAAGCTCGCGCCTACCGAGCGCCGCAAGCGCCCGCCCAAGCAGGCGATGGGCTAGAAAATCGTTCGGCATCACCCGCACTGCCGTGCTCAACAACTCCTTGGCACGAACTTCGTCGCCGCGAGCCAGTGCCACACGACCGAGCCCCACGTACCCCAAGGAGCGGTTCGGAAGCCGCATTCGATACTCGTTGTATTGCGCTTCCGCCCGCTCGAAGTCGTTGCGGTCCAGATACAAAGCGCCCAAGCGCGCGTAGGTGGTCGGATAGTCGGGGTCCATTCGGCGGGCTTGATCGAGCGCATCGATCGCCAGGTCAGTCAACGCCATGGCTTGACACTCGATGCCGAGGCCGTACCGCCAGCGGACATCGGATGTATCGAGTTGGGCCGCGGCTGCAAAGCACCCCAGCGCGGCCTCGTGCTCCTGCAGCGCCTGGTAGACCTGAGCCAGTTGGCCAAGGGCAGCAACGCTGCGAGTGTCACCCCACTCTCTCGCGAAGCGCAGCAGAACAGCCACGGGGACCGGGTCGGCGCCGTTGAGGTCCGGTGGATCGGGCAGGCCCGCGTGCTCAAACGCCGCCCGCAGCGCCGCTGCGTCTGTTTGCACGTATTGGCTACCGCTGGCGTCGGTCCTGATCTCCAGACGCGGGAAGCTGATTTGTGCCCTGTTGCCGATCGCCAGGCTCGGGCCAAAGAGCAGATACGCCCAGCCGCCAATCACGACCAGCCCTGCTGGGACCTCCCACCAGCGCAGCCGCCGTGCGGTATCGGCGCGATTCGCTTTCCCTCGCCGGCCACGGCGCTGTTGACCATCTCTGCCTCCGGGCTTCATGGCGATCTCTTGGCAGCCTCGGAATTCGGATCAATGCGCAGGAACTGATTGACCGGGAGGTCGGTCCGGACCGAGCGGGAGCCGTCCGGCCAGAGGACCTCCAGCTGATCCACTTGCGCCGCGCGACCGAGACCGAAGTGGGCCCGCGGGTCGCCGCTTGAGAGGTAGCTTTGCTGCGGGCGAATCTCCCGGTAGAACGTCTTGTCGCCGATGGTCACGGCCACGCGAGCCCCGATAGCTGCGCGCCGACCGGGTCCCGTGCGAGCATCCACGACCAACCAGGTATTGGAGGTGTCGTTGTTATTCCGCAGGAGTCTCAGCGGACCACCATTGTTTGTCACCAGCAGATCCAGATCGCCGTCGTTGTCATAGTCAGCGCAGGCGACGCCGCGGCCAACATCGCCAAACGCCGCACCGGAGGCCTGCGTCGTATCCACAAAGCTTCCGCGGAGAAGGCGCACGAAATGATCCGGCTGGGCGTAGGGATTGGCGCCGACAGGCAGGGCGTTGGTGACGTTCACTTCGCCATTGGCGAAGAAGCCGTCAAGCCGTCCATCGTTGTCCTGATCGAATACCGCGATTCCAAACGTCGTCGCAGGCATGCTCCAGGCGGCGATGCCCATCCTGAGGGATATGTCCTCAAAGAAACCACCCTCGTTTTGAAGCGCGAGATGCATCTGGCCGCGGATGTTGGTCACGAGCAGGTCGAAGTCGCCGTCGGAGTCGAGATCCTCACACGCGACACCCATGCCGGCGATCGCGACACCCCGGCCGTCGTACGCACACCCGTTGAGCGCCGCGACGTTCTCGAAGGTCCCGTCGCCGTTGTTGTGCCAGAGGAAGGCTGGGGTTTGGTCGTTGGCAACATACACATCACACCAGCCGTCTCCATCAAAATCCGACGCCAGCACGCCCAGGCCGTTGCCGACTTCGTTCGCGATGCCCGCTGTCTCCGAGACGTCATCGAACCGCCCGGCGCCGACGTTGCGATAGAGCTTGTCGCGCGAGGGCGCCTTGTAGACCGTTGGGCTGCAATAGTCGCGGATGCCGAGAACCGTGTAACACATCGCCTCGCCCTGTACGTTCCAAGCCACGTAGTTGGAGAGGTACAGGTCGAGGCGTCCGTCGCGGTCGTAGTCGAAGAACGCCGCGCCGGCCCCGAAGCCGGCATCGGCGACGCCCGCCTCGTGGGCAACCTCGGTGAACCGTCCGTCGCCCTCGTTTCGCAGCAAAGCGTTAGGGCCGAGTCGTGAGATAAAGATGTCCACGTCGCCGTCATCATCGTAATCCGTGCAGGCCACGCCGTAGGCCGGCCCCACCACAGCAACATTGGCCGCTTCGGTCACGTCGGTGAAACGATCGCCGTCGTTGCGGTAGAGCCGGCAGGTCTGCGCGGGCCCATCGCCAATGATGGCGCCGCCGGCGGCGACAAAGACGTCCAGATCGCCGTCGCCGTCGTAATCGAGGAAGCCCGCGCCCGGCCCCATCTCCTCGGGCAGGAAATAGTTGCCGCGCGCCGCATTATCGTGGATGAACCGGATGCCCATCGCCGGGGCGACATCGGTGAACAACGCCTGGGTCGGCTCACTAGGCGGGTCAGCGGCTCCCTGATCGACGCCGGCTGACGCAAGGAATCGGGCGGCAATACCGCGCGGAGATGGATCGCGCGCGCTGAATCCGCCCGCCGCCTTGATCACCCCAAGCACAAGCGTGATCACCGCCAAGATCGCCAGGATGATCGAACGCGGTGACTGCATCATTATTCGCCACGTTGAGCGCTGATGCGTGAACAGTATCGCCGAGCCGTAACGAGTCCATCCCGGCGAGCGCCGAGCCGCTCCGGCTAGCGCCGGGTTATTCACCGCAGAGTCGCAGAGAACACAGAGGAAGGCCAAGAGAAGGTGCGCTTCAGCTGTCGATCCCCAGGAGTGAACATTCCAGGCTATCGTGCCCGGCCATGAGCGTTGGCGTCCATCGGCATCGCCTTTCCAAGTCTCTGCGCCCTGGGCGTCTGGGCGGTGATGAATAACGCAGGCTAGACCAGGCCCTGGTCGAGCATGGCGTCGGCGACCTTGCAGAAGCCGGCGATGTTGGCCCCGTTGACGTAGTTGCCGGGCGTTCCGTAGGTCTCGGCGGCGTCGGCGCAGGTGTCATGGATGGAGCGCATGATCTGATGCAGCCGGCGATCGACCTCCTCGCGCGCCCAAGTGATGCGCATGCTGTTTTGGGCCATCTCCAGGGCGGAGACGGCCACGCCACCCGCATTGGCGGCCTTGCCCGGCCCAAAGAGGATTCGATGCTCGAGCAGGATATCCACCCCATCCGGCGTCGTGGGCATATTGGCGCCCTCGCAGATGAGCATCACGCCGTTCGCCGTCAGGTGCTCACAATCCTTGCCGTTGATCTCGTTCTGCGTGGCGCAGGGGAATACACAATCGGCCGCAATGGCCCACAGCGGGTTGTAATGCAGTGTGGGATCGGCGGGGGTAAAGGCGGCCTCGGGGAATGCGTCCACATACTCCTCCATCTGACCGCGACGCTTGTTCTTGAGGTTCTTCACCCAAGTCAGCTTCTCGGTGTCGATACCGGCGGGGTCGTGGACAAAACCGCTCGTGTCCGAGAGCGTGACAACCTTCGCGCCCAACTCATTCAGTTTCTCGACCGCGTGCTGAGCGACGTTGCCGGCTCCGGAAACCACGCACGTCTTGCCCTGGAACGACTCGCCCCGCGTCTCGAGCATGGCCGCCGCGAAGTAGGCCACGCCATAGCCGGTCGCTTCGGGTCGGATGTGGCTACCACCCCATTGGAAGGCCTTGCCGGTTATCGATCCGGTGAACTCATTGGCCAGCCTCTTGTATTGTCCAAACAAGTAACCGATCTCGCGGGCGCCGACCCCGATGTCTCCCGCCGGGACGTCCGTGTTGTGCCCGATGTGGCGGTACAGCTCGCTCATGAAGCTCTGGCAGAACCGCATCACTTCCATGTCGCTCTTGCCCTTGGGGTCGAAATTGGCGCCGCCTTTGCCGCCGCCGATCGGTAGCGTCGTGAGGCTGTTCTTGAACACCTGCTCGAACCCCAGAAACTTGAGGATGCTCAGATTGACGCTGGGATGAAACCGCAGCCCCCCCTTGTACGGGCCGATCGCGCTGGAGAACTCCACCCGACAGCCCCGGTGGACGCAGACCTCACCGGCATCGTCCAGCCAGGGGACGCGAAACTGGATCACTCGTTCCGGCTCGACCATCCGTTCGAGGATCTTCGCCTTGCGGTATTCCGGGTGCTTTTGCAAGACGACGACCAGCGAGCTGACCACCTCCCGCACCGCCTGGAGGAACTCCGGCTCGTGGGGGTTCTGTTCCTGCACCGCAGCGATCAGGTCGTCAACCAGCGTCGGGACTCCGCTGCTGATCGCCCCGGCGGGGTGTTTGGTGAGTCTGGCCATGGCGGCGGAGAGTCTAGCGGGCTAGGCGGGCAAAAGGGGGGTCCGCGGGCCGTACCGCCCTATAGCGCTTTCGTATCGACCACGATCTTCGCTACCTGGAGCGAAAGAGCGTGGATCGCCTATATAGGGAAGCTCCCCGAATTGCCGGCCGCGCAGCCAGCCGCTCCGAACCTGGTCGATCAACGATCCCGCAGCAGCCGGCGGGCGGGGCTGGCCGGATTCAGTAGCCCATAGACGCCGTCATTCACTAAAGGCAAGCCCAAATTATCGGGTTGCAAGGCCTCCGCGCGATCAATGCCTCGGCCCTTATCCAGCGGCAACCGCCGACAGGGAGCGCGAAACAGGTGCCAGGGGGTAGTTTTCGGCATTTGCGGGTCCATTTGCCAGCCCTCAGTTTTTTTCTCAGATTTCGATTTTCCCTCTTGCCATTTCGCGATGACGACGTATATTGGCGCTGCCGGTTAGGGGCATTCGCAATGGAGGGGGCATATCCCCCGAGGATTTGATGGCCCCTTTCAAATAGGCCCGTGCCACAGGATGGGACACGGACCAACCCGAAGTGAGAGAGCTGGTGTCGTGGGGGTGTCCCGCGGCAAGTGATTGCGTCTGTGCGGAGTGCGCGGACGTGGGAGGAAAATTTCTAGCTCTAGAGAGGAAAAACGATGTTGCGCAGATCATCACTTCTCAAGAACGTGCTTCCAGTGGCAGCGATAGCCGCGACGATGGCCTGGGCCGGGACCGCGAACGCCAGCTTAATAGTCGATGGGGATGGAAACGCAATACTGGGAATTCAAAAGAAGCTCGCCATAAACAACGACCAAAGCCCCAATCCGCTGTTGTTCGTTACCAACATTTACGTCCGCTTCAGCGAGGCGAACGACTCGCTCCTGAACATCGGCTTCTCCACGATGAATTCGAAGAGGGGCGACTTCTTTCGGCACCCTTTGGGGCTGGCATTTGACGGGCCCCCGTCGGAGGACCTGATCGTCAACGGTATACCGGCGCTCGGTATACCGCCGCAGAAGAACCTGGCCTTTACTACGTTCGTCACCATCGGTCTGAAGAACAGCAATAGTGAGGGGGGCGAACCCAATTTTGGCGACGACACGACCGGCTTTGACTTCGACTTCGACTTTGGCGCCAACAGGATCGTCGGCGGCTGGTTCGCCAGCCCGGACAGCGGTCAAGGCGATGCGGGCCTCTGGGGGGTGAACCCGGTGGATGGCGCCTATTGGATCCTTGTCGCTCAGCTGACAGTCGCCAACGATCCCAACGGCGGCGTTGTCGGTGATTTTCGCGTGTTCTGGAAGGAAGACCCCGATGCGGGTGAACAGAGCAACCTCGCCTTCTTCGACAACCCGGTTCCCTCGCCTGGAGCGCTTGCATTGCTCGGTCTGGCCGGGCTGGTGGGAGCGCATCGGCGTCGTCGCCGCTGATTACTGATCTGCGATCGCGCAACATCGCGCAACATCTTATCCGCTCGGCCTCCCCGGCCGGGCGGTCTTTTTTGGTGGTCTCGCATTCAGTAACGTCGTAGCCCCTTCGGCCGGGCCTGGTCGGCCGTACCCGCCCCCTCCGGGCGTTTCGAGAACAAGCCGATCACCCGTGGCGACCTCGCAAGAGTCAACTGGGCCGAGCATGGTCACCTCTCCGGCGGCGCTGACGATGCGCTGGCGCCCGGGCGAGCCAGGTGCACCGCCGTGGAGCCCGTAGGGCCGTTGCGTGCGATGTTGCGAGAGGATCGAGAGTGACATCGGTGCGAGAAACGTCAGCTCACGCACGACCCCCTGGCCGCCTGGATGTCTGCCCGCGCCGCCGGAGCCGCGGCGGACGGCGAAGCGCTCCAGGCGAACCGGGAATCGGTGCTCGAGGATCTCGGGGTCGGTGATGCGCGTGTTGGTCATGTGGGTATGCACGGCATCGGCTCCGTCACAGTCCGCCGCGGCCCCCCCACCGCCGCAGACTGTCTCGTAATAGCTGAACCGATCGGTGCCGAAGAGGACGTTGTTCATCGTGCCTTGACTGCACGCGCAGACCTGCAGCGCTTTGAGCAGCGTGTCGACGATTCGCTGGCTGGTCTCCACGTTGCCGCCGCCGACCGCCGGCGCCCGCCGCGGATCGTCCCCGAACGTGGGATTCAACATCCCCTGTGGAATCCGCACGGTGACGGCCCGCATGATGCCTTCATTGAGTGGTCCGCCTTGGGCGGACTGACCAATCAGCAGGCGAAGCACGTAGATCACCGCGCTGTGCACGATTGCGGACGTGGCGTTGAGGTTGCCCGGATGGCGATCGCCCGAACCTGCGAAGTCAATCACCGCGCCGTGGGGAGTCAGATCGATGACCACGTGGATGGGAGAACCATCGTCGAGCCGTTGCAGCGCTTCGTAGCGCCCTTGCCCAAGAGCGCCTAATGCGGCCGAGGCAAGTCGCCGGGCCGTGGCGTTGAGCAATCCCATCTGCTGGGCGATGAGATCTTCGCCGTGCTCCTTGGCCAGCGCCCGCAAAGCAGTTGCACCGTGCTGATTCGCGGCCACAGCCGCGCGCAGGTCGGCCAGATTGTCCCCGACCGCGCGCGACGGATACAACGCACCGCGCAGGAGTCGCTCTAGATCGTCGAAACGCCCCTGGCCATCTCGAATGAGGTACTGCGGCGGGATCACCACGCCCTCTTCGGCGAGCGTTCGTGCCAGGGGCGGCATCGAGCCGGGCAGCGTTCCGCCGATCTCCGCATGATGGGCCCGGCTGGCCACGTATCCAAGCAGCCGATCATCGCCCGCGTGGACCGGGGTCACCACCGTTACGTCCGGCAGGTGCGACCCGCCGAACGCCGGATGATTCGTGACCACCACATCGCCGGGCTCCATCGGCAGCGCTTCACGCAACGCGCGAACACATAACCCCATCGAACCCAGGTGCACGGGAATGTGCGGCGCATTGACCACCAGCTCGGCCCGGGCATCCAGCAGTGCGCAAGAAAAGTCCAGCCGCTCCTTCACGTTCGTGGACACCGCCGTGCGCTGGAGCATCTGTCCCATCTGCCTGGCAATCGAAGTGAAGCGATTGGCGAACAGCGCCTCACGAACCACTTCACCGGTGCGTCTGGCGAGGGTTCGGCGTCCCTCGCGAGCGCGCCGAAGCACCAACGCGCCGGTGGCATCGACCTTCGCGCTCCATCGGGGTTCGATGACATAGGTGCTATGAGGCTCGAACACCAGCGCGGGGCCACGAATCGTTGCCCCCGGGCCCAGCTCGGCTCGCTCCATCGCCGGCGCATCGCACCATCCACCGTCAAAGCGGGCTCGCACACAGCGGCCGGCGGTCGCCTGGATCGAACGAGGCGCTGGCCGCGCCGCAGCCTCGGCGGCAGGTCGTGACGACGCGACCACCCGTATCGATTCCACCTCGATCGGTTGGCCCTGCGGCGGGTGGCCGTACATCGCCCGATACCGCTCTTGGAACGCCTGTTGCAGATCGTGGGAGCCCGCCACATCGACGGCGATCGACGTCTCCTGGCCGAGCAGTCGAAGGTTCACGATCCGCCGGCGGACGACAATCTCATCGGGCGGAACGCCCTGGGCGGCGATCCGAGTCGTGGCCTGCTGAGCCAGCTCTTCAAACCAACCGGCCAGACGGGAGCCAACCTCTTCAAGGAGGCTCAGCACCTGCCGTTGGGCGAACCGCTCCACCACCGCCCGGCCGAGGCCCAGGGCGCTGAGCATTGACGCGTCGGTCGGCATGACGATGGTGTCGATCCCCAAGCGCTCGGCCACGGCGCAGGCGTGCTGGCCTCCCGCGCCCCCGAAGGCGACCAACGCATAGTCGCCCGGATCGTAACCGCGGCGCAGCGACACCTCGGCGATCGCATCGGCCATCCGTTCGTTGGCGATCTCCAGGAATCCTTCCAGCAGCGCGTCACGCTCCTGCGATCGGCCGGTTTGTTGCGCGATATCGCGGCACAACTCGTCAAGCGCGTGCTGAGCGTCGGCACAGGAGATGGGGATCTCAAATCGCCGCGGGTCGAGTCGTCCCAGTAGGAGGTTGACATCGGTCAAGGTGAGCGGCCCGCCGGCGCCATAGCAAGCTGGGCCGGGCACCGCCGCGGCGCTGCGAGGTCCCACTCGCAGCCGGCCGTCTATGAACGTGCAGATCGATCCTCCACCGGCGGCGACGCTCTCGATGGCCAGAGCCGGCGCCACCAGGCGAACGTCCGCAACTCGGTGCTCGAATTGATACTCAAAGTCGCCGTCATACCTGGCGACATCGGTGCTGGTGCCGCCCATGTCGAAGCTAATCACGCGGTCGAAACCCGATCGTCGGCCCGCTGCTGCGGCGCCGGCCACCCCGCCCGCCGGCCCGCTGAGCAGGCTGTCCTTGGCGTGATAGTCATCGGCCGCGACCAGTCCGCCGGCACTCGTCAGGACTTGCAGTCGGTTGCCGGCGACTGATTCGCCGATACGCCGCAGATAGGCCTCGATGACGGGTCCCAGGTAGGCGTCCGCCACGGCCGTCTGGGCTCTGGGCAGCAGCTTGATCAGCGGGGCCAGGTCCGATGAGCAACAGACGTGCTCGAAGCCGATGGCGCCGAGCATCTCGGCTAGTCGGTGCTCATGGTCGGGGTTTCGATAGCTGTTCATCAACGCCACGGCTGCGGCACGGATGCCTTCGCCCAGCAGCTTCTTGGCCTGCTCGGCAATGCGATCCAGCCGAAGGGGCGCGATGACCGAACCATTGGCGTCGAGACGCTCATCAACCTCGACGACCGCCTCGTACAACGGCAGCGGCTTGCGTATGCACAGTGCAAACAGGTCCGGTCGCTGTTGATCGCCGATGAGCAGCAGATCGCCGAACCCCTGAGTGATGAACAACGCGACCGGCGCTCCGCGGCGCTGCAGCAATGCATTGGTGCCCCGGGTCGTCGCCAACCGCATCTCGATCGGGGGTAGCGCCGCAGCGGTCGCAGCGCCGGTCACCATTCGTGCCGCCAGGACCGGGGCTTCCTCGGTGCAGCGGACCTCAAAGGCCGAGCCGACTGAAGCGCCCTGCGGCAACTGCCCGGCGAGTTCGATCACCGATGACGCTGCGTCATACCGGGCGACCGGGACGCCTTCATCATCGCCCTGGAGCAGATGGAACCGAAAGCCGCGAATGAAGTCATCCGGCACGGTCCACGTCTCGTCGGCAACAATCCGGCGGTCATCGATCCGTTCGCGCAGCCGCCCGCGCAGTGCAGCGCTACTGAGGATCTTGGCCTGATGCATCACCCCGTCCGGATCGCGGGCCAGGCAGTCGGTGAATGTCCCCCCGGTGTCGATCCATATGTGCCAGGGGGGAGAAGGCATCGAGGCATCGAGGCATCAAGAGATCAAGGCGTCGAGCTCATTGCTCACTGTTTGGTGGCGTGGCGCCCACCTCCGCCAGTTGGTCAAGATCGTACACCATGATCTTGGAGATCCCGCCCTGCGTGCTGTTCCAGCCTAGCGCGATCACGGTGTGGCCGTCGGGCATGAGCAGAACCTGACGGATATGGAACTGCGTCACCGGCCCCCGCAGTTCGGCGATCCAGCGCTTCGCCACCAGATCACAGACGTGAATGGCCGGCTGTCGCCTCCAGGTCGTTGCAAAGAACCGCCGGCCATCCGCGCTCAGGGCCGCGGCATACAGGTCGCCCATCGCCGCGTCGATCGTATCCAGAACGGTCCCGGTGTCCGGGTCACGGATCTGCACCCAAGATGCGGCATAGTCAGTCAGAAACAACTGCGAACCGTCGTCTGTCAAAAGCATGCCCGTCGCGGCACCGGATGTTGTCCCGGCGAACTCGCTGACGATCGAGCGGCTCTCGGGGTCCCACTGACGGTGGGCGAAGTCATGCTGCGCCGACGAGTCGGAGATGGCCAGTCGGTTCTGCCCGGCCAGATACTGCAACCAGATGTAGATTGACACCCCGCGCGGTTGGAGTTTGACAATCTCCTGCATGCGACCGGTCGCCAGATCCCACGCCTGGACTGACCCCGAGTAGAGCGCGACATACACGGTTTGACCATCAGGATCGACAGTCATCGCCTTCAGGGGATCGCATGGCTGGTAGGCCCAGGGGTTGCCCTCCAACGACAGTTCTGCCAGAAGCAGGCCGGTCTCCGTGCTGTACTGTGCAACCTCTGTCGGGGTCCAGATCACGATCGAATCGCCATCGCGCGTGGGCTGCATCCCCATGATGGGTCCACGGGTTCTCTGGACCATCGTTCGCGTGATCCGGCCGGACGACGGATCGATCTCGACGATTTTCATGAGCCATGCTTTGCGCTGGTGCAGCCACTGTTGACCGTTGTGCCAGGCCCAGTCGTAGAGCCGGGGTGAAAGCCAGTGAAACCAATCGCTCACAGCACCTTCACGAGGTAGGCGCGCCCGGCCCGCGAGATACCCGCCCGTGATCGCCAGTAACAACGACGCTGCGAGTGCGATGCGCCAACTCTGAGGGCGGCCGATCACGCGATTCCGTGGCGTGAGCAGCAGCCCACACTCCGGGCAGCGATCGCTCGGAGCATTGATCAACAGGTAGTTGCATCGCCGGCAATGTGGTTGCCCGATGATGCGTTTTCGGCGGCTCAGTCGCCACAGCACCATGAGCAGGATTGCTGCGAGCATGACCCCGCCAACCTCAGGCCAGTAATAGACCAACACCGCCCAGAGATTGACCGCCCCGACGTGGAAGTGCGCGTAGATATGCTCCCCGTCAGGGGCTACATGGATGTTGAAGATCGCCGTATCACCTGGGTAGGTGAACACGGCATCTGGGTGAATGATGATGGTCGCCCGATCGTCGGCCGCTACCTCGGGCTGTGCGAACGAAGCTTGACCGAACAGGCCCGGCAGGAGCGAAAGAACCAACGCGAGCATGGCTCGCGCGCAGCGATCTCCGCTCGGTTGCAAGTCAACCATACCGGGCCTGATCAAATCATACGGGACAGGCCAGGCTGGCGGGACCGCCCGGGTCGCCGAAGCGCTTACGCCGAGGCCGACAGCGGACGCTGCGCGGACAACCAGCGGTACACGGTGGAGCGGTGGACGCCCAAGGCGGAGGCGGCACGAGCGATATTCCCGCCGCAGGCCGCTAACGCCTCCGTCACGGTCTCCTGCCTCGCTTCCTGAAGCGATCGCGGCCGGACGGCGCCCGACGCCTGCCCTTGGGCGGGCAGGGCGAATCGGCACAGGTCCCCGATTGTAATCTGACGGTTGTCGCACAACACGTGCAACCGCTCCATCACAGTGCGGAGCTCCCTCACGTTGCCCGGCCAGTGATATGAATGCAGGAGCCGCCAGCACCGCTGATCAAATTCCAGCATGGGTTGGTGGTATAGATCAGCGAACTCCGCGTTGAACTCATCAACGAGGGCGCGGATTTCTTGGGGGCATTGGCGCAGCGGCTGCAGCTCGAGCCGGATGATGTCCAGCCGAAAGTACAAGTCCTCGCGGAAGGCGCCGCGAAGCACCGCTTCACGAAGATCGTCGATGGCCGCGGCGATGATCCGGACGTTCACCTGCACTGGGCGAGAGTAACCGACCGGCTGGGCTTCACGTTCTTCCAGCAGGCGCAGCAGACGGGTCTGAGCGGTCAACGGAAGCTCGCCGATCTCATCGAGAAGCAATGTGCCGCCCTGAGCAGCTCGCACCAGCCCCAGATGAGGCTTGTCCGCTCCGCTGAACGCACCGCGCGCATGTCCGAACAACTGGCTGTCAATCAAGGTCTCCGGAATGGCCCCGCAGTTGACGGGGATGAACGGGCCGGCGCTGCGGGAGCTGTGGGCGTGAATCCATTCAGCCAGCACACCCTTGCCCACGCCGGTCTCCCCGAAGAGGAGCAGCGGACAATCGACGCTCGCAGCCCGATCAGCAACATGGCGCACCAACCCCGCGGGACCATGAAGGACCCTGCGCGCGCCAGCGGTCGTGCGTTCGCATCCAATGTCCAGAGCGGAAAGCGCCGCCCTCCCCATCGATTCTCCTCCACCAAGAGCGACCGCCGCGCGAGCAGCCTGGCCCGCAGCGACGACGCACCCTAAGTTGGAGGATCAGTCGGCCCTACACCCCTCAGTGTGTCGCGTCCATTCGGTCGGCGTGCAGCCTGTCAGCTGCAGTCCGCCGCGCTCCGGGCTTCGTCCGCCGCAGCTGGAACACCAGCCACGATCAGCCGCAGCCCGTCAGCCCATCCATTGGCGCCCACAGAGGAGCAGGGACTCTCTCTCAACCCCCGATCAGCATTCCAGCAGAATGCCAAGCCCAGGGGCATGAATACTGTAGTCCCAGATTCCCCAAATGCAAGGCCGAATTGCCCGATCTGTGCGGCCAAACGGCCCGATACCCCCATTTCCTGGCTGTCAGAGCCCTGGCGTAGCACCGCGGCGAGATCAATCTTCCAGTTCCGCCTTCAGGGAGATGAAGCGCAGCAGGTCCTTCAGGGCGATCACGCCGACAAGCCGGCCGTCGTCCACCACCATCAGCCGTGACGCGCCGGTGCGGTTCATCTCGGCCAGGACCGCCACGGCAACGGTGTCGGGGTGCACGGTGTTGGCGGCCGAGCACGGCTGAGCCAGCTCACCGACGTGCCGCGTGCTCCACTGGTCGCGCGGCAGCGCTGCGACTTCGCGGGTGGTGATGCAGCCGACCAGCACACCATCCCGCACGACCGGAAACATCTTGAAGTGGTATCGATAGATGAACTCCTCGACGAGCTGCTGGATGGAGATGTCCGGCTCGACTGTGCGGGGGTTGGGTTGCATGAATCGCCGCACGGGCTCGCCGGCCAACGACCTTCGCACGAGCAGCTGTTGGTAGGACATTCGGGCGGCCCTGCGCAGGAACATGCCCAGGAGGAACCACCAGATCCCGCCGATGAAATTCCCCCACAGGATGTTCAGCACCGCCAGGATGATCAGGGCGAGTCCGAACCACGAACCGAGCTGCGAGGTGATTCGTGTCGCCGACCGCAGGTTGCCATGGAAGCCCCAGAGGATCGAGCGGAGCACTCTGCCGCCGTCCAATGGAAACGCCGGGATCATATTGAACACAACCAGCACCAGGTTGATCGCGCCCAGATAGAGCAGGATCCCCCTTACCGGCCCCGGCCAGGGCACGGCGAGCCCGACGACAAGCAGTCCCGACCCCAGGATCACGCTGGCGATCGGCCCGGCCACCGCGACCATCAGCTCGGCTTCGGCGCTGGGCGGCTCGTCGCTCATCTCCGCAACGCCGCCGAAGATGAACAGCGTGATGCCCTTCATCACCATGCCATAGCGCCGGGCGACCAACGAATGGGCCAACTCGTGGAGCACGATCGATGCGAACAGACCGACCGCGCCGCCGGCGGCCATGATCCACCGTGTTACTGCCGGAAGGTGAGGAAAGTAGTGGGCAAACAGCCCCTCGGCCAGCGACCAGGTGATGAGCACGGCGATCACAAACCAGCTCAGGTCGATCCGGACCGCGAAGCCGAAGAGTTTGAAGAGTTCAAATCGCCTGCCGAACATGCGCTGACTCGGTCCCTCGCGTCACAGATTCATGAGCACGTTCTCGGTAGCAGCGCAGGTGCGATCGTGGCCCTCGCTCTACTCGTCCTCCTGGATTTTGTTCTCGATATCGCGTTGTCGCTGCTGCACCTTGTCCACGGTGTTTTGAGCGGCCCGCTTGGCGCCGCCGAGAGCAGATCCGGAGGCGCCGCTGACGCCGTACGTTGGACCTTGCTGGACCGTCGGCGGCGAGGACGGTTGATCATCGGCACTGATCTCCTCGTAGCAGCCGGTCGTCGCCATCAAAAGCATCAACGCCGGGACGGTCAGGCACAACTTGGTCGGGATTGACCGCATGGGATGTCTCCTTGGAATCGGATCGCAGGCAGGATACTGCAAATACATTGGAGCCGGAGCCGTTGGGTAGCACAGTTTGCAGTCGCGTGAGTCTAGCCTCGCCCGGCAGATATGGCGGTTTCACAAGGCCCGATAGGGGTTCCATGCCGGGTCCTTGGCCAATTGATCGCGCAACAGCCGCAACGCCCGTTCGCTGTATCGCCATTGGACCACCCGACCGCTTGGCGCCGGCACCCCGTACGCGTTCTCGCGGCTCTCTTTGAGCCGAAGGACCTTGCCCGCTGTGGCCACCCAGTTGGTTGGCTTGCCGAGCTGGCCGCCCAGGGTCTTGGTCGTGTAGGGATACAAGCGAGCGAGATTGGGCGAAACGGGCACCGACCCCTCGTCCTCCGCCAGCCGGACCGGTATGCCCTGCGAGTCGGTGAGCTTGAGCGAAAACGCTGGATCGCGCAGGCCGATGCTGAGGTGTTCCAACAGCTGTGACGCCGATTCACGAACCATTTGCTGCAAGTCATCGGGGCCGGCCGGTCGATTCTCGCCACCCCGGCGAACCCAAACCTGCCCGGTGTGGAACACCGACCGTTGCCGGCCATCCGCATCGGCGTACATTCCGTCTCTGGTGATGACATGGGGCTTGGTTTCTGATTCGGGCACGTGGATTACGACGCTTCCATCCGAATGCAATGTGGACTCGATCCCTCTCACGCGCGGCGCGACGAATCCACTCACCAAGCCGGCCACGGCGGCAGTCTCCAACCGCTGCCGGTCACCTTCAACGCGACTGATGTGGATCGTCGCTCCACCCGTGTTGGCCATCGCCGCAATCGTCCCGACGAGCTGCAACCGTTGCTCATCACCGCCGGCATAGAGCAGGACATGCTCGTGCTGCTGGGGTTGAGCAGTCATGGCGGGATCGCTTGGACGTTGGTTGCCCGGGGAAGCGGTTCGAGGGTCCGGATCCGTCACGACGCTCTGAACGATACCAGACATTTTCCCATTATTATAGCCGCAAGACAGTCACTTGCTTTGGTGCGACGCAGCCGGCGCGCACCGAGATCGGCTGACGCGAGACCTCAACGGCGCCTCAGTGGGCCGGCGAAACAACCCAGCCTTGCAGAATCATTTGACCGATCGAACCAAGGCGCATGGTGCGCTTCAATTCAGTGGGGCGGTCCCAGATGTTCGACATGCCCAGCCAGCCCTGCCAAGTGGGGTTGGCGGCGATGGCGGAATCCTGCCAGGCGGCGAGGATCATTTGCAGCGGGATTATTCCGCCGGCCAACGATCGGCCGAGCTTCTCGGTGTCCCCATCGAGCGTGTCGATCCATTTGTTGGTGGTCCAGTCGTGGACGATGGCCAGCTCCAGAAGCACCCGCCAGCCCCGAGCCGGATCAAACACCAACAGGTCGGCAAACTCCCGGCTGCCGGTAACGCCCAGATCGGCATACCGCGGCTTGGGCTGGACCGTCCAGCCTGCCGCTCGGCAGGCCGCGAGCCCTTCCCAGGTGCACCAATCCTCGAACGAGCACCCGGTCTCGGTGAACAGGGCAATGGCCTCGGATCGTTCGCCCAGCCGGTTGGCGATAATGTCGAAGACCTCTGTTGCGATCGGTTGGCCGCTGGCGACGCCGGGCGCGTCAGCCCCGAGATCGGCGGACGGTGTGACTGCATCCATGTCCGGTAGTGTACCGTAGCCGGGGCTGGCTGGAGGTCCGCCTTGGCCGGTCGTGGCGGGCGTTGAATGCTTCCCCGTACGCGTCGTTCACTGAATCCTGCCTCTCGCCCATTGCCCGCCACTTGATTTCTTCGGCTTCGGCAGGCTTGACTATCATTATCTGACGTGCTCATCGCACCGGCTCGTGCTCTTTTTGCTTGCGGACGCCGCCTTTACGCGTCATATTGAGGATGACAACTTGGGTAATTGCCCCCAAAGAACCGAGGGTAGCGGGGCAAGAGAGGACGCAGCATGAAGGACAGCGAACCTTGTCCATGCGGCAGCGGAAAACCACAGATCACCTGTTGCGGCAGCGCGGCGCGATCGAGGATGAATCTGCGGCTGGTCGTCACGTGGTGTTTGATTCTGCTGGCCGCAGGCGGTATCGCCGCGATCACTGTTATGCTGCCTTCGCAGCGGTCACCAGAGACGGCCGGGGGATCAACGCCGCAACCTTATCAATACGACCCGGTTACGAATCAACACTGGGATCCGGCCACCGGTCACTGGCACCCCGGGCCGCCACCGAGCGGCGCCACCACGGCCCCGTCGCTGGCCGGCGCCACCACGCAACCTTTTCAATACGACCCCGTCACCAACCGACACTGGAATGCCGCCCATGGTCACTGGGACCCCGGGCCGCCACCGAGCGGCGCCACCACCGCCCCATCGCTTGCCGGCGCCACCACGCAACGTTCCACTATCCAGAATCCGCAGCCTTGGCAATATGACCCGGCGACCGACCAACACTGGCATGCCGGCCCTGATCACTGGGACCCCGGGCCACCCCCCAGCGGCCCCTCCGATGCCCCGCCGCGTCCCCTTGGTGATCGGTAAGGGGTTAGCCCAAATTCAGCCGCGAAAAATCGGGGGAATTCAATTCCCCCGAACCCCCTTTTCAGACAATTTTTCCATCGTCGAGCGGCAAAAAAATCCCAATCCCATGTTATAAAAGCGTTAAGCGGGTGCTGGGCCGGGGATCCCTGTCAGAAGGCCCTGCCAGGGCGCCTGCTTCATTTCAGTGCGGACAGCGTCCCACGCCGTGAGGCGAATAAAAAAACAATTCTCGATTTTTCGAACGTCAAAAAATTGAGCTATGATGCTGCTCTCATTTGGAAATTGCAGGAAATGCCGGAAAAATCGTGAAATATTCAGGCTAGCGGGAGGGAGCGGCCGGAGCTTCCTGGCGGGAGGCATCCGGCCCAGGCGGGGGTTGTTTGGCGTCCTCCGCCACCATGCGGTTGATGATGTGCACCACCAGGAAAAACAGTGCGATGATGGCAAAGCTGATCAGGTAATTGCGAAGTATCCGGGGCATGGTTGGAGCTCCTTGGGCGTGTCCAGGGTTAAATCGGAGCGGCCCGCCCGCCCCCGGGCGGTGCAGCCGGACGGCCCCTGGCCGGTGCCACCGGACGGCTCCCAACCTTGATTTTTCGGGGCAAAGGGGCAACCCTTTCCCCTTG
>JADFIR010000013.1 GCA_022566535.1 Planctomycetota bacterium
CCGGCTGTACCCGCTGGTAGCGATCGCCACCTTGTAGGCGAGTACATCCAGGCGAGCGCCGTGCGTCTCACCGATCGGCCCCCGCATGCCACAGGTCAGCAGATCGCACAGACGAGCGGAGACCAGCCGCCTGGCGTTGCTTGACGCCGCAGCGGCGGGATCCTCGCCCAGGCCCAGCCAGCTCGGCGGATCGATGCCGACGCCGATGTAATCACGCGACACCGCAGGGACGGCGTGGTCCGCCAGCTGCACGCCGTGACGAACAGCGTGCTCGGTAATCGCCTCAACGATCGGCCCCACCATCCCCTGCTTGTTCTCATCCGGGAGCGCAAAGCTCAGGGGACATCGGTCCAGATCGCCGGCCAGCTCAATCGCATCCAGCACTGCGGCGACGGCACGATCCACGTGGTCCGGCTCGACAAAGTGGGTTTGCGGGATCCACAGATCTACGCCAGCGGCAGTTAACTCCAATCGGCCCAGACGGACGCCCAAATCGCGCCGCCCGGAGCGGTCCAGGTCTCGCGGCCGCAGGCCAGGCTGCATCGCGGAAAGCTGCACATGACGAAACCCCATTGCCGCGAGCCGATCCAGCGCCGCCCGAGGCTGATCGCCCAACGGTGCGAGCGTCGGGGCCAGTGGGAGATCACGGTGCACACCCGCCAACTGTCGCATGGTGCAAACGTATCGGCGAACCCACGAATCGCCAAGTGGCCGTGGGGACGACTGGCCAGGTACGATGCCTCCATGGGCCATGGTCAGCGCACCATCGACGT
Source organism: Planctomycetota bacterium (assembly GCA_022566535.1). Taxonomy (GTDB): domain Bacteria; phylum Planctomycetota; class Phycisphaerae; order Phycisphaerales; family SM1A02; genus JADFFQ01. The sequence goes on from JADFIR010000013.1 coordinate 774, forward strand.
GCAGATACTTGACCATCCGGTGCGACCGATACCGCTGGAGCCCTTCCCGCAACCGGCGGGCGGAGAATGCATCTTTCTTGGCCGGACTCGCAAGGATGTTCACCCGAACCACGGCGAACTCGTGCAACTGAGCTATCAGGCGTATAGGCCGATGGCCGAGCGCGTGTTGCGCGAGCTGGCCGAACAAGCGGCGCAGCAGTTCGACTGTCGGGCGGTGCGGGTCCACCATGCCGTGGGCGAGGTGCCGCTGGGCGAGGCGAGCGTCATGGTGCAGGTCGTTGCCGGCCACCGCGATCAGGCGTTCGAGGCGTGCCGGTTCCTCATCGATCGGCTCAAAGCCACCGCGCCGATCTGGAAGCGCGAGATCTGGGCCGATGGCGCCACCTGGTCGCAAGGCGCGCCTGTCGAGATGCGTGAGGACCGCTGATGCAGGGATACTTCAAGATCTGCAACGCGGTGTATTGGGTGAGCCTTGCAGTTTGGCTCGCAGCGCTTGTCGCCGCAGGCGTGGCTGCGGCCAACGTCTTCGGCACGCTAGGCGAAACGCCCCTGCGGCTCGAGCAGTACGCAGCGTACCCTACCCAGGAGCACGCGAGGCTCACGGCCGGGCTCATTATGGAAGGCGTGTTCTTCACCGTGGACTTGATCCAATTCGTAGCGATCCCGCTGACGGTGCTGATGCTTGTCGCCCAACTCTCGGTATTCGGTATGCCGCTCAAGTCGGTCGCTAACCTCGGTCGTGCGTTTTGCATTGTCATTGCGGCAGGGATGTTTGTCTTTCACGCGATAGCGCTCGCCCCGACAATGAATCACAACCTGCGGGCCTACTGGGCAGCCGCAAAGACGGGTGACATCGCACTCGCGCGCGAGCATCAGACCGCCTTCAACGAAGATCATCCCACGGCGGAGGCGATTCTACGGATCAATCTGATCCTCCTCGTGGTCGCGGTCGGCGCCTCGGCCGCCGCCGGGCCACCACCAGCGAAACCGGCGGTGTCGAGGCTTCAAGAACCGGGACTGCTGAGCCATCGATGACCTCGATTACGTTGAAATCCACGATCAGCAAGGCCGGCTTCACACTGCCCAAGAAGTCCAAAGCTGAGACGGCACGGGCTCGGCGGATACTTGACGGCTTCTACAAGCATTACCCCGAGGCGCACTGCGAGCTGAAATACAGCAGTCCTCATGAGCTGCTGGTGGCGACGATTCTTTCAGCCCAGGCCACGGATGTGGGCGTGAACAAGGCCACGCCCGAGCTGTTCAACGCGTTCCACGGGCCCGCCGACTACGCCGCCGCCAGCCCTGGCGAGATCGAGCCGTACATCCGTTCACTTGGATTCTTCCGCAACAAGTCCAAAGCGATCCACCTGGCAATGAAAGCGGTTCTCGATGACTTCGCAGGCGAGGTCCCCAACACCATGGACGACCTGCTCAAGCTCTTCGGCGTGGCTCGCAAGACCGCCAACGTTGTGCTCGGCAACGCCTTCGGCATCAACGTCGGCGTCGTGGTGGACACCCATGTGATCCGCCTCAGCGGACGTTTCAGACTGTCTGCGCATACCGATCCGACGAAAATTGAGCTTGATCTGATGGCCTTGTTTCCTCGGCCGCATTGGACGATGCTCGGTCACATGATGATCTTCCACGGCCGGCAGGTCTGCAGAGCCCGCGGCGCGCTGTGTGCCCAACATCCGCTGTGTCAGAAATACTGCTCAAACGCCTGTGAACCAGGCAAATGACATTTATCCTCCGGCCGAGGGGGCTCAGGTCTGCGTGCCGCGCCGCTGTGCGAGCGGCGGCTAAACTGAGAGACGACCACTCGATGGGCCAACAAATGTTCGCCAACATTGCATCAGCGACCACCATCACCGCGATCGAACCACTTCGATCTGATTCGACGATGCGACGGGTACGGGTTGGCCGCAAGACCATCGCCACCGTACGAGCCGCCGACGTGGAAGCGATGGGATTGGCCGTCGGCCTGGAATGGACCGATCAACTTGCCCAACGGGTACAACGCGCCGTCGAGACGCACCAGGCTCGCCGGGCGGCATTGTCGCTGCTGAACCGCCGGGCATATTCCTGCGGGGAGCTGATCGACCGCCTCGCCCGCAGAGGGCACAGCAACCAGATCGCCGGGAGTATCGCCCAAGAGCTCGCAACAGCCGGCTCAATTGATGATGAGGCCTACGGCCGGGCGATCGCGCGAGAGGCCGTCGTAACCAAGCCCGCTTCGCAGGAGTTCCTGGCAAGGAAGTTGCGAGAACGCCGAATCCCTGACGATCTTGCGCAGCGAATCGCCCTCGAAACACTCGCTGACGTGGACTTGGTCGAGGCCGCAACGCAATACGCCCGCAAGCGATTGCACGCCATGCCTACGGTAAGTCGGACCACGGCCACCCGCCGAATCGCCGCTGCGCTTGCTCGACGCGGATTTGATCCGGACACGATCACCGCCACGCTTGGAAGACTCAATCAAGGTCCCCTGACGGACCAGCCTGCAACGTGATTCGATCGCCGTGGGCGGTTCCCCGTCGTGGACCGCCTGAGCAGCCGAACCAGGAAATGTCTCGCCGCAGCATGTCAAGCCTGCCTTCCGACGGACTTCGCCGCGCCCCGGTGTTAACGTATCGGCTCATCACCGGCGGGCTGTTGATCGCCTTCCTACTGGCTGTGGTTCTGCTGGATGATTGGCTTGACGGCGTTGAGTTGACCGGCGGCTGGCGGAGCGTTTTCCTGGAGAAGGATCATCCGCCACGGGGCCTGGTTCTGTTCGGGCTGGCGCTGGCGGTCGCCCCGCTTGGGGCGTGGGAGCTCTCTGCGATCTTTCGGGCCAACGGAATCGCCACCCGCACCTGGCTGAACAGCCTCGCGGCGATGACCGGACTTGTGTTGAGCTTCAGCATCCCCACCCGAACGGAAACAACCCTCGGCACGGAAGCCACGACGACTATCGCCATCATCTCGACGGGCATGATCATCGTGTTCGTGGCCGCCCTGTTGACGTTCAGCCGGCAGCGGAACGCCCAGGGCGTGGTCGCCGCTGCCGGGGCCGTTGTCTTCACCATGGTGTACCTCGGATTCATGCTCGGCTTCCTGCTGGCGCTGCGCCGCGGTCATTCCGCGTGGATCGTGGTCGGCGTGATCCTCATCACCAAATCATCCGATACCGGTGCCTTCTTCGCTGGCCGAGCGATCGGGCGACACAAGATGATCCCCTGGCTGAGTCCCGGCAAGACGTGGGAAGGACTCGCCGGGGGTGTGGCGGCCGCTGTGCTTATCGGGCCGGCCCTCGCAGGCGCCAGCCGATGGTTGCCGGAGCCGGCCGATCATGTGCCGTGGTTGCTCGGTGCGGTCTGCGGAGTCGTTTTCGCCCTAGTCGGCCAGCTCGGCGATCTGGCGGTCAGCCTCTTCAAACGAGGCGCGGGGATGAAGGACACCTCGGCAATCCTACCCGGCCTCGGGGGAGTGCTTGATGTCCTGGACTCACCGCTGATGGTTGCACCGGTGGCCTACTGGATTCTGACCCTCGCGCTGCCGGGGTCGGCGGGAGCGCTGCCATCGTAGAAGAAGAATATTGATCCCAACGTCGCTTCCTCGGCAGCCCACGTGTACACTCTTTGCTTGGGCCGCTTGGAGCACGAATGAGTCTGACTGACAGTCTGCTAACCCTCTATCGGGTTGAAGCCCAGGTGAGAGGCCTGCGCGGCAGACTCGAATCCGCCCAAAACTACCTGACGGCCCAAACCCAGCAGCTTGAAGAACTCCGCGAGCAGCGTCAGGAACTGCAAACGCGCACGCATCAGATACAGGCCAAGATCGGCAACCTCGAGGGTGAGACCGCCGCCATCGACAATCGTATCGAAAAGCTGCGCAATGAGTTGAACATGGCTTCGACCAACAAGCAATACACAGCGGTTCTCACCGAGCTGAACACCGTGAAACTCTCTCGGAACGAGGTCGACGACCAGATCCTCGAGGAAATGGAGCGAATCGATCAGATCAAAGAACAGCTCGCGACGCTCGACTCCGATATCGCCGAGCGCGAGAAGATCCGAGCGAGCGCCGAGAACGAGCTTCAACGGCGGCATGAAGAGGTCGGCGACCGATTGGCTGAGCTAGAGGCCGAGCGCCAGGTCGCCGCCGCCGAAGTCCCTGCTGCTGAACGGAGGATCTTCAACGAGATGGCCGACGCCCATAGCGGGGAAGCGATGGCTGCGGTCCAAGAGATCAGCCGTAGAAGCCGTGAATATGCCTGTGGAGAGTGCAACATGTTCCTGCCGTTCGAAACGGTCGCCGCGCTCATGGGAGCAATCAACACACTCGTACGGTGTCACGCCTGTGGGCGAATCCTTTTCCTTCAGGATGAAACTCGTGGCGCGCTGGCGAAGGGATAAACGGAGTCCCGCCGCACACGAGCGCGTGATCCCCGAACCACGACCAGCCGATTTCATCAGCTCTGGACATCGCCGGGAAACAGGTCGCGCTGGTTTGGCAGGTTCTTCGGCCGGGCCTTGAGGGCGCTGAGTTCTTCGGCGAACTCGTCGAGCGTGCGGAACTCGTGGTACTCGCTGGCATAGCGGATGTAGGCGATCTCGTCCATTTCTCTGAGCTTGGCCGCTACACGCTTGCCGATCTCGGCGCTGGGCACCTCGCGCTCGAACTCGCGGTGCACCTGGTCCTCGGTTTCCTGAGCGAGCCTGAGCTTGGCCTGCTCGGGGATCGGCCGCTTGCCGCATGCTGCCTGCAGACCCTTGAGCACGTTCTGCCGGTCGAACGGCACGCGGCTACCGTCCTTCTTCACGACCATGAGCCTCGCCGTCTTCTCGACCCGCTCGTAGGTGGTGTAGCGCCTTTCGCACGCCAGGCACTCCCGCCGCCGACGTACCAGCACTCCCCCCTCGGAGGCTCGGCTGTCGATCACCCGATCGTTGTCTTGGCCGCAATAAGGGCAGATCACTGCACGATCCTCAATCCACCCATGATCTGGGCGTCGATGATGTCGCAGACCCATCATCTTGATCGATGATCATTCGCGGGTCAACCCTGGCCGGCTCATTTCGGTGACGTGTGGCTCCTCCGCGCGCAACAAGGGCCCGGCCCATAGGGCGGCTTCGCCTTGGGCCCGGGGCCCCGGGGGATCTCAAGTTCGTGCCCATACTTCGCCGAATTGACCTGTTGGCGGTCCCGGATATCCTCATACTGACCATGTGTTTCGAAGCCGCTTCCACGACGACGGCGACCACGATTATCACTGCTCGCGGGTGACGGCCGTTGCGTGGACACTCAATGAAGCAGCGGGCGCGGCCGTCGGGCCGTGCCTTTTTCTTTTCGCCGCTGCCGCAGAGTCAGTGAAGGACCGCAACCATGCCTCGCATCACCCTACCCGATGGAACTGTTCGTGAATTCGATCACCCGATAGCTGCCGCCGAGGTCGCCGCGGGAATCGGGCCCCGGCTGGCCAAGGACGCCCTGGGCGCGCGAATCAACGGCGAGCTGTGTGATCTGAGCAGCATCATCACCGACGACGCAGAGCTGTCGATCGTGACCCCCACCAGGCGCGACGGTGAGACGGACCCGGACGCGCTATCCCTGATTCGTCACAGCTGCGCCCACGTCATGGCCGAGGCGATCCAGCACCTCGCCCCCGGGGTGCAACTCGTCTACGGACCACCGCTGGACACCGGGTTCTATTACGACTTGGCCGTGCCCGAGGGTCGGCCGCTCAGCACCGACGATTTCGAGGCCATCGAAAAGGAGATGGGCAAGATCATTGCCGATGACCGGCCGTTTGCCCGCTACGAGCTGCCCATTGATGAGGGGATGGAGAAGCTGAAAGCCGAGGGCAGCAAATACAAGATCGATAATGCAAAACGAGCGATCGAGGCCGGGTCCCAGCGTCTGAGTTGGTACGTCACCGGGGAGCGGGGCCGGGATTGGGAGGATCTCTGCCGCGGCCCCCATGTGCCCAGCACCGGGCGGATTGGGGCGTACAAGCTGCTGAGCCTCGCCTCAAGCTATTGGCACGGTGACGCCACCTCAGATCGCCTCACTCGCGTCTATGGCACCGCCTTCGCCACCCCCCAGCAGCTTCAACGCCATCTTCAGCAGCTCGAAGAGGCCAAAGAACGTGACCACCGTCTGCTCGGAAAGCAGTTGGACCTGTTCCACATCGACGAAGCCGTAGGGCCGGGGCTGATTCTGTGGACCCCCAATGGAGCCATCATTCGCCGGGAGCTTGAGGTGTTCATCCAGGCGGAGCTGACCAAGCAAGGGTACCAGATGGTCTACACGCCGCACATCGGCAAGCTCGAGCTGTACAGGACCAGCGGACATTTCCCGTATTTCCGAGAGAGCCAGTATCCGCCGATGATCAGTGTCGATCAGCTCCAGGCTTTCGCCGCGGAAGGTGTCAGCTGCGCGGAGCTGGCCAATCGCATGCAGCGTGGGGACATCGAAGGCTATTTGCTCAAACCGATGAACTGCCCGCATCACATGAAGATCTTCGCCTGCCGCCCGCACAGCTACCGGGACCTACCGGTTCGCCTAGCGGAGTTCGGCACCGTGTACCGCTGGGAGCAGTCCGGCGAGATCGGCGGGCTGACCCGCGTTCGCGGCATCACCCAGGACGACGCTCATCTGTTCTGCGCCGAGGAGCAGATCGCCGAGGAACTCCACGGCTGCCTGGAACTGGTCAAGATCATCTTCTCAACCCTGGGCATCAAGGATTACCGGGTGCGGGTGGGCCTGCGCGACCCCGACGGCACGAAGTATGTCGGCGACGCATCGGCGTGGGACAAGGCGGAGCAGGCATGTCGGGACGCGGTGCCTTCCCTCGGTGTGCCCTTTGTTGAAGAGGCGGGCGAGGCGGCGTTCTACGGCCCGAAGATTGACTTCATGGTCCGAGACGTGATCGGCCGGGAATGGCAGCTCGGGACCATCCAGGTCGATTACAACCTGCCGCAGCGCTTCGACCTCAGCTATATCGGGGCTGACAACCAGCCGCATCGGCCGGTGGTGATCCACCGCGCGCCGTTCGGATCGATGGAGCGGTTCGTTGGATTGCTGATCGAGCACTTCGCCGGCGCGTTTCCAACCTGGCTGGCGCCCGAGCAAGTTCGCGTGCTCCCGATCAGCCGAAAGACGCTCAGCTACGGCAAGGTCGTCGTCGCTGCCCTGGTGGGCCAAGGCGTCCGGGCGGCGATCGACGACTCAGATGACCGCATCCAGGCCAAGATCAGGGTCGCTGCCCAGATGAAGACCCCGTATCTGCTCGTGGTCGGCCCAAACGACGAGCAGCGGAACGAGGTAAGCGTGCGGGCCCGCGGGATTCGGCGCGACCTCGGACCGCTTGGGCTGGAGACATTTGTGCGGACCATCAAGGAGGAAATCGAGACTCGTGGTCGCCGCACAGTCGTCTCCGAGCACTTTCAGGCCGCGGCCGTCTAGCGGCCCCAGACGGCCGATGCGGGGGTCAGCCACCCGCTGGGGCACGTCTGCCTGTTCATTGTTTCGACTAAATATCATTTGCCCACTGCCCGATGGCGATGTAGGGTATTGACTGGAACACCCGACGGCCGCACGGAACCGGCCGTCCGCCTGCGACGTTGGAGCCTGGACGCTGATGCGACGCCAGCACAAATTGACTCGGCACGGGACTGCGTAGCTGCATGCCTTCCGACGTCGCCGACCCAACACAGACAACGACTCAGCAATGCCGCCGCCTTCGGCTTGGCGCCGGTTCTGATGTCATCATGGCAAGCCGAATAGAGGAGTCACACCATCGCCCGGAGACGATTATTCCGCCCCTATGAGAGGACCCCCAGGGGCCCCCGCGTCAACGAACGAATCCGCGTCAGCCCGCTTCGGTTGATCGATGAGAACGACGAGATGGTCGGCGTTGTGGAGCTCGAGGATGCCCTTCGCCAGGCCAGGGAAGCAGGGCTCGATCTCGTGGAGATCTCCAGCACCGCAACTCCCCCGGTCGTTCGGATCATGGACTTCGGTAAGTGGAAGTATGAACAGTCCAAGAAGGACAAGGCGAGCAAAGCCAAGTCTAAGACCACCGATCTGAAGGAGGTCCGGCTGGGGCGATCCATGAAGATCGACCCTCACGATATCGGTATCCGCCTGGACCAGGCTCGCCGCTTTCTGATTGAAGGCCACAAGGTGCAGATCGTGCAGAACTTCCGGGGACGCGAGATGCTCCACAGAGAGCGAGGCCATCAACGAATGCAGGAGATCACGGACAAGCTTGCTGATGTCGCGAAGGTCGAGGTTCCGCCTCGACAGCTCGGCCGGCGTATGACCATGATCTTCGCACCCGATCGCGCGAAGATCGATCAACTCAAGCGAAATCAGGCCGCCTTGGACGCAAGCCCTAAGAGCGACTCGGCCGAGACAGCCACCGCCGAGACCTCTCAGCCAGAGCACCTCCATGCCAAGAACGCCTGAGGTCCACTTGCCGCCAGTTCCTTTCACATGGCCGCAAATCTTCGGCCTATACTGATCCGGCGTCCCTCTGGACGCGAGTTCAGAGGCAGAAAACCCGCAGTTGTTTGCGGAACATTGACAATCCTCGCCGGTCTATTCCGATAGAAGTTACACAGCGGTAAGGCCCCCAGCCGGGATCACGCGCCTCGCCGCCGACTGCCGTTTCCCGCGGCAAGATCACCGAGCCCAGGGGCCGAACGATGCGCCGCTACGCCGTCATTTCCGACATTCACGGGAACCTCCATGCCCTGGAGGCGGTGCTGGCCGAAATCGCCCGAATGGGGATTTCCAAGATCATCTGCCTCGGTGATGTCGTCGGCTACGGGCCGTTCCCCGATCGCTGCATCGACCTGGTGGTCAAGTGCTGCTCGACGGCCATTCGCGGTAACCACGATGACGCGGTGATCAACCCCCAGCTCGAAGAGGAATTTAACGGGCCGGCGAAGGAGGCGATCACCTGGTCTCGCGGGGTGCTGGGGCCGCTGCATCTGGACGCTCTGTGCCGGCTGCGGGAGATTGAACATCCCCATGAGTCGGTGATGTGTGTCCACGATTGCCCGGTCGCAACCGCGACCGATTATGTCTACGATACGCACATCGCCGCGATTGCCTTCGGCGGGGTCAACACGCCCATCTGCCTGCTCGGGCACACGCATGTTCCCATGGTCTTTGAGGCCCCCCCGGCCAATGATTCCAAGGGGGAGCTAACCGCACGCGACGTGGTTGCGTATGTGACGCCGGACGGTGAACCGATCGCGCTTGCTCAGGATCGGCGGTACATCTGCAACCCCGGCTCCGTCGGCCAACCGCGCGATGCCGACCCGCGCGCAAGCTTCGCGGTGCTCGATCTTGACCAGCGCACGTTCACGGTTCATCGCACCGACTACGACATCGACGCGGCGCAGCTGGCCACGCAGCAGGCCGGCCTGCCCACGGTGCTCGCCGACCGCCTAGCCATCGGCGCGTGAGCCCGTCTCCGTCCCCTCCTCCATGTAAAGAAGCGACCGGTGGTCGCAGTCCAACGGCATGCGGGCGTCCACCGGGCCGAGACGGCCCGGCTCGCGATGCAGCCCCCGGGCAGAGCCCGGGGCTATAGGAAGGCTGATCGCTACACCTTGATCCGCTTCCAGCCGCCGTGGAAGAAGCGGGCTGAGAACAACGCCGCACGCACGGCGAACTCGCCACACAGACCGATCCATACGCCCTTGAGGCCGTAGCCCAGCGTCACGCCGAACAGATACGCCGCAGGCAGGCGCACGCCGTAGCTGGAGACGGTCGTGATGATGAACGTCCAGGTGGTGTCGCCCACGCCGCGCAGCCCCTGGCGCAACACCATGGTGATCGCGAAGAAGACCTGCATCACGCCGCAGATCAGAAGCAGGGTGGGCGCATTCTCACGGTGAATCTCCTGCTCACTGACAACGCGCGTGAGCCACCCACCAGCGAAGATAAACAGCACCCCCACCAGCCCCATGACGAGCATGGCCAGGCCGGTGCAGGCCAGGATTGCGCGCTGGGCCATGTGCGGGTTCTTCGCGCCGAGGTACTGTCCGGCCAGAGCCCCGGCGGCGGTGCCGATGGCAAAGCCGGGCATGAAGCTGAACGCCTCCCACTGGATGGCGATGATGTGGGCGCCCTGAAGGCCTTCGCCGTTGGCCGCAGTCACCGCAATCTGGCCGATGAACATCAGCACGAAGATGTTCACCGCCCACATTGAGATCCCTTCACAGAAGTTCGGGACGCCGATGCGGACGATGCGCTTGATCACCGGTGGATCCAACACCAGCTCGGCCGCGTCGAGTCGCATGTCCTTTACACCAACCAGCAGTACCCAGAGCGTCAATACGGCGCCTAGGCCGTAGCTGACGGCTGTGCCGACGGCGATCCCGATGACGTGAAGATCGAAGCCGAACGGGTTCTCGAAGAGAAACTGGCCGAAGCGGAGGTCGGCGCCAGAGAGCGCCCAGGAAAAGAGGATGTTGAGCACGTTGACCGCAATGGCGATGGCGGAAGGCTTGGTGGTTTCGCCCGCCCCGTGCAGGCACATCGCGCCGACCATCATGATGCCGGTCAGCGGCATGGCATACGCGAGTATTCGGATGTACTGGGTGCAAAACCGCGCGGCATCGGGCGACAATTTGCACATCGCCCCCAGCGGCGGACCCGCCAACCAGAGACCAACCCCAACTAGGGCGCCCCAAAACACAGAGAGCGTCATCGCCTGCCCCAGCGCGCGGCGGCTTTGGCGCAACTCGCCGGCCCCGATAGCCCGGGCGATCAACGCCTGGCCCCCTATCCCCAGACCCGTCATGGCGATCCCGATGAACCACCCGACATAGGCGCCGATGCCGAGCCCATCCAGAGCAGCCACGACGATCTGGTCGGGCAGACCTCCGGCCATGATCTTGTCGGCCAGCCCCACGCATGCGGCCATCGTCTGTTGGAGCAGCACTGGCAGTGCGAGAATCCAGATCGCCGCCCACATCGACTTGCCCGCGAGCTTCCCGGAGCGGATCTCACCCTCGCTGGTGATAAGCGCTTCAGTTCCGCCGACGGCGATCGCCCCCACCGGCGGATCATCCGGCTCGACCGCGGACGAGGTCTCAACATGAGATTCAACGTCGGTGTTGGGCGGGCGCGCACTCAAACGTGGGCGATTGTAGCAACCGGCTCACCGCCCACCGCGCGAAGCGCATCCAATCAGATATCAACCAGCACCTTGAGCATCCCCGGTCGGCTTGCCGCCTGCAGAAGGGCCGGCCCGTCGTTGAGGCTCATGCGTTTGCCGATGAGGCTTACCACGTCGATCTCACCGCGAGCGAGCATGGACACGGCCTCCCCGATCGGCCCGGACCGTGAGCCGAGCAGGGAAAGCTCTTTCATCACGACCGTCGTGAGGTCGGTCTGGGCTGCCGAATTCGGCTGGCAAGCGAACATGGTCTTGAGCACAATCGTGCCGCGGGGCCGCACCAGTTGCATCGCCAGCTCCAGCCCGGTAGGTGAGCCGGTGCAATCCACCACGATATCCTGGTCCGCGCGCCGGCCGATGTCGTCCACATGGCGGTGCTTAATCTGCCACTTCTCGCACAGCGCCAGGTTCTCGGAGTACCGGCCGATCAATCGAACGGAGGCGTTGAGCCTGGCCATCACCTGGACCATGAGCAACCCCAATGCTCCGTCGCCGAGCACGGTGATGTACGGCTTGCCCTCGATGGTGAGCTGCCGAGCCGCCTGGATTGCCGAAGCCAGGGACTCGACGAACACCGCCTGATCATTATCAATCGAATCGGGCACCACCACCAGGTTGTTCACGGGCAGCACGAACCAATCAGCCAGGCATCCGTCACGCCCCTGCATGCCGAGCACCGTTCGTTGCCGGCAGTGACTTCTCAAGCCCGCCTGACACATGTCACAACGACCACACACGGCCTCCACCGAGCCGACGATGCGTGTGCCGACGAGATCGGCCCCGATCTCGCCGTTGATCACCTCCACGACACCTGCGAACTCGTGACCCAGCGTGCCCGAGAACTCCAACAGTCCCCTGCACAGCTCAATGTCAATGGCGCTGACGGCGGCCTTAGCGGTGCGAACAAGCGCCTCGCCGGGTTGCGGCTGAGGCTGCGGATGATTGGTGACAAGTGCCGGGGCAGCGCCGTCAAAGCGCAGCGCCCGCATGAACCCCGATGCTGTCGGGGCGGTCGACTCTCGCTGCCGCGACGTGTCAGCCGCCTGTTTCATCTGCTGGGGCTTCGTCGCTGTCCGGATAGGTCTTGCGTCGCGAGACAGGCCGGAGACCGGCCGGTGGACCCGGTTGCTCAAAGGTCGTGGTTGACCAGAAGGCCAGCTTCTCCAGCCATGTCTGCCGACGCTGGTAGGTTGGATACAGGTACTCTTGTTGGCGAGCGAACGGCTGCTCGACGGCGTTGTACCACCGCAGCCACGCTCGCGGATCGAGCCGAAAATCCTCTCCGGTCAGCATCACCAGTGATTGTTGAGCGGCCAGATTGACCGACAGCTCCACCGCATCCAGCGCCCCAATGAGGCCCTGAAAGACACGATCCTGAGGATACTGTCCAAGCGCCACAGCGGTGGCGACACGGATGTCGGGCTGCTCGCCTTCGTCACCCAGCGTTTGCAGCAGAGGCGAGACAACAGTCGGGTTGTGGATCCGCTGAAGGGCTTTGGCCGCCTCCCATCGAACCTGAAGCTCCTGCTCATCGCCAAGGGCGCCAGCAATGCGCGGAGCGTCCTCAGGCCCGCCATAGCGACCCAGCGCGCCTATCGACGCCGCCTTGACCAGCGGATCACGCTCGTTCTCGACCCGGTCGCGATACATGGCTAGATATGCGTCCGCACCACCGAACGGGGAATTGGCGATCAACACCGTGCCGCGGCGCCGATTGTCCGGGTCGTGTGGATCCACCATCAGCCTGACCGCCTTGTCAGGGTTAACCGGCATTATCGACTCGCCCAGCGCGCTGAGATCCTGCCCCATCGAACTACAGCCGATGACCGCGCCCGCGGCCAAGCCGCCCAAGCCACCCCATCCGCACCTCCTGGTAACGCTATGCAATGTCCGCATGTCACTCATGGATGGCGTCTGCCCACATTGGAACCGGTAGTGTAGAGGATCGGCATACCTACCGCGAACGCGCCAGCTGATGGGGAAGTGACCCGCGTCAGGGTCGGCATACCCTCCATCTCATCAACTCGGCGAAGGAGAATCAATCCCCCCTGCCAGGGCTCTATCGGTCCTGTACCGTATCCGACAGCACCGTAGCGGGGTTGTATAGTTGGAACCGGGAATTGACCGGATGCCCAGTCCCAGAATTACAACGTATGTGCTCGGTGAGTTTCAGACCAACTGCTTTGTGGTCACGACACCCGACCAGACTGACTGCTGGCTCGTCGATTGCGGCTTCGAACCCGCGGCAATGCTCGATGACGTTGTGCGGCGCGGATTGAAGCCGATGGCTCTGTTGCTGACCCATACCCACCCGGACCACATCGCGGGCGTCGATGTGGCGCTGACTCGCTTTGGGCGGATACCCGTCTACGTGCATAATGCTGAAGCGGGCCATTGTGCCAATCCGACGCTCAACCTCTCGGCGATGATGGGTATGCCGATCACCGTTACCGAACCCGACCATTACCTGGCCCACGGTGACACGCTGGATCTCAACGGCACGACCTGGCGAGTCGTGCATGCCCCCGGCCACAGCCCCGGCGGCGTGCTCTATGTCCACGACGAGTCAAAGCAAGCGATCGTCGGGGACACGCTATTTGCCGGCTCGATGGGGCGGATCGACTTTCCCAGTTCAGATCCCGACGCGTTCCGCCACACCATCCACGACGTGCTCATGAGCCTGCCGGACGAGATGACCATTTATCCCGGCCACGGGCCAAGCACCACCATCGGTCAGGAGAGACGAACCAATCCGTTCGTCATCAACGGGTTCTGATTGGACTTGCCCGAGGCCGGCCCCCGGCCGCTTGGATTCCTACTCGACTTATCCAGACCGCATATCCGCTCCACTTTCGCAGCGGTTCACCGCCAGCGTACTCAATCGCAGCCACGTTCAGCCGATACCCTCATGTCCGAGGAGAGGGGATCAGCAATGCAATGTCCACAATGCTCGTCAACGATGCAAGGGATTGAGTACGAGGGCGTGCCGATCCAGACCTGCGAGTCGTGCGGCGGGGAGTTCATCGGCGGCGCCGAACTCGCGCACGTGGTCCGCACCCGCCAGGAGCAATTCGACGTCGAGCTCAAGGACATGCTGGCCCAGCGCAAGCCGATCTTCGGCGTGCCACAGCTCCAGACGAAGCGATTGCATTGCTGTCCCGGATGTGGAGAGCCGATGAACGTGCTCAACTACGGCGCCGATAGCGGAATCTACGTCGATAGATGTGAGGGCTGTGATAGCCTCTGGCTCGATCACGAGGAGCTTGAGAAGATCCAGGCGCTCATGGACCGCAGGACCGATGAGGCGCCGCAACAACTGCAGGCCATCGCTGACAAGCTTGAGCTTGCTCGGCGGGAGGCCGCCCAGAGCACCACAGACGCATTCGCCGGTTCGCGGTTCGCCTTCGTCAATGCACTGATCAACCGCCTGCTGGACGCCGCCTGAAGAGCCTCGATCCACCCCGCGAACCCGGTCTCGACCTCCGTGCCGCTCTCCCAGCCCTTAGACGTGGCGTACAGTCGCGCCTCTTACGACAGGCTGGCGTCATGGCGCCGCTTCGACCGACCACCGTGCCGGTGAAGACGCGTTGGGCATCAAGAGGGCCAGCATCGCCATCGAAGTACCGTAGTTTGCTGAACGAGCGAAGACGCGATCGTTCCACGATCCGTCATCCAACCGGACCGAGAACAGCAACTCATTGATCCTGCGACGGTACTCGCCACGATCGTGCTCCGGCAGCAGCTCGACCGCCTGGGCCGCGTAGTAGTGCGCGAAATGAAAGTAGTACGGTGCGATCCCGTATGGCAGGGCGTGCGTCCCCCGCTTCGCCCGACGGTCATCCAGCCAACGCCAGTGCACCACGAAGGCGTCAATGGCCCCCCGGATACGCTCGATCGTGGAACGACCCGCCAGATAAAGCGTGACCTCGGCCACCAGCATCCGCCCGACGGAACCCGGCACCGGCATCTTGCTGCTATCTCCTTGATCACCGGCGTACACGAAGGACCCCGTGGGTGTCCTGGCCCTTTGCAGCGCATTGAGGCCGGCTTCGACGATCTCTGGATCGACCTCGTATCCCTGTTGCGCCGCCTCGAACAGCGCTTGCAGCGACGGCCCGGTCATGAACGGCGCTTGGCGAGCGGGGTTGTTGAAGCCCGCCGGTCGTGAATAGTTCCAGCCTCCCCGCTCGGGGATCGCCGTAGCCTCCAGGCCATCGATGAAGAACCGAATCGCGTGGCCGATGTCCTCCTCCAGACCGTCCGGCATGTAGTGGAGCTTGCGCAGCGCGAGCAAATATGTCAGACCGTAGGTGTATCCCCAACCGCGCACGTCATATCGTGCCTCGAACTGGTGAGCCATCAATGGATGATCGACGCTGTGTACGATGAACTCGGTCGCGCGGCTGACGGCTTGCTGTCGTCGCTCATCGTCGGGGTAGCCCCGAGCCTGCAGCAACGCCAACGCGGCAATCCCAGACCCACCCACCCGGTAGCCGATCGGGATCTCCCCATGGACGCGATAGACCCCCTCATAGGGCCACTCCGCCTCGGTCTTCCCCTCCTGCATTTCGATGAGGAGTCTGACGCCCCGCTCGATCGCCTGCGCAATTTCATCCGGGCGCGACGCATCTTCCTGCGACTCCGGCTGCGTTGGCGCGTGCGCGGTGGGAATAACAACCAAGACACCCAGCGCCAGCCCAGGTAATGCGGTCGTGGTGCACAGCAAGACCAGAGTGCGAATCGTCCTCACGAGATACTCCCTCAACGCAGTGCCGGTGGACGCGGTCAGTCGTACATCTCGATTCGAAGCGAGTTGATCCAGTGATTCACCCGGCGATCAAGCACGGTCAGGGGAATGGCCCCGGCACCAAGGATAAAGTCATGAAAGGCGCGAACGTCGAACTTCTCGCCAAGGGTTTGCTCCGCTTGCTCCCGAAGCGCTCGGATCTTTAGCTCGCCGATCTTGTATGCGCACGCCTGCCCAGGCCAACTGATGTAACGATCGATCTCAGTCTCGATATTTAACTGGGACAGCGCGGTGTTATCCAGCATGAACTGAATCGCCTGATCGCGTGACCACCCGAAGGCGTGCATACCGGGATCGACGACAAGCCGACACGCCCGCCACATCTCATAGAGCAATCGGCCGAAGTTGTCGTAGGGATCGTCGTACAGCCCCATCTCCAGTCCCAGCCGCTCGGCGTATAAGGCCCAGCCCTCGCCGAAGGCCGTGATGTACGCATTCTTTCTGAACTCCGGCAGGCCTTGTAGTTCCTGGGCCAGGGCGACCTGGAGATGATGGCCGGGCACCGCTTCGTGCAACGCCAGCGGAATCATTTCGTACTTGGGCCGCTGATCGAGCCCATGAGTATTGGCGTAGAACCACCCCGGTTCAGCATTGCGGATATCCCCGCGCTGGTAGTACGCGGTGGTCTGGTTGGGAGCCATAAACGCCGGCACCGCCCGGACACCGTAAGGCAGCCGCGGCAGCGTCTTGAATAATCTGGGAAGACCGGCATCGACCTGCTTGCAGATGTCACGATAGCCGGCGAGCAGATCTTCCGCCGTCGTGTGGTAGAAGCGGGAATCGGTTCTGAGGTATCCAACAAACTCCTTGAACAGCTCATCTTCCTCAACGTCGCCCAGCGCAGGAAACTTCGTCAAGAAGTCGCTCTCGCGGATGACTTTCATCATCTCGGCACGGATGCGCGCCACCTCACCCAGGCCCAACTCGTGAATCTCCCGCGGTGTCATGTCCGTCGTGGTCATCACCCGCAGCTGATAGGCGTAATACGCGTCCCCATCAGGCAGATCGATTGCGGCGATCGTCCGGCGACAGGCCGGCACGTATTCCTCGGCTACGAACTGGCCGAGCTGGCGCATCGCTGCCAGCACAGCAGGGAACGCCTGATCCTCGAAGCGACGTCGCAGCTCCTGCTGCTGTTGCTCGGTGATGAACTGGGGCATCCGATCAAACGGGGCCGCCAAATCGACAAGGCCGCGGACGACAATCGTCTTGATCTGCTGAGGCACGGCGAGCATGGTGACTTGCGGAGGGGTGCGGCCTTCTTCGAGGCCCACACGAAGCAGCTTGATTGTGCTGCTCGCTATCTGCGGCACTTGTTCGAGGCGCTTCAAGTAGTTCGCGTAATCCTCATAGCTGTTGAAACGAACCCGCTCAGCCATCTGGGGAATTCGCTGATGCGGACCGAACCGCCCCCCGATCGGAGCGAGAAACATCCGGAAGCGGAAACCTTCGATCGCGTTGGTCAGTTGAAGTTCGAACAATTCATAGTTGAGATGATCCTCTCCCCTCAGCCGGCGGGCGTCGATCGCGTGCAGGCGATCCAGGAAAGCCTTGGTTTGAACGTGTCGGCGTTCGATCGCTTCGAGGCTGTGGTCGGTGATCCGATCGGCGTCAGAGTAGTCGCCCCGGGCCATAGCCCTTTCCGGGAACTGCTCCATCTGCCAGTCGAACCGCTCCTGAAACAATCTGTGCAACTGCTCGGCTTCCTCCTGGGCCGAGGCCGAACAGACCGCCACGAGACTGATGAGCAACGATACGAGGGTGGTTGGTATACGCATGCCGTTAGGATATCGCGCATCCGCCGCCAGTTGTGTCGAGGGGGCAAAGCAATGACCGCCCCGCGGCCCGCATCGTCACGGAGCGGCGGCCACGGAGGTGCATGAGCAGGCTCACAGCGAGCCGGGCCGTGCCGGCCCGGTGAACCCCCGCACACCCCACGCTTTCGCCGCCCACCAGAATGGAGAGAAAGCCCAGGGAATCCTTTCCCTGGGCTTTACCGCATCACTCATCACTCATCGCTCATCACTCATCGCTGGTCACTGTGACTCTTGACTCTTGACTTCCGTTCTACTGGCATGTGCCGCATGGATTGCCGCCTGGGACGGAGCACCACTCGGCCAGCAGCTTCGCCAGATCAAACGCATCCACGCACCCATCCGGCACATTGCCCGCACCGGAGATGTCCGCGACGGCGAGATTCGCCGGCGTGCAGTTCTCGCACGGCGGGCTCGGCGGGTTCGGGTCGTTGACGGCGGAGCACCACGCGCCGAGCATGGCCCCGAGGTCGAACGCATCAACGCATCCATCAGGCACATCGCGCGGCCCGGTGATGTCGGCGGGGAACGCAGGAGCGCCAGCAGCATCAAAGATGTAAGCTGAACCGGATGAGCTGCCATTATCATCATCGCCTCGTGCGCCAACGATAATGGTATCGTTGTCTAGGGCAACTGCTGCGCCAAAGTTATCGTTGTTGCCAGCATCAGATTGCAGTAGTTTGGCGTGCTCCGACCAGATTCCACGTGCATCGCGAGTGAAGATGTGTGCGGCACCACTGGGAGCGTCGTGGCTGGCTCCGACAACAAGCGTGTTGCCCTGGATCGCTACGGAAGCGCCGAAGTTGTCGCTTGAAGAGTTACCGTCGGGATCCAGGACCTGCTGCATCGACCAGTCGCCCCGCTCGTTGCGGTCAAAAATGTAGGCTCGATCAACAGAAAACGTTATCGAGCCTATGACGAGGATGTTGCTATCAAAGGCGACGGAAAAGCCGAAGGCATTGTAGAAAAATTCGGGATTGGGATCGAGCAGCTGTGCCTGTTGCGCCCAAATGCCTTTTTCATCGCGGGTGAAGATGTACACTGCGCCAATCGTGGTCTGATTATTATCATCGCTGAAGAATGGCGCACCGATAATGATCGTGTCGCCTTGAATCGCTAGCGAGTTATGGGAGTTGGTGCCCGGAGCGGATAGTGTGGATTCATGCGACCAATGGCCGTCTTGATCTCGGACGAATATAAAGACATCCGGAACGGTGGTGGAGATCAAACCGACGACAGCCGTATTCCGTTGGAGCGCAACAGACCCTCCTAATTTAGTGATTTGGGGATCGGCAACCTCGAGTTTGGCCTGTTGTATCCAGTCACCTTGCTGGTTACGTGTAAAGATATAGGCAGCGCCTGAGATCTCACTATTCGCAGCGGCTGGCGCGCCGACGATGATCGTGTCTCCGTCGATACTGACGGCTTCACCAAATCCATCACCACACGCAGCATCACACACTACAAGAGTTGCGTACTCAGTCCAATTACCTTGGGCATCTCGGTTATAGACATAGACCGACCCTGGCCCTGTGGGCTCCGGAACATAGTTCGGCGCACCGACTACAAGCGTATCACCATCGATCGATACAGCGGTGCCGAACCGCTCAAGTTCAATTCCCTGGGAAGCAAGCAGCTTGGCGATCTCGGTCTGTTGTGGAGGACCTGCGTGAACGGGCGCGGTGCCCACGGCGAACAGTGTCAGGCAGGCCAGTAGGAAGCCAAAGGACAAGTGGTCAACATTCGGGGTGTGTCGTAGATTCATCTGCGCTGCCTCCTACGTGTATTGCCATCGTTCTAAGCGAAAGACCGGATCTTGTGCCGCTACCGGGCCGATCCGTGGTCGGCCGAGGGACCGGCAAGTGGGATCCAGAGCCTTCGGACCATACCGCCGATCTACTGGATTCTGGTCCCTATCTCGCCTTCACGGCCCACAACCTCAGCGATCAGCGTTCATCCAAGTGCTTATGTTGCGCGAGACGCGTCATCTTGCAGAGAATGCAGGAAATCCGCACGGGACGAACGCGACCTGGCGGCCGCGGCTCAACATCAAAGAATCCCCCGGCAGAGCCGGGGGCTATGGGATGATCGATGAGAACCAGCAGCGACCGCGCGGCCTGGCGGCCGCGGCGAAGCATCAAAGAACCCCTCGGCAGAGCCAGGGGCTATGGGGGATTATTCTTCCTCCGCTCTAGGTTTGTAAGCTTTGATGACCTCGGCCTGGATATTCGGCGGGGTCCGCTCGTCGTGTGAGTATTCCATCGTGTACGAACCGGCGCCGCCTGTGATCGACTTGAGTTGGCTGGAATAGCTCATCACTTCGGCCAGCGGCGCTTCGGCTGTGATGACGGCCAGGTTGCCCGGGAGCATGTCTGTGCCTTGGATGCGCCCGCGCCGGCCGGAGATGTCCGAGGAGATGTCGCCGATCATTTCCAAAGGCACGGTGATCTCCATTGAAACGTAGGGTTCCAGCAGCACGGGCTTGGCCTTGAGCACGCCATCGATGAAGGCTTTGCGACCGGCGGTGAAGAACGCGACCTCCTTGGAATCGACGGGGTGATGCTTGCCGTCGTGGACGGTTACCTTGATGTTGTGCATGCGGCAGCCGGCCACGGCGCCCTCACTCATCACCCGGCGGATACCTTTCTCGATTGCGGGCATGAACTGCTTGGGGATGGATCCGCCGAACGTCTTGTCGATGAACAACAAGCCGTCGTCAACGCCCTCTTCATCGCGGCCAAACGGCTCCACGCGCAGGAAGACCTCGCCGAACTGGCCGGCCCCACCGGTTTGTTTCTTATGGCGGTGATGTCCCTCGGCGAGGGCGGTGATCGTCTCCTTGTAGGCAATCTTGGGCGGGCGGGTCTCGACCTCGACGCCGTAGCGATCCTTCAGCAGCCGCAGCTTCACTCGCAGATGCTGTTCGCCTAGTCCGCGCATAACGGTCTCGCCGGTCGTCTGAACGCGCTCGATGACGAGGGTCGGGTCCTCGGCCACGAGCCTGCTCAGCGCTTCGGCCAGCTTGGTTTCGGTGCCCTTGGTCGTCCCTTCGACCGCAAGACCATACATCGGCTTGGGAAGCCCCGGGCAGCGCAACCGCAGATCGTCACCAAGGTCGCCTGAATGGAGGATGCTGTTGAAATTTATCTCGTCGATCTTGGCTACCGCGCCGATGTCGCCGGCAATGATCTTGTCCGTCTCGGTATGGGTCTTCCCTTGGAGCTTGAACACGTGGGCGATGCGCAGCACTCTGCGCTGACCGTCCACCTGAGGTTGACTGTCCGGCCCGATCGTCCCCTGGTGGACCCGAAAGACGCAGAGCCTGCCGACATAGGGGTCGGACGATACACGAAAGACGTGGGCAATCGGCGGCTTACCGGCATCGGGCTGCGGTTCGGTCGATTGCTCTTCGCCATTGTGGCTGTAATCGAGCGTCCGTGGGTTGCCCTGGGTCGGATTGGGACAGAGCTCGGCGATGATCTTCATCAACTCGCTCACGCCGACGCCCTCACGGGCCGAGGTGAAGCAGACGGGAATCAAATGTCCCTGGCGCAGCGCCGCATTGAAGGCGCCACGGAGCTCTTCGGCAGCCACTTCGCCCTGCTCGAGATACTGCTCCATGAGTTTCTCGTCGGTCTCGACGACCTGATCGACGATTGCCGTGTGGAAGTCCGCCACCTCGCCCAGGTCACTGTCGCCGCCATCACCTGTAAAGCAATCGATCACGGCCTTACCATCGTCGGCTGGCAAGTTGAGAGGTCGGCAGGCGCTGCCGAACGACTCCTGCAGCGCACCGAGCAGCTCGGACAGACCTGACGGGTGATCGATTTTGTTGATGACGATCATGCGAGGCAGGTGATGCTCGTGAGCCGCCTTCATCATTCTGCGCGTCACGGTCTCGATGCCCGCGTCGGCGTCGATCACCACGACAACCGTGTCGAATGCCGGCAACACGCTTAGCGATCGACCGAGGAAATCGGACACTCCGGGCGTATCGATGAGGTTGATGTGGGCGTCGTGGAAATCGAAATGCACCAATGCGCTGTCCAAGCTGTGGCCGAGCTCCTTCTCCAAGTCTTCGAAATCACAGACGGTGTTGCCGTCTTCGACCCGCCCCACCCGGCCGATCACGCCGGCCTTGTGCAGCATCGCCTCAACGAGCGTGGTCTTTCCGCTACCCGCGGCGCCGACCAGGGCGAGATTGCGAATCGCCTCGGTGCTGTAACTGGGCATAGGCGGAACTCCTCAGACGCAGCCGGGCCGGCAGCGGCCGCAAGCTGGACACTTCAGGCGAATCATACCGCAGGGCCTCCGGTGGTGCAGGGTGGCCGTTCGGTCGGCCGAGTCGACCCATATCACGCGGCTACACTGGAATCGAGGACACCCCAGAATGCCCCAGCCACGCTTTCACATTGTGCTGCTCAATCCCCAGATCCCCAACAACACGGGCAACATCGGCCGGACCGCCGCCGCGACCGGCTGCCGGCTGCACATCGTGCACCCCCTGGGCTTCGACATGTCTGAGAAGGCCCGCCGGCGCGCGGGGCTCGACTACTGGCACTTGGTCGATTGCTGTGAACATGAGAGTTGGGAGGCGTTCCTGGACAGCGAGAGGCCGAAGCGCCTCTGGCTCTACACGACGAAATCAACTCGGCCGCACTGGGAAGCCGAATTTCGCTCCGGTGATTATCTGTTGTTTGGCCAGGAGACCGCCGGTGTGCCGGACCATATCCACACGTGGGCCGAGCAGACGTTCGGGCCGCAACATCGCATCACGTTGCCGATGGCTCCCAACGCCCGAAGTCTGAACCTGGCCACCGTCGTCTGCACCGCGGTCTACGAAGCCCTGCGGCAGAGGGGCGCATCGCCAGATGGTTCCTGAAGGCTGTATTGAGGATGTTCGCGCCAGCAGCGGCTAGTGAAGGCCGCGGGCGCGTCAATGCGGCAGTGAATACTGCGCGCACAGCTCGCGCGCTTCGGCGCGGACTGAACTTATGACCGCTTCGTCGCCCTTGGCCTTGAGTACACGGTCGATGAACGTCCCGACCCGGCGCATGTCGTCTTCGATCAGACCGCGGGTGGTCAGGGCTGGCGTGCCGATACGAATCCCTGAGGTCGCAAATGGCGAGCGCTGGTCACCGGCGACGGTGTTCTTATTGACGATGATCCCGGCGTCTTCCAACCAGATCGCCGCCTGCTTGCCGGTGAGCTCGGCGTCGAACTTTCGCAGGTCCATGAGCATCAGATGATTGTCCGTGCCGTTGGACAGCAGGTGGTAGCCGCAGCTCATCAGGTGCTCGGATAGGGCCTTGGCGTTGGCGACAACCTGATGCGCGTATTGCTTGAACTCAGGGCGCAGCGCTTCGCCGAAGGCAACGGCCTTGGCGGCGATGATGTGCATCAATGGCCCGCCCTGGGTGCCGGGGAAGACCGCCTTGTCGATTAGCTTCGCAAGCTGGTCATCATTGGTCAGGATGAGCCCGCCGCGCGGGCCGCGTAAGGTCTTGTGGGTGGTCGTGGTCACGATGTGACTGTGCGGGAACGGCGATGGATGCGCGCCGCCTGCACAGAGCCCGGCGATGTGAGCAATATCTGAGATCAGCAGCGCCCCCACGCGTTCGGCAATCTCGCGGAAACGTGCAAAGTCGATGAGGCGCGGGTACGCGGAATAGCCGCAAAGGATGATCTTCGGCTTGTGCTCGACGGCGAGCTGTTCGACGGCGTCATAGTCAATGTAGCCGTAATCATCGCGCGACTCGTCGTAGACCAGCGGGTAGTGGATCGGCTTGAGCCATTTGCCGGAGATGCTGACGGGGGAGCCGTGGGTCAGGTGCCCGCCGTCGGACAATACCACGCTCAGGAAGGTGTCGCCGGGCTCGAGCAGCGCAAAGTACACGGCGAGATTGGCGTTCGCTCCGGAGTGCGGCTGAACGTTGGCGAACGCACAATTGAACAGGTCCGTGGCCCGGTCAATGGCGAGCTGCTCGATCCGGTCGTGATGGACGCAGCCGGAGTAGTACCGCTTGCCGGGGTAGCCTTCGGCATACTTGTTGGTCATCCACGAGCCCATGGCGTGCATGACGGCCGGGCTGACATGGTTCTCAGAGGCGATCAGCTCCAGGGTCGTCGCCTGGCGCTCGGCCTCGTCGGCGAGGATACGGGTAACTTGGGAGTCCTGCCGCTGAAGCAATTCAAGCAGGTCAACGGAAATGGAATCAAGAGTTACTGCGGAGGTGGATGTCGTGCTCATGCGGGAATCGTATGCGAAAAGACTACCAATCGCCTAGGATCCCGGCACAAGCGCTGCCCACACCTTCGCCGACCCGACCGCCAGCACCAGCCCAGCCGCAACGAAAAGAGACGACATCAACGCGAGTAGGACCGCCACCGCCCAGCCGTGCGGCATGCGAAGATAGCGCTTGATCGCCACCGCCCACCACACGATCAGCAACGGAATCGGCAAAAAGAGGTTGATCCCAAGCGCTGCTACGGGCGCCGAATCACGCCAATTGTCAAGAACATAGCCAACCATGCCGCAGGCAAAGAAGGTCGAGGCGAAAAGAATCGGCAAGAAGAAGCTGTACGCCGCAACCCGCGCGACGTGCACCCAGCGCACCTTCGCGCGTCGCCGTGAAACCGGAAGCAGAATGAAGCTAGCCGGTAGCAATATGTAAAGAATCGCTGCGACCGACCAGATGAAAAGGACCGGACGAATTGATTGGACAAAGGCGTTGCCGGAGGGCCAGGGACCTGGGCCTGCTGCTATTGTTTCGAATGCCTCATGTAACTGATTCGGCGAGGCGTAGGGCGCCCAACCCGCCGTTGTGATTATGCTCCCGCCGGAGCGCGACGATGTCGGCTTGAAGACTGCCTCAAGAATCGCCGCAAAGTATGAGTGGTTGATGGTCGTGACAAACGGGGTTTGTCCTGCCAAGTAGTAGCGCACGCGCACGGCTATCGTCGCCTGCTCGGCCGCGTAAAGCAACACGGGCAGCAACAGAAGAGAGAACAAATACAGCGCTAGCCGCCCTCGCCGAACGGCGTGCGACATCTTCAGCGATGACCAGAAGCGCCAGGGCCACAACGACCGGAGCAACGTTCTGACCGCCCCCTTGATCGCGCCGAGCCGGCCGGGCGCATACTCGACGCACCATCGCGGCTCGAACTTCTCGGGTTGAAGAACCTCCGGCCAGCGGAAGCGCAGACCACACTCGGTGCAGGTGCCGGTGAGCGGACACTGCTGCGTCCACGTCGGTATCACGCCGCGGAGGTCGTAGCCGCAGCGCGGGCACTTGGCAACAGAGCTAATGGTGGCTTCAGACAACATCGCCGCCGGTCTCCCGGGAAGCCGTACCATACGGCACACAGCACGGTAGCCCCAGGAGTGATCCCAGTGCTCGCCACCTCACTGTTCGCCTCGCTCGTGCTTGGGTTGCAGCCGAACCCGGCGGGGAGGATCGTCATCGATGGGCGGTTCGACGACTGGGCGAGCGTGCCGATCGCGCTCGCTGACCCGGCCGGCGCGCCGAAAGCGGCGGTAGATTTCGGTGAGGTACGGATCAGTCACGATGATCGCTTTGTGCATCTGCTCATGGACTTCGGCAGGACGGTCAACGTCCAGAAACTCGACGGAACAGTGCTCCTGCTGCTCGACTGCGACGGCAACCGTGAAACGGGCAAATCGATGCGCGGTCTGGGCGGCGTGGACGTAATCATCGAGCTGACCCCAGCCAATGCGGAGTTCCCCGGCCAAGCAGGCGAGGGCGTCGGCTTGCGCTCAACCACATATCAACCAGATCCCCAAGACACAGCGGCCCGGCGCCTCAGCCCCTACGACATCGGATTCACGTTCGCGCCTACTTATGCCAGCGACCGGTTCGAGTTTCGCATACGGCGAGGGGTGGAGCTGCCCCAGACGGCCGCGACGTTCACCAGGGATCGGTTCACCGGCAAGTTGCTCTTCCGCGACCGTGCCGGCCACGCGCGAGACGAAACCGGCGCATTCAGCTATGAACTTACACCCGTCAACCGCTCTGCGAAGCCGAAAGCACGAGATCCACTGAGTCGCCCAGGCGAGGCTGGCTTGCGAATCGTCAGTTGGAATGTCAATCAAGGCGCTTTACTTGCCAACTCCGAGCCGTTCGGACGAGTCTTGGCTGCCGTCGATCCCGATGTCATCCTTCTCCAGGAGCTGACCGACCGCAACACAGCAGGCCAGGTCGAGGGAGTTCTGAACCGTTGGCTGCCCCGTGACGGGCCTCAACAGTGGGACGTCGTATTCGGAGCCGGTGGCGGGAATCTGCGATGCGTCATCGCCAGCCGCCTTGAACTCACGCCCGCCAAACCAGTCGAGCTGGTGCCGCACCCGATGTGGCGAGAGGACCATTATCTGCGAGCCGTCGGCACAATCATCGAGCACGCAGGCAAGCGACTGCTTGTGATCTCCGTGCACTTGCGGGCCAGGGGAAGGGCTGGCAGCCGCGAGGACCTTATCCGCGGCCTTGAACTGGAGACGTTGCGACAGGCAATTCGAACAGCGATGTTGGGGGAGAACATCAATGGCATCATCGTGGCCGGCGACTTCAACCTGGTGGGATCGCGCCGACCGCTTGACCTGATGACCAAGTGGCTGGACCTTGAAAATTGGTCCCTGGAGGCGGCCCAAGCGTATCAGCTCGACGGGCTGTCGAACGCCACCTGGTCTGATCCCGATGAGCCGTTCGTGCCCGGACGGCTGGACTATCTGCTGTATTCCGACGCAACGTTGACGGTGCTCAGATCGTTCGTGCTCGACTCGCGCGATCTGAACCCGCGCTGGCTGGACCGACATGGCCTCAAGCTCCATGACACGGCGTCCGCTTCGGATCACCTGCCGCTGATCGCGGACGTGAAATGGGTTGACGCTGGCCTGTGAGGGTGCGCCGACGGACGCCGGGCTGTAGACTACCCGCTTGCATCGTTGATCGCATGAGATACCGACGGCCTCAGGAAGCTGACAATGAACATGCATCAGACAAGGACCCGACATCGGATCATTGAAACCCTCGCCGGGCCGTTCGCGCTGATTGAGAGTGCCTCCGGCGAACTGGCCACAATCTGGACCAGCATCGGCGACGCAGCATGGGTCTTGCCGCGGGGTTCACGACACCATCCACGTCTCTTGCCGACTCTTGCCAGGCGGCTGCAGCGGTACTTCGCCGGCGAAGCCGTTGATTTCGACGATGTTCCCACCCCGCAAGGCAGCCCGTTCTTTGAGCGGTGTTGGCAAGCGTGCCGATCGATTCCCCGCGGGGAAACTCGCAGCTACGCCCAGCTCGCGGCCCTTGCCGGGTCGGGGCCAAAGGCCGCGCGTGCCGCCGGTCAAGCAATGCGCCGCAATCCGTTGGCGGTAATCGTTCCCTGTCATCGGGTGGTCGGCGCCGCAGGCCAGCTGCATGGCTACAGTGGAAACCGAGATCCTGCAAGCCCACAGCTTGCGGTCAAGCGTGCTCTATTGCACCTGGAAGGCGCGCTGGGAAGCGAGAACGGACAACGTACCACGAGCCGGGCCGCCCGTCGGGCCGTGGGCGCCTCATCCCGCGCAGCCGGCTGACGCTGTGTGAACAGCCCCAAGAGAAGGACCACCCGACAATGAAGCTCACCATGGTCGGCACCGGCTACGTCGGACTCGTTACCGGCGCCTGCTTTGCCAATACCGGCAACGACGTCATCTGTCTTGATGTGGACGAGAAGAAGATCGCCCTGCTGAAGCGGGGTACGTGTCCGATACACGAGCCGGGGCTGAGCGAGTTGATCGCCCGCAACGCCGACAGCGGCCGGCTCGAGTTCACTACCAACAGTCGTCAAGCATACGCGGACGCTGAAGTGATCTTCATCTGCGTCGGCACCCCGTCGGGACAGGAAGGCTCCGCCGACGTGGGGGCCGTAATGCGAGCTGCCGAAGATATCGCCCAAGGCCTTGAGCAATCCGGCTCCATTTCCAAGGCAAGGCTGGTGGTGGTGAAGTCCACGGTCCCCGTTGGAACAACCCACCGCGTGCGTGATCTGATTCGCTCGCGCACCGAGGTGGCGTTCTCCATCGCCCACAACCCGGAATTCCTCAAGGGAGGGGCAGCCGTCAGCGACTTTCTACGGCCGGATCGGGTCGTGTGCGGTGTGGAGGATGATGCCGCGGCGGAGATCTTGCGCGACTTGTACGAACCCTTCGTCCGCCAGGGCAATCCGATCATCATGATGGACCTGCGCTCATCTGAGATGGTCAAGTACGCGTCGAACGCGATGCTCGCGTGCAAGATCAGCTTCATCAACGAGATCGCCAACCTCTGTGAACGCTGCGGGGCGGACATTCGTGCCGTCCGTGAGGGCATGTGTGCCGATCACCGCATCGGCAACCAGTTCCTGCATCCCGGGCTGGGGTTCGGCGGATCGTGCTTCCCCAAGGACGTCCTTGCCATGGCCGGGATGGGAAAGGCCGTGGGCTTTGAGTGCAAACTCATCGGGGCGGTGCACGCGGTGAATGAGGATCAACGGCTCTACTTCTTCAATAAGATCGTCGAGCACTTCGCAGACGATCTCTCCGGCCGCACCCTTGCCTTCTGGGGCGTCAGTTTCAAACCAGAGACCGACGACATCCGAGAAGCGCCCTCGCTGACGCTTATGCAGCGGGCACTGGATGCCGGCGCGTTGATCCGCGCGTTCGACCCCGTCGCGGCCGACCATCTCAAGAGCGCGATGCCCGCCGTCACCACCGCCAACGATATGTATGAAGTCCTGGCCGGAGCCGACGCCCTGGTGATCTGCACCGAATGGAGCGAGTTCCGCCATCCGGACTTCGACCGTGTCGCCGCGGCGCTGCGGGCCAAGGTCATCTTCGACGGACGCAACATCTACCGGCCAAGTCTCATGCAGAAACTGGGGTTCATTTACTACTCCGTCGGCCGGGAGCCGGTGGGAGGCAGGGAGGGAGGAGGAGTCAGGCGTCAGGAATCAGGGGTCAGGACGAGCAGCCCGATCTGATTCATATTTGCACATTTCTTTTGCTGCGGAGATCTCCATCTCAGCCTCGGATGAATACCCGGGGGCTCTGCACTGGCGTTGACTGGATTGAACCGGCTTCTACCATGCCGTTCGACCCGGGCGCTTAGCTCAGTCGGCTAGAGCACCGCCGTTACGTGGCGGGGGTCACTGGTTCGAGTCCAGTAGCGCCCATGCGTTCGAGCGGTCACCGATCAGCCACCAGCTGTCAGCTTTCCCGAGGCGGTACCATACTGGTTCACCGTCTCATGCCGCAGGCTGAAAGCTAAACGCTGACCGCTGATCGCTTCTTTTGAGGAGACCTCGATATGACCAATGTTCTTGTCATTCTGTCCGGGTGCGGAGTGTTTGACGGCAGTGAGATCCACGAATCCGTGATCACCCTGCTGCACCTTGACCGGGCCGACGCGAAGGTGACGATCGCGGCCCCGAACGTCGATCAGATGCACGTGGTCAATCATCTGACCGGCGAGCCAACCCATGAGACGCGCAATGTGCTCATCGAATCGGCGCGGATTGCCCGCGGCGAGGTCGAAGACCTGGCCGGCATCCGCGGCGACGCGTTCGATGCGATCATCTTCCCCGGCGGCTACGGGGCGGCGAAGAACCTGTGCAACTTCGCCACCGAAGCGGACCGCTGCGAAGTTCATCCCGAAGTCGATCGCATCTTACGCGAAGCTCACCAGGCCGGCAAGCCCATCGGGCTGATCTGCATCTCGCCCACGATCGGGGCGAAAGTTATTACCGGCTCCACCCTCACCATCGGTACGGACGAGACGACCGCGACCGCGATCGAGAAAATGGGCTCACATCATCAACCTCGCCAGACCGAAGAGATTTGCGTAGACCAGTGCAACCGCATCGTCTCCACCCCCGCATACATGTCCGCTGAGCGGATCAGCGAGGTGTACGGAGGCATCGGGAAGCTGGTGGAGAGGGTGTTGCAGATGGCCCAGCAGCCGGCGCCGCAGCCGATGCATGCCAACGATTGAGCCGGATGGCGCAGCCGGCTATTGTTAGGCTTTGACCGCGGAGGCCAGGCGCCCGCCCCGCGGGGTCAGGTTGCGTGCCGGCGATGCCACCTTCACGACAGCGGACCTCTCACAAGCCGGCCCTCGGCGCGCTCGGTTGGAGCGCAATGTTGGCGGTGTTGGGCTGCTCACAGATTGAACGGACCCAGCCGGGGCCGCAGCCGACTCGAATAGACCGCTCGCTGAGACTTAACGTACCGCAGATCATGCGCGGCACGGTGGCCTCGGAGACGGTGCTGTTGGGCTACGAACCGGTGGCGGTGCATGGTTACGGCCTAGTCGTAGGGCTCAGCGGCACCGGCGCCAGCGACGTGCCGCCTGATGTTCGTGCCCACATGATTTCCACGGCCGCCCGCTACGGTGTCGGCAGCGCGCGCAGCGGCTGGGGCAGTCTTTCGCCTGAGGCACTGCTGGATTCTCCCGATACTGCGGTGGTTATCGTGCAAGGGGTGATTCCGCCCGCGTCACCGCAGGGAATCCAGTTTGACGTCCGTGTACACGCGCATCCGACCACCAGCACCACCAGCCTGGAGGGCGGCCGGCTATACACCGCTGAGCTGCTGCCGATGACTCTGGCCGGCCGGGGCGCACGGCTGCTGCCGCCGACCGGAAGCCGCCAGCCCGCCGCCCTGGCGAATGCCGGTGGCCCAATCTTCATCAACCCTTTTGCCGAACCGGGTGCCAGCGAGCACGATACCGTCAATCGAAGGTCGGGCCTGATCCTCGACGGTGGCGTGGTCACTCGGGATATGCCGCTGAAGCTGCGTTTGGCCACCCCCAGCCATACCCACGCCTCGATCATCCAGAATGCGATCAACACTCGGTTCGCTCAAGAGCCCGGGCAGCGCGACCCCACAGCTCGCGGGGAGTCCGATGAATCGATCGAGATCACCGTGCCCCCCTCCTACCGGGACCGCACCGAAGAGTTCATCCAGCTGCTGCGCCACACCACAATCCGTCAGGTCGCCCCCGAGGCCGTGGCCACGACGATCCGCCGGCATGTCATCGAGAATCCCTCAACTGCGAGAGCCGCGTCCTGGCGCTGGCAGGCCCTGGGCAAACGCGCTATGCCGATTATCAGGGATCTATATGACTATCCTGACGAGATGCCGCGGCTGGCCGCGCTGCGCGCCGGCGCCAGTATGGACGATCCGCTGGTCATTCCCCATCTGATCGACATTGCTCAAGGCCCAGCAGTCGATGGACGTGTCCAGGCGATCCATCTGCTGGCTGAAATGGGCATCGATCCGCTGATCGACCGGGCCCTTCGCGGGCTCCTGAACCATGATGATGTGGAGACCAGGCTCGCCGCCTACGAAGCCCTGGTTGAGCGACGCGATCCGTCCGTCTATCGGCTCGGCGTGGATGACAAGTTCGTCATCGACATCGTTGAGTCACAGCAGCCGATGGTCTACATCACCCAACTCGGTCTACCCCGAATCGTTCTGTTTGGGGCGGACCTCTCCGTGGACCGGCCCGCGACGGTCAGCATCTGGTCGAACCGCTTCATGATCAAGGGCGATCTCGAGCATGAGACGATCGAGGTCTACTACCGACTGCCGGACACCAACGAGGGGATCATCCACCGCACGAACCCCAAGCTTGCCGAGTTCATTGAGTTTCTCGGCCACAGCACAACGGTTCAACGGCCGCTGCCCGGCTTGGGGCTCAGCTACAGCCAGGTGGTGGGTGTGCTTCACCAAATCTGGAGACAAGGCTATCTGAAGGCCGATTTCAAGGCCGAGCAGGATCGCATTCTTGCGAAGATTGTCCGCCAGGAGCGCCGAGAACCCGTAACGGAGCGACCGGAGTTCAGGACCGACGAACCTGAATCGCCCGAACCGCCGCAGGCACGGTTCGAGCTGGAGATCCCATCGGCGCCTGATCCAGACCCCGTGGCCCCGGCGACCCGCCCCGGCGGCCTGACTCCCCCGGCCCCAGGCCAGCCGACGGCTCCTCGATAACTCGACTTGCCTCGATCGGCATCGTCCGCCAACACGATCGGAATCAGCAGGTGATCCGCCAAATCGAACCGTCCGCACCAGGCCAGCCGGTATCAGCAGCCCACGAGCCCAATCACCACCGCACGCGTCTGTCGAAGATCGCGCTTGCGGGATTCAAATCGTTCGCTGATCCGATGGAGTTGCGGTTCGACGCGCCCATTTCCGGCATCGTCGGGCCCAACGGCTGCGGCAAATCCAACGTGGTGGATGCGATCAAGTGGGTGCTCGGCGAGCGTTCCGCCAAGAGCTTACGGGGCGGCGCGATGATGGACGTGATCTTCGCGGGATCGGCAGGCCGCAAGCCGCTCGGCGCGGCGACTGTCACCCTCACGTTCGACAATCCCATCGTCAACCTCGACCCATCGGATTCCAGGCACCGCAGGTTGCTCGGGGTTGATACCGAGCAGGTTGACGTGACCCGCCGGCTCTACCGGGACGGCAACAGCGAGTACCTCATCAACGCTCGAAAGTGCCGGCTCCGCGACATCAAAGAGCTGTTCATGGATACGGGCGTCGGCGTCGGCGCCTACTCGATCATCGAGCAGGGGAAAGTCGATGCCATGCTCACCGCCAACCCGCTTGAGCGGCGGGTCATCCTCGAAGAGGCCGCAGGGATCTCAAAATTCAAAGCCCGCAAGATTGAGGCTGCCCGCAAACTCGAGCGTACCGAGATCAATCTGGTCCGGGCGCGCGAGCAGTTGCATCAGACGGACCGCAGGCTGCGCATCGTTCAGCGCCAGGCCGCTAAGGCTCGGCGCTTTCAGAAACTCGAGACCCGCTTCCGCCAACTGCGGACGGATCTAGCGCTTGATCTTTACCACGAGCTGCGAGAGCGGCAGCAGAAGCTGTCCGGAGAGATCGCCGACCTTGAGGCACACCGCCGCCTGCTCGCCGCCCAGCTTCAACAGCTTGAGGACAACAAGCAGTCCGCGGAAATCGCCCGGCATAAGCTGGACTGCCAGCAGCGCCAACTCGAGCAGCAGCGATTGGAGCTTCTCGCCGCGAAGAAGCATGCCGAGCAGAGACGTGCGTTCACCCAGCGTAATCTGGTCGAGACTCGCCAGCACAGCGAGCAAGATCGTGCTCACATGGGTGAGCTATCGGCCCGGATCGAGTCACTTACGCAGCAGGTTGACGAAGCCCAAGCTGGCGTCACCCGCGCCACGCATCGCCTTGCCGAGACCGAGCGGATGGTCCTTGAGCTCAGTGACGAGTCGACGCGGCTTGGGCAAGAGGTGGTCGAAGCTCAGCAGCGGTACGAGCAAAGCCGCGAGACCGCCGCCGGCATCGAGCAAAAGCGGTCGCGGCTCGTGGCCCAGGGTGAGTCTATCGACGGCCGGCACAAGACCCTCGCCGAGCAGCAACAGCGCCTGACCGGGCGGTCGACGCAACTGGCCGGCGAGTTGGATCGATTGGAACGCGACCACGCTCAGGCCGACCAGAACCGCAGCTGCGCGGCGGCCGAGACCCAGCGTCTGACGGCCCAACTGGCCGAGCACGATCGGGCCGCAGCCGACCTGAGCGATCGTCAGGTAGGGTTGACCCACACATTGGCCGAAGTCCGCCACGAACTGGCCTCGACGGACTCCAGACGACACCTGCTCCAGGAAATGCAACTCGCACGCGAGGGGCTCACCGACGCGGTCAAGACCATCCTGGAGAACGCTGAGGAATTCACGGGTGTGCGTGGGTTGCTGGCGGACGCAATCGACACCGACCGAGCCCACGCCCCGCTGGTTGAGGCGGCCCTGGGACCTGACATCGAGTTGCTGCTGGTCGAGCACCAGCGCGACCTGGAACGCCTTTCAGCGGCTTTGCGCGACATGCCCGGCCAGGTACGGCTAATCGCGGCCGAGTCGATCGACCAATCGACGCCCAGCGAGCCCGATGAATCGGCACAGCCGCTGCCGGAATGGGTCACGCCGTTGATGTCGGTGATGAGGGTTCAGCCTCAGGCCGGCGACGCCGTGGACAGACTGCTCGGCAAGACGCTGATCGTCGCCGACCTCGGCGCGGCGACCCTGCTTGGGGCCGGACCGCTAAGCGGTTGGCGGTTCGTGACCAAAGCGGGCGAGGTCCTCGAACCCGATGGGCGGGTCACCGTGGGCCGGGCCTGCGCCTCCCGCGCCGGCGACGGTTGGCTGACCCGCCGGGCTGAGTTGGCCGACCTCGCGAAGGCCTGTACCAGACTTGACGACCGTGTGGAGACACTCACCGCCGATCTCCGCAACCTGCAAACCGAATCGGCTCAGGCCCAGCAGCAGCACGCGGCCGTGTCCGAGCGCTTGCACGTGGCCCGCCACGAGGTGGTTGACGCTCAACACCGGGCACAGCAGGCCGCCAACGATCTCCAACGAATCGACCGCGAGCAGGCCGGGCTGATGGCCGAGCAGGTCGAACTGACGCTGCGCCTGAATCGACTCGAGGCCGAGCGCGGCGATCTGACCGACCAGATCGACGCGCTCTCTCGCTCGCTCGATGAGCAGAACCAGGTGATCGAGCGTGCCCAACTGCAACTGCGGGCCGATTCAGCCGAAGCTTGCGCCGCTGGGGAGCGGCTCACCGCCGCCCGGGTCCAACTCGGTCAATCGGGCGAGAAGCTCGATGCTCTGCGGCGCGAGCAGCGTCATATCGAGCTGGCCGTCGAGGAGACCCAACGGCAGCAGGAAATCAGCAAAGATCAGCTTCAGCAACGATGCTCGCAGATCGAACATTACGAAGCCACCATCGCCGAAGCTGTCGAGGAGATGGGCGCAGCCGATGAGGGCCTTGCGGCAATCGAGCTCGCGTTTGCCGAAACCCAGCAACAGTTGCAGGCGGCCGGCCAACGCGTCGAGCAATCGGCCGAGCAACTCAACGCCGCCCGAGCGCAGGCGATGAAGATTGACCGAGAATACCATGCCACCGAAATCACACGCCGTGAAGTCGAGGTCAAGCGCGAGTCGCTTGAGGAGCGCACCCTAGCCGATCTGGAGCTCGACTTAGCCCAAGCGTATCCGGCCCATCGAACCGCCCGGGAGAAAGACGAGCACTTCGACCCGATCGACCGCGAGGCAGCCCAAGCCGAGATCGACGGTCTGCGCGAAGACCTCCGCAAGCTCGGCAACGTCAATCTCGACGCCGTCGACGAAGAGACGATGCTCACGCAGCGAAACCTCGATCTGAAGAATCAGGTCCAGGACATCGACGCTGCGCAGCGACAGCTTGAATCACTGATCAGCAAGCTTGACGTCACCAGCCGGCAGCGATTCGAAGAAACCTTCAACGCGGTCCGTGACAACTTTGCGGGGGCCGACGGCATGTTCCGCAAGCTGTTCGGCGGAGGGGCCGCCGACCTCATGCTGCTGCCGGATGAGAGCGGCAATGTGGACTGGCTGGCCTCCGGCATCGAGATCAAGGCCAAGCCCCCGGGCAAGGAGCCACGCGTCATCAATCAGCTCTCCGGCGGGGAGAAGGCTCTGACGGCCGTCGCATTGTTGATGGCGATCTTCAAATGCAAACCCTCTCCGTTCTGTGTGCTCGATGAGGTCGATGCGGCGCTGGACGATGCGAATGTCGAGCGGTTCTGCAATGCGCTGCGACCGTTCCTTGACCGCAGCCACTTCATCATCATCACCCACCACAAGCGCACCATGCAGGCGTGCGATATTCTGTACGGAGTGACCATGCAGGAGCGCGGGGTGTCCAAGCAGGTCGCGGTACGAATCGAGCAGATCACCTCCGACGGAAGCCGAACCGATGTAGATGTCGATCGTGGCCGGCGACGGGTCGTGCCTGCGGCTTCCACCGGCGCCCGCCCGAAGGATGGGCAGTTGATCGAATCGAAACCGACTGTGGCACATGCGGTTCCTGGTGCTCGCGGCAACTAGACGTCCGCCGGCACCCGCACAGATTCATGTGCAGCTGAAACAATCCGTCCGAAGATGCTATCCCAAGCGCGTGTCAATACACGCCTGACGGGCAAACTCGGTCAAAGCGGTCAACAGCTCGTCCAGTTGCGGGCTGGACTCAGCGTCGGGGGGCAAGGGGTTCGGTGTGTTGAAGACGTGATTGCCGCCGGCAATGCGGATCACCTCCGCCGTCTCACCCGCCGCCTGGGCGAGCTGCTGAGCACACTCCCCAGGCACGGTGGGATCAGCCTCGCCGTGAATGATGAGCACCGGGCAGGTGATCGAGGCAATCAGCGCCGCCAAGTCGTGGGCGTCGGGATCTTCGAGCTGCTCGGTGAGGAATTCTTTGCCGATCCGCAGCGTCTGCCCGGTGCGAGCGGAGGGCGATTCAAGGAATCCTTCGGCAAGGAGTGCCTCGGCCTGCTGGGGCGCCATTGCCCGGCACGAGCTGGGCGCCGAGGCGGTGATGATCCCAGCCGGCTGAGGAAAGGCAGCATCGTCGGCATACCGGCCGGCCGTCAGCAGCACGGTCACCCCGCCGCGCGAGTGGCCGAACGTCACGTACGCAAGCCCCCGGCCATCGAGTCGCCCGTCATTGACCGCCGCAACGATCGCCCGCAGGTCATGGACCTGCTTGTTGTACGTGTCGCGCTCAAACAGGTCCGGCCGCTCGAACGTTTCGATCGCGTTGGTCATTCCTGAATGACTGAAATTGAAGCGATGAGCGATGAAGCCGGCCGCCGCGGTGGCCTCGGCGATTCGCGGAAACATGCCATAGTCCTTGTACCCCTTGAATCCGTGGGCAATGAGAACCACGCCCACCGGATCTTCTGCTGGAAGGTGAGCATTCCCGATGATTGCCTGACCTTCAGCGCCCACGATTGACCACTCACTGATCGTGGCCATGTGGTACTCCTTTGGCATAGCCGGGACGCCACGCGTCTCGGCACCGGCGGGCGTAGCCCGCCGGCTATTGAAAACGAACTACCGATATATCACTCCGAAACACCTAACCAGAAACCATGGAGCGGCAACGAAATGGCAAAGATAGCGGATTCCCAGCCGCCCGGCTGCACAAGCATCGCTTGACGGCTGTGTAAGGTGCGTGAAGTATTGTGCCATGGCTGCAACCAGCCCCCTGGAGCTCGACGTGGTGATTTTCGGCGGAGGTGGCGCCGGGCTGTGGCTCCTGGACGAGTTGGTCCGCCATGGCTTTGACACGATTCTTCTCGAAGCGGCCCAGCTCGGCCGAGGCCAGACCATTGCCTCACAGGGCATTATCCACGGCGGACTGAAGTACAGCATTTCCGGTTTGCTGACGCCGTCGGCTCGGGCCATTCGCGACATGCCCGCTCGGTGGGGGCAATCATTGACGGGGCAGAAACCCCCGCGATTGACCCGCACGCTCCTGCGAGGCGAGCACTGCCATCTCTGGCAGACCGCGGCGCTGACGTCGAAGCTGGCCATGTTCGGCGCCCGAGCGGGCCTGCGCGTCACGCCGGCCAAGCTTTCGCGGGAGGATCGACCATCGGCCCTTGGCGATTGCCCCGGCGTGGTGGCCAGGCTCGACGAGCAGGTCATCGAACCGGCCAGCTTCCTAGCTGACCTGGCTGGACAACACCCATCGAACCTCCTGCGGATCGACGCACAAAGCGGGCTGCGGTTCGAGCTGCGTGATGCGGGGCACGTCGAAGCGATCCACCTGATCGATCCGGATTCCCATGATGCGTTGATCCTCCAGCCACGCCACATCGTGTTCACGGCCGGCGCCGGCAATGCAGAATTGCGCCGCGCCGTCGGGTTATCGCAGCGGGCCATGCAGCGACGTCCGTTGCACATGGTGATGCTGCGCGGCGAACTTCCAATCCTCAACGGACACTGTGTCGATGGGGCGACGACGCGGGTTACAATCACCTCGGCACAAGATTCATCCGGCGCCACAGTCTGGCAAGTGGGCGGGCGGGTCGCCGAGATCGGAGTTGCGATGTCGCCGCAGAGGTTAGTCAGCCACGCACGCGGTGAGCTGGAGGCGGTCTTGCCGGGCGTCGATCTGGGCGGCGTCCAGTGGGCCACCTACCGAATCGACCGCGCCGAAGGTGATGCGTCGGGTCGGCGGCCGGACGACGTGAGCATCATCGAGCATGGCAACGTCATCACCGCCTGGCCGACCAAATTGGCGCTGGTCCCACGGCTCGCACAACGGATCGTGAGCGTGCTCGGCCGGCCGGTGTCACGCCGACCGTTTGATCTTTCGGCGATCGAGAACTGGCCGCGACCGGTCGTTGCCCAACCCCCCTGGGAGATGCAGCAGCAGTGGTTCACCGACGTCTAGGTCGAAGCGGCCTGCTCGTCAGTCCGATCGGGTTCGGAGCGTTCAAGATCGGGCGCAATCGCGCGATCAAGTACCCCCAACGGTATCCCCTACCCGATGAAGACGAGGTCGAACGCCTGCTGGTGGCCGTGCTTGACCTCGGTATCAACTTCATTGACACAGCTGGGGCTTACGGTCTCAGCGAAGAGCGCATCGGCCGAGCGATCTCGCATCGGCGAAACGAGTACGTCATTTCCACGAAGGTCGGGGAGTCGTTCACCGATGGCCGATCGACGTACGACTTTTCCAAGGCCGCCGTGCGCGACAGCGTTCAGCAAAGCATCAAGCGTCTGCGCACCGACGTGCTCGACCTCGTATTCGTCCACGCGCAGGGCGACGATCTGGCGATTCTCGAACAGACCGACGTGGTGCCGACCCTGGACCAACTGCGGGCCGAAGGTCTGGTGAGGGCGATCGGCTTTTCGGGCAAGACCGTTCAGGGCGCCCGGGCGGCCCTGGCGTGGGCGGACGCGATCATGGTTGAGTATCACCTTGACGATCGTTCACACGCCGGGGTCATCGCTGAGGCCAACCGCTCAGATGTCGGGGTGGTCGTCAAGAAGGGGCTTGCGTCGGGGGGCCTGGATCCGGCGACGGCGATCCCATTCGTGCTGAACACCACCGGAGTGGGCAGCTTGCTGATCGGGGCATTGAACGAGGATCACATTCGCCAGAACATCCGGCAGGCGGAGGCGCCACCGCGGTAGCCGGCCGCCGAGAAATGTTCTCAACGCCTTGCAGGAGCTGTGCGGGGCGGAATATGCAATCTCATGCCGACCTCGAGCCGATCCGGGTTCGAACCGATCGTCCGTCGGTTCGCGACGTAGATGACCCGCCATCGGCCCGCATCGCTGTAATAGGCCTTGGCGATCTTGGTCAGCATATCGCCTCGCTTGACGGTGTAGACGACTCCAGCCCCGACCTGCTCAGTAGAGGACTCGGCTGGCTTCCGCTGCGCGCCCTTCGGCGGCAGGCGCAACTTCTGCCCTACACGCAGCCGGTTCGGATCGACAAATGGATTCGCTGTGGCAATCTGCTCCCACCTGACCCCATCACCGAGCCACTGCTCGGCAATCGTCCACATCGTGTCGTTTTCCTGGACGGTGTAATCGACGTACCGCGGCGGCGGAGGCAGGCTCGACCTGACCGGCCGGGGCGTGGCGGGAAACGGGCGCTCGGCCACTCCTGATAAGGACTCCCTGATCCTGGAAGATCGGGACGCCCGCGTGCCCACATCGTTGGCAGCGATGCTGGCTGGACCGAATGACGGCGGACCAGCGACCGGTTGGACGGGCCCGACGCCGTCCGGGTCGATGTTGACGACTCGCGGCCGGCCCTGTGCCCGCCCATCCATCGCCAACACTCCAGATGGAACTTCGGCGCCGGCGGAGATTGTTTCGCGTGCGCCGATCGCCTGCTCAATCGATTCGCTCAGAATGCCCCGGGGATCACGATCGCCAGCCGGGAAAATGGGCTTGGCTTCACTGAAGTCTTGGTCACCGCTGGGCGCGTCGATTCCAACAGGATCAGCCCCAGCGGCGTCGGCCGGCTGTGCCTCCCCAGGCGCGGGGGTGTCAGCGCCGCGAGGGCCGGAGCGACCAAAGCCGTAGTAGACCCCAAGTGCGACCACAAGGAGCACGACAACGGCGATCGTAACCTTGATGCGAGCGGACATATGGCCAATCCTCCGTGAAAGTTCCGACCCAGAGACTTAGGCCGAAGCGCGCCCAGTTTCCTCGTTGAGCCACTTGTCCGTCATGGCCGTCTGGGTCCCGGACGCGGCTTCGCCCGGCCCCGCGAATCTGATCACCAAGGGAGCCGCAATGGCGACCGAGCTGTAGGTGCCCACGATGATGCCGACCAGCAGGCAGAACGCAAACGGGCGGATTCCGCTGCCGCCCGCTCCATACATGATGCCCACCGCCAACAGCGTGGTGAACGAGGTGAGCACCGTTCGGCTGATGGTCTGATTGATCGAGCGGTTCACGATATCTGCAGTAGGTATCGGCAATTTCCCGCGGTTCTCACGAATGCGATCGAGGATGACGATCGTGTCGTTGAGCGAATAGCCGATGATGGTGAGCAGCGCCGCCACCACCCCCAGGTCGATGCGGAACTCTTCTATCAGCAGCAACGAGGCCAAGGCGCTTCGGCCGATCCATGCCGACAGGGCCAGCAATCCCAGCGCGATCGCCACATCATGCACCAAGGCGACGATCGCCGCCATCGAGTAGCGCAGTGAGCCAAAACGGACCCAGATGTACACCAGAATCCCCAGCAGGCTCAGCGCCACGGCCATGACTGCTGCGGCCGCAAGCGTCGCGGCGACGGCGGACGAGTAACTGCTGACCTGTTCCAAACTGGTTTGACGCTGCAGGGCTTGGGAAACAAGCCGCCACTCCGCCTGAGCCAGACCACGGTCCCATAGATCAAAGTCAACGTCAAAGAAGCTCAGTTGGGGGTCGTAGACGGCCACGGCAACGGATACATAGCCCTGGCTCGGATCGATCGGATCAGCGGGCTTGAGGCCGAAGACACCAACCTCGCGGCCGACGTAGTTGGCGAAGTCCGGCTGGGCCCGCATGCGATCGATGCGCTTGGCGACATCGTCAGTGCTCACAGGCGGGTCGATATCGTTGATCACGATCGCGACACCACCGAGGAACTCGCTGACTCGATCGGTGTATCTCGGTTGGTCGATATTCGCGCCGAGGCTGTCATTCACAATGGGGTAGGTGTAGGGGGCATGGTTGTCCAACCCGGCCCCGTCGAAATCAAGTGGGCGCGTGACGTCCAACTGCTCGCCGAACTCCGCACCGATCGCGGCGACGACCACATCGGTAATTGTCTCCTCTTCACCGAGATTCTTGGGGCTGGCCACCTTGATCTGGAAGCTCGCGCAGTGGACGATGCCGTCGCGGATCTCGGTCCTTCCGACGGTCAGGACGCTGGCCTTTCCTATCTCGCGCAGAATGCTCAGCACCACGCTGAGCTGTGGATCACGATCGAATTGATCGATGGGTGGCAGCCCACCCGTCGCACGGTCGATCACCCCGGCGCTGTGCAAGGCGCTGAGCAGGCGGGTTCGTTGCTGCGTCTGCTGGGGGCCTGTGGGCTGGGGATCAAACAAGGTTGCCAGCCTGCGGACGCGGGTCTCCACGCCGTCTTCGCCGGTGTGGGGAAGCCAGAGGCGAACGGGTTCGCCGCGCTGGTCGAACAGGTCCGGCTCACCATCACGATCGTCGTCGATGACGGCGGTGCGAATCGTGACCGACACCCCTCCGCGAAGCTCCGTGTCGAACATATCAACCCCACGAGCGGCCACCAGCGTCACGGCCCCCACAATGCCCAAGGCGCTGAGGACCCAGAACACCTTGCGCATTCCGATCCAGTCGATGTTTGGATGCAGCATCCGGTCTATGCCGGGAAAGACCGTGGGCAGCATCGGCAACCGCCGGAACTTCGCCACGTCCGTGTACAGCTCGTAGATGACACGGGTTACGAACAGGGCCGTGAACAGCGTGGCACAAATGCCGATGGAAAGCGTCAAGGCAAATCCCTTGACCTCGGTTGTGGCCGTGCGGAACAACACGAAGCAGACGATGAGGTTAGTGACGTTGGCGTCAATGATCGTGCTCAGGGCCTTGCCGTACCCCACACGAATCGCGACGCGGAGATCCACATCGCCGCCGAACAGCTCTTCGCGGATGCGCTCGTAGATCAGGACGTTGGCATCGACGGCCATGCCGATGGTCAACACGATGCCGGCCAGCCCGGGCAGTGTGAACGTGCCGTTGATAAACGCCATGAACCCGAAGATAAACACCCCGTTGGCCAGCAGGGCGAAGGCGGCGACCATGCCGGCGAAGAAGTAATACACCATCATGAACAGCACCACCGCGACGATCGCGATCAGACACGCGTTGAGCCCGCGATTCAGGTTGTCCTCTCCGATCGACGGCCCCAGTGTGTTGATGGCGATCGGATTGGGAGACAGCCTGGCCCCCAAGGACCCAGCCGCAAGCACGCGAGTGAGATAGCTCAGCTCGGCATCGCTGAACGTGCCGGTGATGACGCCCTGGCTACCGATCTGGCTCTGCAAGGTCGGGGCCGAATACACCTGGCCATCCAGCACGATGGCCATAGGTTCGCCGACGTGCGGCCCGGTCAGGCGGTTCATCAGGGCGCCACCGGGAGCATCCAGGCGAAAGCTTATGGCGGGCCGGCCGAGCCGGTCAGTCGTGGGGTTGGTGGAGACGATGCTCCACTTGCGATCGCCCTCGTGGGTCATACTCTTTTGGTCGGTGATGTAAAGCAGCAGGTAGTACTGCCCGTCGCGCTCATCAGCCACGAGATCGAGCCCCCCGGGGCGAGGCTGGCTGAAGAACCCGATCGGATCAGTCTGAATGGCCGCAAGCTGTTGCGGCGTGTCATACCACTGCTTCAGGTCGTTGATGGGAAACCACCCCGCCACCAGCGAGTCGGTGTTCAGGGGTCCGCGCTCCGCAAGCTGCGTGCGCAGGTCATCGGGATTCACATCCTGCGGATCACTTGCCCGCGCCGCGATGTGAAACTCCAACACCCCGGCCCCACGCAGCAGGCGCATGAGGTCTTGCGGGTCGTCGAAGCCGGTGCGCTTGGCGGCGTAGGCGTCGTAGGCTGCCGCCACGCCCTCCAGGTCGTCGGCGAGGTGTGGGAACTCATCCTTGAGGTTCTGCAACTCGATATCGCGTTGGCTGGGCTTGGTCAGGACCTCGTCGGTGATCGCGTCCACGATCTTTTTGCCTGACTCATCTCTCAGCGGCTCGCGCTTGGCCGAAAGCCGCAGGGCCCGCTCAATCCGCGAGCGGTCGAGGATGAGGCGCAGAACCTGCATACGCAGATCGTCGAAGTCAACCTCCGCATCGGCGACGGCCTGTTGCAATGGCCGCAGGTCTTGGGGCGAATCGCCGGCCTGCTCCGCCTTGTCCAGAGCGTCCCAAGCCGATTGAAGCTCGTCGTAGGCCTGTTGCAGAAGCGTGATCCTCTGCCTGCGTATCCCTTGTCCCCCGAACCGCTGGACCGCCTGCGTCGTCTCCAGCGCCGTTTGCAGTTGGCTGGGGGGAATCTGCGCCTCACGCAGCAAGGCGTCCCGGGCATCCTCGTAGGCGATGCGCAGGGTCCGAACCTCCTCGTTGGGAACCGGCATGACGATCTCGATCCGGTCCTGACCCAATGGCTGCATCGAGATATCCAGCACGCCTTTGGGATTCACCCGCTCCTGGAGCACCGTAATGACCTGGGTCAAGATCGCCTGTGGATCAGTGGCGCCCTCGGGCATGTGGACGGCGTAGATCAGGCTCACCCCGCCCCGCAGGTCCTTCCCCAGG
The DNA here is from genome assembly GCA_022566535.1 of Planctomycetota bacterium. Lineage (GTDB taxonomy): Bacteria > Planctomycetota > Phycisphaerae > Phycisphaerales > SM1A02 > JADFFQ01. The sequence goes on from JADFIR010000013.1 coordinate 44,275, forward strand.
CGGATCCCCCGGGCCTGAAGCAACAACAGGCCCACCGCGAGCAGGAAAGCGATGAGGACGATCTTCCAGATGAGGTTTCGCATAGCAGAGCGTTTCTGCTGCTCGACCGGCCAAGCAGCGCCGGCTTTCAGTCAGCGGTGGCTTCCAACGAAGGCTTGCTCCCAGGGCCGTCATCGAGCACCTGCTGAATCGAGGATCGAGCGAAGGTGATTCGCGTGTTGGATGACTCATCGACCTTCAGGACGACGGTGTCCGCCTTCACCTCCACGATGGACCCGATGATGCCGCCGACGGTCTGCACCATGTCGTGTTTCTTCACCGCGCTGATCATGGATTGGCGCTTCTTGCGATCCCGCCGCTGGCCGAGAAACGAGAAGGCGATCATGACAACGAACACGAGCCCCAGGACAAAAATAAGGTTGCCGCCCAATATTGAGCCGTCCCCAGGAGAGGTGCCTGGGGCGCCTTGCGAGCCGGCGGCGCCTGTCAGCGGCGCGCCTTCACCAGGTGGAGGCGGCAGCAGACCCTCGTCCGAAATTGCCTCTGGGCCACCCTCCTGGGCCAGGGTGAGCACGTACAAGTGGATGTCAAACATGGTGTGGTTCCGCAGTCATCAAGAATCTTTGGGGTCGTGGAGGCCGTCCGCGGCCTCGACGGGGGCGCCGGATTCGAGCACCGGCCACGATCGTAGGAGGTCGGACCAGGAATCTTCGCGTATTGCCCGATGGATGTCCAGCATGAGGCGTTGGAAGTGGCGAATGTTGTGGAGGCTCAAGAGTATCGGCCCCAGCATCTCCCCCGCAAGGAACAAATGACGTAGATACGCCAGCGAAAACCCTTGGGCACAGGCGACGCAATCGCAGCCGACCTCCACGGCCCGCTGGTCCTCACGGAACCGGGCGTTGCGAAGGTGAATCCGGCCGCGGCGCGTGAAGGCGTTGGCGTTGCGCCCGTTGCGGGTGGGCAGGACACAGTCGAACATGTCGGCCCCGGCCCGCACCGCCTCGAAAAGGTCACGTTCGTAGCCTACCCCCATCACGTAGCGAGGCTTGTCGGCGGGCAGCAGGGGAGCCGTGAATTGCACGACCTGATGGATCAGCTTCGGCTCCTCTCCCATGGCCACCCCGCCGATCGCATAGCCCGGCAGCTCGACGTTGCACACCGCCTCGACCGATGCGCGTCGCAGCTGAAGGTCCGTGCCGCCTTGCACAATGCCAAACAGAGCCTGCTCATCGGGGCGCTGGTGCGCGGCCCGGCATTGCTCAAGCCATCTGACCGTTCGATGGTGGGCCACGCGTAGCTCGTCGCGGAGCCCGCTCGTGGAGGTCGTCGCATCGTCCCGTTGTGGGGCTGCGGAACTCGCAGTCCGACGGTTCGAGCCGACACGTTCGACGCACGTCCGGCAATCGTCGAACGCCATGATGATGTCCGCCCCCAGCGCATTTTGCACCTCGATGGAACGTTGCGGCCCCAGATGAACCATGCTGCCGTCGATGATCGAGCGGAATGTCACGCCGTCGTCGTCGATGCGGTTGATGTCGGCCATGGAATACGCTTGATAGCCGCCGGAGTCCGTGAGGATGGGCCCGTCCCAGGCCATGAACCGGTGCAGGCCGCCCAGGCGAGCGATGAGCTCAGCTCCTGGTCGAAGCATGAGGTGATACGCGTTGGCGAGCACGATCTGCGTGCCGGTCGATCGCAGCTGCTGCGGGCTGAGCCCTCTGACCGAGCCTCGGCTGCCCACGGGGATGAATGCAGGCGTGTCAAACGAACCGTGCGGTGTTTCGATGCGGCCGAGTCGCGCGGCGGAACTTCGGCACTGAGCGAGGACGGTGAACCGCAGCGGAGTGGACATGGGGGCAGGCTTGAGGCTTGAGCACTGGGGACTTACGGGCAACGGGCAGCGGCTGGGTCCGGCCAGCCTCAGGTCTCAAGCCTCAAGCGTCTCTTTGGGACGCTTCCCGCAGGATGCGCTTTTCCTTTTCAGTGAGGCTATGCAGCCCGCCGGCGCTGATCTTGTCGAGAATGCGATCAACCTGGCCGCGCCGGGCGGTGGATCGACGGAAAACGGATCGTCCGCGCTTGCCCCGGTAGTGGTGCGAGGTGGGATCGACTCGCCCCAGGATGTCGAAGAACCCGTGGAGGTGCTGGGGGTGGCGGATGAAATAGAACCCGGCGATGGCCCCCCCGAGGTGCCCGGCTTCGCCGCCAGCGTTCGGCCCGCCGCGGATCACCCAGAACAGCGCCAGCGCCACCAGAGCATAGGCGAGTGTTCTCAAGCGCATCGGGACGAAGAGGAATAGCAGCACGGTGGCATTCGGGGCTAGAAACGCCCCGGCCATCAGCACGCCGAACACGCCCGCGGAGGCGCCGATCAACGGTGTATTGGGATTATTGAACAGGAGGCCGCGTATCTGCACATCGGACCCGAAGAACTGCGTCGCGACGTATCCGCCGAGGTTCAACAAGCAATACATCAAAGCGCCGAAGATGCCGCACAGCAGGTAGAACGCGAGGTAACGCTTCGAACCGAGGTATCGTTCGACCATGGAGCCGAAGAAATACAGTGCCAGCATGTTGAAGAACAAATGCAAATGGTCGGCGTGCAGGAACTGGAAGCCGATCAACCGCCAGAACTCCATCTTCATGAAGCCCCGCGCCGTGGAGAAGTGCAGGAAGCTCGCAATTGAATGCATACCTCGGAAATGATTGACAGCGACCTTCACCCGTCCTTGCGGCGAATTCAAATACACCGACTGGCGGCCAAGCATGGGCTTGCCGCGCGAGTCGCGATGCGTCACCGTGACCCGCTCGTCCGGGACCAGCACAGAGGCGTCCAGTGCAGCGTAGTCCCGCGGCTCGATCACCGCTTGCGTCTGCATCAGTACCAAGCGTCTCGGGCTGAATTCATCGATCACAAAGACCGCGATGCAGATCACGATGAGCCAGGTGTTGACCGACCACATACGCATCGACGTCAGCGGGTTGCGCCCCTGCGCCGGTCCAGGCGGCGGTCTGCGAATGTAGTCGCGGTCGTAAATCCCCATGCGTAGGTCTTATTCGGATAGTCAGCAGCGTCCTGGCAACAATTCGATGCTGGGAGTTGTGTTCTACCGTTCCTGCCGCTTGCGCTGGGTGGCCCGTTTCAGCAGGCGCTTCTCAGCTGCGGAGAGGCTCTCCATTCCGGACTCGGCGATCTTGTGAAGGATCTGGTCGACCTGCCCGGACTCCTGCTGCTGCCGCAGGGCGCGGCGTTCGACTCGCCGCTGCCGCCGGGACAACCTGGCCGGCTCGACGTTGGCCGGCTCGCCTTGATCCACGCTCGCCGCGAACAAATCAAACTCACCGCCCATGAACTGTTCGGTGAACTCAAGCTGCTTGTGCGTGATGTAACAGGTGATCCCGCCGAACACCGCAATCATCACCAGCATCACGCTGGGCATGACGAATCCCGTGACGCCCAGCGCAATGGCTCCGACATATCCTACGCGGACCGTGAACCGCATCGACCGGGCATAGCCGATCCTCGGCCAAAGTGCCGCCTGCACGATCCGCCCTCCGTCCAGTGGGAAGATCGGCAGGAGATTGAACAGCAGCAGCACCAAGCTCAACGCATTGATCCAGAACAGGGTCATGTGCGCCCAGGAGCGCGCAATCTCAGGATGCGACAGCCCGGCCCCGATACTCAAGGGGTTCGGGACGGCGACCCCCCACCACACACCGGTGATGAACCCCAGCATCGTCGCCGCCGAGAAACAAATCACGACATTGACCATGGGCCCGCCGATGACGGTGATCAGATGTGCCTTCCAATGGTGGGGCGGCCGGCAATACGCCAGCCCGCCCAGCGGCCACATGAGGATCTCATCCGCCTCGCCCCCGGCCCACCGGCACGCCAGGCAGTGGCCGAACTCGTGGAAAAGGACAATCCCAAACAGGCAGACCATCGCCAGCGCCATCGGTCCGAACCCCAGCGCTGCGCTCGCGGAGGCGGCTCGCAGCAACTCGATCACGATAAAGACGAGGAAGATCACGTGCACCCGGACGGCGATACCCAGTAGACGTCCCGCGGGCACTGACCAGGTCATGGGATTATCCAGGGTGGGACGGAGGCCCTGCCAATCGCCGCCCGGGCGGCCGAACCGGCGCATCGGGTCATCGTCGGCGGGACCGTCACGATCATGCCAGCTCATGCCGAGAAGCCCCTGCTGTCTCGAACCCACATCATCAGCCCGGCGATCGTTTTGCCGTCGCGTATCCGGCCGGCGTCGATCATGGTCAGGGCATCATGGCGTGCGATGGTCTCGACCTCTATCTGTTCGCCGAGATCGAGCCGTTGGCCCATGAATTGAAGATCTTCGGCCACAAACACGTGCATCAACTCATCACAGAAGCCCGGTGAAGTGTAGAACTCGCCGAGCTTTCGCAGGCGCCCGGGGCGGTAGCCGGTCTCTTCGACCAGCTCCCGGGAGGCGGCCTGGCGCGGCTCCTCGTCAGGCTCCAAGGTCCCGGCCGGCAACTCCCACAATTTCTGGTCCACAGCAATGCGATAGTTCCGGATCATCACCAGGCGATGCTGGTCCAGCAGCGGGACTACGAGCACCGCGCCAGGGTGGCGCACGATGTCGAGACAGACCCGGCGCCCCTGCTGGTCGGTCCAGGTCAGCGCCTCGACGCTGAACAGCTGCCCGCAATGCAATGTATGAACATCAACGGAGTCGTGCATCGCTATGTATGATCATATGTTGGGCCTCATGAGCACGGACATCGACAATCACAATTCGGCCGACGGAATCGTCCAGCTGATCGGGGTCAGCAAATGGTTCGACGGGCTCGCAGCGCTCCGTGATGTGACATTGCAGTTCGCTTTGGGCAAGACCACTGTGGTGCTGGGCCCGAGCGGCTGTGGCAAGACGGTCATGCTCAAGCATATCATCGGCCTGCTCAAACCCGACCGGGGTGAAGTCTGGTTCGACGGCAGCCGCATCGACACGCTGAGCGAGACGAGACTCGGCCCGATCCGGCGACAGTTCGGGTTTCTGTTCCAGCAGGGAGCCCTATTCGATTCGATGTCGGTTGGCGACAACGTGGGCTTCCCCCTCCTTGAGCACACCAATCTGGCGGCGCCTCAGCGCCAGGAGCAGGTCCGGGCCATGCTGGGGATGGTCGGCATGACCGGCTCGATCGACAAGATGCCAGCGGAGCTGTCCGGAGGGCAGCGCCGGCGCGTCGCGCTGGCCAGGGCAATCGTCCTACACCCCAAGATCATCCTCTATGACGAGCCGACGACCGGGCTGGACCCCATTCGGGCCGGCGTCATCAACCACCTGATGCTCAGGCTTCAGCGCGAGCCCCGTATCACGAGCATCGTGGTCACTCACGACCTGGCCAGTGCGTTTCAAGTCGCGGACGTGATGGTCATGCTCTACGATGGAACGGTCATTATGCAAGGCACGCCCCAAGAGTTTCGACAGTCCTCCAACCCGATCGTGCAGCGCTTCCTCCATGGTGAGCCGAGCGCAGCCGAGCGCGCGGCAATCGCCACCCGCAGCGACGATGACGTGGCGTCACGCCCAACCCCGCAACCAAACAACGGATCGTGACAGAGACCGCTAGAAACTTCCTGATCGGCCTCACCACACTTGCCGCCTTGGTCGGCCTGGCGTATCTGCTGTATCGCTTCGGCGAGCTGGAAGCCATAGTGAACCCGCGGTACGACGTTACGATCAACGCCACCCATGCAGCCGGCCTGCGGCAGGGGAGTACCATCGAACTCAACGGCGTGCCCGTCGGCGTCGTCAGTCAACTGACCACCGCTCAGGACTCGCAGTACCCAGTCCACATCACCGCGCAGATCAATCACTCACAGCAGATACCGGCTGATGTCGTGCTCTACGCGGCCACGTCGCTGCTAGGCGGCAGTGCCACTCTGCAGTTGGAAGCCCCCCGGACCGAATCCGGCGAGCCCCCACAGTTCCTGCCTACCGATGGCTCGGCTGAGATCAATCGGAAGATCCTCAGCCGCCTGATCGAGCAGATTACCGCTGAGCTGGCCCCGTTGATCGAGGCGGTGGAAATGGCCAAACGCTGGCTGGGCGATGAGCAGCTACAAGCCGACACGCACCAGGCCGTCCGCAAGGTCACCGAGCTGATCGACCGCGCCGGCGACGCCTTGGAAACATTCAGCCAAGCGGCGGCCGGGCTCGAAGCCGACGTGGCTCAGGTCACCAAGCGGCTGTTGCCGGTCCTCGATGAACTTGCCACCACGCTCGAAGAGATACGGCAGTTGACCCGCCTAGCCAGGCAAGGCGAGGGCACGATCGGCCAATTGTTGAACAACCCCGATCTGTACGAATCGCTCACCGACGCGGTGACCCGTCTGGAGCGTGTCCTCAGCGAGGTCCAACCACTCATTGAGAAGATCAAGGCGGAAGGGTTGCGCTCGGTGTATTAATCTGGAACGATATCGCCCCCGCAGCCGGGCAAATGTACCTTCCCTCACGAGCACCGGACGCGCCTCGGCCGCCTCCTGACGTGACGTGCGCGGCTCGTTCTATCGCTACGCTAGCCGCGACCGCTTTAGTCGGCGACCACGGCGATCTCCACCCGTCGGCTCTGGGCCTTGGTGGACCTAGGCTGGTTCGGCCCAAAGCTGGCGAGCGAGATCCGCTTACCCGAGACACCCTTGGAGGTAAGATAATCCCGAACGGCATAGGCTCGGGCAAATCCAAGGTGGTAGTTGCTCTTGTGGCCGCTCTTGCGGATCGGGTCCGCGTCCGTGTGGCCCACAATCCGTATCGGCCGGCCAGCGTAGCCGCGATTGAGCACAGACGCAACGGCATCCAGTGATCTCTTCGCCGAAGATTTGAGCGTGGTCTTCCCGGACGCAAACAGCACATCGCTTTGCACCGTCACGGTGACCTCGCCGGCACCGTACGCCGCCGAAACGTAGGGGATGGATTCAAAACCGGTCGCCCGAGCCGGCGCCTGCTCCGAGTTCCCCATGTCGCGTCGCAGCTGGGCCAGTTGCAATGACTTGTCACGGATTCCCTGCTGGGCCTCGGCCAAGGCCGAGTTTCGATCCGAGAGTTGAAGCCGAAGGTCTTCGTTCTCTTCGGTCAACAGTGCGTTTTGATCCTTGAGGTCAGCGTTGCAGCCAGCCAGGAGTAAGCCCGCGGCCGACATGCCCAATACCGTCATCCATGAAACGCGCATCGCTTGCATCCTTATCTGAGTCGGTTCACAGAAACCTGCCGCGTGCCTCCAGCGGGCAGCATTGCTGCCGGCAATTTCACTCCAACCCGGCGCCGCTGTCCAGCCCCGCCCGTCCAACCAATCCCATATCGGCAGAGTCTCCGGCCGGCTTGGGCGTCAATTGGGGAGTCCCCGGCGATATCGCCGGGGCCGAACGAACCAGCCGCGGCTGCGGCAACCAGGGCGTATACCTCGCTTGCACCCAGTTGATTGCGGGCCGGCTCATGAGAACCACCAGCGTGGCCACAGCTAGATGAGGGCCAAAGGGCAGCGCACGCCGCGCTCCTCTGAACACCGACCCGAATCCCATCGACACAAACGCCCAGGCCAGGCCAAAAAACGGCGCCAACAAGAAAACGAAGATGGGATCGACCCATCCCAGCGTCGCCCCGACCGCCCCCAGGAGGTGCGGATCGCCAAGCCCCATCGCTTCGCGGCCGAAGGCGAGAGTGCCGAGAATGCGGACCGCCCACAGAATCCCCGCCCCTGTCAGGTACCCCATGATGCTGCCCCCGATCGATTGAAGAACAACCGGCGGCGGTCCGGCCGGGAACCGGGCACCAACGAAAAACCCTGCCACCAGCCCGATGATGCACGGCAGGAGAAACACCAGCTCCACGCCCATCTCTCGCCGGGCGTGCGGATAGTCAGCCAGCGTCTCGCCGTCCTTCAAATGCTCGTCGTAGTCCGCGAAGCTATAGCGCAATACCCCCAGCTTCAGCAGGACCATCGCCACGCCGATGCCCAGCATCCCGCCACAGGCGACCGCGAACCATTGCCAGTCGGCGGCCGGAATCGGCCACAAGCCCATTGCACGAGGAACGGACCCCAGCAGGGCCTGCAGGGAATAGGCCACGACCGCCATAAGTGTCACCGCCAACGGAATCTGGATGGGGATCGTGAACGTACGAGCGTCGATGACGGTCATCGCCACCAGAGCTGCCAGCAGAAAGGCGTGGGCGATGAAGGCCGGGGAGGTGCGAAACACCCAGTTGTAGTACCACCAGTCACCGCCGACACTCCCCCACCACGCCACGCGCGGCCCAGCCATGTAATACGCCGCGTACAGTCCGAGGAAGATCATGGCCATGATCAGCTCGATGATCATGTATTGCGGGCTGACCTTGACTTGGCAATGCGCGCACCGGCCTCGGACCAGAAACCACCCCAGGATCGGCAGGTTCTCTCGCCACGACAGGCGGGCCCCACAGGTGGGACAGCGGCTCGGCGGGCTGATCACGCTCATCCCCGCCGGCAAGCGGTAGATCACGACGTTGATGAAGCTGCCGACGATCGCCCCGAACGCAAAGACAAACACCGCCACAGGAAGATGCTGGTAGAGCTTCCAAAGCGGCATGGTCTGGGCGAGAAAGCAGGAGAAGGCACAAGGCATTAGGCACGAGGCATTGGGGGGCTCACTTCGGCTGGGTCTGCTGGGCGTCAGAGGAATCACCGGCAGCGTCCTGGGCCGTCATCCGCTGAACCTGTTGCTCAGCCACATCAAGGATTCCACGGCATCGCTTGAGCAGGGCCGCGCCCCGACGGTATTCGGTCAGGCTCTCTTGGAGCCCAACCTGACCCTGCTCGATGCGCTCAATGATCGACTCGAGCTCCTCAATGGCCTGCTCGTAGCTCATCTTCTGGGGGCCTGGGCGAGTGTCCGCGGCGTTCTTGGGCGACATCATTCGGAGAATCTACCGGGACCGGTCGAAGAGGTCCATCTGAGAAGCCGATGCGTCCGCGGGGTCGCTGTGGGCCAAGCGGCCTCCGGCGTTACCCACGATCGATTCAATCGAGCCATCCGTAACCCGGGTCACGATCAACTGCCCCCTCCGCACATCGCGTGTTGACCGAATCAGCCGGCCGTCTGCGGTCATCGTAGAGGTGTAGCCGCGGGTGAGCACGCGATGCGGATCGATGCTGCCCAACTGTCGATCGAACGCCCCCAGGCGAGCGTCAACTCGTCTCAGGTTCATCGCCACGGCTCGGCCGAGTCGGCGACGATGCATAAGAAGTGCGTTCCGTTGATCGACCCGCCACCGCAGGGCGCGACCGATACGATCATGCAACACGGCCAGTTGCTCCCGACGCCGCGAAGCTAACACTTCCGGTCGCAGCCGGTAAAGTCGCCCAGCCAGGCGTTCGAATCGCAGCTGCCGGCGAGCAATACACGCCTGGAGACCGTGTCGAAGATCGCGATGCCGGCCGTCGATGATCTCCCGAGCCTGCCTGAGCCGGGAGCCGGGATCTCGGAACAGCTCAAAGCGGGCGGCGGCGTCAAAACGGTGCCGCTGGCGCTCGAGGAGGCGCTTCAGGAGAAACGCCAGCCGCTGCTGAAGGTGGCTGACCTGTTCGTGCAGTTGCGAGGCGGCGGGAATCAGCCGCATCACCGCCTGGGTTGGCGTGGCCGCCCGGCAATCCGCCACCAGCTCGATCACGGTTGTGTCCGATTCGTGCCCGATGGCCGCCACCACGGGGACGGTGCACTTGAATGCCGCATCTGCGACCACCCGCTCGTTGAACGTCCACAGATCCTCAGCCGATCCGCCCCCGCGCGTGACCAGGATCACATCCACGCCGAGCCGCGTTCGCTGCCGATCGATCCGGCGGATTGCGCCGGCCACCTGCTCGGCGGCCCCTTCGCCCTGCACCCGCACATCGATCAGCAGCAGCCTCACCGCCTTGCAACGCTGGGCGGCGGTTGCCATCACGTCGCGCCAAGCCGCCGAGCTTGCCGAGGTAATCACCGCGATACGCCCTGGAAAAACCGGGAGCGGCCTCTTTCGAGCCTCATCGAAATACCCCAGGCGGCGAAGCTCCTCGCACATCGCGCGAAACCGAAGCTCAAGCGCTCCTGCACCCACCCCCTTGAGCTGATTGACGTACAATTGCGTGCGACCCTGGGGCGCATAGTGGCTCAGGTGGCCCACCACAATCACTTCATCGCCTTCCGCGGGAACGAAGCCGAAGCTCTTGGCCGACGACGCCCAGGCCACGCAATTCAGCACCGCCGCTTCGTCTTTGAGCGAAAAGTACCAGTGGTTGGCACAGCTGAGGTTGCTGACCTCGCCGATCACCCGTAGCGGCGACGGGACGTGCTGCTGGAGTGTGGATTTGATCAGCTCGGCGGCCTGGCTGACGGTCAGGTGATCGGCGTCGGGAGGCCGGCGGCCGACTTGCCGTCGGCGAGGGCTCGGCCGGGCCTCGGCTTCAGGACCGGCAACCTGGTCGGGATCGAATGGCAGCCGCTGCATGCGGCAATGATATGGTGGGCATAACACCGGCGATACCGTGATGACGACCGAGGCTCTGGACAAGCTGACGACAAACATCGCCGACGTACCCTGCATCGGCCACAGGCACGCCGAAGCGTTCCGCCGGCTGGGAATTCGTTGTGTTGCAGATCTCGTCCGTCATCTGCCGCAGCGGTATGAGCATGAGCTGCCCGAGCAAACTATTGCTGCGGCCTCGGAGCAGATTTCGCCGCTGCACGGCGCTGACGCCAACATTACCCTCCGCGGAGAGATTGCCACGGTGCGGTGGATCCCCGCTCGTCGTCCGCGGATCGAGGCGACGCTTCAGGACGACACCGGCACCGTCAAGCTGATCTGGTTCAATTCACCCTGGCTTCGCGAGAAGCTCCATCCCGGGCTGACCGTTTTGGTGTGGGGCCGGGCGAAGAGGCATGGCGACCTGGTGCAAATGGTCAACCCCCGCTGGGAGGCCTACGACCCCGATCAGCCGATTGCGCCCCGGCCGCAGCGCCATCGGCCAATCTATCCGGCCAGCGAAGAGCTGCCTTCCCGGACCATCGAGCGAGCGGTCGAGGAGGTTCTCGACGCCGCCCTGGCCCAGCTCGACGACCATCTGCATGACGAATATCGAAAGGCCCGAGCTCTGCCCACCCTGGCCGAGGCTTATCGCATGATGCATCGACCCGCCAACGCCGACGAGCCCGTCTCCGCAAGGCGCCGCCTTGCTTTCGATGAGCTGCTGCTGCTGCAACTTGCGGTGATGCTGAAGCGCCGGCACCGCCGCGAAGCTCAGCGTGCGGTCGCGCTGAAGCACAATGACGCCATCAACGCCCATATCACCGCGCGATTCCCGTTTGAGCTGACCGGCTCGCAGAGTGCGGTCATCCATGAGATCGCCGCGGACCTGCAATCCACAATCCCCATGAACCGTCTGCTTCAAGGTGATGTCGGTGCGGGCAAGACCGTCGTCGCGCTCTACGGCCTGCTGATGGCGGTGGCCTCGGGACACCAGGCGGCGCTCATGGCCCCCACGGAATTGCTGGCCGAGCAGCATGACGCCTCGATCAGCCAGATGCTCACCGGTGCCCGTGTGTCGATCGAGCTGCTGACCGGCTCCCAGACCTTACCCCAACGCCGCGAGATCCTCGCCCGGCTTGAGTCCGGGCAGATCGACATCCTCATCGGAACCCACGCCCTGCTCACTGAAATCGTGCAGTTCAAGAGTCTGGCCCTGGCGGTCATCGACGAGCAGCATCGCTTCGGCGTTCACCAGCGGGCGAGGCTGCGAAGCAAGGGCAACGATCCCACCACTATTCCTCACACGCTAGTGATGACGGCCACGCCCATCCCCCGCACCCTTTCGCTGACGGTCTTTGGCGATCTGGACATCTCAACCATCCGAGGGCTGCCGCCGGGGCGAAAGCCGATCACCACCAGGATCACGGATCAGTCCAAGGCCGAGGAGGTCTACCAACATGTGGCTGAGCGTCTGAACACCGCCGAGCAAGCGTTCATCGTGGTGCCCGTGATTGATGAATCCGATCGGGGGCTCAAAGATGTCCATACCCATCTTGAGTGGCTGGGCGGGGGATTTCTGCGAGGCCGACGCCTGGCCGCCATGCACGGGCGGCTCGACCGCGACGAACGTGAGCAGATCATGAGCCGCTTCCGGGCGGGCGAGATCGACGCCTTGGTCTGCACCACGGTGATCGAGGTCGGGGTGGATGTGCCCAACGCCTCGATCATGGTGATCGAGCACGCGGAGCGGTTCGGCCTGGCCCAGTTGCACCAGCTTCGCGGGCGCATCGGCCGAGCCTCTCGCCGCAGTCTATGTGTGCTGCTGGGCGATCCGACCACCAAGGAAGCCGAAGCCCGGCTCGAGGCGATCGCCTCAACATCCGACGGCTTCGAGATCGCTGAGAAGGACCTGGAGATTCGCGGTCCGGGAGAATTGTTCGGGGCCCGGCAGTCCGGGTTGGCGCCATTTCGGGTGGCCCAGTTGCCGCGCGACCTAGACCTCCTACAAATGGCACGACGGGACGCAAAGGACTGGATCGCATCGAATCCCACGCTCGACGGCCAGCGCGATGCCTTGCTGCGCCGCCGGCTGCTGAAAGCCCACGGCCAGGCCCTGGGGTTGGGAGACGTGGCATAGGCAGGAGGCAGGAGTTAGGGGTTAGGGATTGGGAGTTAGGGGTCGGGGGTTATAGGGGTTGGGGTTGGTGTGCGCTGCTCGCGCTGTTGGTAGTCCCGGATGCATATCGGGGGCGTCCGGTCGATTTGATCACCGCATACACTGCCGACATGCCGGCCAACGCCGATTTGTCGCGCATCTTTGAGCAGATGAGCAAAATCCTGGAGCTGACCGGGGCCAATCCCTTCCGCGTCAACGCTCACGGGAAGGTGGCCCGAATCCTGGCCGACCTCACGGTTGATGTCAGTCAGCTTGCCGACGACCCGGCCAAGCTCACCGCAATCGACGGCATCGGCGAGGCGTCAGCGAAGAAGATCGTCGAGTATCTCAAGACCGGCCGGGTCAAAGAACGTGACGAGTTGTTGAAAGAGATCCCCAAGGGTCTGCTGGAGGTCATGGAGATCCCCGGTCTGGGCCCCAAGACGGTGAAGCTCATGTGGGAACGAGCCGGTGTTACCGATGTGGAGACGCTCAAGGCTAAGCTCAACACCGGCGAACTTGCGCAGCTGCCGCGCATGGGGACCAAGACCGTACAGAACATCAAGGAGTCGATCGAGTTCATCGCACTTTCGGGCAAACGCATCCGACTTGGTGAGGCGCTTCCGGTCGCCAGACAGATCGTCGAGCGGCTGCGCGGCGTCAAGGGGACGAAGCAAGTCGAATGCGCCGGGTCGCTGCGGCGCGGCAAGGAGACAATCGGCGACATCGACATCCTGGCATCGACCGCGAACCCCGAAGCGCTCAGCCGCGTGTTTCGATCGATGGCGGGTGTCGTCAAGGTTCTCGCCGCCGGCGAGACGAAAAGCTCGGTGAGACTCGATACGGGAATCCAAGTCGATCTGCGCGTGATCGATGAAGAATCCTTTGGGGCCGCGTGGATGTACTTCACAGGCTCCAAGCAACACAATGTTCTGATGCGGGAGCGGGCGATCAAGAAGGATCTCCGGCTCAATGAATATGGTTTATTCGCCGACGCGGACCGGGAGACTGAGGCTCCGCAGAGTCGAGGCGCCAGACCCGTCGCGGCCCGGACGGAACAAGAGGTGTTCGCCGCCCTCGCATTGCCGTGGGTTCCGCCGGAGATTCGCGAAGACCGCGGTGAGTTCGAGCTCACCTCGACGCCGAACCTCATCGACGGAAGCGACATCAAGGCCGAGCTTCACGCCCACACGGTCGCCTCGGATGGGAAGATGACAATCGACCAGCTCGCTATGGAGGCCAAGGCTCGCGGCTTTCATACCGTCGCCGTCACCGATCATTCCAAGTCCAGCGCCCAGGCCAACGGTCTCTCGGCGGATCGATTACGCGATCACATCCAAGATGTGCGGGAAGCGAACCAACGGGTGAAAGGCATCACGATTCTGGCGGGGTCGGAGGTGGATATCCTGGCCGACGGCCGACTGGACTACGACGACAAGTTACTGGCCCAACTGGACTTGGTTATCGCTTCGCCGCACAGCGCCCTGCGGCAGGACGCCACGGCCGCCACCAAACGCCTGCTCAGGGCGATCAAGCATCCGCTGGTGCACATCCTCGGCCATCCAACGGGGCGGATCATCAATCGCCGAGAAGGATTGCACCCGGACATCAATGCGCTGATCGAAGCGGCAGTTGAATACGACACCGCGCTGGAGATCAACGCCAACTATCTGCGCCTTGATCTGCGGGACACTCACATTAGGGCTGCCGTTGAGTTCGGGGCGCTGCTGTCGATCAACACCGATGCCCATTCGCCGGACCATTTCGACTTTCTGCATTACGGCATCCTGACGGCTCGGCGCGGCTGGCTGACGGCGGATCGCTGCATCAACACGTGGTCGAGACAGAGACTGCAAGACTGGCTGAAGTCGAAACGGTGACACTAACCGAGCCGGGCCCGAAGACGAGCCGGCTCTGAAGCGAAGCGTGACTGCGACTCTGTTGGGCTGATATCATTCCAGCGGCGCCGCTACGATCTGTGAATTGAGACCCGGACCTTCCTCGTCCACCGTCGGCGGACTCGTCAGGTCCGGCTTGAATTGGATTCCTATGTTCGAGACGCTTTCCGAGCGATTCAACTCGACCTTCCGCAACCTCTCGGGGCGCGGACGCATCAGCGAGGAGAACATCCGCGAGGCGATGCGCGAGGTGCGCACGGCGCTGCTTGAGGCGGATGTGCATCTGGAGGTCGTCAACGAGTTCTGCGATGAGGTGGTGCAGGACGCGATCGGGCGAGCGGTCACCAAGAGTCTGCGGCCGGGCGAGGAAATGATCAGCATCGTCCACCAGCGGCTCATCGACATGATGGGCCCGGTGGACAGTCACATCCTGCTGGTGGAGCCGCCGCCCACGATCGTGATGACCTGCGGCCTGCAGGGCTCGGGCAAGACAACCACGTGCGCGAAACTTGCCGCTTATCTAAAGCAGCGCGGCCGAAGCGTCATGGTCGCGGCGGCGGACCTCCAGCGGCCGGCTGCGGTCGAGCAACTGGGCATCCTGATCCGGCAAGTCGATCGTGAGGGTACCGGCCAGGCGAAGGTTCTCTTCTATGCCGAGCCGGACAAGTGCGCGGAGTACGGCAGAGCGACAGGCGTGGCGGTCGGCGTCTGCCGACGGGCCCTGGCCCAAGCGCGCAAGGCGAATGTCGATGTGCTGATCCTCGATACCGCCGGACGGCTGCACATCAACGAGGAGCTGATGGCCGAGCTTGACGCGATCAACCGGACGGTCACGCCGCATCAGATCTATCTCGTGGTTGATGCGATGGTCGGCCAGGACGCGGTGAACTCGGCCAAAGCCTTTCACGCGCGGCTGGCCATCGACGGCGTGATCCTCAGCAAGTTCGACTCCGACGCCCGCGGGGGTGCAGCGCTGTCGGTCAAACGCGTCACCGGGGCCCCGATCAAGTTCATCGGCGTCGGGGAGAAGTTTGATGCATTACAAGAGTTTCACCCGCAGCGTATGGCGGGGCGCATCCTCGGCATGGGCGACGTCGTGTCGCTGGTCGAAAGGGCCCAGCAGGAAGTCAGCGAGGACGAGGCGGTTCGCGCAGCCGAGAAGATGGCCCAGGGCCGGCTCACCATGGACGACTTCCTCAATCAGCTCCGGTCGATTCGGCGCATGGGCCCCATCAAGCAGGTGCTGGGCATGCTGCCAGGCGTCGGGGCCGCCCTGAAGGACGTCGAGGTTGACGAGAAGCAACTGGATCGCCTCGAAGGGATCGTCCACTCCATGACGCCGGCTGAGCGCAAGAACATCAAGACCCTCAACAAGTCACGCATCAAACGCGTGGCCAGGGGATCGGGCACAACGCCCGGAGAGGTCGGCAAGCTCACTCGCCAATTCGAGATGGTCCAGAAGATGACCAAACAAATGGCCGGCGGCGGCCTGGGCGGGAAAATGAAGGCAATCCGCGATCTAACGGGGGCACACGCCAGCCAGATCCCCGGCCTACAGAACATGCCGGCCTTGGGCGGGCGACTCTCGACCAAGACTGTCGGTGTGAAGAGCAAATTCAAGCAGAGGAAGAAGAGGCGGTGAATCCTTCCGTCGGGGGCTGCGAGGGCGGGGGTCCGGGGGTCCGGGGGTTAGAACGGTGTGAACCACACAGGTTGGGGCATCCGCTTGGGTTTGCGCGGGCGCTTGAGGCGCTTCACATCCGACAGATGCCACTCATGGTGGTCGTTGTTGGCCTCACACCGTGCAATCACCGCTGAGCCGACGATCACGCCCGTGGGCAACTGCTCCCTCTCCCGCTGGGAGAGGGCCGGGGTGAGGGCGCTTTCGGCCCCAGTGCCTATTGCCAATTGCCCAGTGCCTTTGCTGGCGTAGATATAGAACCGCTCACCAATGATCCGCGTCCGCCGACTGCGATACTCGATTTTCTTGATCCCCCGCAGGATCAGCTCCGCATACGGCTGACGGATGGAGAGGGCGCGCATGGGACAGCCATCGGCTAATTCGACTGGTCGCTACAGCCCGTCGGGCACCCGTTCCCGCATCGAGTGGCATCGTTTGGGGTGGCCGCCTACACTAGTTCGACTGTGATTGGAATCGCAGTTGCACGAGCCGGACTACTGCCGGTTTTGGCTTGGTTCACCACGGAACTTAGCTTTCGTGCATTCCCGTTTTTCGGTGCGATACAGCACCGACGAATTCACTCAGGGTATAGATGCCCGGGAGATGAAGCAATGAG
Organism: Planctomycetota bacterium; assembly: GCA_022566535.1. Lineage (GTDB taxonomy): Bacteria > Planctomycetota > Phycisphaerae > Phycisphaerales > SM1A02 > JADFFQ01. Next base: position 61,151 of record JADFIR010000013.1, read on the forward strand.
CCAATCGAAGAGTGGCGCGAATGATTTCGCGCTGATGGACGCACTCGCCAAGGGTGCTGAGGAAGTCCGTGCGCAATCCGCACGCTTGAAGAAGAGTATTCAGGCGCTGCAAGACTGGTTTGGAAACCTAGAAGGAGCGGTCCAGGCAGCGGTCGAAGTCCCCAAGACAGACGACCATCCGGCCGCGAGTGTCATCTTGGCAATGCCCTTGCGGAAGCTGTACGTGAGTCTTAAGGGGGACACAAGCCTGACAAATGCAACAGATGCGAGTCTGCGATTAAAGATCGCGGTGATTGAAGCCGCGCCGAAATTGCTAGCCCTCCAACAGGAGCACCAGCGCAAACTCATTGACCGGCTCGCCGGGGCAAACGCGCGATTCGACGAGTTCGCCGAGCAAATCGGCCTCACGATCGAGGAGGGCGAATGAGATGTCCTCCAACAATCCTTTGCCTTTCGCGACCCCCCGGTGGCTACTGTGCACGTGCTGCGTTGGCGGTATGGCCGTCGCTGCCTGCTGTGCAATAGTCTCGCTAATCCTGATCGATTCGAGTCTCGTTGCTCCCGCATTGCTATTCTCGTTCATTCTCTTCAGTTATTGCCTGCACACACTGGCATCGGGATCGTGTCCACCTTCGCCGATCGAGAAGGTGATGAGTGGCCTGCTGCGAATCGTCCACGAGTGGAAAGGAGGATAGGCGGGAGCTTCTGCTCTTCTCTCTCGGCCGTGGCCGACTGCGATACTCGATCGTCTTGATCCCCCGCAGGTCTCCGCAGGCGACTCGCCGTGGCGAGATCACCTCGGCATAGGGTTGTCGAATGGAGAGGGCACGCATCCGGGGGCGGGGCGGCATACACCGGCGATCGGCTGTATCGAGCAGGTACACTCGCTACAATCTAAAGGTGGGTTTCGCTTCGCTCTACCCACCCTACTTGTTTGCTGGGGGCGTTCCCCGACCCATGCTCAACGGAATTCCGTTCAATCAACTGTTATGCGTCAAGAACAAACAAATGAAGTACTCTAGCGGATTTATCGGAGACTTTAAGCTTGGCGACAATATCGTCCATAATTTGGCGATCTTGCGTGAACTGTACGCCACGCAATCTAGCGGACCCGCGACAACAGCTAACCTCCTTCGCAAGCCGATCATTGTTTGGATTGGGACGATTGCTGAAGCCATCCTTTACGATCTCTATGTTGTCAAGATCTCCAAATTTACTAGTGAGGGTGTTCCGAACATTCCAAGCGACGTGTTGGAGGAGATTCGCGATAAGACAATCGACGAATTCGCGAAATACATCGACAACGCGAGAAGCAAGAAGCTAGTTGGAGAAGAACCGCAAATTTACAACAATTTAGATGAGCTTCGCAGACTACGGAACCGCGTCCACATTCAAAACACCAAAGGGCATTTTGAGCGCGATGACGGTAATACCTTTACCGATGCTCGTCAACGGGCTGCGGAACGCACCCTTGAAGAACTGATTTCTATAATGGTCGCCAGGTACCTCCGGTCCAATTCAAAGCACTGCGTCGAAGAACTACAATTGCCATGGGACAGCCACTTGGACGCAGAGGTCCCGCAGACCTTGTAAGACGCATATCTTCCTACCAAACAATAATTTCATATCGCAAGAGGCATAGCTCGCCTCCGAGCAAACCTCTGCCAGCGCCGGGCAACTGCTCGGTCGGTTCGGGCAATGCCGTTGCCCGAATTGGCAACTGCCTGGTTCATCTGCGGAACTGCCTGCCCGCGTGAATGAACCGTATCGCGGTCCAGAGCAGGTCCTTACAACCTGATAGCAATTGCTTCCGCGTTTCGCGCAGTTGCTTGCTCGCTCTGAGCGGTGCAGCTGCGCGGGTTCAAACAGCGAAAGAAACGCCGTTGAGCGGCGCATGAACGCAGACCATTGAGCCCCTGCTGAGTGCACCGGGGACTCTACACCTTGGGTCATGTTGCGACATTTCGGCGTCTGGACTCTTCGACGTTTCGACGATGCTCAGTCGCCGTCATCAATCGGCAGCGGATCGGTCGCCTCCCCGCGCGTCCAGGCGCGGACGTTGGGCAGCAGCAGATCGGTGCAGAGGATCTTGAGGCATGCAGCTACCGGGATGGCCAACAACATGCCGTAGACACCCATGATGGAGCCGCCCGCCAACACCGCAACAAGGATCGTCACGGGATCCAGGTTGGTCGCCTTGCCCGCTATCATGGGAGTGAGAAGGTAGCCGTCGATGACCTGCACGATGCCGAACACCAGCGTCGGCCAAAGGATGACACCCCACCACCCCAACCATATTGTGGGCTCCTCGGCTGGCAGACCAAGCTGATTGAAGAACAGCAGGCCCACCGCCAGCGGAACGCCGACCATGCCGAGATACGGAACGGCACAGAAGACGCCGACCACGAAGCCCAGTGCGATCGAATATGGCACGTCGCAGATCCACCAACCGATGGCAAGCATCGCACCCATGATCAGGGCGATCACAATTCGTCCCCGGACGAACCCGGCGACGACGCGGTCCATCTTGCTGAGCAATTCGAGGGTGCGCAGCCGGTTTGACTCGGGAATCAGGCTGCGGCCGAAGTTCGCCACGGCTGGGTACGAGGCGCTGAAAAAGAAGAAGTAAAACGGGATCAGGAACGCGAGGAACCCGAGGCGAATGATGCCGCCAAGCAACGCGCCCACCGCCCTGGCCCCGCCTTTGGCCAGACCGAGCCACCCCTGGGACTGCTGATCAGGTCCCTCGCTTGTGGAGGAGAGCCCAGAGACCCGCTGGAGCTCATCCCGCACGATAGCCCGGATGCGAGCCTCCTCATTCTCCCTGGTCGCGCTCATCTCGATCGCGACGCTGGCTCCAGCGTCAGAGGATTCTGGCGCAGGCGGCGGGTTATCCAAGCTGCCGATCGATCGCGGTTGTTCTCCAGATTCGCCAACATCCTCGCGAGCGGTATCGGGTGCCCCGGGTAGATATTTGATCAAACCGCCTGCCTGCTCCCGCCACGGCTCGGGGAGAAGTCCGCTGAGTTTGACGGCCGTCTCATGGAACTGGCCTTGCTGATACTTCGTCACCAGATCAGCGGTCTGACCCACAACGACCGGGATGACGACCGCCAGTACGGCAAGGAGGGCCATCCCGACCGAACCCAACAATCCGCCGACCACGATCGGTCGGCTGAGCTTGCGATATCTTGACAGCCGCGCAACGAGCGGCTCGAACAGATAGGCCAGCAGAAGTGCCACGAGCAGCGGAACGGTAACAGCCCGCAGCGCGTAGCCCAGCCAGACCAACGCCGCCACCACCGCCACCAGCAGCACATCACGCACCGCCTGGATCTGCCAGATGCGTAGACGGTCAAAGGGAACGTTGGGGCCCCGGCGGGGCGACTTCTGCTCGCTTTGCTGCACCATGCATCCGAGCCTATCGCATCAGGCCAACCTGGCAAGTCGCTAAGGCTTGAGGACGATTCATGTGCGGACTCACCCCGCCCTGCTACCGCCTTACCCCAGCTTGGGCTTCGTCACCCGGCGCCGATCCGCGAGAGCAGCACCTCACGATTGAACGCATCTTCGAAGTCGTACACGGCCTGGAAATCCTCCAAGGAATCGCTGGAGGTCCTCGTCATCAAGCCTGCATCGATCATGGCGAAGACGATTTGGCCAAAGTCGTTTGTCCGCTTGACATTCCAATGCTCAAGCACCACGGGCGCTAGCAACCCATAGGTCTCGATCGCCAGGTCGCGCAAACCAATACACAGTTCCTGGCCAGTGATGTGACGATCGGCTTCGTCAAGCAACTCCGCGTCCTCGTGCACGTGCTCCACGGCATAATTGAGACCTTCCCGCACGAACGCGAAGGCTTCGACTGGATAGGGACCGGCAGCCAGAAGCTTCTTCCAGATGAGTTCTTGTTGATGTTGACTCATCGTGCGAATACCGTTGGGGCCCAGGAGCGTCATCATATCGGCCTGATGGGCCGATGACACCCAAAAAGTCAAGTCTTCGCCCTGGTCTGTCGGCCAGAGACATGCGGGTGATCCTTGATGTGGAACCGCAGCAGTCGCCGGGCCCAAACACCGGCGGATTCCACGCCTACTCGCGCGGTTCGGACCACTCGGCTCGGGGGCAACGGTCGAGGCCGCAGCTGTTCCACGAACAAGAACCGACCCCGGCGAAGATCGACGCCGTCCAGCGCGCGATCGATCCCAAGCGCCTGGGTCAGCTTCGCCGGCCCCGAACAGAGGTCGCGCTCGTGGTTGGCGATTCGACGATTCGCAAACATCTGGTCGATCCCCTGGGTGGGCTCAAGCGCCCGCAGCAGCACTGCCACGCCGTTGCCGGCCTGACCGCACACGATGTTGAGGCAATGGTGCATCCCATAGGTCAAATACACATAGGCATGGCCGCCGGCCAGATACATCGATTCGTTGCGAGCAGTCCGCCGGCCGCGGTAGGTGTGCGCGGCTTGATCGCGCGCCCCAAGATACGCTTCGACCTCGACGATCGTCCCGGAAAGGCGATGACCGTCAACGATGCGAACGAGTTGTTGCCCAAGCAGACGCCGCGCAACCGTGACCGGATCAGCTGAATACGCTGTGAAGCGCGGCGTCATCATGCCCTCCCGAGCCGACAACGGTTGTATGGCCGCCTCAAACGATATTCAAGTTGTTGGTCCGGTCTGCGACTCGCCAGCTGGAACGGGAGCAACGATCCACTGCACCGGGTCATCGCGTTGTAGAACCTGTCGGAGCGGATCAAGTGGGTTGCGAGGATCAAACGTTGCGGCCAGCAGCCCTGCCGTCGGCCCCGGAGCCAGCGTGACAAGCGATGGGTCAACCCCCAGCGCGACCGCCCCTGCCGTCGTCGCCATCCGCAGCAGCGTCATGGGATCGGTCCCGTCGCGTCGATACAAGAAGCGCATCTCATCCAACACGCTGATTCGATCGGGCGTGTCCAGACAAATCAGGCTGTCGGTCCCCAGCGCGACGTTGACCCCTGCTTCGAGCATTTGACGATAGCGATGCGGCGACCGGCCCGGCTGCGGGTGGCCGAAATACGCGCTGGCCCGAGGGCAGTACGCCACGGTGGTCCGCCAATCGGCCAACAGCTCCAGGTGCCGATCTTCGACATAATTCAAATGCGCGGCGATGAACGGGGTCGCACGCAGCGCGTCGGCGAGATAGTCGATCGGATGGGCCTGATGGGCGTGAATGGTCTCGTCCCAGACCCCCAGGCGCTTCAGCAGCCCGGCCAGCGGCCCCTCAGCCGTCCTGATGAATTGCAGCTCCTCAAGGGATTCCGCCAGGTGCGTCGCCACGGGCACGCCCAGCTCGGCCGCGGCTCGGTACACGTCGATCCCGCACGAATAAGGCGCATGCGGCCCAGCACCGAGACGCAGGCCATCTTGGCTCCCATCTCGATTCGATTCGGACTTCACAGCCTCGGTAAGCGCCCGAATCGCGTTGCCCTGGCGTCTACCCACGCCGAAGACTTCCAGAAAGCTGACGCCTGCCAGGCCGGCTGCCCGCAGCTCGCCAATCGGGATCAACGAGCCGGCTCCGGCGATGTCTCCCACCAGGGCTGTGCCGCCAGCACGGGCCAGATCAATGCCCCGGCGAACCGAAGCCGCGATCGCCTGGTCATCTCCTGCCCGCTTGAGTCGAACCTGCTCGATCCACTCCACGAAATCCCCGCCGAACGGGACGGGGCCGATGTGGCTGAGGTCCAGATGGCAATGGACGTTGACCAGGCCGGGCAGCAACACCGCATCAGGCAGATCAACTGTCCTTGCACCCGACGGTCGGCCGATCGCTGCCGGGGCGCCGGCCGCCCCAATGTGCGGCCCATCAACAAGAACCGCCCCCGGACCGACCCGGCAGCCCTCAGCATCCACCACCAGGCCCGCTCGGATCAGCGTTCGCCGGCCGCCCATTTGACTCAAAGCCGTTCCACGCGGTGACTTCCAACCTTCCAACGGGCGACGACCGCTCAACTTCCAAAGCCGCCTTGACCGACAACCAACATGTCGGCTCAATGCGCTGTAGCATACCGAGCCGGTGACTCGACTACGACTGATCCGTCCCGGACTTGGCCCCCGGACTTCACCCCAACCGCTTGTGAGGACTATCCCATGCGACGTGCCGCTTCGATCACTACCGTTACGTTTCTGATTGTTGGCAGTGGTTGTGTCCAACAGGACAAGTTCGACCACGCTCGTATGAGCGTTCTCACTCAAGAGGAGATGATTCTCAGCCTCGAGGATGAGCGAGACGACGCCAAGACAGATTTGCGCACGGCCCGCAAGCAACTTGCCGAAGCCAAGGCGCAGAACGGTTCGTTGCAGACGCGAATCAACGGCCTCAACGAACAGGTGCAGACGCAGGCTCGCCGATACGACGGGCTGCTGCGGCGCGTCAGCCAGCTTGAGTTTGGTCCTCTGCCCGTGGAGCTTGAGGTCGCGCTGGATCAATTGGCCTCGGCGTATCCCAACCTGCTCTCGTTCGACGCGTCCACCGGGATGCTTCGCTTTGCCAGCGACTTCACGTTCGACCTCGGCTCGGCGGAATTGAAGCCGGACGCCGCCGCCACCATCGCTACGCTGGCCGACATCCTCAACGCCGAGCAGGCCTCTCCGTTTGAGCTGCGCATCATCGGCCACACCGACAACGTGCCCATCGAGCGCCCCGCCACCCGCCAGAGGCATCCGACCAACATGCATCTGTCCGTTCACCGTGCGATCTCGGTGCGCACGGCGTTAACGGGCGCGGGCGTTGAGCCGGCGCGCATTCAAGTAGCCGGGTACGGCGAGTTCCGACCGATCGTTCCCAACGGCCCCAAGGGCGCGGCGCAAAATCGTCGCGTCGACTTGATCTTGGTACCTATGCCGCAGCGACTCGCCGAGCAGGAGACATCGAGGACCCCAGCGGACCGACGAACCGTCACCGCGGACCCGGAGAAGTAGCCCCCGCTGCAACGAGCGCCACTGACATCGCACATATCGCGCTGTCCTTCAAGGCCTGATTGCCCTCAGAGCCGGGCTGCCCCCAGCCCGGCCTTCATTGTGCCTTCACACCAGCCCCACCCACCCGCTCAAGGGCCTGGTGCATACGGCGACGGCGACTTCATCGATACCGATAAGTACAACGACGACAGCACCCACAACGATGTCAACGAGCTCACCTTCCGCGGGCGTGCCCTGATATTGGAGAATCTAGTTGACATGATATCGACTCCTATCTTCATTGCGGAGGGGGATGACATGTATGTCTGCAGCACATTAGAGGATGCTGAAGTAGCGCTTGAGCCTATCGACGTCCGTGCCGGGATATACCGAGGGTTTGATGCCGCGGGACGCTACCTAAACATTACTACAGATGGTAAAGGAGTTTCGATCACGTTAGGTGAAGAAACCCCGAGCCACGCACGTGAGCTGACTGAGCTTATCCGCTCCTTCATGGTCGCGTGCGGTGCGGTCGACGCTGTGTACCGCGCGCGCGACCTCACCGATCTGGTTGAGGCCGCCAAGAGGTATATTGTATAGTGTGCCAATATTTGGAATGATCCTCTACATCTTGGGGGACGGACAAGAGGACGGGAGTGTCTTTCATGCCTGTGCCTGATTACCGACACCGGCAAGATGGTCGAGTGGGTCAAGTATTCCGCCTACCGCGTCCCATTCGGCCTGCCTAAAGGCGATTCTGACAGCGACGGCGATCTCGACACAACCGATGTCACCCAGATCAGAACGTGGTACCGAGACTCACAGTACGACGTGCGCAGCGATCTGGATCTCGACGGCGATGTGGACAGCACCAACTACTCTACGGCCAATGGCGCTAGCCCCATCACCCTGGGCTGGGGCGCAAGATCTTGGACAGGGAACCGCAAGGGCTACGCCGGCAACGTGCTCGATGACGCCCTGGCCAGCGCCTCCCACCTCTACCACGTCCGCAACCGCGTGCTGAACTCCGACCTCGGCCGATGGCTCACGCGCGATCCGGTCGGATATGCCGATGGCACGAATCTCTATGAGACTCTATCAGCAGCCGTCGCGCTGAGTGGAAATGCCGGTATCCTCCGCAGTCGATGCCCACGGTTGCCCTGAGCACCATTTCCCAGCTCGGCCAAGCGGTGTTGCTGGCGGTGGCTGGGTTCGGCCGGTTCACCCGGTTCGCGGGCGCCACGGCCATGTGGTTGTTTCTGCGGCCGGATCGTTGGTGCCGGTGGCATCTGCTGGGGCGGCAGATGTACTCCGTGGGGGTGGCGTCGATCCCCGTGGTGGCGATCACCGGGGCGTTTATCGGCATGGTGCTGGCCCTGGAAGGCTTTGGCCAATTCGAGGCCTTGGGGCAGCAAGGCAGACTCGGCGGCATCATCAATGTCTCGGTCACCAAACAGATCGGGCCGGTGCTGGCGGCGGTGATGGTCGCCGGCCGGGTCGGGGGCGCGCTTGCGGCCGAGCTGGGAACCATGCGGGTCACCGAACAGCTTGACGCGCTTCGGGCGATGGCTGTGGACCCGATCGGCCATCTGGTCGTGCCTCGGTTCGTCGCTTGCGTGGTGATGACGCCGATTCTGACTATCTACTCCGACCTGCTAGGCGTATGGGGCGGCTGGTTGATCACAGTGCGGTACCACGGTGTTTCCGAGTATGAATACTGGGATTTCACGCGGTATTTCGTCGAGTGGTGGGAGCCGACCTCGGGCCTGATCAAGAGTGTGTTCTTTGGGGCCAGCATTGGTTTGATCGCCTGCTACAACGGGTTCCATTCCCGCCCGGGCGCAGCCGGCGTCGGCCGGGCCGCGACCGACGCGTTCGTGCAGAGTTTCCTAGCCATCATCATGCTCAACCTCATTCTGGCAAGTTTGCTCAACACCATCCATGCGAGCTTCATCGCCGAGGAAGGCTTGTCCGCGTTGGGGTAACAGAGACGCACCCACGCGTGAGAATACCGATCGATTGGAAGGTTCATCGAGCGTAGACCAAGCGCACCTTGGCGTTTCAAGGCCGCACTCAACGCGCCGTACGGGCCCTGCTCAGGCACACCACTCCGGTAGGCCCTGGAAGCAGGCTACCTGGAGCACAACGCGCGTTGGCGCGCTCGATGCAACAACTGCGTACTATGATGTCTGTAGTATTATGTCGGCCCCATTATTGCGCTGCAGAACGCCCAGGTGACACGTCGCAAGTGGTAAGCGGCAAAGTGCTGTCGCGCTGCGGGCGTACGGTGCCGGTCTAACCCCGGGAGGCTGCGATGAACCTCGCTGGAGTAGTGCTCGGAGCTCTGATCGTCGTCGGCCCTCCTTCGGGTCAACCGCCGATGGGACCGCTGCAGCGCTACGATCCGCGGTTGTACGACTTCACTATTGATGTGACGCTCACCACGTCATGGCAGTTGGACGCTACACAACAAAGAACCTACAACCTCGTCAATGCCCCGATCGTGATGCCGATCATCTTCCAGGGCACATTCAGTTCAGTGTCGAAAGATTCGCTACGGGCACGGTTGTGGTTGGGCGGTCGCGAGGACATTGACCTGACCAGTCGCACGAGGCTTGACGACGGATTCCCGCATCACACACAACTGGCCGTGCTCACGATCAGGGAGTTCCACGGCAAGTCGCTGCGATGGCAGCTTGGTTACCGTGCCCAGGTGTGGTCCAGCCGCCTGAAGAATGAGAAGGCCGCAGCCGCCATCGGCTGGCCGAATGAATGGCCCAAGGAAGTGCAGGACGGCTTGAAGCCACAGAAATACATTGAATCCGATGATCCCTTCTTTGCCCAAGCCGTGGAGCACGCCAGCGAGGGCAAGCTGCGGCTGGTTCCGCCCTACCTTGCCGCAAAGGATCTGGTCCGGTACTGCCTGAACGAGATCCGTCTCAGCGGCGGCGGGCTCGGTCGTGGCAACGCCGGGGTCGTGCACGGTCTGCAGATCATCGGGGCCAAACGGGCAGCGACCGAAGGCGTCGGCGGACCGCACGACCTGGTGTGCGTGTGCGTGGCCATGCTTCGAGCAGCCGGCATCCCGGCTAGACCGGTCATCGGCGTGCATGAAGAGAAGAAGCTTGGCCGAACGAGGTTTGTCAGTTGGGCGGAGTTCTATCTGCCCGAGGCGGGATGGGTCCCGTTCGACCCGGTCGAGATGCGAGGCAAGGTCCGCAGCTTAGATGTCCGTCGCCCGTGGCCGGAGTTCGGCACGATGAAGGACCTCAATCGCCGTATTCCGCTGACGTACCATTTCATGCCGCCAGCCGCGGTCCAGACCCCACAGTACCCTTCAATATGGGGTTGGGATCCGCGCCCAGGCGGCGATCCATCCAGCCAGCAACACATACGTTTGAGCATCACCTCACGCGGTCGCGGAACCGACGACCCGCACTAAAGCGGGGCACCGATCTGGTTCACGCAATGATCCTGCCACGCCGATCACTCATCAAACCAAGTGCTTAGGGGCAGCTGTTGCAATAGCGTTGCAACCACTGCGGACACAGCCAGTCTCGATTGGGCAGGAAGGTGTAGAACGGTGTGGTGTTCTGCTCGATGTGCTCGACCAGCCCTTGCCCAACGTCCAGACAAGGAAACGGTCCAATCGAACTCTTAGGCACGCGAATGCCGATGCCAACGTGGCCGTCAAGGAAGGCCAGGTTCACCTGGACCTTCTTGAAATGCCAGCGCTGCAAGCGGTCGCCGGGCTGGCCGCCCGTCCACGGCTCTACCTGGTAGTTGTAGATCGGCAGGTCGCCGATCATCCATGTCTTGGTCGGCTGTTCGACGCGGGGCATCCTTCCCCCGGGTCTCTGATCGTCCGGGTCACCCGGGTCGGGATCGCAGGGAGGAGTTCGATCCGGGATCAAGGTCCAGCAGTCCTCGCCGTCCAGGGCGTGGTCGTTGAGCGTGTAGCTAGTCCCGATGTAGTCATACATGCTCAAGACGTGGTCAGGGTAAAACGGCGGCTGAGCCGGCAGCCCTCGATCCAGCGGGCAAAGAAAGGCAGGAACGTGCTCGTCGAGGAATCTCGTGTCGTCGGGAGTGCCGATGTCGGGATCGCTGCCGGCGGCATCGGCGCTGAATTTGCTGGTCGCAAGGTACGGGTTGAGTGGTCTGCGGTCGGCGCCGATCTCGTTAATGCCGTAGAAATCCAGCTCGCCGCGCTTGCCGCCAAAGAGCGCGCCGATGATTTCGTCCTCGCCGGAGAAGGGGTTCAAGGCGGCAATCTGTGGCAAGTGATCCTTCCACGCGGCGCGATAGGCCAGTGTGGCCGCGCCAAGCTGCCGCAGGTTGCTGGCACAAGTAGTCTCGCCGGAATGCTCGCGCACCCGGCTAAGAGTCGGCAGCAGCAGGCCCATCAACACGGCAAGGACCGCGATGACAACCAACAGCTCGACCATCGTCATACCGCGAACCGCCCTGTGTTCTGCTCGCGCGTGCATTTTCATAGCATACGCCGCTTCGAGGCTCGATGATGCACTTGGTCGCCGGGCTCCTCCCTACCAGCCAACCAGCACCCAAGAGAGCAACGCCCCCAGCATCACCAGCACCACCAGGATCATCCATCGGCGGCGAAACCACCGCTCGATCGGCGGCTGAGTCGAGGTGTCTCCGCCCAGATAGGTGCCGCATGAGGGGCAAACCTCGGCTTGGTCCCACACCTCAGAGCTACACTCGGGACAATAGGCCGTGGTGCCACTGAACCGCCTGAGGTCCTCCGGGCTGGGGCCTTGCTCTTCGAGCATAACATCAGGGTATGCGGGGAGACCTTCGCCTGAAGAGGGTACTGGCGGCAGGACTGCTCAAGGGGCGGGAAGCCCGGATTCTGACCAATCTGCCCCGCCGCCCATCGGGCCGGACAGGCTCGCCGAGGCCTTTCGGCCGTTTTCCAGCTCGATCCGGGGGTGTCAGGAGTGTATCGACTGGCTCGGCAAAGCTCATGTCCTGGCAATTCACGCCATTTGGGCAGAATCGAGAAGATGGTCGCGGAGAGGGCGCCGGCACTGGGCGGCCAACAGCTCGATCGGTTGTGCTTTGACGCTGGAGTTCCGAGAATTCCCGGGTCCAGGCTTGGAATCCACCTCGATTGGTGTATGATAGCTGCGGCACGCCCACGGAGAGGGTCAATGGCGCGCATGTCCCATCGCAACCGCGCCATCAGTTCACTTCCCCAAAGAACGAGAAGATAAGGAGAGTTGATCGATGAACCGACTACGTAGTAATTCTCGAGGCGGTCCTGCATACGTCGCGCTCGCGTCGCTGGGAGTCATGTTCTTTGCACTGGCGGTTAATGCCTACGCCGGCAAGGATCGGCCCGCGAGCGATACCAGCAGTCCGGTGCTCAAGCCTGCCAGCGCCATCCAGGTGCTTTCCACAGCGAATATGCCCTTGGACAACAGAGCGGCAGTGACGCCTGCATCACGAGCAGCGGTTGCAGCTGCAAATGGCAGCGGTGGCGGTATCGCAGGATGCCCCGCCGGCGGTTGCGTCGGCGGCGACTGCACGCTGACCCAGAGTTTGGACTCGGGGACCATCGAGGACCCCAACACGGTCGCCTGTGGTATTGCAGGCGTGGGCACGACTCCGAACGGTTGGGCCCGCTGCTACAACCTGGTCAATGAGGGCGTGCCCGTGGGCCAGAACTTGACCATCAACAGCGTCACCTTCGGCGTGCAGCAGGCAACGATCGACGGAATCAATATCAATGTCATTTTGTACCTGGACAGCGATGGTTGCCCGCCTGGTCAACCCGGTGATGACGCCGCGGTGTTAGCCAGTCAGTCGCTCGTGGTGAACATGGCGGACGTGGGCTCCATGATCACGGTCGAGTTCCCGCAAGGCCCGGTGGTTGCCGCTGGGACCGACCTGATCGTCGAGATTGAACAGGTCGATGACGGTACCGTGCCCCCCGAATTTTCCTTTCGTCCGGCAGGCAACGCCAACGGCCAGTGTGGGCCAAGTTATCTCCGTGCCGCGTCTTGTGATTTACCCGGCTGGGAAGACCTTGCGAACGTTGGGATGGGGTTCCCCGATGCGCATTTGATCCAGGTGATCAGCGCCACGGTGGGCGGTACCCCCTCGGGCGCCTGCTGCCTTGGCGACGAAAGTTGTGAATTCCTGACTCAAGCGGCCTGTGACGCCGCGGGCGGCACCTACCAGGGCGATGGGACGGGCTGTGCGGGTGGGATTTGCGACATTATTCCTGAAGCCTGTGGACCGGGCGCGGGCTCTTGCCAAGAGCCCCATCAATTGCCCGGGTGTGACGACGAGGACTGTTGTGCTGCCGTCTGCGACTTCAATCAGGCATGCTGCACAGTGCAGTGGGACGCCCTGTGTGTTCAGATTGCGTCGAAGCTGGAGGAATGCGCCGCCGGACCTCCAACCCCCTGCCCAGATCTGGCCTACGACAACGGCTCCTACAACCTGACCAACGGCGGCAGGCCGACGGCCGGCTGGACCGATGCGGGCGTGATCGACGACTTCGAGACGACGGTCCCTATCAGCTTCAGTTGTGTCCAAGTCGGGATGCTCGACGACACGGGGATGACCGACCTGCAAACGATGCGGATCCAGATCTTCGACCTCAACGACATTGACGGAGCGGGCGGCGGCGACGGCACCCTCCCTGGTGCCGGCAGCTACGCTGCGGCCGTGCCCGTCTGCGACAATACCTATTCGGTGGCCGCCGGCACGTTGACGATGTTCGACACCGGCGACGACGCCTTCGGATTTGACGCCCTCCTGTTCGACGCCACCGGCCCCAAGTGTGATCTGCCTGCCGGCGACTACGGGTTCCACCTGACTTTCCCGGGTACCGGCGCGGTCGACTTCTGGATGACGGCCGACTCGGCCGGCGTCAGCCCTGCTTGCGCGCAGGTGTGGGGCACCGCCGTGGATTTGCCGGCCGACTTCGGTTGCGCCGCCAGCCCTGAGTTTCTGACCATGCACTTCAAGCTATCCCAGACAGGGGTCGTCGTCTGTGGCGACGGCGTTTGCGACGCCCCGTTTGAGGACTGCCAGGGCTGCCCGGAGGATTGCGGGCCCTGTCCCCCCGGCGCCTGCTGCAACTCCGATGGCATGGGCGGCTGCACCGTGGAAACCGCTGAGGCCTGCGCCGCGTTGGGTGGTAACTTCCTCGGCAGCGGCACCAGTTGCAACGATTGCCCCTTGAAAGTATGTGGACCGGGCGCCGGCTCATGTCAAGTGCCCCATCAATCGCCCGGGTGTGACGACGCGGACTGTTGCGAGGCAGTGTGCCAGATCAACCCGGCATGCTGCACAAAGCAGTGGACCGCCCTGTGCGTTCAGATCGCTGAGAAACTTCCCGATTGCCAGGTGTCCGGCGACCCGGTCTTCATCGCGACCGGGCCGAGTTCAAGCGTTGATGGATATCTCGACGTTCTCCCGGACGTTTACGGCTCATACGCAGTCGCGTTCGGTGGCGGTCCCAACTGGGATGACCATTACAATCCGGTCGGCCCGGCCGGTTCGCAAGAAGCCGCCTTTACCAGCGGGTTGTACCTGTTCGTGGGGGACACGCAGCGGGAGTTGCTCAGCGCCCACAGTGGCTGGCAGGGCACCTTCCCCGGCGATGGTTCCCTGGACACCATCGTCACCGCCGCCAACTCGCCCAGCGATACGAATGGGGACGGCGTCAATGACACCTTGACCAGCGGGTTCAATGTCTCCGGTGGCGATACCGACCTATCGTTCGACGTCACGCAGCATGTCGAGCGGATCGTTCCTCTGAGCGGCAACACGGTCGCCATCCTTACTCAGGACTACACGATTACGAACAATAGCACCTTGCCCATCGTCTTCGAGCTGGTCAGCACCTTCGACGGCGACCTGCTTTGGGTCGGCGACTTCGAGGACGACACCGTCGGCACCGGCACCAACGGTTCGCCGGGGGTGGACCGGTACGTCTATGAGGGTGAGGTCGGCCAGCCGACCCAAACCATCACCATCAGCAGCCCGACGGGCGCTGCGTACACCGGCAGCAAGCTCGGGTTCGTCCCCGATCCCGGTGACCCCAACTGCCCCGCATATGGGTTCGGAACTGACGTGCAGGTCTGGGAGGCCTACGGCATCCCGGACTGCTGGCGGAACCACATTGCCATTATCGGGTACGACACCGATGGCGAAAGCGGTGGGTCTCCGCCGGACTGCGGTGTCCGCTGCGACGCCCTGGCCCTGTTGGAGATTCCCGTTTCGCTCGCGGCGGGGGCCACGACCACCGTCGCCGTCACTCACACCTATGGCGCCAACGCACCCGTTGGTGGGGGTTTGCCCTGCCCCTGGGACCTCAACGGCTCAGGCGACGTGGGCATCCTCGACCTGCTCGCGCTGCTGGCGGCGTGGGGGCCCAACCCCGGGGACCCGGCCGACTTCGACGGCAACGGAACCGTCGACATCTTCGACCTGCTCACGCTCATAGCCAACTGGGGAGCCTGCCCGTAACCACCGCGCTCCAGTCCGCCTCAACCCATTTCCCCCGGCTCCCTCCAAGCCGGGGGTTTCTTTTTCCCCCGCTGTCCTTGGTCCGAAGATCGTGCCATCGGCGAGCATCAATCGCTGCCACTTTGTAGAGCCGCGATCAGCGGTCGCGGTCCTGGGCGAATCGGCAGCGCAGGTGTTGAGCCTGTCAGGTGAACGCGTTGCCAGGCGTGTCAGGACAAGACCTGATCTTCAGCGGTGCGGACCGACTTTGCTTGCGGGGAGGCCGTCCGCGCCCGTCGCGCGAGTTACGATTGGTCGGCGGTCGCTTGCACCGTATCGGCTCCGTAGACGCGCTCGCCGGGGGGCCATTTGGTGATCGTCACATCGAGATAGTCGATGCGCGGCGGCGCATCCTCAGACCGATAGGCCAGGGAATGTTTGAGGAAGGTCGCATCGTTTCGCTTGGGGTGATCGGTGCGCTGATGCGAACCCCGGGATTCCGTGCGGGCCAGGGCCGAGTGAGCGACCGTCTCGGCAACGTCGAGCATGAACTGAAGCTCCAGGACCGCGGTCAGCTCGGTGTTGAAGCAGTTGCTGCGGTCATCAAGCTGGATGTCGTGACAACGCTCGCCCAGGTCGGCCAGCATGGTGCAGGTCTGCTTCAGCGAGCTTTGATCGCGGTAGATGCCCGCCCCTGATTCCATCGCGTAGTACATGTCTTCCCGGATCGCCGCGATGCGCTCGTCGCCGCCTTCTTTGCGCAAGTAATCGCGAGCAATGCGGTCCTGCTCGTCCTTGGCCTGGGCTTGGAGCACGGTGGTTCCCGCAGCGGACCCTACCCCCGGAAGTTCGCGCGCGAGCTGTGCGGCTGCATGCCCGGCACGAGCCCCGAAGACCAGGATCTCCGTAAGCGAGTTGGAGCCGAGGCGGTTGGCGCCGTTGACGCTGACACAGGCGCACTCGCCCGCCGCGTAGAGCCCGGCCAATGGCGTGGCGCCATCGATGTCGGTATGAATCCCGCCCATCATGTAGTGCACCACCGGCCGAACCGGAATCGGCTCTTTCACCGGATCGATCCCGGCATAATTCGTTGCCAGCTCGCGCACAAAAGGCAGCTTGCGGTTGATCGTCGTCTTGCCGAGGTGGCGAATGTCCAGGTGCACGACGTCGCCGAAGGGGCTGGCGATGGTGTTGCCCTTCTTCTGCTCGTGGACGAACGCCTGGGAGAGCTTGTCGCGCGGCCCTAGCTCCATGGTGCGCTTCTGGGGGTGGCGCGGGTCGGTGATGTCCAGCGGCTCACCGAGGTTGTAGTCTTTGAGGTACCGCTCGCCGTGCTTGTTGAGCATGATGCCGCCTTCGCCACGGGCGGCTTCGGTGATGAGGATGCCCGTGCCCGGTAGCCCCGTCGGGTGGTACTGGACGAACTCCATGTCCTTCAGCGGCACACCGGCTCGATACGCCAGGGCCATGCCATCGCCGGTCTTGATCGCGCCGTTGGTGGTAAACGGAAAGATTCGCCCGGCCCCGCCGGTGCAGAGGATCACCGCCTTGGCGGCAATGAGCCGAACCAGCCCGGTCCGCAGCTCGATCGCCACCACCCCCCGGCACCGGCCGTCGTCCACGACCAGACGGGTCACGAACCACTCGTCGTAGCGCACAATCCGCTCGTACTTCAATGACGTCTGAAACAGCGTGTGCAGCAGATGGAAGCCGGTCTTGTCAGCGGCGAACCAGGTGCGCTCGATCTTCATCCCGCCGAACGGTCGCACGGCAACGTGCCCATCCGGCTCGCGGCTCCACGGGCACCCCCAGTGCTCGAGCTGGATCAGCTCGCCCCGTGCTTCCTGCACCAGCGCTTCCACGGCATCCTGGTCAGCCAGCCAGTCCGAGCCGCTGATGGTGTCGTAGGCGTGCTCGTCGAGGCTGTCATTGTCTTTGATGACCGCTGCGGCCCCGCCCTCCGCGGCCACGGTGTGACTGCGCATCGGGTAGACCTTCGACACCACGGCCACGGACAGGCCGGGATCGAGTTCGGCCACGGCGATCGCCGCCCGCAGCCCAGCCCCTCCGCCTCCAACGATCACGATGTCGTGCTGTAGGGCCTCTGACATTCACCTCACCGACAAACCACGGTTTAGAGCGGCGTACCCCCCAAAAACAAGCGACATACCCTAGCGGAAGCGGCGATAAAATGCCACGGCCAATGTCCGCAGAATGCGCGGAACCGGCGCCAAGCTAAGGCTGGACGGTCTCGGCTCGTTCACGCACAACGAAATCGGCGGCCATTGCCGGTCCTCGAACTTCGCAGCCGAGATCACGCAACCAATCGGCAAGCATGTGATTGCAGTTTTCAAAGAGATGGAACGCCGTCTCACCATGCACGAAGCTGAGGTCATAAAGTGGCTGATAGTGCAAGGTCTCGCTGCGCTGCTCCAATTGTGAATGAAGCTCTGCGGACAGTTCGCTTGCCCTCTTTGCGCTGACGGTGACTTCGAGAACGTGTTCGCACGCGACGACGCCCAGGATAGTCTCGGGGTTGGATTCAACATGCAGTGTTCGTTGTCCTAGCGCACCACGTGTTGGCCAGAACAGTGTTGGGAAAACGTCGTACCATTCGGATCTGTCCAAGGCAAACCAGTTCCAGTCGCCGTAAGCGTACTCGATGAAGGCTTGCGTACCAGTGTCGGGAAGCAGGAGGCTCGAATGCCTTCCGTAATCAAGGACAAAGATTGACACCGGATCGGTGGGATCGGTCGGTGGGATGATCGAGGTGGTGCAGCCGGCAAGAGAGGCGGCCGCTACGATCACCGCTGACGGTGGGAGCGCCACCACGCACAGTACGACGATGATCCACTTCTTGCGGCGCAGCGGCAACGGCATTACACGAATCATACCGCAAACTCGCAGCCTATCCGGGTGAGTTCGTGGGCAATGTACCAACCGCGGTCGAGGCGACAAGTGCAACTGCGATGCGCGCCACGGCAGGGGCGAAAGCCGCACACGCGCGCTGTGGTGTTCCAGGGAATTGCTACTAGAATTGCTACTATGTCCCCGGGATTTCCGGAATTTCCAGGCAGGATTGCATCAGCGATGACGACGTCGGCTCACAAGGTGATGCGCCAGAAGTGGCGACGTTGGCTCAAGCGCATCGAACGAGACGTTTTCGACCTTCTCATCGCTCGGCATATCTACGAAGGAATCGGCGCGATCGTCTTGGACAATCGGGACATTCAGCGTCCCGGAGACGTGCATTCGTGGATGTCTCGCAACTACGGTACGGCGACCGCCATTGGGATTCGCCGCCAAGCTGATTTGCGGTCCGATGTGACTTCCCTGGCCCGACTGTTGAAAGACATCGCAGACAACGCGGACGCCGTAACCCGAGAGAGTCATGTCAGCCACTATCCGGCCCGTCTTCGCGACGCTGGTGATGCTTGGTTTGACAATTTCGCTGGCCCGGCACGGCAGGCACTCCCCTCCAAGACTCCTTTACGCCACCTGCGTGAACTGAGAGATGCAGCGGGACGAGTTCGTCAACTCGTCAACAAGCGAATCGCGCATCTAGACCAGAAGAACGTGCGGCGCAAGCCGGTTACGTTCCAAGATATCCACGATGTGATCGGCCTGCTTGATCGCACGGTCGTCGAGTACAAATTGCTTCTCAACGCAGTCTCTCCGCAGCCATCCCTTCTACCGACGTGGAATTACGACTGGTGGGAAGTGTTCTACGACCCGTGGATCAGGTCGCCGCCACCGGACTGGCGGAGGCGCTCACTGGGATGATCTGTAGAGTCAGCCCCTGGCCTGATTCGGTTCCGAATGATCTGGGCCGCACTGTCGTAGCGACGAAGCTGGCCGAAGGTCAATGCCCTGCACAGGACTCGAACCTGTAACCCGCTGATTAAGAGTCAGCTGCTCTGCCAAATTGAGCTAGCAGGGCCCAAATTTCTTGGTGTGTGCGAGTCTATCGGCCGGCCGGATTGGGTCAAGCCTTTTCGGTCGAGGCTGGGATCAGTTGGAGCAGACAGCAGCCGGTCATCGCCGCGGGTTGTTCCAGCCCGAGGATGGCCAGCACGGTGGGGGCGATGTCGGCCAGCCGGCCGTCGGCTCGCAGGGATCGGCCCTTGAACGCCTCGCCGATTACGATCAGCGGCACGTCGTAGGTGGTGTGAGCGGTGTGAGGACAATCGTGCTGGGGGTCCCACATCTGCTCGGCGTTGCCGTGGTCCGCGGTCACGATAAGCGATCCTCCGCGGGCCAGCGCAGCGTCAACAATTCGCCCGACACATTCATCCACGACCTCGATGGCGCGGGTCGCCGCGTCGAGGTTGCCGGTGTGGCCGACCATGTCCCCGTTGGCGAAGTTCACCACGATCAAGGTTTCACAGTTGTCGGCGGCCAACCGCCCGAGCACCGCGTCACAGACCTCGTAGGCCGACATCTGCGGCTTCTGATCGTAGGTGCTGACCTCGCGGGGGCTCGGCGCCAGCAGCCAGCGTTCGCCGGCAAACGGCTCCTCGCGGTAGTCGTTGAAGAAGACCGTGACGTGGGGGTACTTCTCGGTCTCGGCGCAGCGGAACTGCGTCAGTCCTGCCCGGCTGATCACCTCGCCGAGGATGTCGGGCATCTTGGGAGGCTTATCGAACGCGACGGCGGTCACCGGCAGGCCCTCTTCGTAGCCGGTCATCGTGCAGAAATACAGGTCGTCGAGCTTTGGGCCGCGGTCAAAGCCACCGCCTTGCACCTTGGCCCACCGGTGGTTGTCGAGCACGAACGCCTTGGTCAGCTCGCGCGGCCGATCCCCACGGAAGTTGAAGAAGATGACCGCATCGCCATCGGCAATGCGTGGCAGCCCCACAAGCGTCCCCTCTTCAGTCGGCTCAACGATCTGGGTCGGCTCGATGAACTCATCGCCGCTACGGTTCGGCTCGGACGGCTGGTCGTAGTATTCTTGAACAGCCTGGGTTGCGGAACCGGTCGTACGCGGCGCGCCGGCTACTGCCAACGATTCGGGGGTCCAGGCTGCGGTAAGGCATGTGTAGGTCCGGGCGACACGCTCCCAGCGGTGGTCGCGGTCCATTGCGTAGTAGCGACCCATGACCGAGGCGATGCGCCCGACGCTCGCTTCATCCAGTTTGCGCTCCAGTTGTTCGATGAATCCCAGGCCGGTGTGGGGACCGGTGTCCCGTCCGTCGGTGATGGCGTGGACGAACAGCCGCCCGGCCCCGAAGCCTTCTCCCGCAGCCAAGTCAATCAGGGCAAAGAGATGGTGGATATCGCTGTGAATCAGCACGTCGCTGAACAGCCCCAGC
>JADFIR010000046.1 GCA_022566535.1 Planctomycetota bacterium
CGCCGAACATCGCCGCGTGGTTGAGGCGGAACTGTTCGGCGCTGTCTACGGCGCTTGCGCCGTGGGAGAACGCGGCTCCATACACACGACTGATCCTGCCCGCCCACTCGTAAAGGGCCGTGTCCGGATGCGCTTCAAGGAACTGCCCAACCAGCTGCGCGCTGGTGCTCGGCCCGTTGGCGGGGCTGTCCAGCACGGGATCAGACCACGACGGCGCGGGAGCGCCCACCAAGAGAATCCCCGCCATCCCGACGGCCCCAAGCAGCGTTGTGCGTACCATGGATCGACCCTTCCTTTATTCGTACAGGTTCGTCTGGGCGTTGACCCCCGGCGCAGGCTGAAGCACTTCAGTCCGCCGCGTCTGCAATCACTACTATACTACCGGCGAATCACCGCCACGCAAGGGAGATCGGTGCAAAAGCGCCGCACGACCGCGCCTGAGACGCGGGCCGTCGGCACCCCGGGGCTCACCGCCCCATGCTGCCGCCCTTGGGCAACCTCGCCATATTCTGATCTGCTATGCCATGGCCGCCAAGACCAAGCGAACCCCGAACAAACCGACGATCGAGAACCGGCGGGCCAGGTACGACTTCTTCATCGACGATACGCTCGAATGCGGTATCAAGCTCACCGGCACGGAGATCAAGTCCGTCCGCAACGGCAGGGTGAGCCTCACCGAAGGGTACGTAAGGGCGACCGAAAGCCCCCCCGCTCTGGCGCTGCACGGCGTTCACATCGCGGAATATCCGCCGGCGGGCAAGCAACTTCAACACGACCCGACGCGCGTCCGCACGCTGCTGGCACATCGTCGGGAGATCCGCAAGCTCGCGGACAAGACGCGCCAGAAGGGCTTTACCATTGTGCCGCTCAAGATGTACCTCGTCCGCGGCCGGGCCAAGCTGCTGATTGGCCTCGGGCAGGGCAAGCGCCGCCACGACAAGAGACACGCGCTGGCCAAACGCCAAGCCGAGCGCGAGATCAAACGAGCGATGTCGCGCTCCCGCCGGTGAAGCGGTCGCCGTGATCCTCCAGAACGCAACGTCCAAGGGCCAACGGTTCGTGCCCGAATCTCGCAACGCAATCCTCGATCGGTTCGGGTGCCGATTCGCCGCCGAGTCGGACGACCCGGGCCTTCTTGCGAGGCGACGACTGGGCGGCTATTGGCGGCGACGACGGCGCCGCCCGGCCATCCCAGCAAGCCCCATGAACACAATGGATCCCGGCGCTGGAATGAGCACGCTCGTTCCCGCATAGTCGCCCGCATCGGTCGGCTGCACGAAGGACCCGATGGTTGCGGCGTAATCGACGACGCCATCCTCCTTACCCCCAAGCGTTGGGAGGCTGATGGCGCCAAGGGGGACAGCACCGGAGATGCTGAACGGGCTGAACTCGACCTCGACGATTGCAACCACGGAAAAGTCCGCCGCGTCAACGACTGCCACCTGGCCGGGATTCGGAAGGTCGAAAAGGGTAATCAGGAAATCAACGCCGAGCTTCAGGCTCTCAAAGGGCGGAGACCACATGTTTTGTATCGGGGGCACCCCCGACTTGGAACTCTGGTCGACATCCAGGTCGATCAAACCGTACAAGGCGTTGGGCGCCCCCGACGATGCCGGCTGGATCGGCGTGAAGAAGGTGACCTCGAAATACAAAAAGTTGGCGTCATAGACCAGCGCCACCGTATCGAGATCCAGCAGCGGCCCGGGCTTCCCCAGGACGGGAATCGCATCGCCTTGGGGATCGAAGATGAAGTCCGCGTGGGTGGGCGCGACCCAAACCGGCAGCACAGCCATAGCCGCTATCACTCTCAAAAGGCTCTTGTGCATCAGGCTCTCTCCTCTTCTCTCTTCTCACCAACCAGCGCCTTGACCAGCCACATCGGTCCCGGGGCCAAGCGGCGCCATCTCTCTTAGACCATGGTATTTACCTGCCGGGCCTGCCGTCAAGCATGCGTCCGGGAATCGGCGTCCATCTCCTTCGCCACGCTGCCGATCCAGATGATGGCTTCAAAGTCTCCCCAGCCATTGCCACATCGCCTGTGATACCCGACCGCGTGGCCGTCCTCGCTCAGTCCCCCGCCTCCTCGCCGGGCGCATTGAACCGATCCTGCATCGGGGCCGAAATGCGAACGAGGTCATCGACTAATGCGGCTGCGGCCCTGGTGTTGCGGCCTGACAAGCCGCGCACATCAGAAAGCGGCCGATGTACGTCCGCAGCCTTACCCGACATTTCCCATTTGACCTGTCGCCCGATTCCACCGCCGAACGTTCCGACCACGAGTATAACGCCTCCCCCTGGAAACCCAAGTTCCAGTCGCTTGCACCTGAGCGGAATCGACGGCGACAGGCCGGCCCCGAAAACGACTCCCCTCCCCCTGTCTCTTCCGTCCCCTTTCTTCCCTCAATCCTCAGTACTCACCCCCACCAAATCCATCCGACGATTCGACATCCGCAGGGTCGGTACCCCTGCCACCCACACCTCGCGTGATGTCTATTGATCCGTCACCTCCGCCGAACTCGTCCGGATCCTCGGCTTGATCACTGAGTTCAGTGCCGCGATCATCGAAATCACCGCCACCAATGCCGAACTCGTCCGGATCCTCGGCTTGATCACTGAATTCAGTGTCGCGATCATCGAACTCACCGCCACCCATGCCGGCGCCGCCGTCATCGGCCATGTCGTCTCCCTCATCGCTCATCAACCCACTCTCGCTTGCCATCGTCTCCTCGCTCGGTGTGTCCATGCCAAGACTCGATGTCGTGCTGCCTATGCGCTCTAGTGTATCCCGACACAGAGCACGTAGATCTGGATCCGCTTCGTCAGCGGCGGCGGATTCCACTTTGTGTTTCAACGAAGGACTTGGCGTATCCGGAACGCTCTTAATAGCAACCTTACGGACACCGGCATCGCCGTCTCCTACCAACGGTTCTAGCACGGCATTTGCATCCGCGACGGCAACGTTCTTCGCCGCCGCGGCGGCCGCCACCCGCACAACGGGATCCGCGTGCGCTGCTGCATGCCGCAATACATCAACGGCATCAGGATGGGTAATGAGCGATGCCAGATACGTGGCTTTCGAGGCAAGCATAGTATCCTCACCGTCCACCAGATTGTCCAGATACGGCAGCGCATCCGGTCCCATTTCTGCAGCGGCGTCGTAGTCGGGCTCATCCAACTCAAGGTGCGCCCGCACATCTTTCATCTTGATTGACATGATCTCTCCTTAGAGCTCGCGCGTAAGCGGGCTATTGTCCATGGTGTTAATTTCGCTGGATGACAAAACCGGCAGCGGCGGGCTGATGATATTGAACGTGCCATTACCAGTCATCAGCCGAGTATTGTCATTCACGTGATTGAGATCCAGGACATGACCAACTTCGTGAGCCAACGTCCAGATGGTCGCACCACTGGCCACTACACACGCGGGGACACCATCGGCGTGCGCAGCACAGCCGTTAGTTGGCCGATCTGTAGTGCGCACGAAGTACACCGGTATGTCGTTTGCACCGACGTTGTTGCGGTTCCCAAACAGTGTGTCCTGTTCGGCAGTCGTATTTCCGCGAGTACAGGTCCCGATTTCCAGGTCGTCGAGCGCCGGGAGGTTCAGGGTTTCCGTAGAGGCGACGTCCACCTCGAACCCGGCGGCGCGGTAAACCCGACGCATGCTTTCGACCATCGTGTTGACCGGGAATGTGGTGGGTGCAGTCAAAATCTTGATGTGCAGTCTCACCCAGGGGCTGGTCGGAACCCGCCGAACGTTCAGGACATCGAGGTGCACCAACCGAAGATTCTTGCCATTGAGCTCACGCCACTTGGATACAAAGTTCTGCCATCGGGTGTTTCCCCACAAATAGTAGCCATCACGGCCTGGACGCCACACGCCAGCGTATCGACGCCGGCCACGACGCAAGTAGCTCTTGACCACGGTCAGTCGCAAACCCCTTGCGGCCAGATCCCGCCACTTGCTGACAAAGCTGCTCCAACTTGCGCCCACCCAGAGGTAGTGGCTTCCCATGCCGCGCCGCCAGACGCCCGCATAGCGCAGCCCTCGGCTGGTGGGATAAACCTCGAGGTCCACCAGTCGCATGCTGCGAGCGCTTTGTTCCCGCCACTTGGCACGGAAATTGGCCCAATCAGCGCCCACCCAAAGGTAGTAGGCGTCGCGTCCCGGGCGCCACACACCGAAGTAACGGCGCCGACCGTTGATTGTCAACACCTTGAGCACCGTTAGGCGCAGCTGTCGCTGGGCCAGTTCACGCCACTTTGCGCGAAAACTGCTCCAGCTGGCATTTACCCAGAGGTAGTGAGCCCCTGTACCATGCTCCCAGACGCCAGTGTAACGGACGCTGTTTCCGACGAGGTGTACGTTCATGTCCACGAGTCGCAAGCTGTGGCGGCTATTTTCCCGCCACTTCGAGCGAAACCTCGACCAGCTCACGTTGGCCCACAGATAATGACGGTGGGAACCTGAGCGCCAGACCCCGGTATACGAATTCATCATGTACCCTCCTTACTTACCGCCTTCACTCTATTCCACACCCAACGGAGTTACCTCCAACAGAAGGTCTTGTCAATGACTGGGTAATTGAGATCAGGCGGCCGCTTCCGCTTCGTGTCTGTTGACTCTCACTCGATTGACGTAGGTCGCTCCCCCGGAAACGCAAGTTCCAGTCGATTGCTTCTAGTATATCTGTCTTTGACGTTCACGGTAGTCAGCTACCTAGCTGTCAGCTACCGAGGGGACACCAGGTAAGGCGGCTATTCTCTCTCCGCCTTGGAATCGCCAACATCTGGCGTAGGCGGCCGAGTCCTGCCCCAAGACGGCGGCCTGGCGGCGCTGTCGGGCCGCCTTGGTAGCTGCGCCGCCTCATCGAGGTCACGGTAGGGGAATGAGCCGGCGTCCGAACTGACCTTTGCACCTTGGAATTCCAGCTTGATGGCGCGGTCACAACCGAAGGTCAACGCAGAGCAACCTACCGGCAGCGCGTCCATTGCGTACTTCACCCATTGGGTTCCTCGCTCATTCGGTGCTTCGAGGTGCAGACTCACGGCAATCCACTCAGGTGTACGCCATGTCAGTTGTTCAAGAACGCTGAGGTCATCTGGGAAATCCGGGCTTACGTTCGCGGCTCGTAACAGACGCCACACCTACTCAGTAATCGCTGTAGGAACTCGTGGAGGAGCTACCGGCCGGAGGTCGCCCGGCTGGGCCAAGCCGAGGTTGGCCGGGATTCTCCACGACAGCGGCGCTATGGCCTGTAAACCACCATAAAGCAACCTCTTGGATTGACCTTGGGTTGAATTACCGGTTTGGCGAAGTCCTGGCGGGGATGAAGAATGCGAGGAAAATCACAGACTTCATTTGACCCTCGCCGTACAGGGCGTACCGTTTTCCTCAGATTCGATCGCACGCTACATCCAGGGGAAAGAGTTCCGGCAGCACCCCTTGCTTTGTGGGGTCTACAGCCCGAACCACCCAAGAACCGATACTCGTGCGACTCGAACGCAGGCCGGCCGCAAGCAGATCGGCGGCGCGGACCCGCTCCGATAGGGGTCGGCTGCCGCACGCAATTGTGGTTGGGTGGAGCGGTTCGAGCGGGCGATGGCAGCAGTCGCGGGCAGTTTGTCGCTCGGATTGGGCGTGTTCGCAAGGCTGAGTTGAATATTTCAAGGGGCTTCCCCGGCGTGTCAATCCTAGTCGGTCAGTCAGATATTGATCAGGTCCGTGAGGCCACGGATCTGGTCGCGCTGATCGGAGAGCACCTGCCGTTGCGGCCAAAGGGTCGCGAGCACGTCGGGCTTTGCCCGTTTCACGACGATCATGGGCCGTCGCTGACCATCGTCACCCACAAAGGCAACGCGTTCTACAAGTGTCACGCCTGCGGCGCGGCGGGTGATGCGTTCAACTTCGTGATGGATTATCACAAGATGACGTTCGGCGAGGCCCTGCGGCACCTCGCAGATCGGGCGAGCATCACGCTACGAAGGCCCCAGCAGCAACCGGCGTCGGCAGCCAAGACCGCCTCGAGCGGGGCTGAGCTGCGCGAGGCCAACGCGCTCGCCGCTTCATTCTACCGGGACACGTTGAAGCGTTCGCCAGACGCGACGGTCGCTCGCGACATGATTCAGAATCGCGGCATCAGCGCGCAAATGGTGGAGGCCTTCATGCTCGGGGCAGCGCCGAACGAGTGGGACGGCTTGTCTCGATTCGTCCGCAGCAAAACCGGCTCGATCAAGGCGCTCATCGGTGCCGGGCTGCTGAAGCCGCGATCGGAGGGCCAAGGGCACTACGACACGTTCCGCAATCGCCTGATCTTTCCGATCTGTGATGAGCTGGGCCGGCCTGTTGCGTTCGGCGGCCGAACGCTCGACCCCGACGATGAGCCGAAGTATCTCAACAGCGCCGAGAGCGCGGTGTTCCACAAGTCGCGCACGCTCTACGGCCTGCATCTTGCCAAGCGAGCGATCATCGAAAGCAAGCAGGCCATTGTGACCGAAGGCTACACGGACGTCGTCGCCTGCCATCAGGCGGGAGTTCGCCAGGTCGTGGCCACGCTGGGGACCGCGTTGACCCAGGAGCACGCGCGGATCCTCAGGCGGCTCTGTGAGGTGGTGGTGCTCGTGTTCGATGGCGACGAAGCCGGACAACGGGCCGCAGACCGTGCGGTCCAGCTGTTCTTCGCGGAGCCGGTCGATGTGAAGATCTGCATTCTGCCCAACGCACTGGATCCGGCTGAACTGCTTGGCCAACCCGACGGGCCCCAGCGCTTCCGGCAGGCTCTTTTGGCGGCGAAGGACGCTCTTGAGTACAAGGTCACTCGCTTTCGTGACGAGCTGGGCGCCGCCGGCGGCTTGTCCGGCCGGCAGCGGTGCCTTGAGAGATTCCTGCATGATCTGGCCAACCTCGGTTTCCATGCCATGCCCGGAGTTCGCAAGCGCCTCATCATCACCCACCTGGCTGACCTTCTTGGCGTTCGCATCGACGATATTGAACGGTCCTTACCCCGACCGCAGCGCAGGGCAACGGCTCCGAACCGACCGATCGAACCCCAGCCGACAAGCGATGCGGCAGCGTCGGAACTTCCTGACCGCTCAGCATCCCCCACGGTCGCGTCCCGGCGCCGGGCGGAGCATGACCTGTTGGGCGTATTGATCTACCAGCCGTCGCTTCGCACTCAGCCGGTCGCGTCTGATGACGGCCGGCATCTGGAGGTTACCAGACTCTTCCAGCCAAAGCAGTTCCGCGACCCAGCCGCCCGGTGCATTGCCGAGGTCGTTTTGCGATGGCTCGAGGATGGTCATGACTTCACCGTGCAACAACTCATGGCGAACCTCCAGGATCCCCCCCTGCGCAGGCTGGTCAGCGACCTCTATCTCGAAGGTGAGCGCCGCCTAGGCGCGCAAGGGCAGTCCGCCGTCGAGCACATGCAAGAAATCTGCACCACTTTCCAAAGACTCGTGCGTCGCGAGCGATACCAGCGGGACTTGGAGGCCTATCGTCAGGGCAAGGCAGATGTGGGACGGACTGAGGATGCGCTTCGCGATGTCATTGAACAACGACGTAGACAAGGGTACATCCCTGAGGCAATGCCCGCACGAGTACGATCCGAGAGGTTAGGCGCGCCGTGATTCAACAGATATGCGCCGTTGCGGCACCGCAGTCAATGGAGCAATGCCGGTGAGCACACAACTAATTGACATGCACCCAGTCCTCCGTGAACTGATCGAGCGTAGCAAGAAACGAAAATGGATCAGCTACGAGGAGCTCAACACCTCTCTGCCGGACGAGATGGTCGATCCCGAGAAGCTCGACGAGCTGTTGGTGTCGATCGAGAGCCTGGGCATCGAGTTCCTCAACGAGCAAATGGCCTGCCGCAACAGGAATCAGGCCTTTCAGGCACCGCTGCAGACGAACCTGAAGTTCAAGCGCGACGCCCCGAACATGAACGCTGCGATTCCGAAGGTTCGACTTGACGACGACGGGGCCACGGATGACGAGCGGGCCGCTGCCCTTGTCTTAGCCGAGCAGCGATCTGGCGAGGAGATCCTTGGTGACGCGGAAGCCCGAGCCGTGATTGAGCAGGCGATCGCGGAGGCCGGATCGAAGCGGATCGACGATCCCATACGCATGTATCTCACGCAGATGGGCACCATCCCCCTGCTGACTCGGGAACAGGAGATTCGGCTGGCCAAGAAAATCGAAACTACTCGCATGATCTTCCGCCGGCGCGTTCTCGAGTCGGACTACGCTGCTTCTCAATCCGTCGATACGCTTCAGCAGGTTCATGAGGGGAATCTGCCGTTTGACCGAACCATGCGGATTTCCACGGCCGAAGAGAACGCCAAAGGCAAGATCGCCCTCCGGATCCCGGTGAATCTCCTGACTGTTCGCCGTTTGCTCAAGCAGAATACTCAGGCCTGGGAGCAGCTCCATCCCAACGATCTCTCGCAGGCGGAGCAACTTCGCCTCAAGCGCGAAATGTCATCCCACCGCCGTAAGGTGGCCACACTGCTGGAAGAATGCTGCCTTCGGACCGCCAAAATCCAGCCGCTGTTCCGCAAGCTGCAATCCATCAATCAGAAGATCAAACAGTTGCAGCGCGAGCTTCAACGCGCCCAGAGGATGCCCGAAAAGTATGACCCCGAAGACGTTTACGTGCTGAGAGAAGAGCTGGACGGGCTGCGAGGATTGGTCCTCGAGGGACCCGACGAGATCGATTATCGTGTCCGTGAGATCGAAAAGGTGTTCACTGAATACGAGCAGGCCAAGCGCGACCTGTCCGGAGGCAACCTTCGCCTGGTCGTTTCAATAGCCAAGAAGTATCGCAACCGCGGTCTGCCGTTTCTGGACATCATTCAGGAGGGAAACACCGGCCTGATGCGGGCGGTGGACAAGTATGAATACAGGCGCGGGTACAAGTTCTCCACCTACGCCACTTGGTGGATCCGACAGGCCATCACCCGGGCTATCGCCGATCACGCCCGGACCATCCGCGTGCCGGTGCACATGATCGAGACGATGTCCAGGCTTCGCACGATTCAGAAACACCTGCTTCAGGAGGTTGGGCGCGAGCCGACCATCGCTGAGATCGCCGAGCGAGCCATGATGACGATCGACGAGACTCGCCGGGTTATGAAGATCTCGCGCCATCCGGTGAGTCTGGACCGCCCGGTGGGCGAATCGGAGGATTCACAATTCGGCGACTTCATTGAGGACGAGCGGCAGGAAGCACCCGCCGAGACCGCCACCAGTGAGATGCTGCGGTCTCGCATCAACGATGTGCTCAGAACCCTCACCTACCGCGAGCGCGAGATCCTCAAGCTCCGCTACGGCATCGGCGACGGCTACACGTACACCCTCGAAGAGGTCGGGCGAATCTTCAAGGTCACACGCGAACGCGTCCGCCAGGTCGAGTCGAAAGCCATCCGCAAGTTGCAGCAACCCGTGCGCATGCGACGCCTGGCAAGCTTCCTGGCTGATGAACCCCAAGAATTCGCCGACATCATCAGTTCCGAGAAGCAAGCCGTCGGCGGTCAGGCCATATAGCCCCGGTCGCCGCGCGGGGGTTCTTCCTACCGCCGCGCTCCCCGTAAACACCGTGACATCGCGCGTCAAGTGATCGCAACATTCCGACCCCGGGCGTTGGGCTTGAGCTGCGGGAACTGTGGGCGCGGGGTGGAGTCCCTCGTCCCGCAGCTTCGCCGAGGGATTCTTCTTGATGGTGGGTGCGTTGGCGGTCGGTCCCCCCGGCGGAGCCGGGGGCTAACGCGAGGCACATTGCGCCGGTTGCGATCGGCGGGTGTATGCAGGGGTCCACCGGGCTGACACAACCCGGCTCGCTTCCAGGCGCCGCGGTCGAGTGAGCGGGTCCGCCGGCGGATAGGGCCGGTGGATGTGCGCTGTCGCACGGCCGCATCCGTGCGCGGTGGGTGGGTTGGGGGCTGAGCGTGCTGGCCGCGATGCGGTACACTTTGGGGCACACCGGTAGGAGGTAGTCGTGATGGCCAAGGGGGCGATGATGTCGGACTTCTCGATCAGCCTGCCGGATCGGCCGGGCGAGCTGGCGCGGCTGGCGTCGATGCTGCGGGAGGCAGAGGTGAACCTGGTCGGGCTCTGGGGCTACGGCGCGGGCCAAGGCAAGGCCAGGTTCTATTGCGTGCCGGAGACGGCCGAGCAGTTCCGCAACTTCGCCCACTCCGCGGGACTTGAGGTTGAGGAAGGCAAGACGTTTTATCTCACAGGGGACGGCCGCCCCGGCTCGCTCACCGAGTGGCTGGACAAGATCGCCTCGGCGGGCATCAACCTCCACGCGATCCAGGCGGTCCAGATGCATGGCGAGTTCGGTTGCTTCATCTGGGCCGATTCAGAGGATTGGGACGCCCTGGCCAGGCTGCTGACGTAGCAGCGCCGGTGATCCGGCGGCCGGACATCCGTCTCGAACGCCGGGAGACTTGCCACCCAGGAGGTTCTGCTGCTCGTTGAGCCGCGGCTGCCAGGACGAACCCATCCTGGCGGTGATCGGTAATGTGATATGCTTGCGGCCTTTGGGGAACAGTACGCAGCATAGAGAAGCGACGCCAGAGTCCATTGCACGATGACCGAGCAACCAAGAAGCGACCAGTCCAAGCCGGCGATGATCGAGGCGATCAGTCTCACCAAGCACTTTGGCGACTTCGCCGCGGTGGCGGACGTTTCGTTCAGCATACCGCAGGGGCAGGTCGCCGCATTCCTCGGGCCCAATGGAGCCGGCAAGAGCACCACCATGCGATTGCTCACCGGCTACCTCGCCCCGTCGGGGGGAGTAGCCCGAATCGCCGGGCACGACATGGCAAGCGACCGGCTGGCCGGGGCGGCGAGGCTGGGATATCTACCAGAGAACGGGCCGCTCTATGACGACATGACGCCGCGGGCGCTGTTGGAGTTCTTTGCCCAGGCCCGTGGCCTGGCGGCGTCACGACGCAAGGAGCGGATCGACGCGGTGATCGATCAATGCGCCATCGGCAGCGTGATCGGCAAGGCGACCGGCAAGCTCTCACGCGGCTACCGCCAGCGGGTGGGCATGGCCCTGGCGCTGCTGCATGAGCCGGACGTGCTGATCCTGGACGAGCCGACCGCCGGGCTGGACCCCAATCAGATCCGCGAGGTGCGCGAGACCATCCGCCGGCTCGGGCGGAAGAAGACGATCCTGCTCTCCACTCACATTCTCCAGGAGGTCGAGGCGATGGCCGATCGCCTGCTGTTTATCAACGAAGGTCGGCTCGTGTATGACGGCACCGTTGCCCAACTGAACGAGCAAGGCAAGTCGCTCGACGAGCGCTTCGCGGAGTTGACCACGGCCGCAGCATGACCAACAAGACACGCGCACGCACGACACTCCATCGCGTTATGTGCGGCTGCGGACGGGCTGAGGATTGAAGATGAACGGACATATTCTCATTGCGATCTTCAAGCGGAACTTCGTAAGTTACTTCAGCAGCCCGATCGGGTATGTGTTCATCTGCGCGTTCGTGCTGCTCAGTGCATTTGCGGCGTTCTGGCCGAACGAGTTCTTCAACGCGAACCTCGCCAATCTCGGCCAGCTCAACAAGAGTCTGCCTTGGATCATGCTGGTGTTCATCCCAGCCGTCACGATGAGCATCTGGGCTCAGGAACGGCAGCAAGGCACCGACGAGCTGCTGCTGACGCTGCCCGCATCCGACCTGGACGTCGTGATCGGGAAGTATCTGGCCGCATTGGCGATCTTCACCGTCTCATTACTGTTTTCGCTGTCGAACATCGTTGTGCTCATCGGACTGGGCAAGCCCGACCTCGGGTTGCTCGCGGCGAACTACGTGGGGTACTGGTACGTTGGCGCCGCGATGTTGTCGGTGGGGATGGTGGCGTCGTTTCTGACCAAGAACCTGACCGTCAGCTTCGTCCTTGCGGTGGCCTTTAACGTGCCGCTGGTCTTTGCCGCCTTCGCCGACGTGATCCTTGGC
This sequence comes from Planctomycetota bacterium, assembly GCA_022566535.1. Classification (GTDB taxonomy): domain Bacteria; phylum Planctomycetota; class Phycisphaerae; order Phycisphaerales; family SM1A02; genus JADFFQ01. Next base: position 11,980 of record JADFIR010000046.1, read on the forward strand.
CGCGAAACCGCCTTGGTCATCAAGAGTTTCAGTATTGCCGAGCAGTTCAGCGACTTCGGCCGCGGCGTGATCACGCTCTCAGGCGTGGTATTCTTCGGCTCGATCGTGGCGGTCATGCTCTATCTGAGTATGGCGCTGATCGGACGGAGGCACTGGGCCGGCAGACGCCAAGGGATGCCCATGCCGGGCCACCTCGCCGTGCGATGCGTGTCGCTGGCAGCCGTCGCCATCGGCCTCAACGTCCTGGGCGCCCGCTTCGACCGGCGGCTTGATATCACCAGCGAGAGGCTCAGCTCGCTGAGCCCCCACACCCGCGAGCTACTCACACCGCTTCCCCGCGATCGACCGGTGTACATCGAAGCCTACATCAGCCCCGAGGTTCCCCAGCAATACGTTCAGACACGGTTAGACCTCCTCTCGATGCTGCGAGAGGTCGATTCGATCGGCGGCGACGGCGTCATCGTGCGCATCAACGACACCGAACACTACAGCACGGAAGCAGCGGAAGCCCAAGAGCAATTCGGAATCACCGCTCGAACGGTTGAGGCAAAGACCAGCGGTCGGCTGGGCGTAGAAGACATATTCCTGGGTGTCGCCTTCATGTGCGGCCTGGACAAGGTGGTCGTGCCGTTCGTTGATCGCGGCCTGCCGGTGGAGTACGAAGTTGTCCGGTCGATCGCCACGGTCAGCCAGCAACGGCGAAAGAAGATCGGCGTGCTCATGACCGATGCAAGGCTCTACGGCGGATTCGATATTCAGACGATGACCAGTCGGCCGAACCAGCCGATCATCGACGAGCTCCAGAAGCAATACGAGGTTGTGACAGTCGACCCCGCCGGTCCGATCACCGAGCGATACGATGCGTTGCTCGCGGTGCAGCCGTCGTCGCTGCCGCCGGCGCAGCTCGACAACTTCCTCGACGCCGTGCGGAGCGGCCAGCCTACGGCGATCTTCGAGGACCCGTTCCCGTTCCTCGACAGCAATGTCCCTGCCACCAGCCAGCCGCGACGGTCTCCCGGCGGCAACAATCCGTTCATGCAACGCCAGCCCCCGGAGCCCAAGGGTGATATCAGCGAGCTTTGGTCGTTGCTTGGCGTCGAGTTCCGCGATCGCGAAGTCGTCTGGGACACGTACAACCCCTACCCGAAACTCGTGGAGGTGCCGCCTGAGTTCGTATTCGTCGGCGCGGGCTCCGGAGCCGCGGAGCCCTTCAACCAGACCGGTTCAATCACCAGCGGGCTGCAACAGGTGTTGCTGGTGTTCCCCGGGGCGATTGAGCCGCAGATCGGATCGACGTTGACCTTCACTCCGCTGCTGCGGGCCGGCACGCAGACGGGCGTGGTCGCGTTTGATGAGATTCTCCAGCGCAGCTTCTTCGGACCAGCCGGGCTGAATCCCAACCGGCGATTCCGGACGACCCACGACTCCTACGTCCTGGCTGCACACATTCAGGGTCAGCTTCCCGTGGATACCCCGACCCCGCCCCAGGAGATCGCTTCGGACGTCGAGGAGCCGGCCAAGCCGAACGAAGCCAACGTGGTGCTGGTGGCCGATGTCGACGTGCTCTACTCCGTCTTTTTCGCGCTACGGGCCCGCGGTGAGCAACCCGACGCGTTGAACATCAACCTGGACAATGTCACCTTCGTTCTCAACGTGCTCGACGAGCTCGCCGGTGATGACCGGTTCATCGAGATTCGCAAACGGCGCCCCGTTCACCGCACGCTCACCGCCGTCGAGATGAGAACGGAACAGGCCAGGCAGTTTGCCAACGCGGAGCGAGAGCGATTCATTCGGGAGTTTGAGGCCAGCAGAACCAAGGAGCAGCGCAAGCTGCAGGAGAGGATCGACGAGCTGCAACAGCGCGAAGGTATCGACTCGCAGCAGATGGTCCTGGAGATCGCCACCGCTCAACAGGTGGGACAGAGGCGCCTTGACGCGGCGATCGAGCAGTTGGAGGCCGAGCGGGACCGGCAGCTGGAAGTGATCGAGCGCGAGCTGGTTCAAGAAGTGAGGCGCGTCGAGAGAACCTTCAAGTTGGAGGCCGTCGCCTTACCGCCAATCCTCCCTCTGGCCGTGGCGATTGTCGTGTCGTTTCGGCGTCGCAAACTCGAACGTGTCGGCTTGCCGGAGGCGCGAAGGAAATAGGCGATCGTGACGATCACCAACGTTGCCCGAGTCAGGAGGTAGAGTCGAAGTCATGACCGAGACCGTAAAGACCGGGATCTTCGCGGCGTTCGCCGTGGCCTTCTTGCTGATCGCGTGGATTGCCCGCCCCGCCGTACCCGGCCGAGTCGCGCTGGACGACTCAGGCGAGCGGTTCTTCGCTCAGTTTGATCCACTGGAGGCGACCTCTCTGGAGATCGTCGATTTCGATGAGGAGACGGGCACTGCTCGGGCCTTCAAGGTCGCCCAAGTCAACGGGATCTGGTCGATCCCATCGCATGAGAATTACCCGGCCGATGCTGAGAAACAGCTTGCCGAAGCCGCCGCGAGCGTTGTTGACCTGATCAAAGGCCCCACCGTGAGCGACCGGCCGGCCGATCACGAGCTGTACGGCATGGTTGATCCCACCACGGCACAAGTCGGCTCGATCGGCGTCGGGACTCGCGTCAAACTCGAAAGCCACAGCGGCAGCACCCTGGCCGAGTTCATCATCGGCAAGACGGTCAAGGACAAGCCCGAGCTTCGCTACGTACGCGTGCCCCAGCGGGACCGCGTCTATACCGTCGCGGTCAATACTGACAAGCTCTCCACCAACTTTGAGGATTGGATTGAGCGAGACCTCCTTCATTTGAACCAACGCGAGCTCATCGAGATCACCGTCAACGACTACTCGATCGACGAGTTCAATCAGCGAATCGTCCAGGGTGATCTGTTGCGCTTCAGCTATGACAAGACCGCCGGCACGTGGGGGCTCGAAGGTGTCGGCGAGGATGAGCAGCTCCTGACCGAAAAGCTCGACGACATGAAGCAAGCGCTTGATGATCTCAAGATCATCGACGTGCACCGCAAGCCGGCGGGCCTGAGCGCCCAACTGCGGACCGAAGATCAGATGCAGCTCGATTCCGAATCGGTGCGCTCCTTGCAAAGCCGCGGTTACTTCATCGTCAACGGCCGACTGCTCTCGAATCAGGGCGAAACGATCATTAGGACGAGTATTGGCGTGCAATACGCGCTGCGGTTCGGTGAGATCGCCCTCGGAGCAACAGCAACGGGCGATCCCTCTGGAACCGCCGATGAGACCGATGAGACGTCAAGCGGAGCCAATCGGTACCTGTTCGTCACCGCAGATTTCAATCCCGATCTGATCCGGGAACCCCAGCTCGCCGAGCTTCCTGAGATTCCCGCAGCCACCCAGCCTCAGGGGTCGGCACTCGAAGAAGTCATGCAAGAGGCCCGCGAAAGGATCGACCAGGAGAATCTGCGCAAGCAGGAGGAATATCAGGAGAGCCTGGACGCCGGCCGGCAGAAAGTCAGCCAGCTCAATGACCGGTTCGCAGATTGGTTTTACGTCATTTCTGACAGCGTCTACAACAAGATCCGGTTGACGAGGGCCGATGTCGTCGCCCAGATCGACGAGGAAACGGCAGACGCCCCAACAACGCAGCCGGGCGATGGCTCGGACACCCAGTAACCGGGCCGCGTCATGTCGCTACGGCCCGCCCTTGCCGCAAGCGCCTCCGGCTTAGAGGCGATGTTCGGTCCATTGGCCGGCGACGCAGGTGGCGGCGATCGCCTCGGTGCCGCTGCCGAAGATGAACGCATCGAGCAAGGTATCTTCAGTCCAGCCGGCCAGGGCGGGCGCCTGGAGGTCGAGCGCGACGAGATCGGCGGCGTAACCGGGCTCGATCCGGCCGGCCCGGATGCCAAGGGCACGGGCTCCGTTTATCGTCGCGATTCTCCAGAGCTTGCGGGCGGAGGCGCCTGATTCATCAACACACACGCCTCGGCTGCGAGTCGCCAAACGTTGGACGTACTCCAGCCAGCGCATCTCCTCTGTGAAGCAGATTCGTGCATTTGAGTCGGTGCCGAGACAGATGCAGCCGTCGCTATGGAGAATCCGGCGAAGATCGGGGATGCCGTCGCCAAGGTTGGCTTCGGTGAGCGGGCAGATGCAGACGTTTCCTTCGGCCTCGAGCAGCGCCTGCATGTCGGGGGCCGCGGTCTGTGTACAGTGCACCGCGGTGAAACGAGGGCTGATACTGAGGCGATCGTGGATCAGGGCCATCGGCCGCAAGCCATGAGCGGCGACACAATCGTCGATCTCCTTGGATTGCTCCTCGATATGTATGTGAAACACGAGGTCGCGGCGACTCGCCTCTTGGTCAAGGGCAACGATGTCGTCAACGGAGACGGCCCGGATCGAGTGGGCGGCGACTCCTAGAGATTGCGTCGGGGGATCGACGATGTCGCCAAGGCTGTCCATCTGCTGCCAGTACTCTTCAACGGACCTGGTGCGGAAGCGGAGCTGACCTGGGGCAAGTGGCTGATCGATCCCGCCGCGGTTGTAGTAGGCGTTTATCAAGACGATTCGAACGCCGGCATCAGCCGCAGCACGCAGCACGATTTCATCGAAGCCGTAACCGTCGCAGCTTGCGTCGTGGTGAAAATAATGGAACTCCCCCACCGTCGTGACGCCCACTGCGAGCATTTCGCCGAAGGCTTGTCTGGAGAGCCGGTAGAACGTGTCGGCGTCCATCCGTTGGACCAGCTCGTACATCGTCTCGCGCCACGACCAGAACGAGCCCGCCCGTTGGCTGAACCGCTCGCCATGACCGCGCAGGCCGCGCTGGAACGCGTGGGAATGGGCGTTGATCATCCCCGGAAGCACTGCCCGGTTCGGCAGCTTGCGCGCGGCTGAATGTAGCTCCCGGCCGATGCGGCCGATGCAGCCATCAGACTCGATAGCGATCTGCACGCCGTGCTCGAAACCCTCTCCGGTCCAGGTGAGGTCCGCCTCGATGATCTGCCGTGTACTCATCGGAGGCTACGACATGCAGAAGCGCGCAACAAGCCGCTCGATGATCGAGCGTGCCCGGTTGAACTCATCAATGGGAACGAACTCATTAGGCCGGTGCGCGACTTCGATCGAGCCCGGCCCGAACAATACACACTGCAAGCCCATCGTTTGCAACACGCCGGCATCGCTGGCATACGACACCGCATAGCTCTGCGTCTGACCGAGCAGTCCACTCAGGGCTGCGTGAATCGGAGCGTTCTCGTCCAGCAACATCGGCGGATTGATATTGAGAACTTCCATGTTCATGCTACCGTGCGGATCACTCTTGGCGACGGTATCCTTGATCCATTCGATCATCGCTTGGGGGTTCATGCCAGGCAATGGACGTATCCCCACGTCCACGACGCATCGGTCGGGGACGATGTTGATCGCGGTTCCGCCGGAAATCTGCGCCACATTGAGCACGGGAAAGGGAACCTCGCGGAAGAACCTGCCTGAATCAATCCGCTGCTGCTTGAACTGTTCGGCCAGCTTGGACAGCGATCGGACCACGGCGGCGGCGGCCTCGATCGCGTTGACGCCGAGATGGGGCGAGCCGCTGTGAGCCGCTTTGCCGCGAACAGTGACTCGCATGGTGAGGTGGCCCTTGTGCATCCTCACCGCCCGCAGCGACGTCGGCTCGCCCACGAGAACGTTGGGCGGCAGCGGCTGATCGCTCGGCCGGGTGTCCGCGAAGCGCTGTGCCCCCAACGACCCCAACTCCTCGTCATAGGTGAACAACAGCACCAGCGGATGGGTCAGGCGATCGACATCCACGCGAGCGAAGACGTTCATCGCCAAGGCGACCGAGCCCTTCATGTCGCAGGCGCCGCGGCCGACGTAGGTTTCGTCGACCTCAGTCAGGGCGAAGGGGTCGCTGTTCCATCCATCTTCCGCCGCCGGAACCACATCCAGATGGCCGCAGAGCACAAGCCCGCCGCTGTCATCGCCGGCCCCATCGACGCCCGACGCAACGACGACGTTCACCTTTGAGCCGTCCTCGCTCAGATTGCGGGTGATTGCGACGTTCGGCCGGTCGAGATATTCGCAGACAAAGTCGGCGATCGGCAGATTGCTCTTGGTGCTGGTGGAGTCGAAGGCCACCAGCCTGCTGAGCAGTTCCTTGTCGCAAAGCGCCTCGGCCACGGCCCGCCCATCCTACCCAACGGCGTCTACTTCTGCGTCGGTCCGGCAGTTCGCGCCGGCTTTCAACAGTGCCCGGCCGCGGGTAGCATCCCGGCGATGCACATTCCTACGCCCCAGGAGATTCACGCATGAAAACGAAGAGGCCGCGCCGATTGCGAACTCGGGCATCGTCGGCCAAGCGAGCCGGTCGTCGGCGACTCATTGCGCCTGAGGATCTGCTGCGGTTTCGCCTGGTCTCGGATCCACAGGTTTCACCCGATGGCAGCGATGTCGTGTTCGTCGTCAAGCACGTGGGGCAGAAGAATGAATACGTCTCGAATCTGTGGATGGCCCCCACGGACGGAGGTGAGCCAAATCAATTCACCAACGGCGGAAAAGATTCGCATCCGCGCTGGTCGCCGGAGGGGAATCGGATCGCGTTTCTCTGCGGCCGCGACAAGCACAAGCCGCAGATCTATACGATTTCCGCCGAAGGAGGGGAAGCGGTTGCGCTCACGCAGTTGCCGCAAGGATCGATCAGCACATTCAGATGGTCTCCAGACGGCCGGATGATCGCGATGAGTTTTCGCCGCCACGACGCGCAGTGGACCGAGACCGCCAAGAAAGACCGGCAGGAGAAGGGCCTCAGCGATCCCCCACGAGTGATCGATGATTGGTGGTATCGCCTTGACGGCGACGGCTACTTCGACGCTCAGCGGTATCAGCTCTACCTCGTCGATACGACCGCCGGGAAGCACCGCAAGGTCTACGCCAAGGACACGCTCGGCTTCTTCAGCTTTGATTTCTCGCCCGACTCCAAGAAGCTCGCGATCACCACCAATCAGGACCGCAAAGCGATGATCCGGCCGTGGACGGATCAGATCATTATCCTCAATGTTGCCACCAACAAGATCAAGAAGGTGCCCGATCTTCCCCTGGGCCCGAAGGACGCAGTGGCTTGGTCGCCCGACGGCAGATTCCTGGCCTATGCCTCTCGCGAAGGGAAGGACGGGACCTACAGCACCGAGAACCTCGAACTGTGGGTCTGTGATCCGGTCAAGGGCAACCCAAAGAGCCTCACCGCGCGCGAGGATCACTGCCTCATGGCCGCTCCAATGTCGGACACCGCTGAGGTGGACTTCGCCCCTCACCTCCTATGGAGCTCAGACAGCAGGCGAATCTACATGCAGCTCGGGTGGCACGGCGAATCGCACCTGGCGTCTGTGAGGCGGCGCGGCGGCCGGATCAACTTCCATACCACCGGGCCGCGCGTCTATTCGCTCGGGAATCTCTCACAAGACGGTCGGACGATGGCCATGACAGTCGGTTCGGTCACCGTGCTCGACGAGGTTTGCGTCGCCGATTTGACCGGCCACGACGCGACCATAAGAGCCGTGACCAATCTCAATCGCAAGCTGCTGGGCGAGTTGGAGCTTTCAAAGCCGACGTCGCGATGGGTCAAGGCCGCCGACGGAACGAAGGTCCAGCTCTGGGTGATGCTCCCACCCCGTCGCTCACAACGAACGAAGCATCCGGCGGCGCTTGAGATCCACGGCGGGCCGCACGCGCAATACGGAGTTGGATTCTTTCACGAATTCCAGGTGCTGGCCGCGGCCGGGTACGTCGTTTTCTTCTCCAATCCGCGGGGGAGCAAGGGCTACGGCCGGGATCACTGCGCCGCGATCCGCGGCGCCTGGGGCGGCGCCGACTGGATCGACATTCAGACTGTGACCGAATTCATGAAGCGTCAGCCGTTCGTCAACGCACAACGCATGGGCGTGATGGGCGGAAGCTATGGCGGATACATGACCAACTGGGCCATCGGCCACACGCAAGAGTTCGCCGCCGCGATCACCGATCGGTGCGTTTCGAATCTGCACAGCATGTTCGGCACGAGCGACTTCACTGAAGAGCCGGACCGCTACTGGCCGGGCAACTCGTGGGATCGGCCGGAATCCTTATGGGAGCGGAGTCCGCTGAAGCATTTGGGCAATGCCAAGACGCCGACGCTCATCATCCACAGCGAGGGTGATCTGCGATGCAACATTGAGCAGGCGGAGCAGGTGTTCACCGCCCTGAAGCTGCGAAACGTGCCGACGCGATTCGTTCGCTATCCGCGTTCAACCAGCCATGGATTCAGCCGTGCCGGACCGCCCGACCTGCGCCTGCACCGGCTCCACCAGATTCTTTCGTGGTGGAAGAAGTATCTATGAAACCGCCGTCGTCATCGCCGGCCCATCCGCTAGCGGCCCAAGGAGCTGGCCCGCACCATTTGGATGTGCTAGACTCGCCGTGCGGGCGAAGCGGAACGCTCAGCCCCCCGCGAAAGGCACGCCGCAGCCATGACCCAGATCTCATCAGCCCCAACCACCGGCGACGGGGAGCATCCAGCTCCGCGCGACGAGCGCGCCGTCGACCAGCGCACCGCTGACGCCATGCAGCACGTCCGGGGTCTACTCGAGTTTATCGGTGAGGATCCCAATCGAGAGGGCTTGCGCGGCACGCCCAGGCGTGTGGTCGGCACCCTGGAGGAGCACTTCCGCGGATATCAGGAGGACCCCAAGCAGTACCTGTCAAGGACCTTCACGGACACAACTCGCTACAGCGAGCTGGTGCTGGTCAGCGACATCGAGCTCTATAGCCACTGCGAGCACCATATGGTGCCGTTCGTCGGCAAGGCGCATGTCGCCTACATCCCCGATGGGCGAATGGTCGGCATTTCCAAGCTCGCGCGGGTGGTGGACGTTTTTGCGAAGCGCCTGCAAGTGCAGGAGAGACTGACCGCTCAGATCGCCGACGCCATTCAGGATGTTCTGCAACCCCAGGGGGTCGGGGTGATCCTCAAGTGTCAGCACTTCTGCATGTGCTATCGCGGCGTGAAGAAGCCCGGCTCATGGACCACCACCAGCAAGCTGCACGGCTCGTTCCTCAAGAGCGCCGCGTCGCGCATGGAGCTGTTCACCCTCATCGGGATGAAGCAAGCGGTCGGGTAAACTACCCAGCGCATCCACGCTTGCGGCTTAGCGCATTTCCGACTTCAGTTTCCTCAAACACGCTATGAGCTGATCGAGATGGGCCCTTTCATGCGCCGCGGAGATTTGCACCCGAAGGCGCGCGGTGCCCTCGGGCACGACGGGGTAGCCGAAGCCGATCACGAAGACGCCCATTTCCAGCAAGCGCTTACTCATCGAAATCGCCTTGGCGGTGTCGCCGACGATGATCGGGCAGATCGCGGTGGGCGATTCGAGCACTTCAAACCCGACGGCGGCAATGCCCTTGCGTGCATAGGCGACGTTCTCGCGCAGTTTCGCGACGCGCTGCGGCTCGTGCATCAGGATCTCGATCGCCTTGTTGGCTGAGCAGGCGATGGTGATGGGCAGGGCATTGGAAAACAGCGTCGGCCGGCCACGCTGGATGATCATGTCAATGCCGCGCCTGGCCCCGGCCAAGTACCCGCCCGCCCCGCCGCCGAGAGCCTTGCCAAGTGTCCCCGCATAGAAATCGATTGCGTCGCCGGGCATGCCGTGGTGCTCGTGCGTGCCCCGGCCGGTGGGTCCCATCACGCCCGTGCCGTGCGAGTCGTCCACCACCAGCAGGGCGTTGAACTTGTCGCATAGCTTTCGCAGTTCAGGCAGTTTCGCGATATCCCCCTCCATGGAGAACACGCCGTCCGTGACGACCCACATGGCGCCGGTGACCTGGGGGTTGTTGCGTGCTTTGTCCAGCGCTTCGCGCGCCGCGCCTATATCACTATGTTTGAAGACAGTGCGGTGCACGCCCTTCTTGATGCTGACGGCCAGCCGCATGCTGTCGATGATGCAGGCGTGGTTGAGCTCATCGGAGATGATGATGTCGCCCGGCTCACAGAGCGTTGGGAAGAGCGCCTCGGCTGCGGTCCAGCACGAGACGAAGCTGTACGCCGCCTCCACGCCGAGGAACTTCGCGATGGTCCTTTCGAGCCTTTCGTGCGGCTCGAACGTTCCGCAAATGAAACGGACCGACGCGGTGCCGGCCCCGTACTTCTCGATGCCTTCGATCGCGGCACGCTTGACCTCGGGATGGTTGGCGAGGCCGAGATAGTTGTTGGAGCAGAAGCACGCGACCTCGCCGTACCCGCGGAGTTTCACCGTGGCATCCATCGGCCCTTCAATGGTCTGAAGCACCTTGAACTGCCCGGTGTCCTTGAGTTGGGCTAAGACCTCATCAGTGCGATTGGCAAACACATCTGGCCCGCGAACCTGCGTCGTTGTGGTGGTCATAGAACATTCTCACCGCGGACAAGAGGTCGCAGCAAGGGCGCATTCTACAAACTCACCCAGGCGTCCGCCACCATGGGGCAGGCCTCCGGTACGCCCATCGGGCGTAGATCGGTATCCTGTCGCCGGGATTACTCCACATCTTCAAGGAAACGACATCGTGACGCCTGTCGTTCAATCCCGAGGCGGTGTTCGGATCCGGCTGACCGCGGAGCGGTGGATGCACATCGTGGAGGAGCATGCCGAGCTGGCCGGGATGCGCGAGGAGGTTCTGGAGACGGTAACAGATGCAGAGCGCGTGGTTGAAGGACAAGGGGGAGAACTTCTTGCCGTGCGTACGATGGAACAAAGTAGGGCAATGGTGGTAGTATATCGGGAGGTAGATCAGTCCGATGGCTTCATCATCACGGCGTTTCTGACGCGCCGGCTCGCGAGCCTCGATCGGAGGCAACAGTTATGGCCCCCCACGAAATAGCCGCGTATCTTGACCTCGTCCCTGCTCTACTGCGCTCGCCGCATCAATACATCTGGTCGTCTTACGACGCCAAGGCGGACGTGCTTTACATCAACTTCAAGAAGCCGGCGCGCGCCACGGACAGTGAATTGACGGATGATGATGTCATCATTCGTTACGAGGACGATGAGGTTATTGGTCTCACCATTCTTCACGCGAGCAAGCGCAAGCCTCGGGCGGCATAGGGTCGCAGTTGCACCTTCACGCACGGCCAACCTATGACTTTGCGTACCGCGCCGTGATGCTCGGCACGAGGTACTGCTCGAACGCGCTGCGGAGGTCGTGTTTGGGCGAGTAACCCCAATCGGTGCGGGCGGCAGTGTCATCCACATCCACCGGCCAGGAGTCCACGATCGCCTGGCGCTGCGGGTCGGGCTCAAAGGAGATCCGGGCCGCAGGAAAATGCTCGCGCACCAGGTCGGCAAACTCGGCGGCCGAAGGATTGAAGCTCGTCACGTTGTACACGCAGCGGCTCAGATGCCCCGCATCCGCACGGGCCAGCCGCAGGAACGCCTCGATCGCATCGGGCATCGTCATGAACGCCATGCGGGTGTCGGGGCGCACGAAACAGGCATACGGCTTGCCTTCGGCGGCGGCATGGATCATCTGGGCCGCATAATCGCTGGTCCCCCCGCAAGGGACGGTCTCAGCACTGATCAGGCCGGGAAAGCGAATACAGCGAAAGTCGAGAATGTGGTCCATCCGATCCTGGGCAAGCTGGCGGTAATGACGGGCGTAATATCGGCCGAGGTTCTCGCAGTACACCTTGTTGCAGCCGTACATCGTCGTGGGCTGGAGGTGTTCATCCTCGCCGATCGCCCCGGCCCGCTTCTTGGTCTTTAGGTCGCCCAGCCCATACACCGCGATCGAGCTGGGGAACATGAACCTGACGCGCTTACCGTGCGAGCGGGCCTGGTCGGCGGCCAGGCGCAGCAGATTGAACATCCCCCCGACGTTGACTGCGTGCGCTGCCTCGGGCACAAACTCCGTTCGAGTGCTGAGCAACGCAGCAAGATGGTAGACCTCGGTGATCTCGTACATGGACTCGAGACGCCCAAGCAACGCCGTCTCGCAGATGTCGCCAACATAAGTCTCGCGGCATAGCGCCCGCTGTCGGTCGTCCAACGCTCGAATGTCGATCGCAATGATGTCCTTGCGCCCAGCTGCGTGTAGCGCCGCAATCAGCCCGTGGCCGACCTCGCCGCCAGCCCCCGTGACGAGCGTGGCGATGTCTCGGCGGACCCCGCGTTCAGAAGGTGCTGATTGGCTCGCGGCCATGACCTCGCTCGTCTCGGTTGCGGTCATCGCTTCTCACCCGTTGCGGCTTGGGTATTGTACGAACAACGGGCGTCCGAGGTGCTGCACCGGCCAAGCGATTCGGCCGCATTGGGGCTCGAGCAACTGTAGCGAACGCCGGCTCAACCGACCAAGTCAGTCCGATGTGCTACGCTGAGGGCATGGCCGAGAC
>JADFIR010000047.1 GCA_022566535.1 Planctomycetota bacterium
GCCTCCATCACCGGCGTGATCGAGCTGCTCAAGGGCAAGGGCCTGCCGTTCCGCCGCCTCGTCTTTCCGTTCACCAAGCGCGCCGATTCGTTCGACATCGAGGACGCGCGCGCCTTCGGGCCGGCGCCAGCTCCGTCGCCGAGGCCTGGGCCAACTCGGTTCCCACGATCTTTGTGCCCTATCCCCATCACCGTGACCAGCACCAGCAGCGCAACGCCCAGCCGATGGTCGCCGTGGGCGGAGCGGTCATCGAACCCGATCACCTTGACCCCACCATCAACGCTCACCACATCGGGACGACGCTTCGCGCGTTGTTGAGCGACCACGACCGACGCCGGACCATGCAGGTGAATCTCCGCGCCCGCCCGCCCGCTGATGCTGCGGTCACCATCGCCAGGCTCTTGCTGGATCTACCCGACGATCAGCCGGGGAGCCCCGCTGATGCTCATGCCTTGACCGCTGGGGGCGTAATTCCGACCGCGGCGGGATGACCGTCTAGCCCAGGTGCCTAAAATGGAACTGGAAGGATGCCACTGGGAGGCAGATGGAAGATCGACATGCCATCTATTGAGGGCCCCACCAGATGTGTGCTGCTGACGCCGACCGGCGGCGGTGGCGAGCCCCTACGGACCCTGCTCGATCGCCGCACCGCGGGGCAGTGGGAGGCTCACGAGGCGGACGACCCGTTGGCGGCGCTGGCCGAGCTGTGCCTGCTTGACCGCACACAGAAGTCGAGCGTGGGGTGGGGGCAGCAGCAGGTCGAAGGGCTGGCCCTTGTGGTCGTCGAACCAACACGCTGGCCCCAGCTCGACGCCATGCTGGCCGCGGCCGGACGCTATGTGCCCCAGGCCGACCTGTGGTCCTATGTTGACGGAACGCTGTGCCCGCTGGCATCCGGCCACGAGCCGGTGACCAAACCAACTGCGAAGGACACGGGCCCAACTCACCGGGCGGCGAGCGAGAGTAAGCCATCACCACCATCGGTTACGCCTCAGATCACCCAAGAAGAAATTGCCATGCTGCTGGATAACGACGATCGAGGTCCATCGAAATGAGCACATACGGCCCGCCAAGGCGTGTCGAGCACGGTCGGGTGCTCATCGTCGGCTGCGCCGATGCCGCAAGGATTCCGCAGCAGGTCAGCCAGTCCGCCGACGGCGTACCCCAGACTTTACTCCATGCGGACAACCTCTTTGACGCCCTGGGCGAGGTGGCGATCGCCACCGCCGCCGAGCCGGTGGCCGCAGTGCTGATACCGGTTGATGTCGTTCGACGGTCCTCCGCCAACGCGCCGCAGGCATTTCGGCGGGTTGATCCTTCGGTGCGATTGATTCTGTTGGCTGAATCCCAAGAGGAGCTTGGGGGAATCGACGCGGTCGCGGACGGATTCGACGAAGTGCTGATCGAACCGGTCGGGGCGACCCGTCTCCAACAAGCCCCGGAGGCGACCCAACCGGCGGCCCGAACCGTCGAATCGGTGGAAACCCAGGCACCTGACCTCACCACGCCCGGTCAGGCCGAAGATCAGCCCATCGAACAGTTGGGCGACACCGACCTCGTCGAAGCCATACTGACTGATCCCGCCGGCATCCGGGACCGGGCCATGCAACTGATCGTCCAGCAGACGCAATGGGCTGACCTGGCGCTGACGGAAGATCGCCCACAGCGCGACGCCGAGCGCGCAGGGGCGTCGGCGGATGTGCGCTACGGCCGGCGATCTTTCGGGGTTCTTTCCTCAAGCCGGGGCAGCGTTTCGCAACTGCAGCCGTGGGCTGATTGGCTGGCGCGATGGCTGGCCTTGGATCGAAACTTCCGCGACTACCGAGAGATGGCCTTTCACGACGAGCTGACCGGGGCAGGGAACCGGCGGTTCTACGAAGTCTTCATGCAACAGTCCATGCCCAAAGCTGCCCGCAAGCGCCGAGCGGTAACGGTGATGGTCTTCGACCTCGACGACTTCAAACACTACAACGATCAGTTCGGACACCATGCCGGCGATGAGGTGCTGCGCGAGACCGTGCGGCTGCTGAACTCGGTGATCCGCAAGGGCGACCGGGTCTGCCGAATCGGCGGCGACGAGTTCGTCGTGATCTTCGCCGATCCCGAGGGCCCGCGAGAGCCGGGATCCACTCCGCCGGAGACCGTCGAGCAGATCGCGAAGCGTTTCCAGGATCAGATCTGCCAGATGAAGTTCCCTAAGCTGGGCGTCGATGCGCCCGGCACGCTGAGCATCTCCGGCGGGCTGGCCACCTATCCCTGGGACGGAGCCGATCCGGCAAGCCTGCTCCGCCACGCGGATCAACTGGCGCTACAGTCGAAGAAGAAGGGGAAGAACGTGATCACCATGGGTCCGGGGGCCCAGGGAATCCGTGGCGCCAACGATCCGCCCGCGTAATGGTGCCCGCCACTCCGCGAAGCGATCATCGCCCGAAACGACGCCCGTCCATCTCTGTTCCCCCGTCGACGCCGAACACCCGCCCGGGCAGCGTTCGACCAAGCGCCGCGGCGACGTGACGCGAAGCCGCAAAGAGCGCTTCAAGATCAACGCCTGTTTCGTAACCCATGCGGTTACACAAGTACACCAAGTCTTCCGTGGCAAGGTTCCCTGCTGCGCCCGGGGCGTAGGGGCAGCCCCCCAGCCCGCCACAGGTCGCATCAAAGCTCACCACGCCCAGTTGGATCGCGCGCAGCGCGCACGCTAGGGCCGTGCCGCGAGTGTCGTGCAAGTGCAGTGTGGTTTGGGCGGGCTCCAGCAGGCCGCTCAGACCCTTGTACAACTTGTCAATGTCGCTCGGCACGGCCACGCCGATCGTCTCCCCGAGGTCAATCTCATCAGCGCCAATATCCAGCAGCCTGTCAGCCACCTCACGCACCTGTCCCGGATCGATGGGGCCTTCATATGGGCAGGCCACGGCGCAGCTGATGTAAGCGCGAACCCGCAGCGAGGCGGCCTGTGCTTGCGCGATCACCGGCGTGAAACGCTGTAGAGTCTCGCCGATCGTGGCGTTGGTGTTCTTGCGGCTGAACGTCTCGGAGGCGGCGGTGAACAGGGCGATCTTGTCCACGCGTGCCGCCAGCGCGCGCTGCATGCCCTCTTCGTTAGGCACCAGCGCTGAGTACACCACTGAATCCCGACGGCCCATTCGCCCAAACACATCCTCGGCATCACCCAGCTGCGGCACCCATTGGGGGCTCACAAAACTGCTGACCTCGATCTCGGCCACGCCGGCCTGCGACAGCAAATCGACGAACGCAACCTTTTCCTGAACGCTGACCACCACCGCCTCGTTTTGCAGCCCATCCCTCGGTCCGACCTCGGTGATGCGAATGTGTTTCCGCGCAGGCATTGAGCACTAGGCACGAGGCATCGAGCGGTGAATCCCCTAGCCCCCGTCTCTGCCGGGGGGCTCCTTCCTCGTCAAGGTGAAAACAAAGAACCCAAGCACGACGAGCATGAGCACGCCGCCGATGACAAGCAGGATCCACTCGTAACCGGCGCTGCCGTCCAGTACGGATTCTGCAACCATCATGTGGATTCCCCGGTCTCGCGGGCGCTTGAAGCTTGCGGGGCGACTGGTTTGTAGAAGCGAAGGCCGCAGACGACGGCGTCGGTTTGTTCGCCTTCGGCATTGACCAGCACGGTCGTGTCAGGATCGGCCGATTTCGTCTTGAGCATGGCAAAGGCGATCGGCGCAGCACCGAGCATGGGGCTCAGCGTGCTGGAGGTCACCACGCCGATCTGCCGGTCCTTGCCTTGTTGCTCCTTCGAAAACACCTCATCGCCAGCGACCGGGAGCAAGTCTCTGCCCGGCTTCAACCCGACGAGGATCTGCTTCGGTGATCCGAGGCTCTCCATTCTGGCCACGATCTCCTGACCAAGGTAGCAGCCCTTGGTGAAGCTGACGCGATCGTGCAACTGGCCGGTCTCATGCGGCAGATTCGTCGGCCCAAAGTCGATGTTGAACAGCGGAATGCCGGCCTCGATGCGCGCGACGTTGACCGCATGCCAGCCGATCGGCCGAATGCGGCGCTTCCCCTGGCCGAGTTTCTCATCGGTCGCGACCAGGGCATCCCAGACCGCCTCAGCCTGGTCCTGTGGAACGATGAGATGCAGACCCACCTCGCCGGTCTGATCGAGACGGGCGACGACCACTTCGACGCCGGCGATCCGGACCGTCGTCGCACCCAGCGCATCGAGATCAAACGATGTACCCCCGCCGGCCTCGGCGATCACCGCCTGCGCTTCCTTGCCGTGCACCGCAAGGTGATACAACTCGCTCGACACATCGGTGATCTCAACGTCTTCGGTAAACAGGAAATCCCTGAGCGTCTTGACGGTGTGATCAACTTGATGGATATCCAGATCGATCAGCAGCCGATCACCGAGCTCGATGAGAAGTAGGTCTGCGACGAGGCGACCCTGCCGGCTCAGCCAGAACGTCGGCTTCGCCACGCCCCCTTGGAGATCCTTCAACTCCTGGGTCAGCATGCGATTGAGGAATTCGCGCCGGTCGTCGCCGGTGATTCGGATCGTCGCCCGATGGGGGCAGTCAAAGAGCCCCGCCCCCTTGCGAATGGCCGCGTATTCGGCCTCGAGGTCGCCAAACGTGGCCAATAGCTCGCACCCAACTCGGCCCAGATCATTCAAAGGGCCGTAGGCGACGTATTGGGGGTCGGGAGCCGTGGCCCGCATGCCCACCGCGGCCCCGGGACGATGCGCGGCAGCGTTCGGATCGGGTCGCCGAAGTTGCGAATAGGCCTCGTGGCGTTTGCGAAGGGGGCTTTCGTGAGGCATGATGGAGCATCCTGGGGGTCCGCGCCCGAGGATAGTAGGACTTCCGCCCCAAGTCGGCCGATGGCGCCGAATTGGTCTTGTCTGCCCGAAGGCCTCATCTGTTTGGAAAGGACAGCCGCTTCATGGACCTCGACCTGCTTGCGAAACTGTGCGAGACGCCGGGTGTGCCGGGGCGGGAGGAGCGCGTTCGCCGGTTGATCACCAAGAGCATCAAGGGGCTCTTCGACGAGGTTCGGACCGACCCTATGGGTTCGTTAATCTGCACCCGCAATCCGACAACTCCGTCAAAGCCACGCAAGCCGACACGGGTCATGATCGCGGCTCACATGGATGAGATCGGCTTCTACGTCCGGCACGTCGATGACAAGGGCTTTGTGTGGATCAACCCCGCGGGCGGATTCGACGCGCGGAATCTCTTCTCCCGGCGGGTGCTGGTCTGCTGCGCCGGCGGCGACTACGAGGGCGTGATGAATCCCAGCGGGAAGCCGCTTCACATCTCCACGCCCGAGGAACGCAAGAAGGTGCCGGAGACCACCGAGTTCTTCATCGACCTGGGCATGGATGCTAAGAGCGTGCAAAAGAAGGTGACCATCGGCGACTTCGTCGTGATGCACGAGCCGTTCATCGAACAACCCAGAAAGGTCGTTTCCAAGGCGCTGGACAACCGCGTGGCGTGCTTCGTGGCCATCGAAGCGACACGCATTCTTGCCAAGAGCCGGGCGAAGGCGGCGCAGCATCGATGTGAGCTGGTTGTCGTGTTCACCGTGCAGGAGGAAGTCGGCCTGCGAGGCGCGACGACCGCCGCGAACTCCGTCGGAGCCGACATCGGCATTGGGCTGGATACCACCCTGGCCTGCGATACGCCCGGCATAGGGGAAACCGAGTGGGTGAGCACACACGGCAAGGGCGTGGCGATCATGGTCCAGGACTCATCCATGATCGCCGACCACGAGCTGGTCAACGATCTGTGCGAAGTGGCCCGGACCAAGAAGATTCCCTATCAGCGCTGCATTCTGCCGCGCGGCGGCCAGGATGCCGCGGCCATTCAGCGAGCCGGATCCGGAGCCCGCACCGCCGCCATCGTCTGCGGTACCCGCTACATCCACACCGTCACCGAATCCATTGATAAGAAGGACCTCCAGGGCGCGATCAACCTCGTCGCCGCCTGGCTGCCGACGGTGAAATGAACGAGAAGGCATGAGGCACGACGCACGAGGCGGTGTGGAGGAAGCGGCCGATTAGCGGGCGGGCTTGGCCGCCGCGAAGGTCCGGGCCGGCGAAGACGATGATTCAACCAGTCGCCGAATCAGCCCGCGCCCCAGCCGGTCATTCTCCGTGCGCTCCGGGTGCCATTGCACGCCGAGGTAGAACGGCCGGCTGTCATCCCGGATCGCTTCGATCACACCGTCAGCGGCGGTGGCAACGATGCGCATCGAGCCGGCGTCGGCCAGCGCCTGACGATGGTGGCTATGCACTAGGCCCTCGCCGAGTTCGCCGGTGACCGAATGGGTGGTCTTGGGCCAATGCTGGCCAGCGGTAGGCAGTGAATCGGGCAGGTATTGATCGAGTGCTCCGCCGCGATGCAACCCCATCAACTGCATGCCCAGGCAAATCCCCAGCACGGGCGTTTCGCGGCGCGCCTCCAGCGCCTCCAGCACGGCCAGCTCGAACGCTTGGCGAAGGGGATCGACCTTGTGCGCCTTGGGGTGGGTCGGCACGCCCCAATGCTCCATGATGGGATCGTCGCCGCCGGAAAGAATAATGCCATCGCATCGCTGGACGTACGCCTCGACACAGCGACTTAGGCACGGAAGCACAACAGCCGCCCCGCCCGCTTCGCTGACCATTGCGGCGCAGCTCGTGGGCGCGATGTATCGCGTCTCGTTGAGGTCAGCCGTGATGCCGATCAGTGGACGAGGCATGTGGAAAGGCACAGGGGCGCCAAGGCATCGGGTGAAGCCGGGTCTGACGAGTCCGCCGTGGCGGACGAGGAAGACCCGGGTCGGCACCGTATCAGATATCGGATGAGGGGTGGGTGGTCACCGCAAGGATCAAAAAAGGACCACCGACCGGCTGTGCGACGGTGGGGGCAACGTCGGGCGGGGCCGGTCGGCGGCAGTCAAGGAAGGAGAGGAGAATGTCTCGTGCAGAATATCGGTCCTCGCTGGTAGGTTCGCAGCCGGTCTCAGCTGGATTCTACCAGCCGGTCCATTTGGCAAAAAACAAGGCGTGATCCCCCCGGGGACGGGTTGCGACGGCCCCCGCGGCCGGCCCGGGCCGTCGCGGCAGCCCGGCCCAACGATCTGAGGCTCCTGGGGTATGTTGGGCAACATCTTGATCCGCTGCGAGGACCGGCTATGCTGACACCCGCTACGGCCGATGCCCCCAGCAAGGGCAGCGGTCCATGCAGCGGGAGCTATCTGGATGACTCGACTGTCCTACGGCACACCACGTCACCGCTCCTACCTGCACATTGGGGTGCACGGCAGGCCCTATGTTGATTACAAGACCGTGGACGAGCTGCGCCGGATGATGACGCCCAACGGCAAGATCTACTCCCGAAAGCGGACGGGCCTTTCATCGAAGGAGCAACGGATGATCGCCAGGGCGATCAAGCGTGCCCGCTTCATGGCCTTGCTCCCGTACACCAGCGGGACGTTATAAGCGATCCGGCTGGACGCCGGCTGGGCCGCGAGCCCCCGGCGCATCTCCTTGCGCCGATCAGGATCCTCGCCGTGATATGGTCGGCCGGAAACCGCCGATCAGCCGCCCCAACGCCTCACCCAGCCAGGCCAGCCACAGCCGCATCCGCAGGCGACGCAGTCCATCATCGTGGCGATCAACGCGCAGCCCGCGGGTGATCCACCCCGCCGCAACGCGAAGTCGGCGTTGCTCCAGGGCGGCCAGGGCCAAGTTGTGCATGGAAACAAGACATCGGCTATCGAGCCGAAGCAACCGTCTGCTGGCCGCGACCCCCCCATCACGATCACCCGCCTGGAACCTGGCCAGGGCAAGCTCTCGCAACAGTTGGGGGCTCTCGCCGACACCGGCAATGGCGCGATCCAACACACCCGCCGCCTTGCCCGGCAACCCCGCCTCCAGCAGTAGCGACCCCAGCCGAGCGATGTCGATCGCCCCCCGGGCGGCCTCCTCGCCCGCTTGACCGTGCTCCAACACCTCGCGCAGATACCCGCGTGCCTGCTCGATCCGTCCTCGGCGCAGGAGTGCCTCCGCGAGGGCGACACGGACTTGCGGGTCCTGCGGATCAAGCTTGAAGACCAGCTCGAACTCCAGGTGGGCTTGTTCGTACCGGCCGCCAGTCATAGCGATCTCGCCGAGACGATAGTGTGCATCAACGTTGGCCGGCTCGAGCTCGAGGATCTGGCGGAACTTCTCCGCTGCCTCGGGCAAACGCCCCAGATCAATCAATGCCTCGCCGAAGTCCAGGAGCGTCTCGACGTTGCCCGGATCATCGCGGAGGTCGCGTAGATAAAGCTGCAGGGCCTTGCGCGGCCGGTGGGTGGCCGCATACACCGCGCCGAGACGGGCGCGCAGCCGGGGGATCGTCGGGTCGATTCGCAGCGCTTGGCGAATGCACCATTCGGCACGATCGTACCGGCGGCATTGAAACAGGCTCTGGGCGATCGCCGCCAGGCAATGGGCGCTGCGATGTTCCATCGCCCCCTCGGCGAGGTAGAACGTGGTCTCGGCTTCCTCATGCCTGCCCAGGCGGACATTGCTCTCGATCTGGTGGGCATAGGCCAGCTCACATTGGCTGTCGATCCGCACGGCCTGCTGGAGCCAGTCGATGGCTCGCTCGAACTGCCCAAGCCGATTGGCGACAATCCCAGCCGCCAGCAGTGGATCGGCCTGGCCTGCCATCAGCGCGACCGCTCGCTCGTATGAAGCGAGGGCATCGGCATCGCGCCCCGCCACCTCCAGCGTCAGACCGAGATTGAAGTGCCATTCCGGCTGATCGGGGTTGAGCGCGATAGCCTTGCGGAGTTCGGCTTCAGCCTCAGCCCACCGGCCGCGCTCATACATCTCCAAGGCCCGATCCGCATGCTCTTCGGCGTCGCACCAATCGCTCATCGACCGTTACTCCGGCTTATCATCGGTTTCATATCGATCCTCGGCATCGTGTAGCCGATAGGATGGAACACACCCTAGTACTCTAGTGCCTATATCGCCGTCGATCATGTCCACAATCCGGGAGCGTACCCGGCGGTTGCCCGGCTGGCGATCGCTGGCGGCTTGGGGTGTGTCCATCAATGCTACGATGGCCGGCGGCTGCGGCCAATCGCCCCCGCCAAACCTGCTCGAACCGGCGGCCACGGCCACGGTTGGCCGGCCCGATGACCAGCTCACCTCGCGCCAGCGTCGGCAGATTGGGGTCTTCGGCCGGACGGTCCTGAACCCCTCGCACGACATCCAAGCGGAGACTCGCCGCCACGCCGCTGAAGAACTCATTGCGATGAATGTGCCTGCGGCGATCGATATCCTTGACCAATCCCTGCGGAGCGGCCAGCCGGAAGTGATTCTACCGGTGATCGATGCGATGGCATCCTCGCCACAACCGGTCCAAGGGCTGCTCGAAGCGGCAGTCTCAACCATGCAGGACTCTACGGGCGAAGCGCTGGAAAAGCTCTCGATGGTTCTGCCCCGCTATGGACCGCTGGCGCTGGACATGGTCTCCCGGCGCGCGCTTGATCGCGACGTGCCGCCCGCCCAGCGTATCGGATTCATCCACGCATTGGGGGCCTTTCGCACTCGCGACAGCGCCTCGCGGATCATGGCCCTGCTCGATGAGCAGCATCCCGCGCCCCGGGAAATCATCACGGCGGCGTGCGCAAGCCTTGGGCGGCTGACCGGCCTGCCATACGACTCTGATGTGCAGCAGTGGCGGCGGTGGTGGGCCGGGCACGAGGACGTGTCGGTCGAGGACTGGCTTCGCATCATGGTGCAACAGCTCAGCACACGGATCACCGAAATCGAGCAACAAATACAGCTGCACAAACGGGCCAACGACGATATCGCCGCGCGACTGGCCAACACCTTGCACGAGCTGTTTGTGGTTCTCAGCCCCAACGAACAGCTCGACCGCCTGCCGGAATTGCTCAGTGACGAGCTGGTGCCCGTTCGGCAGTTCGCCATGGGGCGGGTGGAACGGCTGCTGCGGGACAGCGAACGTGTCCCGGAGCCGGTGGCGGCCGCGCTGGCCCAGCGACTGCGCGACACGGACGAGGTCTCGCCCCTGCGGCTCTCGGCCGCAGGGCTGCTCAACGACCTGAACTATCAAGGCACCGCCGAACTGGTAGCGGCGGCGCTTGACAACGAATCGGACCATCAGATCGCCAGCGGCTACCTGGAAATCCTTGCCAAGCGCCCGACGCAGGCGGGGCTCGATGCGACGCTGAGGTGGCTCAACGACCCGGCGGCGGGCCAGGCGGCGGGCCAGGCGCTCTGGGCAATCATCTCCAACGACCTGCTTGAGGACGTGCGGCTCCCCGCAGCCCGACGCGCCACACGCGCCGCTTTCCAGCAACAGGGCACACCCGTCCATGCGAGACTTCTGGCTGCGATCGCCGAGGACCAGGATCTGGCGCGCGTGGAAGGCCTGCTGGACGCCCCGGACCCCGCCGTGCGCCGAGCTGTAGCCGAGGGGTTGTGTTGGGCTGGCCGGAAAGAGCCTCTGCTGCGTCGAGTGGGCGATGACGAGGTCTACCCCTTTGTCGTTCGTGTCTTGATTCAGGGCCCGGCCGACCTCGCGACGCTACGGCTGGCGGCCCAGCTGGCGCCGCCGGAACCACACCACCAGGAGTGGGCGTATGCCATCAGGGCGCTGGCGGAGCGCCTTGCGCCGGCTGATTTACTCGCCGCCGATGACATGCTCGCGTCGCTTGAACACGTCGATCTTCAGCTGCGAGCCACCATATTGGCCAAGGTCACCAACTTCCCCCCCGAAGCCATGGTCCCCCAACAGCGCAGCTCGCTTCTTGCGCGCCTGGCCGAGCTGCGGTTGGCGCTGGGCGACTACGAGCTCGCGTTCGATGTGATGCAGGCCCTGGAGGGGGTGCCGATGACGCCGGCGTTGGCGCGACTGAGGTTCCGCGTGGCTGCATTGGCCGGGCATTATGAAGAGGCCGCCGACTTGAATAAAGATCTGCTGGCGTGGGTCGAGCTGCTTGTCGAGGCCGCCGAGCCCAACCCCTTGGTGGCGGTCGCGCTGGGGAACGAGATTCAGCGGCGATTCGGGGACCAGCTTGTCGGCGAAGCCCAGGCGCGATTCGAGGATGCGATCGAGCGCTTGCCGCCGGACGCCGTGACTGACGGAACATCTAGGCCCGAGCCGGACCAGTGATCGACGCGGCCCGCCGACTCATCACCAGTGCCGCGCGCATCGTCTCGTTCTCAGGAGCCGGGCTCAGCGTTGAGTCGGGCGTACCGACATTTCGAGATGCCGCCACCGGCGGGCTGTGGACGAATCACGATCCAATGCGGCTCGCCTCGCCACAAGGGTTCGCCGAAGACCCTGCACTGGTGGTCGATTGGTACGGGCATCGCCGGCGCGCGATCGCCCGAGCCACGCCGAACCCCGCCCACCTGGCCCTGGCCGGGCGCCGTGACATGACCCATGTGACGCAAAACGTCGATGACCTCCTTCAACGGGCCGGCGCGGCTCGAATCATTCAACTGCACGGCTCAATCACCGTTGACCGATGCAACGGTCGCTGCGGGTACCGCGAGCAGATCGACCTGTGGGAACCGCCGCCGTTGCGCATCTGCCCGAAGTGCGGACATCGCCTGCGGCCGGACGTGGTATGGTTCGGCGAGATGCTGCCAGTGGATGCCTGGCAACAGGCTCAGCAGGCGTGCAATGCGTGCGATCTGCTTCTGGTGATCGGTACCAGCGCCGTGGTTTATCCGGCCGCCGGTCTGATCGGCCTGGCCAGGTCCATCGGGGCCGGGATCATCATCGTCAACGCCGAGCCGACCGAGGCGAGTGACCTCGCCGATATCGAACTGCTGGGCAAGGCCAGCGAGATCGTGCCACGGCTGCTGCGGTAGCGAGCCCCCGTGTCCCGATTGCGGATTCTTGGAAGCCACTAACAGAATGGCCGCGAGGTCAACTTCGTGATACCGTGCGCGCATGGCGAGCAAGAGAACGCGAACCGAACATGACTCAATGGGCGAGATGACCATGCCGGGAAACGTCCTCTTCGGAGCCAGCACCCAGCGGGCGGTTCTGAACTTTCCCATCTCGGGACGAGCGGTTTCGCCCCAGCTTATTCGGGCGTTCGTGCTGCTGAAAGAAGCGTGCGCTGCAACGAATCTCGAACTGAAGAAGCTGGATCAGCACCGATTTGACCTGATCCAAAGAGCGTGCGAAGAGATTGCCGCCGCGCTGGCCGACGGTTCCGACCCCGGGGCGGTCGCGTCGATGATGCAGCACTTCCCCATCGACATCTTTCAGACCGGCTCGGGCACCTCCACCAACATGAACGTCAACGAGGTGATCGCAAATCTCGCCGCCAAGTACGCCGGCAAACCGATCGGCGCGAAGGACCCCGTCCATCCCAACGACCACATCAACATGGGTCAGTCGTCCAACGACACGTTTCCTACGGCGATGCAGGTCGCGGCGGCGGTCGCGATCACCAACCAGCTCATCGGGGCCATGGAGAATCTCGCCGCAGCGCTTGAGGCGAAGGCCCGGAAGTGGGACGACATCGTGAAGATCGGGCGAACGCATTTGATGGACGCTACGCCGATCCGCCTCGGCCAGGAGTTCTCAGGCTTCGCCGCCCAGGCGGGCTACGGCGTGAAACGGGCCCAGCGTGCGATGGTGCGACTGGCGGAGAACCTGCCCATCGGCGGCACCGCGGTCGGCACCGGCATCAACACCCACGCGCGCTTCGGCCGGCTGGTGGCGGCGAAGCTGAGCGAAGCGACGGGCGTCAACTTTGCCGAGGCCCTCAACCACTTCGAGGCCCAGGCCACGCGTGATTGCGTCGTCGAGGCCTCGGGTGAGCTGAGAACGATTGCGATCTCGCTATCGAAGATCGCCAACGACATCCGTTGGCTGGGGTCGGGTCCGCGCTGTGGGCTGTACGAGCTCGCGCTGCCTGCAATACAACCGGGCTCCTCGATCATGCCCGGCAAGGTCAACCCTGTCATCTGTGAATCGGTCATGCAGGTCGCCTGTCAGGTCGTCGGCAACGACGCTGCGATCACCATGGGTGCCGCCGGCGGCATCGGGTCGCTGCTACAGCTCAACGTGGCCATGCCCATGATGGCTGCCAACCTGCTCGATAGCATCATGTTGCTGGCCAACGTCTCGACGGTGTTCGTTGACCGCTGCATCCAAGGTCTGGAGGTCAACCGGGCGATCGCCACCGGCATGGTCGAGAAGTCGCTGATGACGTGCACGTCGCTCGTCCCTCAGATCGGCTATGACCAGGCGGCGAAGGTGGCCAAGGGCGCGTTCGAGACCGGCCAGACGGTGCGCAAGTATGTGCTGGAGCACGGATTGGTTGACCC
The DNA here is from genome assembly GCA_022566535.1 of Planctomycetota bacterium. Taxonomy (GTDB): domain Bacteria; phylum Planctomycetota; class Phycisphaerae; order Phycisphaerales; family SM1A02; genus JADFFQ01. The sequence continues at coordinate 13,337 of JADFIR010000047.1, forward strand.
CAAGCGGCTCGATGAACTGCTCGATGCCAAATCAATGACGGAACCGGGCGTTTAGCGGCGGGGCTTGCCCCCGCGCGCCTCCGTCAACTCACTGCATTCTCAACACGCTCCACAAACACCCGCAGGGCCTGGTCGTGCCGTTGGGGATCAACGATATGTACATCGAGATGCCCGGCGTTGGGGATGACCAGCAGCGTTCCATCCGCAGCGGCCTCGGCAATCCGCTGCCCATGCGAGACGGACACAATCGCATCGTCGGCGCCACAGATTATGAGGATCGGACACCGCACGCGTTGGACCTCTTCATCGGGCAGACCTTCGGGCCGAGTGCCTGCGAAACGCAGCCAGAAGATGGCTAGATCGGTCAACGGGCGAGTCGGGTATCCACCGACGTGCAGACTGCCGCGCAGCGAGTAGTGGAAGTCGCGGTACGGCCCATAGGCCACAATCCCAGCGATCCGAGCACTGGCCGGCCTTCGCTGGGAAGCCGCACTGATGGCAATGACCGCACCCATCGACTGGCCGACGAGCACGATCGGACAATCCCCGAGCCGATCGAGCAAGGCCAACAGGTCGAGGTCCTCGCGGTGGCCAAGCCGGCTGCCTCCGCCGGTCGCCTCGCCATGGCCCCGCAGGTCGTACAACACGAAGCGATCGCACAGCGTCCGCCAGGGCTCGATGCGGGCCAGCACGTCGATCCGCGATTCGCCCCAATCGTGGATGAACACCGCGGTCAAGGAAAGCTGTCGGCTGTCCGCTGCTGATTGCTGACCACTGACCCCTGACTCCTGACCACTGCGAACCTCCCACACCGGCAGCGTCGCGGCGCCGGGCACCTCGAGCGTCCATTCGTCGAACTCCAGTCCCAACTCGTTGGGGTCCACCGGCAGACCCAGCGCGACGGCGTAGCCTGCGGTGTGCCTGGGCGGCCGAACTGCTTCACGCGCCACGATCGCTGAGAGAATCACCACCGCCGCCACCAGCGCGACCGAAAGCAGAATCACCAAGCCGAGCAACGCGCCCACAACCCGCAGTGTACTGCGAGGAATGCCTGGCATCGTGAAACTCGCTCCCCTTCGGGTCGCGGCTAAACTGACCGGCATGAAACCATCGCTGAAGATCGGCAACACGGCCGAAGTCATCGTCGAGGTGACTCAAGCCATGTGCCCGGCGTTCGACGGCGTGGTGGTGCATCAGCTCTACTCCACGTGGTCGATGGCCCACCACATGGAGCTGGCGGCCCGCAAGGTGCTCGCGCCGCATCTGGAGGAACACGAGGAAGGCATCGGTTCGCACATCTCGATCGACCATCTCGCACTGACGCCCCTCGGCCACACCGTACGAATCGTTGCAGAGGCAGTCGAGGTGGACAACACAAGCGTCGTGTGCGACGTGTGTGCTTATGATGGTGACCGCCTGGTGGGCCGGGGCAGGCAGGTCCAGCGCGTGCTGCCGAAAGGGAAGCTCAAGGCGTTGATTGAGCGGGCTCGGTAGAAAGGCCTTTAGCTCTTGGCTGTTGGCCCTTGGCCAGAAAAGGGCAACCAATGCAGGATTTTCGCAACCTTGAAGTGTGGCAGCGAGCATATGCGTTGGCCTTGGAGGTATACCGAGCGAGTCGTCATTTTCCACGGGAAGAGATATACAGCTTGACGAGTCAGGTGCGGCGTTGCAGTATCTCCATTCCTTCCAACATTGCCGAGGGCTGCGGGCGCCAAACCGACGCCGATTTCAAACGATTCTTGCATATTGCAATGGGATCTGCAGCGGAGTTGGAGTGCCAATTGATGCTGATACGCGATCTCAAGCTGATCGACATACCGACGAGTGATCAACTGCTCAACAAGGTTCCAGTCACCAGAAAGATGCTCAACGCGCTCATCCAGCGCCTCAAACAACCGCCTCAGCCACGAGCTAAGAGCCACGAGCTAACCGCCAAGAGCCCATGACCGAAGAAGCTCTCATCCTCAGCGAAATCGACCGGCACGTCGGCATCATCCGCCTCAACCGCCCCAAAGTTCTCAACGCGCTGAATCCCCAACTCATGACGCAGCTCGCCGAGCAGATGGAAGCGTTTGACGGCGACGATGCCATTCACGTCATCGTACTCGCCGGCAGCGAACGGGCGTGGGCGGCCGGAGCGGACATCGGCGACATGGCCGAGTGCTCTACGCTGCAGATGTACCAGCGCGATCAGTTCGCCACCTGGGATCGAATGAAGCGCATCAAGAAGCCGATCGTCGCTGCGGTCAGCGGGTACGCCCTCGGCGGCGGCTGCGAACTGATGATGCTCTGCGATGTGGTCATCGCCTCGGAAACCGCGCAGATCGGCCAACCCGAGATCAACATCGGCGTGATGCCCGGAGCCGGTGGAACGCAACGCCTCACCCGAGCCATCGGCAAGGCCGCCGCGATGGACGTGACCCTCACCGGCCGATTCCTGTCCGCCAAGGAGGCCCTGGCGGCGGGTCTGGTCAGCCGCGTGGTGCCCAAAGAACATTACTTCAGCGAAGCGCTTCGCGTCGCACACGCAATGGCCGCAAAGGGCCCGATCGCTTTGAGGTTGGCCAAGGAGGCGGTGCTGAAGGCGTTCGAGACCACACTCTCAGAAGGACTGGAATACGAACGCAAGCTCTTCTACATGCTCTTCAGCACCGAAGACCAAAAGGAAGGTATGCGGGCGTTCATGGAAAAACGCAAGCCGAAGTTCAAGGGGAAATGATTTTCGGGCATAAAGCCGCGGATGCCATCCGCGTCTTTACGAGGAAGGATTCTTACCATGCCAGCCACCGCCACCGAGTACGAAACAATCACCCTCGAAACCGCCGATCGCATCTGCACGATCACGCTGGCCCGCCCGGATGTGCTCAATGCATTCAACGATCAGTTGACCTTCGAACTGCAAGACGCGCTGAAACAGGCCGAGCGCGACGACGATGTGCGCGTGATCGTTATCACCGGCGAGGGCAAGGCGTTCAGCTCCGGCCAGGACCTCGGCGAACTCAAGGAGCGCTATGTGCCCGGCTACATCCCCGAGCTCGGGCCTGATCTGCGCAAGCGCTATAACCCGATCATCAAGCGCATCCGCGAGATGGACAAGCCGGTGATCGCTGCGGTCAACGGCGTGGCGGCCGGGGCCGGGTGCTCCCTCGTCCTCGCCTGTGACTTGCGGATCGCCTCCGAACACGCATCGTTCATTGAAGTATTCATCCACGTCGGTTTGATCCCGGATTCCGGAAGCACGTTCATGCTGCCGCGCCTCGTAGGCCTCGGCAAGGCGATGGAAATGTGTTGCACGGGCGAGAAGGTGTCAGCTGACGAGGCGCTTGAGCTCGGATTGGTCAACAGGGTTGTTGCCGCCAATGAGTTGTCCGACGAAACGAATAGATTGGCGAGCAAGCTGGCGGGCCTCCCTGCGAGGGGACTAGCGCTGACCAAGCGCCTGCTCAACCAGTCCTTCGACAACGACCTCAGCCAGCAGCTCGAAGCCGAAGCATTCGCTCAAGAGACCGCTGGCAAGACCGAGGATCACCACGAGGGCGTGGTCGCATTCATCGAGAAACGCAAGCCGGCGTTCAAGGGCCGGTAGCGATCAGCAATCAGCAGTCAGCGATCAGCCCACTCAGACATCGGATTGATTGACACGCCGTGAAGGACTTCCGCGACCTCGTCGTTTGGCAGAAGGCGCATGATGTATCGCTACGGGTCTATCAATTCACGCGCCCATTTCCTACCGAGGAGAGATACGGCCTGACCGCCCAGCTGCGCCGCAGTGCCTCGTCAATCGGTGCCAACATCGCCGAAGGATGCGGAAGGGGCAGCGACGCTGATTTCAGACGCTTCCTTCACATAGCAATGGGATCCGCAAGCGAACTTGAATACCATTTGCTGCTCTCACGCGATCTGCACTACCTCGGTGAGAACGACTATCAGTCGCTAAACGGCGCAGTCACTGAAGTGAAGCGAATGTTGACATCGTTGATCCAGAAGCTGAAAGCGGACAGCTGATGGCTGAGTGCTTTCCCACCGTCGGCATCATCGGGGCGGGAACCATGGGCGCGGGGATCGCCCAAGTCGCCGCGACCGCCGGCTGGACCGTCGAACTGATTGACGTCGACGAAGCCACCGTGAGAACCGCGATCGACGGTGTCCACCGGCGGCTCGATCGGCTGGTGGAGAAGGGCCACCTCACAGCCGAGCAGCGCGACAAGACAGCCGACCGGTTGCGGGCGGCGACGGGGCCGGACTGCTTCGCGTCAAGCCGGTTGGTCATCGAAGCGGTCGTCGAGGACCTCGACGCCAAGGTAAACGCGCTGCGGTCGGTGATCCGGGCCGTCTCGAACGACGCGATCATCGCGACCAACACCTCGTCCCTGTCGATCAGCAGGCTCGGGCAGGCGATCGGACAAGGCCGGCGCACAGTCGGCATGCACTTTTTCAATCCCGCCCCGCTGATGAAGCTCGTGGAGATCGTGCGAGGCGACGAGACCGACCCGGCCGTGATCGACGACGCGGCGCGGATCGCGACCGACTGGGGCAAGACGGCCGTGCGGGCCAAGGACACGCCCGGCTTCATCGTGAACCGCGTGGCCCGGCCGTTCTATCTCGAAGCCTGGCGCATCGTCCAAGACGGGTACGCACCCGTGGACGAGATCGACTGCATCATGCGCGACTTGGGCGGCTTCCGCATGGGGCCGTTCGAGCTGACCGACCTCATCGGCCAGGACGTCAACGCCGCGACGACACATTCCCTATGGGAGCAACTCGACAGGCCGTCGAGATTGAAGCCGAGCCGATTACAGATTGATCTCGTCGAACGAGGCGACCTCGGCCGAAAGACCAACCGCGGGGCCTATTCCTACGAAGGTGAAGAATCGATTCCCGCCGTGGCGTTCGACCGCAGGCCACTCGTCGCGTCGAAGAAGTTGCAAGACGCGGTCCGTATGTTCATCGACGGTGCGACCAGGCAAAGCGGCTCGGAACTAGAGCAATATGTTTTTGCCCGCATTCTCGCTGCGATCATCAACGAAGCGGGCTGGGCGCACCGGGACGGCGTGGCGAGCAAAGGGGACATCGACATCGCAATGAAACTCGGCACGAACTACCTCACAGGCCCCCTCGAATGGGCCGGGCAGATCAGCGGCCCCCGCGTCACGGCCCTGCTTACGGCGCTGAACGAGACCGTCGATGACGACCGCTTCTCTCCGGCGGAGTCGAGTTGGTCCGCCGTGCGCCGTATCTGATCGCGAAGCCGCAAGCGGCCTATGACCGCACGACGGCGAGGCGGATCGCTATGATTCTGCCATGCGGCGAGCCGCGATTATCTCGGCCGTGCGGACACCGGTCGGCCGATACGGCGGAGCGCTGGCGGCGGTCCGCCCCGACGATCTGGCCGCGCTGGTCATCCGCGAGGTCGTTGAGCGGTCGGGGATCGACCCCGCCGTCATCGACGACGTTTACTTCGGCGCCGCCAATCAAGCCGGCGAGGACAATCGCAACGTGGCCCGCATGGCGGCGTTGCTGGCCGGGCTGCCCGACAGTGTTCCGGGCTGCACGGTGAATCGCCTTTGTGCCTCGGGACTGGATGCGATCAACATCGCGGCCCGGATGATCGAAGCCGGTCACGGTGACGTCTTCATCGCCGGGGGAACCGAGTCGATGAGCCGCGCACCGTATGTCATCGCGAAGCCGCAAGCGGCCTATGACCGCACGCCTGAAATCTACGACACCACGATCGGCTGGCGGTTCACGAATCCGAAACTCGCCGAGATGTACGATCCGTACTCCATGGGCGAGACGGCGGAGATCGTTGCCCGCAAATACAACATCACCCGGCGGGATCAGGATGCCTTTGCTCTGGCCAGTCAGCGGAAATGGGCTTCGGCGAAGGCGGCGTGCAAGTTCGACCACGAAATCGTGCCGGTCGAGGTCCCGCAGCGCAAGGGTGACCCGGTGGTGGTCGATACGGACGAGCACCCCCGGCCGGACACGACGCTGGAGAAACTGGCCGCACTTCGCCCCGCGTTCGCCAAGGATGACAAGGGCACGGTGACGGCGGGTAACTCCTCGGGCATCAACGACGGGGCCGCGGCTCTGTTGCTGGTGGAGCGCGAAGCCGCCAAGCGGCTGGGGCTGGAGCCCCTCGCCTACGTCGGCCCGTCGGCCACAGCTGGGGTGGACCCAAGCTGCATGGGCATGGGGCCGGTGCCCGCGACTCGCAAGGTTCTGCAACGGGCCCAGATCAACCTCAACGATGTCAATGTCATCGAACTCAACGAAGCGTTCGCCGCCCAGGCCATCGCGTGCATCCGCGAATTGGGCCTCGATGATGCGAAGGTCAACCCCAACGGCGGGGCGATCGCCATCGGCCACCCCCTGGGGTGCACCGGAGCGCGTCTGGTCACCACGCTCGCGCACGAGATGCACAGGACCAAGGCTGCCCGAGGACTGGCTACACTGTGTGTCGGCGTCGGCCAGGGCGTCGCCACAATTATTGAACGAGATTGAAACACGGAGGGCCACGGAGAGCCACAGAGGACACAGAGGTTGGAACAATGATGGAGCTGACAAGAGACGAGGAATCGCTGGTCAGGATGGCAACTCACATGTCGGATCGTCATCCTCTGACGATCCTGGTCTGGATTGGGGGAGTGGGCCTGGTCGCTGCAGCGCTGGCGACCGTTCTTGGTGATCCTGCATCCTTGCAAGCATGGGGGTTTGGCCTGTTGCTGCTGGGGTGGGCTGGCATGACAATTTCTTACGTAAGGCTACATTATCGAGCGCTTCGTCTGATCAACAAACTGTCATCAAACCCTGATTCATGATTGAATCCTCGTCTTTCTCTGTGCCCTCTGCGGCTCTGTGGTGAATTCTGAACGAGCATACGAAGGCGTACGAAATGAGCGGAAGCGCGAATGTGGGTGTACACGTCGATCACGCCCGGGACGAAGATCCGGCGAAGCTGGCCGAGTTCGAGGCCAGGATCACCGCCGGCGAGCTCCTGGAGCCGGACGACTGGATGCCCCAGGCCTATCGCCAGGGCATGCTCAAGATGGCGGAGCACCATGCCAACTCCGAGATCATCGGGGCGCTGCCCGAGGGCGAGTGGATCACTCGCGCTCCGAGCCTGCGACGCAAGCTCGCGCTGACGGCCAAAGTGCAGGATGAGGTCGGGCACGGCCAGATGCTCTATCGCGTCTCGCAGGACCTGGGCAAGAGTCGCGATCAGATGCTTCGCGATCTGATCACGGGCAAGACCAAGTATCACAACGTCTTCAACTACCCCGCCCCGACCTGGGGCGACATCGCCATGATCCAATGGCTCATCGACGGCGCCGCGATCCTGAACCAGAAGACGCTGGCCGACGGAGCCTATGGCCCGTATGTCCGCACCATGAAGCGGATCAACATGGAAGAGGCGTTCCACTTCAAGAGCGGTGAGGACATGGTGCTAACGTTGATGAGCGGCACGAAGACGCAGCGCCAAATGGGCCAGGAAGCATTCGATCGGTGGTGGTATCCGGCGTTGATGTTCTTCGGCCCGCCGGACAAGCCCCACGCCGAACAACTGCCCCCGATGCGGTGGCGAATGAAGACCGTCACGAACGACGACCTACGCCGACGCTTCATCAACCGCTTCGCTCCGGCCGCCATCGACCTCGGCCTGAAGATCCACGTGGTGAAGAAGGATGACAACGGCATGGTGATCGAAAAGAAACCGGATGAGAACCTCCGCCTCGATGAGACGACCGGCAACTGGTCATTCACCCAGCCGGATTGGGACGAGTTTTATCGGGTGATCCGCGGCAACGGCCCGTGCAACGCCAAGCGCCTCGCTTTGCGACGATTCTCATACGAACAAGGCCGATGGGTGCGCCATGCGATCCTGCGCGGTAATGCGGGATTACCCCCAGCGGCGTAACTCTGATGTCAAATGTCCGCGAACAATCTCACCCGTCCAATGGCGACCTGACCTCGCCGGCTGAAGGCGACCTCAAGCCTTACGTGGTCTTTACCCAGCTCAACCGAGGCGATCCGCATATGTACGCGGGGTGCGTCGATGCGGCCGATGAGCAGATGGCGCTTCAGTTTGCGCGCGAGCACTACGGTCAGGATCAGAAGTGTGTCAACATCTGGGTCGTGCCCAAGGAGGCTGTCACCGCCACCAACTACGACACCGATCTGATCTGGCGCCATACCGATCAGACGTATCGCCTCGCCCGCGGTTACAGCAAGCCGGTCAAAGACAAGTGGCGGAAGCTGCGGCGGGCTGAAGACCTCAAGGAATACGAGAAAGACGACCTGAAGGAGACGTTCTAGCAGCCATCAGCATTGAGCCCCCGGCTTGCCGGGGGTCCTTGCTCGAACAACGAATGATCACGCTGCCGGACAATCTCAAGCGGCCATTCGCCGACCATCTGCTGGCCGTCGCCGATGACAAACTCATGCTCGGCCATCGCAACAGCGATTGGACGGGCCTCGCCCCGATCCTCGAAGAGGACATCGCCTTTTCGTCGCTCGCACAGGACGAGATGGCACACGCCCAGGCGCTGTACCAGCTCATCGCCGGGCTGATCGGGACTTCAGCGGACGCCTTGGCCTTCGGCCGGGAATCCGAGGCCTTCCGCTGCGCCGCGATCGTCGAGGCCCCGGATGAGTTCGACTGGGCCACGGCTATTTGCCGGCAATTCTACTGCGACCACTTCGATCGCTTGCGGCTTCGCCGGCTCGCGCGATCGTCCTACAAACCGCTCGCGGACCTCGCCAATCGCCTGGCGGCCGAAGAGCAGATCCACGTCGAGCACGTTGATTCGTGGATTCAACGCCTCGGCCGAGGCACCGATGAGTCCAGGCAACGCATGCAACGATCGCTTGATGCGCTCGCCGCGATCGCCCCTTCGCTCTTCGAACCGATTGAGCACGAACACGAGCTGGTAGCCGCAGATGTATATCCACGGGCAGAGAAGGATATGTTCGAGACCTGGCGCAACGAACTGGAACAGATCGCAAATGATTCGAGCTTGAAACTGGATCTCCACCCGCCCTCACCGCAAGCGATCGGCGGCCGGCGCGGCAAGCATACCGAACACCTCGCCCCCCTGCTCGAGGAAATGTGCGAGGTGTATCGGCTTGAGCCGAACGCCGCGTGGTAAAGCGAGCCGCCGTGTCCCCCAGCGGTTGCTTTCGAAATGCAAACAACGATCGTGTACGGCGAGCAAGCCGCTCGCGTGGACACGGCGGCTCGCCCGAACGCGCGGCCTGGCGGCCGCGGCTAAACTTGGCCGGTTCAACCGCGACCACTGGTCGCGGCTTTCCATGTCTGCGGTGAATATGATGTTGCGGCGGATGATCGACACCCAATCCATCATGAACGTGCTTCGCACGATCGACGATCCGGAGATGCCGATCAGCATCGTCGATCTGGGATTGGTGGACGATGTAAGGATCGAGCCGGCCGGTGACACCGCGCGGGTCTCGATCGACATTTTGCCGACCTTCGTGGGGTGTCCGGCCCTGGAGATGATCGCCGACAACATCACCGAGAAGGTCGGCTTGCTTGATGGCGTATCCGCTGTTGATGTGCGATTCGTCTATGACCCGCCGTGGTCGGTTGATCGCATTACCGACGATGGCCGGGCATCTCTCAAGGAGCACGGCGTCACGGTTCCGGAATCCGGCAGCAGGCTGACGGTGCCGGGACATTCCGGCGGTGCAGTCGAGCTGCGAGCGTCGGCTGTAAAGTGCCCCTTTTGCGGCTCCGACGCGACCACGCTCGAAAGCAGTTTCGGCCCGACCCGCTGCCGAATGATTTACTATTGCCAATCGTGCCGCAACACGTTTGAGCGGCTCAAGCGAGTCTGAGCACTGGCGAGTATTGTGGCCGCACCCTACGATGCTGAAGGCTCGTCATGCCGAAAGCGCGATGAGCCGCGATCCGCCTCCAAGATCTGCACCGAAGCAGGCTCATCCCATGTCACACAAGGCAGTCAAGTCATCGGGTCCGACCCTCTCTCCGTCGCCGGCCGTCGAGGTCCCTGCGGTCCCTCACCGGTCCGAAGTCATGCCTAGAAAGAAGATCGATCTCGGCGAGATTGAGGACCTGCAAATCCTCGACGAGCACGGCGAGGTGGATGAAGCACTCGAACCGAAGATCGACGGCGATGAGCTATTGCGCATCTATCGGGCGATGGTGCTCACGCGAAAGCTCGACGTTCGCATGCTCACCATGCAACGCCAAGGCGAGATGGGAACATTCGCGCCCGGAATCGGACAGGAGGCGACGCAGATCGGCCAGGTCTATCCGCTGGGCAAAGACGATTGGTTCAGCCCGTCCTACCGCTGCTTCGGGGCTCAACTGTGGCGGGGCTGGACGATCGAAGGGCTCATGCTGCTCTGGGACGGGTTCTTTGAAGGGTTCGGGATTCCTCAAGGCGTCAACGACCTGCCGTTCTCGATCGTGGTCGGCTCGCACGTCCCAGTGGCGGTGGGCGTGGCCATGGGGATCAAAAATCGCGGCGACGATGCCGTGATGCTCACCAACTTCGGCGACGGCGCAATGTCGCAGGGATCCGTCAATGAAGCGTTCAACTTCGCGTCGGTGTACAAGGCCCCGATCGTCTTCGTTTGCGAGAACAACGGCTACGCAATCTCTGTTCCGGTTGAGAAACAGGCTGGGATCAGTGAGCTGGCCC
>JADFIR010000048.1 GCA_022566535.1 Planctomycetota bacterium
CAACCATTACGATGCGGTCTTCCCCGCCGTCGATTGCGGCACCCAGGTCGCGTACTACTTCAGCGCCGAGACCACGACCGGCCAGGAAGTGGTTACGCCGAATGGAGCGCCGGCCAACAGCTTTGCGGCTCTCAGCGCCACCGGACTGCTGGTCGTGTTGGAAGATGACTTCGAGACGGACACCGGTTGGGTCGTCGGCGCTGCGGGTGACGACGCGACGACCGGCATCTGGGTGCGCGTCGATCCCAACGGCACTTCTGCTCAGCCTGCCGACGACCACACCCCCGATCCCGCAACGATGTGCTTCGTCACCGGCCAGGGGTCACCCGGCGGCCCGCTCGGTGAGAACGATGTTGATGACGGCCAGACCACGCTGACCTCGCCGGTCATTGATCTCTTAGGCGCTCCCAATGCCGCGATCAGTTATTGGCGGTGGTACTCCAACGATACCGGCAATTCGCCCAACGCCGACGTCTTCGTTGTAGACATCTCCAACAACAACGGATCAACCTGGACCCACGTGGAGTCGGTCGGCCCGGCCGGCCCGGAGACGTCTGGCGGGTGGTTCTTCCATCAGTTCAACGTCGCCGACTTCGTGACGCCGACCGCGCAGGTGCGCGTGCGGTTCATTGCGTCCGATGAGGGCGAAGGCTCCCTGGTCGAAGCCGCGGTGGACGACTTCACGGTGAGCGAGGTCTTGTGCGAGCGGTCGATCCCCGGCGACCTGGACGGTGATGGAACGGTCGGCATCTTGGACCTGCTGATCCTTCTCGCCGATTGGGGTCAATGCCCTGATCCGCCCGATGTGTGCCCAGCCGACCTTGACGGCGACGGCAGCGTCGGCATCCTTGACCTGCTCATGCTTCTTGCCAATTGGGGCTAGGTCGGTTGCGGCGCAGGAGTCGGAGCTATACGTGCCGCGCACGTCAGTATGCGGCCTCGTACTACAACGTCATGCAAGTGCTCACCAAGAAGGTGAATCCGCAGATAAGCACAGAAGGACGCAGATGATAGGATCGCCACGCGACGTTGTGCGGGGCTTGTCCACCCGCCGCGGAGGGACGGGCGCCCGATAGGGGACCGGACTCGCCAAACGCCAGGTCTTACCAAGCGGTGTTGATCGGTGTCTCCGCCTGCGGCGGATGGTTCCATGGCTCTTGTAGCGTTGTAATACTTGGTGCATCCGCTCCTCGCCACGGCGAGTCGCCTGCGGAGACCTTACGGTCGCAGCTCGTCACGGACGCTACATCTGCTCAGTAAGCGCTCCAGGTCCGGCAACTCCGAGGCACCACGCAACGCAGACTGTATGGGTGGGCTCGCGAATCAACGGTCCTGCCTAGGTGTCTCTTGCCCAATGCCTACTGCCTCTCCAGGTAGACGTGTCGCGATTGTCGGTGGCGGCCTTGCCGGCATTGCGGCTGCGATCCGGCTCGTCGAAACCGGATACAAGCCCATCGTCATTGAGAGCCGAAAGATGCTCGGCGGTCGAGCGACAAGCATCGTCGATCCACGCACCGGTGAGCTCATCGACAACTGCCAGCATGTGGTGCTCGGTTGCTGCACCAACCTGATCGACCTGTACGACCGGCTGGGCGTGCTCGACAAGATCCAATGGCACCGGACGTTGTACTGGACACACGCCAACAGTGAGATCGATCGTGTCAGGGCCGCGCCGCTGCCGGCGCCGTTTCACCTTCTGCCTTCATTTGCGCGCATGCGCTTGCTCAGCCGCGCCGAGCGGCGAGAGGTACGGCGCGTCATGTGGCGGATCATTCGTCTGGGTGGCCCGGGCCGGTTGGCCTGGAGTGGCCGAACGTTTGCCGAGTTCCTGGACCACTGCAAACAAAGCGACTCGGTGACCCGCAAGTTCTGGAACGTCATCATCACCAGCGCGTGCAACCTCGATGTCGAGCGAGTAGGCGCCGCCTACGCGATTCAGGTCTTTCAAGAGGGGTTCCTTGCCAATCGTTGGTCGTACACGATGGGGCTGCCCACGGTGCCGCTGGTGGCGCTGTACGAACCCGCCAAGGACGTGCTAAGAGCCAACGGCGGTGAGGTTTGCCTCGGATTGTCCGCCAGGGCGATTGCGTTCGACGGCCGAGGAGTGACGGGCGTGGTCACGGCGGACGGATTCATCGAGGCTGCGGCGGTGGTCAGTGCCGTCCCCTTCGACCGTCTCGACAAGCTTGTCTCCAACGCGATGCGCACCACCGACACCCGCCTGCAATCGCTGGGGCGGCTTGAGGTCAGCCCGATCCTCGGTGTGCACTTGTGGTTTGACCGAACGATCATGGATCTGCCGCATCTGATCCTTGCCGACCACGATGTGCAGTGGTTGTTCAACAAGGGAACCGATGAGCTCGGGCGACAGCACATTCACGCGGTCATCAGCGCTGCCGATGAGTGGATGGCGCTGACGGAAGGTCAAATAGTTGAGCGGGTGGTGCGCGATGTGCATCGAGCGTTTCCGAGGGCGGTGGGCATCCAGCCGACACAGGTTCGTTGCATCAAGGAGAGGCGGGCGACGTTCGCACCAACCCCGGCGTCGGAATCGTATCGCCCCTCGGCAGCCCCCCGTTATGCCGGCGGAGAAGGAATCGGAAACCTCTTCCTGGCCGGCGACTGGTGCGACACCGGTTGGCCGGCCACGATGGAAGGCGCTGTCCGTAGCGGCTACGCGGCTGCCGCAGCACTAAGCACCGTCGCAGCGGTCGTCGAAGACGTCCCGCCCGGGTACCTCGCCCGCAGGCTTGGCTTGCGCTGAGCCGGGCTGTCCACAGCCGGTGTCCGCCCCTGCTCATTCCTCGCCTGTGAACGCCCGTACAGGATGCAAGACAGCAGATTATCGCAAAGAAATTGACTTATCCTGTCCGCGTGGCACACTCCAGACTACGGCCGAACCGGGAGGCCACTCCGAGCACCTCTGCCCATGTCCCAGACGGCAGTTCTCAGTTGTGCTTGCACCATCAGGGGTCGATGATGCCGGCTCAGACCACAAGAGCTCGAACCACCGCGACCGTTGCGGCTGTGTGTGCTGCCGCGGCCTTGACCTGCTCTGCCGAGGCCCGCTGTCCCGAATTAGTCCCCGAATTAGCCGAATTAGCCTGGAGGGGAAAGGGTGATGAAATCGCTTATCGACGACGCTCCCGGTGCTAGAGGTGCCGGGGGCTTTTCGTTTTCGCGGTCCCCATAATCGATGAAGAAGGCTCGGGTCCATGGACGCGGGTTCGATTGCTTGGCCTGCTTGAGCCCCCGCATATTCATGGGAGGATACAAAGGAGTTGATCGATCATGCAGCCTGGTCACGAGATTGCGGCTGCCGGCGGCCTTGGCGCCCCGCGATCGCCTGAAGCGCGTCGTACGCTGCGTACTTGTACAGCTCAGCGAGCGATGGATAATTGAAGCACGCATTGATGAAGTAGTCGATTCCCGCATCGGAAGTGATTGCGAACTGCGCCAGATGAATGAGCTCCGTGGCGTCCTGGCCGACGATTGTCGCGCCAAGCAGCCGGCGACTACGGCGGTCAAAGACACACTTGACGATTCCCTCCTCGTCGCCGAGCATTCGTCCGCGGACGTTGTAGCGGTACAGCGCCCGTCCCACGACGATCTCGCAGCCGGCTTCGGCGGCTTGGGCCTCGGTTATTCCCACCATTGAGATCGCCGGGATGGTGTACACGCCGATCGGCAGCGTGTCGGCGAGCTTCTTCTTGAACTCGATGTCGAACATGTGGCACGCCGCCACGCGCCCCTGTTCCATCGAGGTCGAAGCCAACGCCGGGAAACCAATCACGTCCCCGGCCGCGTAGACGCTCGGTACGTTCGTTTGGTAGTTCTCGTTGACAAGGACCAACCCCCGCTGGCCGGTCTTGATCTTGACCTGCTCAAGCCCGATGTCCTGTGTGTTGCTGGAGCGCCCGGCTGACCACAACAGCACGTCGCAGCGAATCTCATCGCCATCGTCCAACTCAGCTGAGACCGATTCGTCGCCGAGCGGCTTGACGGTCTTGACTGATGAGTTGAGACGAACGTCGATGCCCTCGTCGGTCATCGCTCGCAGCAGATGATCACGACATTCGGGATCGAGAAACGGCAGCAGACCCTCGCGCGGATCGACGAGTGTGACCTTGACTCCGATCTCGCTGAACATGCAGGCATACTCACAGCCGATGACACCGCCTCCCACGACGAGCATCGACGAAGGGATGGCCGTCAATTCAAGGATGCCGTCAGCGTCAACCACGCTCGGATGGTCGAAGGGGATGTGCTCGGGCCGGACCGGTGAGGATCCGGTCGCGATCAGGATAAACTTCGCTTTCAATGTTGTGGTTTGGCCCTCGACCCCTTCGACGGTGACGGCGTGTACATCGGCGATGCGCCCGCGCCCACGGTAGACATCGATCTGCTCACGATCGATCGACGATTCGATCCGATCGTGCTCCTGGTACTGCACCCGATAGCGTTGGGCCATCAACTTGGTCACGGACAGGTCGTGATTGACCATGTACTCCAGGCCGGGCAACGGACGTCGGCGAAAGGCCGAGCACAACAGGGCCGTCTCGCGCAGGGCTTTGGAGGCGATGGTGCCGGTGTTGACCATGGCCCCGCCGGGAAAGGCCTCGCGCTCGACGATCGCCACCTGATAGCCGAAATATCCGGCCTGGGTGGCCGCCTTCTCCCCCGCCGGACCGCACCCGATGCACACCAAGTCGTACTCGCGCATAGGACGGATATCGGCCCGCTAAGCCGCCCGGTTCACCCGGACTTGGCACGGCCCATGGGGGGGTTACCGGCCGGAGTAGCCACTGGTTGGCGTCGTCGGGGGCTGCGGCGGCACCTCCAGCGTCTTGGCGAGGAAGGCCCACAAGTCAGCGTACTTCTCGATGATCTTTTTCGTTGGTGTGCCCGCGCCATGGCCGGCCCGCGTCTCTATTCGGATCAGGACCGGTGCGTTGCCCGCCTGCGCGTGCTGCACGGCTGCCGCGAACTTGAAGCTGTGCCCGGGCACCACGCGATCATCCGTGTCGGCAGTGGTGATCAGCGTGGCTGGATACCGGGACCCGTCGCGCACGTTGTGGTAGGGCGAATAGGCGAGCAACGTTGTGAACTGCTCCCGATCGTCGGAGGATCCGTAGTCGTCCACCCACGCCCAGCCGATGGTGAACTTGTGGAAACGGAGCATGTCCATCACGCCGACCGCGGGCAGGCAGGCGCCAAAGAGCTCCGGCCGCTGGGTCATGCACGCGCCCACGAGCAGGCCCCCGTTGCTGCCGCCTTGGATTGCGAGCTTGTCGCTGCGCGTGTAGTTGTTGGCGATAAGCCATTCGGCGGCGGCGATGAAGTCGTCGAAGACATTCTGCTTGTTGGCGAGCCTGCCGGCATCGTGCCATTCCACCCCGTACTCTCCGCCGCCTCGCAGGTTGGGCATGGCGAACACGCCGCCCATTTCCATCCACGCCAAGCGGGTGGTCGAAAAGTACGGAGTCAACGACACGTTGAACCCCCCATATCCATACAGCAGTGTGGGATTTTCACCATTGAGCTGAAGGCCCTTGCGGTGGCAGAGGAACATCGGGACCCGTGTGCCGTCGGCGCTCTCATAGAACACCTGTCTGGTCGTGTAATCGTCGGGGTTGAAATCGGCGTCGGCCTGCCGCAGCAGCTTGCTTTCGCCGGTGATCATGTCGTACCGGTAGATGCTCGGCGGGGTGGCAAAGCTCGAGAAGCTATAGAAGGTCTCGGTGTGGCTGCGCTTGCCCCCGAAGCCGCGGGCCGAACCCAGCGCTGGGAACTCGATATCGCGCACGTGTCGGCCGGTCACGTCGAACATCCGCACATGCGTCACCGCGTCTCTGAGGTATCTGGCCACGAACATGTTGCCCACCAGGTTCACGCCCTGCAACGTGTGCTCGGATTCCCCAACAAGCTCCACCCAGTTCTCCTTTGACGGGCGGCGCGCATCGATGGCAATCAGGCGGCCCTTGGGGGCGTCCAGATCGGTCTTGAAGTAGAAGACGGGCCCGTCGTTCCCGGCGAAGCTGTATTCAGCATCAAAGTTGTCGATCAGGTCGATCGGCAGGCCGTACGGCTCGCTCAGGTCCTTGTACATGATGCGGTACTTGTCGTCGGTGCCCTTGGAGATGGTGATGACCAGGTAGCGCCCGTCCTCGGTCACCTTTGCTCCGAAAAACCAATCGGGCTGGTCCGGGCGGTGATACACCAGCACGTCGTCGGCCTGGGGTGTGTTGAGCCGGTGGTAGTAGAGCTTCTGAAACTTGTTGACCGCTTGAAACTCAGCGCCCTCGGATGGGGCGTCATACCGGGCGTAGAAGAAACCCTTGCCGTCCTTGGTCCACGACGCAGCGGAGAACTTGACCCAGTTGATGACATCAGGCAGATCCTGATAGGTCGATAGGTCTCGGACCTGCCATCGGCGCCAATCCGAACCGGCGTCGGCGATCCCGTAGGCGACATATCGGCCGTCGTCGCTGAACGCCATGCCTGCCAGAGCGACCGTGCCGTCTTCGGACCAGGTATTGGGATCGAACAACACGCGTGGCTCACCATCGAGCGTATCCATCATGTAGACCACGCTCTGGTTTTGCAGACCATTGTTCTTGGAGTAGTAATACCGTCCGCCGGTCTTGAATGGCGCAGAGTACCGTTCATAATCCCACAGCTGGGTCAATCGATTCTTGATCGCTTCGCGTTGCGGGATGCTGTTGAGATATGAGAAGGTCACCGTGTTCTGGGCCGCGACCCATTCGGCCACCTGCTCCGATTCCCGCACATCATCTTCGAGCCAGCGGTAGGGGTCAGCGACGCGCGTACCGTGGTACTCGTCGTAGTGATCGACGCGCAGTGTTTGGGGATACTCGAGCTTCGGGCCCGCGGCGAAGGCGAACCCTACGGCAAGGGCGACGCCGAACGGCGCGAAGCAGGCGATCTTGCGTTGCATCATTAGATTCCTCCAGTCTGGTGGCTGATCCGGCTACGAACGAACCAGGGGCAGCCCTGGCTGTCGAACTTGTATGATAACATCGCCGTGATCGACGGGGGGGGAGTCGATTTGCTCATCAGTCCTCGTGGTGAGGCCGAAGCCGGGTTCCGCCCCCGGCGAGCCGGCTGTCAACCAACGATGTCAGGCAACTGCTGCATGCCCTCAGTCAGATCGCACTGGCCGGATTCGGTGATGAGAATACCCGCCTCGTAGTGGGCGCTCAGCGAGCCGTCTGCGGTGGAGATCGGCCAGCGCTTGTCATCTGATGTGACCTCGCGCGTTCCGATGGCGAGCATCGGCTCGACCGCCAGGAGCATCCCGACCTTGAAGGCCAACCACGCGTCCGGCCATTCGCCCCGGTGCGTCGGGACGAGGTTGGAGACAAACGGTGCGCCGTGGAGCTTGCGGCCGTATCCGTGCCCTCCCAGGCCGCGAATGAGGCGAAAGCCGCACTCGCTTTCCACGTACTGCTGCACCACCTTGGCCCAATCGATCAGCGGCCGGCCGGCCTTCATGGTCTTGATGCCGCGCTGCAGCGCTTGGCGTCCGCAGGCCATCAGCCGCTGCGCGTCCTCGGACGCCTCTTGGATCGCGTAGGTCCACGCCGCATCGCCGATCCACCCATCGTGGATCACACCGATGTCAATCGACAAAAGATCTCCCGGCTTGATCGGCTCGCTGGTCATATTGTGTGTGCCATGAACGACGCAATCGTTGAGCGACAAACACGCGTGAGATGGAAACGGCGGCTGCCCCTTCATCCGGTATCGAAGGAAAGCGCTTCGGCAATCGATATCCGCGAGCGTCTCGGCGACGAACTGATCGATCTCGGCCAACGTTTGACCCGCCCGCAGGTACTCCACCAGGCGATGGTGCGTCTGCACCACACACTGGGCCGCGGCGCGAGCGCCCTGGATATCATGCCGGGCGGTGATGACCATAGCCTCAAGTGTAGCGATATAACGAGCCGCGCACGTCGGGACGCGGCCTAGGTGCGTCCGCTGCCCTGCGGTCGAGGTTCGTAACGGTGCACGATTCGGCCGTCGATGATGACCAGCCGGGGGCCGGTCGTGGCGAATTCATAGGCCAGCTGGCGCTCATCGGTACAGTCCAGCAGTTGCAGATCAGCTCGCTTACCCACCTCGATCGTTGCCAGCTCATCCTGGAGACCCAAGACGCACGCAGCGTTGACCGTCGAAGCCACGATCGCCTCGGCTGGGGTCAGATGGAGTCTTCGGCACCCCAAGGCGATCACAAACGGCATCGACGGCGTCGGCGCCGACCCGGGGTTGTAGTTGGTGGCGATCGCCAGTGCTCCACCGGCATCGACCAGCTCGCGGACCGGCGCATAACGATCATCGAGATGAAATCCGCAGGCCGGCAGTGCTACTGCAATCGTGTCACTTTTGGCCAGGCATTCAAGATCGGCCGGGGTCGTGGCTTCCAAATGATCGACGCTGATCGCGCCCATCTCCACGGCCAGCCTCGTCATACCCAGGCTGTTGAACTGATCGGCATGGACGCGAATCGGGCAGCCCAGCGACTGAGCTTTTTGGAAAAGTCGCTTCGAGTCGTCAACCGACCACGCGCCATGTTCGCAATAAGCGTCGCAGACGATTGGACCGAACTCATTCACCACAGCTGGTAGCGTCTCGTTGATCGTCTCATCCACGAAGTTTGGGTTCTCGGGATCGATCGCGTGGGCGCCTAGAAAGGTGGGAACGATCTTCTGGGTGGTGCGGGTTGCCGCTTTGTGGATCGCGCGCAGCATCTTCAGTTCGTCGTGTGTGGTGAGCCCGTAGCCGGACTTCACCTCAACCGTTGCAGTGCCCAGCGCAGCCATGCGTCCCAGACGATGCAGCAGCTTGGGGGCCAGTTGCGTTTCAGGTGCGGCGCGGACTGCCCGCACCGTAGCCATGATCCCGCCGCCGGCTTCCAGGATCTCCAGATACGATGCCCCGGCCAGCTTCATCTGGAACTCGTCGAACCGCTCGCCGGCCCAACAGGCGTGGGTATGACAATCGACGAACGCCGGCATGAGCACACAACCCCCGGCGTCAATCACTTCCTCTTGCGATTCCGGTTGACCCTCCGCAACTTCAGCAATCCGCCCGTCCTCGATACGCACAAAGCCACGGTCAATCACGCCAAGCTCGCGCAAAGCATCGCCCCGCCTCGGCGCCGCTTCCCCTACTAGCGTGAGAATCCGTGCATTGATGATCGTCAGGCCGGCCACGCCGGCCATGGTACCGGTTCGCCAGCCTCGGCTCCCGGCCGGTTCCTGATCGTGACGTCGCTTGCGACTTTTCCCGCGTTACGCCTCGCCCTATGATGAGGTTGTCATGCGTGCAACAGATATCAAGAATCTGCTCAAGACCGAGCCGTTCGCCCCGATTCGCGTTGGGCTCTCCGATGGCCGATCGGTCCTGATTCGACACCCGGATCAGGCCGTGGTGAGCGAACGGCATCTCTTTGTTGGATTGGCGAAGGTCCAGCGTTCGCGCCCGCTCGCCACCCCACGTTCCGGCGACGTGTTCGCTCCCGACTGGCTGCTGGTCAATCTGCTTCAGATCACGAGCGTCGAACCCGACGATGGCGCGGCACGAAAGCCCAAGCGCAAGCCCCGCAAGAAGCGATAACGACACCCTATGCGTTAGATCCCCCGCATGGGAATCCTGACATCGTGCTCGTCGGCGCACTTTTGGGCGATCTCATACCCCGCATCCGCGTGGCGGGGAACGTGGGTTCGGCACCCAGCGCGGTGGGTATCGCTTCGCTCTACCCACCCTACGTGATTGCCACTTGCTGGATGCGGCGTAATCGCGGATACTTTCGCTCGCTATGCCTGTCTACCGCCTGACAACTGACTCAATCGAAGCGTTGGCCACAACTACGTTCGCCGAGCGTGGCATTCTGGAGCGAGCTGATCTGCAACGGCTACTCAAAGCCAACATCTCCGTTGTCGCGCGGGGCGTGCTCGTGATTAGTGAGGAGTTCAGCGACTGGGAAGATTCGAGACGCCGAATCGATCTGCTTGGGATCGACAGCGACGCCGCTCTCGTCGTCATCGAACTGAAACGAGATGACGACGGCGGTCACATGGAGTTGCAGGCGATCCGCTACGCGGCGATGGTCTCGAGCATGACCTTTAGTCGCGCCGTAGATGTGTATCAGGCATACTTGGACAAGACGGCACCTGGCCAGGATGCACGCAGGATGCTGCTGGATCACCTCGAATGGGGCGAGCCTCGCGAAGATGAATTCGGGCATGATGTGCGAGTCTTTCTCGTGTCTGCGGACTTCTCGAAGGAGTTGACAACATCCGTTCTGTGGCTGAACGAGCGCGACCTTGATATCCGGTGCGTGCGCATGAAGCCCTATGCGATGGGCGATGAGACAATCGTTGACGTCCAACAAGTCGTACCGCTGCCGGAAGCAGAGGCGTACATGGTTCGACTACGTGAGAAGGCGTCCGTGTGCCGCGAAGCGGCGCGGCAAGACACTGGCTACTGGTTCATGAACACTGGCGACGGTTCAAATGACAGTCGATCGTGGGAGGACTGTAAGAAATACGGGTTCATGCTTGCGGGAGGTGGACCCAAGTACATCGGGTTTGCACGCCAACTCAAGGTGGGAGACAAGGTCTTTGCGTACCTCAGCGGGCACGGGTACGTAGGACTCGGAGAGGTCGTCGCGGACGCGGTACCTTTCAAGGACTTTGTACCGGACGGCTACTCGAAAGCGCTTCCGGAACTGCCTCTGACAGCCAATATCGACCATGAACGAATGAACAGCCCGGAGCGGTGCGACTGGTGCGCTGCCGTGCAATGGATTCACGCTGTGGACCGACAAAACGCTGTCCTGAAGGATCGCGCCCGCAGAAGCACGCTCGAAAAGATCCGGCAGCCGGACTTGATTGTTGAACTCCGCAGGCACCTTGGCGACGATATGCAGCAAGCATGAGAGGCGCACATCCACTCGGATTCACTGCATCGGTATCCTCACCCCATGCTCCTCCGCGCACTGTTTCGCGATCTCATACCCCGCATCCGCGTGGCGGAAGATACCCAGCAATGGGTCGTTGGTGAGGACGCGCTGCAGCCGCTTGTCGGCTTCGCGTGTGCCATCGGCGACAACAACCTGCCCGGCATGTTGGGCGAAACCAATACCCACGCCCCCGCCGTGATGAAAGCTCACCCAGCTCGCCCCGCTGGCGACGTTGACCATCGCGTTGAGAAGCGGCCAGTCGCTGATCGCATCCGAGCCGTCAAGCATGCCCTCGGTCTCCCGGTTCGGTGACGCGACGGAGCCGCAATCGAGATGGTCCCGCCCGATCACGATGGGGGCCTTCACCTTGCCATCACGCACAAGCTCATTGAATTTCAATCCCGCTTTGTCACGCTGACCCAACCCAAGCCAGCAGATGCGGGCGGGCAGACCCTGAAAGGCGACATTCTGTTGAGCCATGGGAATCCAGCGTTGTAGCGACTCGTCCTGCGGGAAGAGGGCGAGGATCGCCTCATCGGTTGTGCGGATGTCGTCCGGATCACCCGAAAGCGCGACCCATCGAAACGGCCCGCGACCGAGGCAGAACTGTGGCCGGATGTACGCCGGCACAAATCCCGGGAAGGCGAACGCGTCCTTGAATCCGTGGTCGTACGCCCGCTGGCGAATGTTGTTGCCGTAGTCGAAGGTTCTCGCGCCGCGCTTCTGCAAGTTGACCATCAGCTCGACGTGCCGAGCTATTGAATCCATCGCGCGGCGGGTGTACTCATCGGGCTCGCGAAGACGCAGAGCGTCGGCATCCTTACGCGATAAACCCTGTGGGTAGTAGCCGTTGAGCGGATCGTGCGCTGCGGTCTGATCGGTCAGAACATCCGGTACTATCTTGCGCGCGATGAGGGCTTCGAGAAGATCGACGGCGTTGCCTAGCCAGCCGATCGAGACTGACTCGCCGTCATCCTTGGCCCGCAGCGCCCGCTCGATCGCATCATCCAGATCGCAATGAAACTCATCAAGGAAACGTTTTCCCACGCGCTTCTCCAAGCGCTCGATACACATCTCAGCCAGGAGGCAGACGCCCTGGTTCATGGTGATCGCTAACGGCTGCGCCCCGCCCATGCCGCCGCAGCCGGCCGTGACGCAAAGCCGGCCTTTGAGCGATCCGCCAAAGTGTTCCCGAGCGCATTGGGCGAAGGTCTCGTAGGTGCCCTGGAGGATTCCTTGGGTGCCGATGTAAATCCACGATCCGGCGGTCATCTGGCCGAACATGATCAGACCCTTCGCCGCCAGCTCATCGAAGTGCTCTTGCGTGGCCCAGTGTGGGACGAGATTCGAGTTGGCGATGATGACCCGCGGCGAATCGGGCGTGGTGCGGCAGATGCCGACGGGCTTGCCGGATTGCACCAGCAGAGTCTCGTCCGGTTCCAGGTTCTTCAGCGATGTGACGATGGCGTCGAACGCTTCCCAGGAGCGGGCCGCCTGACCCCGCCCGCCATAGACCACCAGCTCCTGCGGGTTCTCGGCCACCTCGGGGTCGAGGTTGTTCATGAGCATCCGCATCGCCGCTTCGGCCTGCCAGGTCTTGCAGGTTCTTTTCGGCCCGCGAGGCGCGCGGACGGTGCGAGGGCGGCTTGAGGAGTCCGTGGCGACGGCCATGTTCCAGCCTCCTTCCAGAGTCGTGGCCAAGGAAAGTCTAGCGATCGAACGAGAACTCCGCCTCGGCGAAGAATGTATCATGAGCCTGCCCAAACCTCCCACCGAAAGGAGACACGATGCCTGAGCAAACCGCCACGGCCACCAGCACCTTCTGTTGGAACGAGTTGATGACCCCTGATCCGGAGGCCGCCAAACGCTTCTACACTCAGCTGCTCGGCTGGACGAGCCGCGAGATGGATATGGGCGAGGCCGGCACGTACACCATCTTCACGGACGGTGACAAGGATGTCGGCGGCATGATGAAGACCACCAAAGAGGAAATCCCGCCGCATTGGCTGTCCTATGTGGCTGTCGAAGATGTTGATGCCGCCACCAAGAAGGCTGAGCAGCTCGGCGCCAAGCCCTGCGTCCCGCCGACCGACATTCCCGAGGTCGGGCGGTTCTCCGTCATCACCGACCCGACCGGGGCCACGATCGCTCTGTTCCAGGGCAAGTGATAAACCATCACTTTTGCCGCGAACGACGCTTCGCACGAAGCCCACGGCGTGCACGCCGAGGGCTTTCTTTCATGCGGTGCTGGTTGTCAACGCCCCGTCGCGAATGAGCTGTGCGATCGCGGCAATATCAGGCGCAGGTGGACGGTCTTCCGTCAGTCGCGCCACGACCCCGCGGACCAGCTCATAGGTCTGCTCGACGCCTTCGCCGCTGCGCAGGGGCCGTTGGTACTCCATGGCTTCGGCCATCACCAGAAGCTCGATCGCGACGACGTCGGTGGCGCGCTCCACCGCCGTGCGAGCCTGGTGCGCCGATGTGATGCCCATCGAGTTGTAGTCCTCGATCCCCGCTGATGTCGGAATGTTGGCGACGCTGGCCGGCACAGCCAACGTTTGCAGCTCGTTGCAGCAGGCCGCAGCAGTGTATTGCACCAACATCAGTCCACTGTGCAGGCCCGGCTGCGGCGAGAGATAGATGTTGACCGGATTCTCACTATCCGAAGCAGTCAGAAGCCAGTTGACTCGGCGCTCAGCAATGCCGGCAATGTGGCAGAGTGCGATCGCGAGACTGTCCAGGGCGATCGCCAACGGCATACCGTGGAAGTTCGCCCCGGAGATGATCTCGTCAGTGTCAGCGAAGACCAGCGGATTGTCAGTCACCGCGGCAAGTTCACGCTGAAATACGTTGCGGACGTGCTCAATTGTGTCGAACGCGGCGCCGAGCACCTGGGGGATGGCCCGCAGACAATAAGGGTCTTGCACGCGCGAATCGTCCGTCTTGTGATCCTCAAGAATCTGTGAGCCCCCAAGCTGGCGACGGACGGCTTCGGCCACGCAGCGCTGACCTGCCTGGCCCCGCGCCGCGTGCAGACGGTCATCGAGGAACGCATCCGTGGCCCGGCAGGCGTCGACAGCCAGCGCCGCCGAGGCGATCGCCGCATTGCACAGCCGTTGCACATCACACAGCGCGAGCGCCCCCATCGAACACATCAGGTGAGTGCCGTTGAGCAGAGCGATCCCTTCCTTGGGCTGAAGGATGATGGGTTCCAGATCGGCTGCGGCCAGAGCTTCAGCACCACCGTGGAGCCGTCCATCAATCCGCGCTTGGCCTTCGCCGATAAGCACCAGCGCCGCGTGGGCCAGAGGCGCAAGATCGCCCGACGCACCGACCGACCCGCGCGAAGGAACCACCGGCGTGATGCGGTGGTTGAGCAGATCGACGATCCGCTGGACGAGTTCGAGTCGCACGCCGGAGAATCCTCTGCACAGACTCGCCGCGAGGATCAGCAGCATCCCCCGCACCAGCTCATCGCCCAACGGTTCTCCCACGCCGGCCGAATGAGAGCGCAGGAGATTCCGCTGCATCTGCCGCTGTGCATGAGGCTCGATGCGACGGCTCGCCAGCGATCCGAACCCGGTGTTGACGCCGTAGATCGCTTTACGGCCCGCTGCGAGCCGTTCGACGACCGCCTGCGCCGACGCCATCGCTGCTCGCGCGCCATCGCCGATCCGCACCGACCGGCCGCCCCGCGCCACCGATTCGACATCGTCAAACGTCAGCGGCTGACCGTCCAACACCAGCGGATCCTGGGGCATGGCCGGTAGGATAGCCGACAGCGCCCTGCGGCAGCGCATTGGGCTGCTGCATGACACCGGCCACCGTCGGTCAGTAGCTGCAGATGCACATCCGCGGGCGCCTGCCCGGCGGACCGGCTGCAAGAACCGTCAGTTCTCATTTCGCGGGTGGGCCATGCCCTTTCGCGGATCGGCCGCAGAGTTGTCACCATCACCATTTGCGTGTACCAATGGCGGAATGAAGGGTGAGCTGTATGGCTGGCGACGGTATGGAGTGGTCTTGCTCGGGATGCTGCTGACCGGCGGGGTGTGCTCGGCGGCGATCCCGTTCACGATCGACCAGCGGGGTACCTTCGGCCCCACGGTATTCCAGGCGCAGTCGGAGGTTGAGGCGCTCCTGGCCATCGCCATCTGCTTTGCCATCGCGACCGGCATCGCCAGCGTGGTCGGCCGGCTTGTCAATGCCGCGGTGGGGCTGTTTGTGCTTGGGGCGGGATTGTGGGTGGTCCGGATGCGGTCAGGCACCGTTGAGGATCTCGCCTTCGCCGAAGGATCGCTGGGCCTTGTGGCGCTGGAGACAGCTCTTTGGGGTGTGCTCGTCGCGGGGGCGACGATCGCGATACTGAAAATCGCCGGGCCGTTGGTTGACATCAATACTAAAGATGACGGCAACTCATCGGCGCCCAAGCCGAGCCGATGGGGCCTGCGGGGCGCAGCAGCCGGCTTCCTCGTGCTGCCGGCGGTATGGCTTATCGCGCGATCGGAACTGCAAGGTCAGACTCTAATGGCAGTGGTCCTTGGCTCGATGGTGGTGGGGTTGGTCGGTCGGCTCCTCTCACCGCATGCCCAGCCGTGGCTGCTGTTCGCCTCGCCGTGCCTGTTCGGAGCCATTGGGCACGTAGTAGGGTTGCTGATGGTGCCGGACCCGTTGTCGGAAGCGTTTGTGACACAATCGATACCGGCGGTGAGTCTCCCCATGCCGCTCGATTACGCTGCCGGCTCGCTGATGGGCGTGGCGATGGGGCTTGGATGGGCAAAATCATTTCTGCACGACGACGATGAAGCCGCCGAGGCATCGGCACGCGACAAGTGACCCGGGTCCGCCTCCGGCGGATGGAGCGGCGGTAAGCATGGCCAGATTGCACGAATACCAATCCAAGGCTCTGCTCGCCCAGCACGGGGTCGCAGTGCCGGAGGGTGGGCCGGCTTCATCGGCCGCTGAAGCTGCTCAGTTGGCCGCCCGGCTGGGTGGTCCCGTCGTGATCAAGGCACAGGCATGGGTCACGAATCGCGCCGCAACCGGCGGTGTCCAGTTCGCCCAGAACCCCCGCCAAGCCGAAGCCAGGGCATCAGAGATTCTGCAAATGAGGTTCGGCAACTTCGCCGTCACCGAAGTTCTGGTCGAGCGGATGCTCGATATCCACAACGAGCTGTTTGTCTCCGTGACGATCGACGACGCCGCACAGGCCCCGGTTGTACTGCTGGATCTGCACGGTGGATCGGGTATCGAAGGGCGGGCCGAGTCGGTGCAGAGGCTTCCCGTCGATACACGCAGGGGAGTCGATGCGCAGGCGCTGCGGACAGTGCTCGGCACATCGGCGATCGACGCAGGCCTCCATGACGATGTCGCCAGCGCAATCGAGGCCGTCGTGGATATCGCCCGGCGGTATGACGCGAGGTCGCTTGAAATCAATCCGCTTGCCATTACCAACGATGGGAACGTGGTGGCTGCGGATTGCCGCATGACGATCGATGATTACGCCGTGTTTCGACATCCACAGTTGCCGATCGAGATCGCTCGAGAACTCGATCATCCTGCGACCCAACTTGAACGGATCGCGTACCAGGTCGAGCAGGCCGATCACCGCGGCACGTTCTACTTCGCGCAGCTTCCAACGGGCGGCGTAGAGGGCTCGCGGGGCTTGATCGGCTTCCACGGGGCCGGCGGCGGCGGCTCCATGATGTCGATGGACGCGATCGCCCGCCTCGGGTTCACGCCGGCCAACTTCTGCGACACGTCGGGCAACCCGTCGGCGGCGAAGGTCTACCGCGCCGCCCGCATCATTCTCGCGCAGCGGGGCCTTGTGGGATACTTCGGCTCCGGCAGCGGCGTGGCCAGCCAGGAGCAGTACCACTCAGCCTACGGCCTGGCGAAAGCCTTCTGGGAGATGAACCTCTCGATCCCCGCCGTCATTCGGCTCGGGGGCAACGGCGAGGATCGTGCCGTGGACATCCTCCATGGCGTCTGCCGTGACGCTGATTCCATTTCGGCGCCGGTCGAAGGCTATAAGAAGGATGACACGCCCGCATTCATTGCCCAGCGGTTTGCGCAGCTCGTAGACGAAGCGGCCGGCCGTGTGTGGACGCCGCAACCGCGAAGGGTGCCCGCGTTCGTCGATCGGGCGTATCACTTCCCGATTCATCACGGAACCGTATGGATCGACCACGAGCATTGTGATCCGGCCACCACCACGTTCGTCGTTGAGCACAGCGGTGGATTGCTCACCCAGCGCAGTAATCTGCCGGTGCTTGCGGTGAGCGAGCAGAGCGTTGCGGGCATGGACTCGGAGCTGGTCGCGTTAGAGGTGCAGTGTCGCCTGGCCCGGCGGCCGGTCGTATTCGTCGATCTGCCGATAGAGGGACTCGACAACGATGCAGTCGTTTAGTGGCGGGGCTCGCCCCCGCGTGTGCTAAACTTCATGGCCTCAAGCCTTCGTTCATGGCGATCATCATCGACCAATCCAAGCGCGTGCTCGTGCAGGGGATCACCGGCCGCGAAGGTCGGGCCCGCACCACGCTGATGCGCGAATACGGGACAAACGTCGTCGCCGGGTGCACCCCCGGCAAGGGTGGGGGGAAGGTCGAGGGCGTGCCGGTCCTCGACACTGTGGCTGAGGCGATCCAAGCGGTCGGTCACGTGGATATCTCGGTCGTCTTTGTGCCCGGGCGACGGGTCGAGACCGCTGCAGTGGAAGCGATCGAAGCCGGCGTCAAACTGCTGGTTCTGGTACCGGACCGTGTGCCGGTCTGGGATACGATGCGGATCGCCGCGGCGGCAAGAGAACATGGTGCGGCGTTCGTCGGTCCCAACACGCTTGGCGTGCTCAGCCCCGGCCGGGCGGTGGTGGGGATGATCGGAGGCCGCGCCGTATCCGCTCAGCAATGGTTCAACGAACCGATCCCGCGACAAACCGTCGGCGTCGTCTCCCGCAGCGGCGGCATGACCAGCTCCCTGGGGTATTACCTCAGCCGGGCCGGCGTCGGATTGAGCACCCTGGTCCACGTCGGCGGTGATTCGGTCGTCGGCCTGCCCATACCTGATGTGGCCGAGATGTTCCAGCACGACCCGGAAACCGATGCGATCGTACTCTTCGGCGAAATCGGCGGCACGCAGGAAGAGCGCCTGGCGGAGTTGATTCGAACGGGGCGAATCACCAAGCCGGTTATCGCCTATATCGGCGGGGCGGCGGCGACCGAGGGCACGCGGTTCAGCCATGCTGGAGCGATCATCGAGCACGGCCGAGGCACCCACGCCGCGAAAGTGCAAGCGCTGCGTGACGCCGGGGCCGCCGTCGTTGACGATTTCGGGCTCCTGCCGCAGACGACATTGGATATCCTGGCGAATCGCAGCGCTCCCGCGGCGCGTTCTTCCTCCGCACGTTGAACTGCCCAAGACGAGTCCCTAATGAGTGACGACAAGCCAACCACCTGGACAACCGGCATCACTCAGATCGAACCGAACCAAGTTCGTCTGCGCGGCTACGACATCGGCGAGCTGATGGGACCGGTCAGCTTCGGTTCGGCCGTGTACCTGATCCTTCGCGGCGAGTTGCCGGATGAGAAGGTTGGGCGGCTGATGGAGGCGATTCTTGTGTCGTCGATCGATCACGGCGCGACGCCGCCGTCGGCCCTGGCCGCCCGGACCGCCGCCTCCACGGGCGCCAGCCTCGGCGCGTCCGTCGCCGCCGGCCTGCTTGCCATCAATCGCTACCACGGCGGAGCGATCGAAGAGTGCGCTCACCAGCTTGCCCACATCGTTCGGCGGTGCGACGAGACCGGTGACTCGTTAGACAACGCGGCCAAGGCGGTGCTGGATGAACTGAAAGCAGACGCGCAGCGCATGGCCGGGTTCGGCCATCGCATTCACACTAATGATCCCCGTACGAAACGACTGTTTGACTTGGGCGTCGAGGCAGGTGTCGACGGCCGGCATATGGAGGCCGCGCGGGCCGTGCATCGCGTCTTCGTCTCTACCGGCAAGAACCTGTCGATGAACGTGGACGGGGCCATCGCTGCCGTGCTGGCCGATCTCGGCTTCGAGCCGTCGGTGATGAACGGCCTGTTCATGATCGCCCGTCTACCTGGATTGGTGGCCCACGTGGTCGAGGAACAGACGCGAGAGCGTCCCATGCGGAAGATCGATCCCATCAATCACGCCTACGACGGCCCGCCACCACGCTCCCTAACCCCTAACCACTAACCCCTTCTCATGTTCTCGACCAAACGAATCGCCGAACTATTCCCTGACCTCGTCTCCATTGGCGATTCATCGCTTCGCGATAGAGTTGCGGCCGTCTGGAATGAAGCAATCACCACCGGCTGCGGCGGCAAGGGTTGGACGATCGAAGAACTCCGCTCGATCCCCTTTACGTTGCTCGCCGGCGACATCAACCTGACCTTCATCGAGCACATCAACTCCTGCGTCAAGCAGTGCATCGTCATTGAAAAGGTGCTCAAGGAAACCTACGGCGACCGCGTGCCGATCAATCATGATTGTCTCGTGGCGGGTGCTTTGTTGGCCGATGTCGGTAAACCGCTGGAGTACGACAAGGATGAGCGCGGGCAGGTGATCAAAGGCCGCTTCGGCGAAATGTTGCGCCACCCCTTCAGCGGCGTGGCTCTATGCTACAAACACGGCCTGCCGCCGGAGATTATGCACATCGTCGCCACCCATTCGCACGAAGGCGATCATGTCCAGCGGTCGATCGAATCGATCATCTTCCACCACGCTGACTTCATCGACTTTGATATCGCCAAGTACCTCGGCGCAAAGGCTGCAAAGAGCTGATTCACCACAGAGTCGCAGACGGCGCAGAGAAGCTAGGGCTCTTTCCCTTAGCCCCCGGCTCTGCCGGGGGATTCTTCTGAGCGACGATGGACGCATCACTGCGCCGACAAATCCCCGGCCTTCGCCGGGAAGAGGTTACGATACGATCTGGAGATAGCTATGGGTAGTACGCGCGCGTGGGCAGTTCGCTCGAAACCACACCACATCCCGCGCATGTGTGAGTTTCTTGCGGATGGCATGGTCGCGATCGGTTGGCCCGGCCTCGGTGATCTGACAGGAGTTGATCGAGATGAAATCCGTCGTCGATTGAAACCGCAGGCGTATACGCGCGGAGATCCTCGTCAAGTCGGCCAGCAGTCGGGGGAGCTTGATCGCTTCGTCAATGAAATGAGAATCGGTGACTTCGTGGTCGTGCCGAATGACGCAGAGATCTTCGTCGCGGAAGTCGTTTCGCATTACGTCTATCGCGCGGATCAGGAGCGACCGGATGACGGGTACTCGCACTGGAGAATGGTGACATACTTGAATGACCGGAGGCCGTTTGCGCGCGGAGATCTGCCGGATGGATTGGCTCGCGCACTCGGTTGTCAGATCACTGTGTTCTCGGTTCCGATTCACGATGTGTGGTCGCTCCTGAACGTCCCCGGACCTCCTCCTACGGAACACTTCGTTCGCCCGCCCATCTTCGGCATCGAGCAACTAATGGAACGCATTGAATCGGGGCGCAATCTTCCTGAGCGCAATATGGAGGCCGCCGTCGAGGACCTGTTGCGGCGCCTTGGCCACGATGCAAAGAGGATCGTGTTCCAGTCTGGGCGGATCGACGTCGCAATCAATGATTTGTCGGGTAAGCCAGAATTCGTGTTCGAGGTGAAACGGTCGATTAGCCAGCGTACGGTGCGTGATCAAGCAAGGCGCCAAGCATTTGATTATGCTGCACGAACAGGCGCAAGATTCGTGGTCCTTACCGATTCTGATCGGTACGAGATCTATGATCGGAAGGAGGGTCTTGATCACGGCTCGATGCTCATCGGTTCGTTTCAACTGACAAAGTTTCGCCGAGAAGATATCGCGATGCTTGATGAGCTTCGCCCGACAGCTGGGACGATCTGACCTTCCGCGAGGAGGCTGGATGAGCTGTGCCACCAACCCCTGTGGAGCCGACGGACTCCCGAGATGCGGTCGGCCGGGCTGCCTGCGGGGTATGATTCGCCGATGAAGATGACCAGCCTCGACATTCCGGATGCCAAGCTCGCTGACTTCTGTCAGCGGTGGAGGATCACCGAGCTCGCGCTGTTCGGCTCCGTGTTGAGGGAGGATTTCGGGCCCGGCAGCGATGTCGATGTCCTGATCACCTTCCAGCCCGACGCACCTTGGAGCCTATGGGATCTCATGGCGGCGCGAGATGAACTGCAGGATATCTTCGGTCGTCGCGTCGATCTCGTCGAGAAGGACGCCATCCGCAATCCCTTCCGGCGCCATGAGATTCTGCGGACCCATCAGGTGATCTATGCGGCCTGAAGGGCAGGACGTCGCGTTTCTCTGGGACATGCTTCAAGCCGCCAAGGCGGTCAACGAGTTTGTGAGTGGGCGGCCATACGCCGAATACGAACGAGACCTCATGCTGCGGTCAGCCGTAGAGAGACAGATCGAGATCATCGGCGAGGCTGCCCGTAAAGTATCAACGGTGTTTCGGCGGTCCCGACCGAACATCCCCTGGTCCGGCATCATCTCCCAGCGGCATGTGCTTGCGCACGAGTATGGTGAGATCAGGAACGAGCGCATCTGGCGGGTGGCGACGATCGACGTACCAGAGCTGATCAACCAGCTCGAACCGCTCGTCCCAGAGCCACCTGCGACCGATTAGGCGGAAGATGAGGTGTGAGCCATGGGCCAAACGCTCGTCGAAAAGATCGCCACGCAGTATGCAATCCGCCCTGCCGCCAGCGAGCTATGATTCTCCAATGAAGCTCAACGGCCTCGATATTCCGGATGCCAAGCTCGCTGACTTTTGTCAGCGGTGGAAGGTCAGCGAGTTGGCGCTGTTCGGCTCGGTGCTCCGAGAGGATTTTGGGCCCGATAGCGATGTGGATGTGCTGATTGAGCTGGTGCCCGGCCACGGTCTGGGTCTGTACGAGGTGATCGATATGGAGCAAGAGCTGCGCGGCATCTTCGGACGCGATGTTGATCTGGTCACCAAGGGTGGACTCCGCAATCCATTCAGGCGACATGAGATTCTCAGTACCCGGCAGGTGGTTTATGCCGCTTGAGTCCGCGGACGAGGGTTTCCTATGGGATATGTGGGAGTCCGCCACCGCAATTGTACAGATGGTTGCCGGTATGACCTTCCAGGAGTATCAGCGCGATCGAAGAACCCGGCGGGCGGTAGAGCGCGAGGTCGAGATCATCGGCGAAGCGGCTCGCAGCATCTCCGATCAGCTCAAGAAAGCCCACCCGCACATTCTCTGGCCCAAGATCATCGCCCAGCGACACAAGCTCGCCCACGCGTACGCTGAGATTCAGGATGACATCATCTGGACCGTCGCCACGGACCACATTCCCCAGCTGATCGCTCAGCTGGAGCCGCTTGTACCTCAACCGCCTGGGGACGAGCAATAGCCA
The DNA here is from genome assembly GCA_022566535.1 of Planctomycetota bacterium. Classification (GTDB taxonomy): domain Bacteria; phylum Planctomycetota; class Phycisphaerae; order Phycisphaerales; family SM1A02; genus JADFFQ01. The sequence continues at coordinate 22,418 of JADFIR010000048.1, forward strand.
ACAGAGTGATTCTTGTCGCCTCAGATGCCCCAAACCCTCGTCGAAAAGATCGCCACCCGATATGCCGCCCCCGGAAGCCTCAAACCCCGGCAGAGGGTCTACGCCGGGGACTTCATCAACATCCGCCCCAAGCACATCATGACCCACGACAACACGTCGGCGGTCATGAACAAGTTCAAGACCATTGGGGCGACAAAGATCCACGATCCGCGCCAGCCGGTCTTCGCCATCGACCACGACATTCAGAACACGACGCCGGAAAACCTTGGCAAGTACGCGAGGATCGAAGCCTTCGCCGGCGAGCACGGCATCGACTTCTATCCGGCCGGCACCGGCATCTGCCATCAGGTCATGGTCGAGCAGGGGTACGTGACCCCGGGAAGTCTGGTCGTGGGAAGTGATTCCCACTCGAATCTCTATGGGGCGGTGAACTGTCTCGGCACGCCCGTCGTGCGCACGGACGCCGCATGTATCTGGGCCACCGGGCAGACGTGGTGGCAGGTCCCGCCGGTGGCCAAGGTGACGCTCACCGGCGAGCTACGCTCCGGCGTCATCGGCAAAGACGTGATCATCGCGCTGTGCGGCCTGTTCAACCACGATGAGGTCCTCAACATGACCGTTGAGTTCTACGGCGATGGTATCGCTTGCCTCACGATGGACCAACGCCTGTCGATCGCCAACATGACCACGGAGTGGGGAGCGCTGGCGGGGGTGTTGCCGTTTGACAGCGTGCTGCGCGGCTATCTTCATGGCCGGGCTGAATACCTTACCAGAAGTGGCACGCCTCGATACACACGAGAAGATGTCGATGGGTGGTGGAACAATCGTCTGGAACCCGATCCT
>JADFIR010000078.1 GCA_022566535.1 Planctomycetota bacterium
ACGGTTGCCCTCCAGCGCCTCGCGTACGTAGGGCTCGGCCTCGGCGAACTTGCCCTGGGACTTCAGCAGAAGGCCCATGTTGTTGATCGAGTTCAGCGTGCGCGGGTGGTCGTCGCCGAGGACCCGACGTTGGCCCTCCAGCGCCTCGCGGTAGTAGGGCTCGGCCTCGGTGAGCTTGCCCTGGGACTACAGCAGAAAGCCCATGTTGCTGATCGAGGTCAGCGTGTTCGGGTGGTCGTCGCCGAGGACCCGACGTCGGCCCTCCAGCGCCTCGCGGAAGTAGGGCTCGGCCTCGGCGAGCTTGCCCTGGGACCGCAGCAGAACGCCCATGTTGTTGATCGAGCTCAGCGTGTTCGGGTGGTCGTCGCCGAGGACCTCGCGGCGGGTTTGGAGAGCCGCTTCCTGGAGGGGCGTCGCGGGTTCGTTCAGCCCGATCTCCCGGTATGTGTCGGCAACCGTCTGCTGCAGCGAGGCGCGAACAGACGGCTGCTCGGCGAACTCCTTCTTGATTGTCGCCGCCGCGCGGGCGAGGATGTTGCGGTCGATCACCTCCAGGGCGAGGTTGGTGGTGTTGGCCCGGGCCACGGCCTGATCGAAGGATGCGAGCACGGCCTGCTTTGCGGATTGATCAGGGCCCTGCTCGCCGAGGGCGGCCTCAATTTCCGCCCGCAGGTCTTCGAGGATGTTGCGGCCCATCTGCTCGGCATCGATCTCACTGAGCATGGACTGCTGGAACGCCGTCACGATCTCAAGCTCATCGGCCCGGGCCTGGGCCTGCTCCTTTGCTTGGGCCTCCCTTTCTCTCGCCTCGTCTGCCTCCTGCTCGCGCTGCTGGGCGAGAGACTTGGCGGCGTTGGCATCCTTCTCCCGTTGTTCGGCGATGGCCCGCTGCTCGGCCTCGCCCAGTGCGAAGGTGATGGTGCCGATCAGCCCGCCGGTCAGGGCTAGGAACGTCGCGGCCACGCCGACCACCAGCGGCTTGTTGCGCCGGGTGAACTTGCGGAGCTGATACCAGGTGCTGGCCGGTCGGGCGACGATCGGCTCATCGTCCAGATAGTGCTGGATATCCGAAGCGAACTGGGCTGCGGACTGGTATCGCCGGGCCTTCTCCTTCTCCAGGGCCTTGGCGATGATCGTCTCCACATCGCCGCGGAAGACTTTGTTCACCGAGCTGAGCGGGGTTGGATCTTCATCGCGGATCACCCGCACGGCTTCGGGGATCATCTTGTCGGTTAGGTCATAGGGGAGGCGGTCGGCCAGAAGCTCATAGCAGACGACGCCCAGCGCATAGACATCGGATCGGGTGTCGAGCTCGTTCGGATCGCCGGCCGCCTGTTCGGGGCTCATGTAGGGAATCGTGCCGATGAGCTGGCCGATGTCGGTGCGCAGCGAGGTGGTCTGGATATCCGAGTCGGTCGCGCGAGCCACACCGAAGTCGAGGATCTTCGGCTGGCCGGATTCATCAACAAGAATGTTGCCCGGCTTGAGGTCGCGATGAATGACGCCTCGCTGATGGGCGTGGTGGACGGCGTCGCAAATCTTGGTCATCAGTTCGAGCCGCTGTCGCGTGCCGAGGTTGGTTGCCGTGGCGTATTCGGTGAGCGACCGACCATGGATGAGTTCCATCGCGAAGAACGGCTGGGCGCCCTGGCCGGCGTCGAAGGTGTCGGCCTCGTAGATCTGGGCGATTCCTGGATGCTGTAGCCGCCCCAGCACCTGGGCTTCCAGCTCGAATCGGCGCAGCATCTGGGCGGAGGCGACGCCGGCGTTGATCACCTTCAAGGCGACGGTCCGCTTGGGCTTTTCCTGCTCGGCTTCAAAGACGCTGCCCATGGCCCCCTGGCCGATCCTGCGAATGATGCGATAGTGGCCGATCTGGTCGGGCAGACCCGCTGATGGGCCGGGGCGGTCAGTTCGGAATGTCGAAATGTCGTGCTGTGGCACATCCGGCATCGGCGTTCTCCCCGTAAGCCGCTGTACAGAGTACCAGCAGAACAGCGCAGAGAGCAAGATTGCGTTTGGGCGATTCTCGCGTCAGAATAGATGGGCCGGTACTGGAGGAACTCGTCATGCCATCGATCATCATTGTGGCCGGGTCGAATGAGGGGGATTACTACCCGCTGGGGAAGCGCACTATGGTGGCGGGGCGCGATGAAGCGGTCCCGATCCAGATCGTGGATGAACTCGTCTCGCGCAAACATCTTCAGATCCGCCTTGAGCAAAACGACGGACGGTATCGCGCGCTGGACATGAAAAGCGCCAACGGCGTGTTCGTCAACGGCCGACAGATCGCGAGCGAAACCGTGCTGGAAGACGGCGACATGATCCAGATCGGCAATTCCAAACTGATGTTCACGAACCAAGACTTCCCCGATCGCGAAAGCGCGATGGCTCACTACAAGAAGCAGGGTGAGCGCGGCAAGAGCACGTTAATAAGATAGGCATCGAGGCATGGGGCAATAGCCGCGGGTTGACAGCCGCGGGCTGTCGAGAACTGCCGTGTGCCCCCGCCCTTCCGGGCGAGGCTATTCAATGAAATGCTCATTCGTCGCGCAAGGCGAGGCGGCAGAAGATCTCCACGCCCGTGGCGATGGCGTCGTCGTTGAAGTTGAACGTCGGCTGGTGCAGTTGGGGCATCGTGGTTCCATCGAGCCCATCCGGTACCAGCCCCAGGACGAAGAAGCACGCGGGTACAACCTGGCCGTAATAGGCAAAGTCCTCGCCGCCCATGACCGGCTGCTCGACCTGGAGCACGCGCTGCGGGCCGAAGGCGTGCTTGGCGACGGCGTTCAAGATCTCGACCGCTTCGGGATGGTTGACGGTGGGGGGATACCCCAGTTGATACTCAACCTCGGCCTGACACCCGTGGGCGGCCGCGACGCCGTCGGCGATCTCCCGCAGCCGCTGCTCGGCTAGTTGTTGAACTTCGGGCGCAAGCGTGCGCACTGTCCCGGCCAGTTGTGCCCGGCCGGTGATGATGTTGTAGGTGTTGCCGGCATGGAATTGGGTCACCGAAACCACGATTGATTCCAAGGGGCCGACATTGCGCGAGGTAATTGTTTGTATAGCGGTGACGATCGCGGCGGCGGCCACGACCGGATCGCGTCCGATGTGAGGCCAGGCCGCGTGGCATCCGACGCCGTTGACGGTGATGTCGAAGGTGTCCGCAGCGGCCATCATCGCTCCCTGGCGAGTTCCCACCGCGCCCAGCGGCACCCTCGGCCAACCGTGCAGGCCGAACATGTGTTGGACCGGCGAGCCCAGCACCGATCCGTCAAGACATCCGTCCTGCATCATTCTTTTGGCCCCGGCACCGCCTTCCTCGGCCGGTTGAAACACGAAGGTGACCGGGCGCGGAAGAGGCGCTTCCCGGGCGAACCGTCCAAGCACGCGGGCGGCGCCGATGAGGATGGTCGTGTGGCCATCGTGCCCGCAGGCGTGCATCACCCCGTCGTGCTGCGACCGGTATTGCACATCGTTTGCCTCCTCAATGGGCAAGGCATCCATGTCGGCACGCAGCCCGATGGCACGGTCGCTCCTGCCGGGCAGATGAGCGAGCACGCCGGTGCCTCCCGCGAGGCCTGCTTTGAACTCGATGCCCGCGCTGTCCAGCTCCCGCTGGGCGACCTTACTCGTGCGCTGCTCGGCGTAGGCCAGCTCCGGGTGCGCGTGCAGGTCGTGACGAATCGCAACAAGATCGGCGAGTTCATCTTGAATGACGTCGCGTAGTTGATCGGTGTCGAGAGTCATGCCATGATCGTAGCGAGCTGCCTAGACCCGCGAGCCGATGGGTCGCGGAACCGCGGGCAGGTCTGCCCACGGCTATCGGCGAGCCGCAAGAGTCAAGCCTTACTTTAGCGCGGGCAGTCCGCGGGCGGTACGGCCGTCATTGACCATCGCGAAGGCGTGGCGGTCGTGGCGAATCAGTCGAGCGAGTTGAGACATGGTGATCCCCAGAATGCCAGCCGCCCCGCCGACATCGAATCCCTTGGCGACAATGACGTCCAGCGCCTCGGCCAGCAGTGCCGGATAGTCGCGGTTCTTCGGGTTGACCGGCATCTTCGATCCCTGGCGACGACGTTGCCACAGTTCGCTCGGCCGGTAGCTTCGTGGATCGACCGCGCTGCGGACTTGCCGGGCGAGCTTGAGTCGCAGACGGCGCTGGGCCGTGTGTCGATTCTGTAGCTGGCTGCGCCGCTCACCGGCGGCGGCGATGATCCCGGTCGGCAGATGCGTGATACGCACCGCTGTTTCGACCTTGTTGCGGCGCTGACCGCCGGGGCCGGTGGCACGGCCGAAGGTGATTCGACACTGTTTGTGCAATTCGGAGCTGGAAATGGACGCCGGGTGACGGCCTGCCACCGTGGTCATGGTGAGGTTCATACGATTACACGCCCGTCGACGATCTCGCTTTGCGTCGATGCGGACAGCGACCAGTCATCGAAATCGCCAGCGGCAAACTTAGCGGCGGCGAGTCCTGCAATCATCGCCGCATTGTCCAGGCAATACTCCCTCTTTGGCAATCGAAGGTCGAGCCCGCGTCGCTGCGCCAGCTCATGCAGTTCGGCGCGGAGGCGGCTGTTAGCGCTGACACCGCCGCCGACGAGCAGTGTGCGGACATCGAAACGCTCCAGCGCGCGCATGAGCTTGCGCATGATCGCGGTTACCGCTGCACGTTGAAACGACGCCGCAAAGTCGGCTTTCTGCTGCTGCGTGAGTTGTGAGGCGTCGCGCGGGAAGGCGTGACCGCGGCCACGGCGCTGCGGCTGGCCGCACACGGCATAGAGCAGTGCGGTCTTCAGACCACTGAATGAAAAATCCAGGCTGTCACGGCCGAGCATGGCGACGGGAAGGTCGCAAGCGCAGTCGCTTCCGGTTTGCGCCAGCCCATCGAGAGCGGGCCCGCCGGGATAGCCCAGCCCCAGGATGACCGCGGCCTTGTCGAACGCCTCGCCCGCCGCGTCGTCGATCGTCTTGCCCAGCAGGTCGACCTCGAGTGGGCGGTGCACGAGGAACAGGCTGGTATGTCCGCCGGAGACGACCAGCCCGATGGCGGGAAACTCTACCGGCTCGGCGTCGAGCAGCCCCGCGTGGAGGTGAGCGACAATGTGGTCGATCCCCACCAGCGGAACGCTCAGCGACCAGGCCAGGGCCTTGGCCGCGGACGTGGCCACCAGCAGCGAACCGATTAGCCCCGGGCGATGTCCCACCGCCACCGCATCAAGGTCGTCATAACCGAGGCCGGCCATGCTCAGCGCCTCTCGAATGACCGGGATGATGCGCTGGAGGTGCGCCCGGCTGGCGATCTCCGGCACGATGCCCGTATATCGCCGATGCAATTCATGCTGGGTGGCGATCACGTTACTGCGAACCCGTGTCCCGCACTGCACCACGGCCGCGGCGGTCTCATCGCAACTCGTTTCGATCCCCAGGATAATCGGTTCGCTTACAATGATGATTGCCTCCGGTTGGAGTCGATGGGGGAGTTGCGACGCCGGCCGGGGTCGAGGGCCGGCCCGCCGCCCCGAATGCGATCGTCCCGAACAAGTTCCCGTGGCGAGGATCGCATGCGTTCGCTCGGCAGAACTCCTCAATGCCATTGTAGGGTTCGCAATGGACGATCAAGGTAAGCGTCATCCTTGAGCCTCGCCCCATCGTAGGTCTTCGCGTACTGGATGCGCGGCTCCATGATGAGGCTATCTTACATCAACCGCCAGTTCGCAAGCGAAGAGTGCGCCACCTCCTGCTGCGATGGGCGGCCGTTAAACATCGTAATTTCTAGCCCGCGATCGTGTAGAACTCGCGGTGGCCGGACTCTACGAACGTAGTCATGCGAGCGAACCAGTCCGCGGTCTCTGGTGCGGCGAACAGCTGGGCCATGCGAGCCTCCCACTCGCCAAGGCTTTCGACTTCGATTTCAACGACGAAGGTGAAGAACCTTCCGCTGAGGTCGACCAGGAGTCGGCTGGGCATCTCGCTAAGCCACTTCCCTTAGGCCTCCTTGAAAAGGGCGACCATACTGTCTCCCTGGCCATACTTCACCTGGAACACTTCTCGGATGAGGATCATCGTTATCTCCTTACAGGTATCGCCCCGCGATC